>CAYRMD010000110.1:0-13997 GCA_964425225.1 uncultured Pirellulaceae bacterium | reverse complement strand
ACTATCCATCGAGCCAATACGCTCGTTTACCGCCAGTTGATCAGACGTTCCCTAACTCCTCTGCCACTTCATACGCGGAACGGTACCGATGTTGAATGTCTTTAGCCAGGCAGCGCAAGCAGATTTCTTCCAGAGCGCGCGGAATCGACTCGTCCAATTGCCGAGGAGGCTTCGGTTCGCGGTTCAGGATGGCCTCAGCCAGTTTCGTTCCTCTACCATCGAACGGCCGGCGACCGGTCAACAGCTCATACAGGATCACACCGATTGCCCAAATGTCGCAGCGTCCATCGATCTTTTCGATGTCCCCACGGACCTGCTCCGGAGCCATATACGGCCACGTCCCTGCAATTTCGCCAAAACGCATGGCAGCCTGCGATTCGTGAAGTGCCAGGCCAAAATCTAATACATGCACTTTTCCTTCTGCATCTAATCGAATATTGCTCGGTTTCAAATCTCGGTGCACAAAACCACGTTTATGTGCATAATGAACGGCCTGACACACCTCCAGCATCCACTGGGCAGCTTGTCGGGGCGGGATTTTCCCCAACTCGGACATTTTTTCATGCAAGGACTTACCGTCCACATACTCCATTACAATTGCGCCGCCCGCCGAATCCCCTTCAATCACGTCATAGACTTGTGCAATCCCCGGATGGTGCAAACCAGCAAGGGCTCGAGCTTCATGAAACAGGCTGGAGTTTTGCGAACCTGTTCCATTTGGTACCTTCAGCGCTATGACACGCCCCAATTTCTCATCCCAAGCCCGATAAACACAGCCACTGCTTCCCTCGCCTACCACCGACTCGATTCGAAAGCGGCCCAGATATAGAATGGGTGACGTCTTTAGGTCAATCGTTTTTACCAAGCTGAAGTCTTCTGCCACGTGATCCTGCATCAGTAAGCTTGCAGTGGGCATATCGAGACGCAGGCTTCCATCTAAGGTCGACAAGTCGAATCCACATATTTCACACGTGCTGAGCTCACCGGAAGTCAGTTCTACATCGTTGACGTACTGACATTTGGGACATTTGACCTTCATGACGTGGTCTCCGCCCTTCGCTATGCTCCCCCCAAAGTCCTACGCGTCAGTCCGCTATACGACGTTCGTTCCTACGAACCTATCGCGCTCGATTGCTATCGCGCATACGAGCCTGCAAACGACGCCTGTTTTAAGACACACCAACCACACGGCGTCAAGAATCCTCACTGCCGCAATCAAATCCCGCACTTGTTAGACGCACACGCGGCTCTACCTTCGCCATTTTCCGTCAACCTGAACAGCTTCTTCTCGTCGAACGCCAAACCTACACAACGTCAACGGCCCATCTAACTGTCCAGCATCATTACTGCTGGGGGCGTACCAAAGAGAGGTTCCACCACTTAAGAAAGCGCCGCCCGCAACATAGTATCACTCCATCACGCGCCAGCTCCCATCCCTAAGTTCCAAGTATACCACTTGCGGGCAGTCCACAGCAAGCAAAAAATTGGAGTTCTAGTCACTCGTCGAGGCCCCGATCGTCTGTGGGACTTGATCGTAGGCGAGGTCTTGCCGCCGTGCCGTGGATCTGATGTTGCTTTGCTTGTCTGGCCCTGCGAGGTGTAACCGGGGGTTGGTCACAATGTGCCTCCAGGCAAACACATTGTACCGACCGGCAGCTCAACGGAACGTCTGCGATGAAGAGGCAGCTACGATACTTTAACCCAAAGTCGCAAAGGCGCAACGAGTACAACAGGGAACCCACGAGATAGCTCAGTTCCGCTTAGCTTCTTGACGCCCTTGCGTCGCAGTCTTCGAGCCACTCCTTTACGAGCCGCTTTGTCCAGCGCCAGTCGACTCGATGCGATACAAGTGCGTCTTCGTCCGCACCAAAAGCGCATCGCCCAACACGGCAGGCGAAGCCATGCAACCATTCTCTAATTCGTTGACCGCGACTCGCTCTAGCCGCTCGGGCGTCGCTCGAATTACATACGTTTTCTGTTCTTCGTCAAAAAAATAGATATAGCCCGAAGCATAGATAGGCGAGGCACTGTATTTACCTCCCAGTCGTTCGGCCCACATGGTTTCACCGGTACGCACGTCTAAACACGAGGCCACTCCGATGTCGCTTACCATATACATGTAATCGCCAACCACGATCGGTGAGGAGCGACTCGGAACCTGTTTTTGGTTAGACCACACTACATGACTTTGGGTCACGTCACCCTCTCCGTCCGGTCGAACGGCCAGCAATTTCAATCCGCGTTCGGTGGTAATCAAAACAAGCCCGTGCGTATAGATCGGTCGCACAGCCGCATTGAACCCTCCGTGGTAGACCTTCCATAACTCCCGACCTGTGTAGGGATCGTACGCAATGGTTCCTACTGCCGCAGGGCTGACCAACTGCCAACGTCCTCGATGTTCAAACACCGCCGGCGTACTATATGCCTTCTTCAAGTCGCCGTTATCCGTGCCATAGTCCAGAGACCGATCTTGTCTCCAAACGGTACGTCCCGTGTGTTTGTCGAGTGCTACGACGTATTGCACATCGAAGCCATCAAAATTCACAAACAACAGATCGCCGAAGACAATCGGCGACGAACCAGGACCACGGTAGTGATCGCACGGCAAATCCTGGCGACTCCACAAAACTTTTCCGGTGCGCGTATCCAAACATGCTGTTCCGGCACTTCCATAGTGGACCCAAAGCCGACCGTGTTCTATTACCGGCGTAGGGCTTGCGTAACTATTGAACGGGTAGCAATACATCGGCTGGGCAATTCGAAACACCGTGATATCTTGCAGTATGCGACCCGTGGATGCATCGACACAGATCGCATAAAGTTCCTTGCCATCCTCGGTTGCGGAAGTCATCCAGATTTCGTTTTCCCAGACCACAGGAGAGGACCACGCTTTGCCTCGGATAAACGTTTTCCAGCGAATGTTTTTCTGTTCGCTCCATTCGACGGGCAGACGCGCCTCACCAGCCCAACCATTCCCGTCGGGACCTCGATATTGGTTCCAATAGCGCGCCTGAGCGCCCGCCGGTCGATGCCAAAGGCCCGTAGTGGCTAAGCATACCAAGACTACCCTGCCCCATCGCCAGAAACTGCTCTTGCGACTTGCCATGCAACTCTCCTAGTCGTGGCTCTATTCAACCGTCCGTACGATTATCGGCCCAACGGTTGCGACACCGAAATCGTTGTGTTACGTACCTACGACGATCATGCGGTCAGGGAGCCGGAGGCAATTCCGCGATGCGCAGATTGCGCCAACGCACCTGTTTGCCAGCGTGCTCGTGATTGTTTCCGATACCATGGACTTGAAGTGCAATGAAACCCTCGCGCGTCACGTCATCCACTAAGTCGGCTGCCGGCACTCCATTAATCCAGGTACGGATCGACGTTCCGATACACTCGACGCGCATGTGATTCCACTGATTGGGCTGGAACGCCTTGCGAGCCGGTTCATTCTCATGCAAAGGGAAGAGCCAGCCGCGGCGTCCTTCGTCATAAATACCACCCGTCCACGCACGTGCCGATGGATCGATCTCGACCTGGTAACCGTGCACACGGCCAGCTGGGACACCAATTTCGCGCGACGTCCCGTTTGGCCCATGCACTAAGTAAACCGTGGGCGTATCAAAAACTCGGCTCCGGACTTGGACACCGGAATTCAAACCCGGGTCGACACGAAACTCGAATTCCAAAATAAAATCGCGATACATCCGGTCCGTGCACAGAAAGCTATTCGGCGTATTCGGGACAGCCGTACCGATGATTTGCCCGTCTTCCACATGGTACCGAGCCTTCCCACCGTGTTGGGTAAATCCGTCGAGTGTCCTTCCATCGAACAGATCGACAAACGTTTCCTCAGCACGCAGGCGTGCTTCGCTAAGGCCCAGCGCAAGTGCTACGAGTATTGCAACGCAAACAACCATGCTACGTCGGTACATTGTGTCATTCCTCGCCGTTTGTACCACCTACTCCCGATCTAGCTCGATTTCGTCCCTGGATTATAGTCGCGCTTATCCCACGCCGGTAGCAATCACCAGCGACGTTCACTATGCTGAACAACAGGCGTGAGTTCAAAATCGTATGGAATCCAAAACGGAGTCGGTTTGTATCGAACCAACGACTGTGCCGCACACAAGAGGGAGCATCTATATGGTGGGGAGGATTCTGTTTCCGATCCTGGTTTGTGGAGGAAGCATGCTGGGGCCGGCAATTTTCTTGGTCGCTCAAGCACCTGACCCAGAAGCAATTCGCCCCACGGAGGTTATCAAGCTTTTCAACGGCAAGGATTTGAGTGGTTGGTATGTGTGGTTGAAAGATACGGGTCGCGCAGATCCACGACGTGTCTTCTCCGTGCATGATGGATTGTTACATATTTCGGGCGATGGCCTTGGAGGTCTCACAACCGAAAAAGCGTATCGCGACTACCATCTTGTAACCGAGTGGCGGTGGGGAAAGCGTACCTGGGGATCACGTCAAAACGCCGCTAAGGACTCCGGAATCCTCGTGCATGGTATCGGACCCGATGGCGGCTATAACGGCATCTGGCTCTGTTCTATCGAATCTCAGATCATTCAGGGTGGTTGCGGTGATTTTATCGTGGTGGCTGGCAAGTTAGCTGACGGTACGCCAGCCCCCTTGCGGCTGACGGCTGAAGTGACCCAAGATCGCGATGCAGAATACGTCTGGAAAAAGGGTGGCGAGCGGCGCACCTTCGAACGAGGTAGGGTGAATTGGTTTGGCCGCGACCCGGATTGGAAAGATGTGATAGGATTTCGCGGTAAACAAGATGTGGAACGGCCCGATGGAGAATGGAATCGCCAGGAGGTAATTTGTGACGGAAATCGAATCATCAACATTCTCAACGGCGTGGTCGTCAACGAAGCCATAGACGTGTATCCGACGGCTGGTAAAATACAAATCCAGTCGGAACTGGCAGAAATCTATTTTCGTACTATCGAGTTGCATCCGTTGCCGGCGAAGTCCGAAACTTCCAATGCACCTTGATGGTAAATCGCTGCATCGAACAGTTTAGATCCAGGCACGAGCGTCGGTGTGGCAGAAGGTAGACCGGTTGTTCGCAATGAGCACGGTTACGGCGCTTCCATGAGGGGCAGGCAAAGCGTCCTACTTGTTTTGCTGATAGTTCTTGTCTTGATAGCTCTTGTGAGCGTCGGGTGGTGGCTACGAACCGCGACGGAGCGACGCCTGAGCGAGATAGCATTAGCCATCGAACAGCAACAGTACGACCGGGCCGAGCAGATGTTGGCAGCGCATCTAGCGGTGCGCCCTCAGGATGGAGTAGCACGACTCTTGATGGCTCGGGTGTCCCGCTGCAAGGTTCCGGACGACCTTGAACAAGCGCGCCAACATCTGGCCGTTGCACGCCAGGTCTTGGGGCCCATGGAAGAATTGGAGTTGGAAGAAGCGATGCTCCTTTGTCAAAGTGGCTGGCGTGGGCGGGAAACCGAGGCCAATTTGGCGGGACTTGTCGATAGTCCACAAACGTTAGGGCCCGTCCGACGCATGATTTATGAAGCTTTGGTCCGGGGCCATATCCGCGCCGGGCGGCTCAATGCCGCCGTACGCTGGTTGGATCGCTGGATCCGAGCTTTACCGGGCCAGGCGGACGCACATCGTTGGCGAGCCTGTGTACTTCAGTATCAACAGCGCGCTCACCTTGCCCAGGATGACTATCGCGTTTTGCTGGCCATGTACCCCGACGACCGAACGCTCCAAATAGAACTGGGAATCGTGCTGGCCGAAAGTGGCTACGATTACCACGAAGCAATCCAACTGCTCCAAGACGCCGGCAATCAGGAACAGAACGTGCGAGCTCTCACGGCGAAGGCCATCAGTTATTACGGTCTCGGAGACCTGGCCACGGCCAACACAATCCTCCATCAGGCGTTGCATAGCGACCCGCGGCATCTACCCGCCTGGATGTGGAAAGCCCGCATCGCCCTAGACTGTGGCCAGCATGAGTCGGCACTTCGGGCAATTCGCCATGCGATGGCGATGCTGCCTGCCATCAGCAGCCGTCGAGCCAAACTGGCGCTGCTTGAACGACGAGTACCTCCCGTTGCCCAACCTTCGACGTATCTAGAACGTCTGGCTGAGCTAGAAATTCAAGCCCTGCGTGCCGCCGGAACTTCAGCGGAACTGGATCATGCCCTGGAGCGCTATCGGCAGTTGAAAGAACGCTTCGCTGAGTGGAACCAGCTAGTAGAAGCCACGCCTGGCCAACCCGATTTGCACCAACTGTACCAGGCAGCACGTCTACAACTGGAACTAGCGGATTGCGATGAAGCCGAATCGCTCGTGCAACGCCTGCTGGAACAAGCACCGGATTACCCCGCCGCAATCGATCTATTACACGAATGCCACCAGAAGCGCTATCGCGCCGAACAGGAAGCCATGAACCCTCCCGCAGATGGGGAGACATCCGGTGGGTAGTGCTGCTCTCAGGTCGCGAACGTCTGGCATAGTAACATTAGGTACGCTTTCGGTGCTTGGCTTGCTGGGTGCGATCGCCTGCCGGCCCAAAGCACGCCCGACGTTTGAACCGGAAAAACCTTCCGAACACGCCTTCGTCGACCTGTCCGCCTCGATCCCCGCCGACCAACCCGCTAATGTCAGGGTGCCGTCAGGTCCCTTTTCCGCTACCAAACCCTTCTCCTTCGCCGATCTGACGGCGGAGGCTGGAATCGATCACCAATACGAAAATGGCGAAGCAAGCAATCAATACACGATCCTCGAGTCGTTAGGCGGCGGAGCAGCATCATTGGACTTCGATCACGATGGTCTACTAGACATACTCGTCGCATCAGGCGGGCGTATTTTGGAAATCGATATCATTGGACTAACACCAAAATTATATCGGCAATACGAAAAATGGAAGTTTGTCGATATTAGTCACGATGTTAATTTGAATTCTGTCGATTTCTATCATCATGGAATTTACCCGTGTGATTACGATCAGGATGGTTGGATTGATATCTTGCTAACCGGTTATGGAAAACTCGTTCTATTGAAACTACAACAGGGAGTGCGGTTCGAAGATGTGACGGAACGAGCCGTATTGGCCGTGACTCGTCCTGCACGACACTGGAGCACCGTGGCCGTGTGGGCGGACTTCAATGAAGACGGTTTTCGCGATCTGTTCGTCGGTCACTATGTGGACTGGCAGCTAGCCAATCAGCCGATCTGTTCTGGGTATGGGCCCGATGTGCCGCGCGATATCTGTCCTCCTAACCGATTCGCTCCTTTACCGGGTCAGTTCTTTTACAACAACGGGGACGGAACATTCAGCGAAATGGGCGGCGCATGCGGCTTTCTTCCGATGAAAGCCCTCGGTGCCATTGCAGCCGATTGCACCGGCGATGGATGGTTAGACATCTACGTTGCCAATGATGCGATTGCCAATCACTTCTATGTTAACCAGGCCGATCGAACCTTTCGCGAAGAGGCCGTACAGCGCGGCGTGGCCGGCGGCCCCTTCGGGGAACCGGAAGGGAGCATGGGCCTGGCTACGACCCAGCTCTATGGTGCACCGGGACTGGCCATTGCCGTAACGAATTACCAGGGCCAATGGCACGGTTTTTATATCGATCGAGGAGACGGTTGGTTCGACTATGCCTCCGCTCGGACCGGCTTTGCTGCACCGGGTACGAACCACGTCGGCTGGGGAATTGTCTTTCAGGACTGGGATCGCGATTCGGACCGTGATGCAATGATCACCCAAGGACACGTGATTCGTCACCCGCCGTCGCCGCAGTCTTTAGCGCAGACCACGCTGCTTTTAGAGAATCGCTCGGATTTTTCCCAGGTTGACCGTTGGGTAGCCGTTTCCAGCGACGGCTATTTCGCTCAGGCGCATCGAGGTCGTGCACTTTTGGCAGCCGACTGGGATAATGACGGAGCAGTCGATGTATTGATCAGTCATGTCGGCGAACCCGTCCGCCTCTTACGAAACACCACTCCGCCGCGTGGCAATTGGTGGGGCGTCGACCTTCGTTGGTATCAGGGCCGTGATAAGACAGGATGGCAACTCATTTTGGACGACGATCAAGGCCGCAGGCACCGGTACACATGGGTGGCAGGAGAAGGCTATTTAACCAGCCACGATATGCGCGCGGTTATTGGTTTAGGGCAAGCTTCTTCCGTGCGCCAGGTAACGATACGCGACGATCTAGGGCGATCCTGGGAACTACCTTCGGCATACTTAGCCACGGGCCAATATCACGTATGGGACTATCGGTCCGCGCAGGGCCGGTCGTTTGTGGGCGACTAGTGATGCATAGCCTGTCCCAAAATTTATGTTTGGTGGAAGCGGAGCCGCGGCCGTAGTGACCGCATTCATGCGGTCCTTTTACTCGTTTTGCAGTTTTGGACCCGATGAATCGGGTCACTATCCACACCCCCCTACCCACTCGTAGTAACCACACCCCTAGTAATCGCCTTCGTAGCAACCGCATTCGCAGCAACCGTAACAAAGCGACCGATCGCTAAGAGGAAACACGTTCTTTCATCAGCGCGGATGGAGAACCCTGAATGGACACGTTCGATGCTGGCGGAGCGTAGGGGCAGCCGGTGCTTCTTTATTGTAGGTACGATTTGGACGAACTAGAGAAACGCAAAGACTCGACCACACATTTCGGCGATCGACGCTGGTTGTTATCCTCCTTGCGCCTTTGTGTTTTTGCGTTAGATTTCTCCACTTGCGTAATAGAACGTCTTTAGCAGGAATCCCGTAGTGGCCACGTATCGAGTCACATTCGATTGAGCGGAAAAACGCAAACTTACGTTAGACTCGCCAAACCAAGGAAGATTCTCACGTACAATCAGGACGCACACAGTTCCGTTGATATAGGTATTATTGGGACCGAACGCTACTAGCGAAGCCTTCCACTCGTCAATCGTTTGGGAGTGGCAGCAGGTCGACCCGCCGGAAGAAAATCTCCGAACCTTCGCACTGCAAGAGAATTGCTCCGGCAGACGGGTATACCTTGGTCACTTCGTTAACCCACTGGCCGTTTACTTTGACCCGGATCGAATCCTCACGTGCCAGACAATCGACTCGGGTCCATTCCCCTGGTGGACTTTCGATGTCGTTGGCTCCTCGAAAATCCCATCGATCCTGCCAGCCGGGATCCTTATGGCGCCAATTGATTCTGCCGATACGTTCCAGGTGCACCGTCTGGCCAGAAGGATCCCACGTATACCAACCATCCGCATCGCGTTGGGCAGCCACACGAGCCGACAGCCGCACGGGCACATCTGATCCATCTTCCCATCGACCGCGGATCAACATCAGATCGCCAACAGCACCTTGCATGATTTGACATTCGATCGCGGCACGATACGCCCCTTGGCCATCATAGCTATTGCCGTCCGGCCCAACAGCATGCAGGAAGATTCCCGAATCGCGTGCCTTTCCGGATCGCGGTTCCCAATTGCTGGCACCCCACCGAAACTCGACCACCAAGTGATAATCCCGATAACTCTCCAGAGTGCTCAAGTAGCCCCACCCTTCACCAGAAATCCTCAGGAGGCCATCCTGCACAGAGTAGACTCGGCGAGGATCGTCGTAGCGACTATCGAGTAACCAAGTTTTCCAGCCGGATAGATCCTTGCCGTTAAACAGCCGCAACGGGGCGCGGACGGGAATTGACGTTTGCCGCGTAGGATCAATCGAATCGGCCCATGCCGACTTCGCAGCACATGCCCACAGCAAAGACCCAAGGCCGTAGAGCAACTTTCGGCGGTGGATTTGTGGACTCATCCCGCTTGAGCGTCGTGTGTCACCCGTCGATAAGAATGACCTCGATCTACCCAATTGCATGAGGCATTCTCCGGTCGGTTATCCATCTGAGGCCGGCGTGTGCGTAGCGGCATCTGCCTGTTGCGGACGTACCACGCGAAGGGCACCCGGCAGAACCTCGAATAGCGTATCGATAGCTCGAGTCGGTTCGCCGTCCACACTGAAATGTAACGCGGGCTCGGCATGAATATGTACACGACGCGATTGCACGGTAGGAATACGGTGCGGGTCGCTGCCGCCAAAAGCCAGCGTCAGTCCGGCTGCCAGAAGATCGATCCAGGGGAGCGCTGGCAGTAACGTAACATCCAAGAGACCATCGTCGGGGCGAGCTTTGGGGGCGATCGGGACACCGCCGCCGGCAAAGGTTCCGTTGGCGACTACCATGCCCCAAACCGCTGTCTGGAGTGTCCCTTCCTCCCACTCGATTCGCACTTGGTATTCGCGCCACTGAGTCAAGTGCGATACGGCCGTCAACCAGTAGGCCACGGCGCCCCAGCGCTGTTTGTCTTCTGGGCGTACTTCGGCCGCGACGCGTGCTCCAATGCCCGCCGTAGCTGCATTGATACAGTACTCCGGCGACGATCCAACAATGTGAATGACGTCTGTGGGTAAAGCCTCGCCTTCCAGCGCCAATTGCAAGCAACTTGCCAAATCGTCCAGCGGCAGACCCAGGGATCGAGCCCAGTCGTTACCTGTTCCTGCCGGTAGAATCGCCAACTCTAACGCGTCCCAGCGCCGGGCAAGGGCATTGATCAATTTGCTAATCGTGCCGTCTCCACCGGCAATGATCAAGCGCCGAAAACCGGCTCGTAACGCCCTATAAACTGCGTCCACCGCTCCCCAAAGATCGACCGGCCTGAAAAGGACAATCCCATGTCGCTCGGCCTCCTGCTGCAGCCAAGGACGTACCAATTCCATGCCGCCAGCACGTTCGTTGATAATCATGCAGACATCCGGCATGGTGGATCCTGGGGATTGCGCTTCTAAGGCGGCCATCCGGTTGCCGGCCCATGCGGCTGTGCCGGTACCGGGACAACCAACCCGTTTGCCATCGGCAGAGGAAACTCCGAGCCCGCAGCACGCACCGATGGCTCAAACCCCACCGGTGCTGTACTGGGTAAATCGCCCTTGTGTTCGGGCAACGAACCGAAGGGAATGAAGCGAGCTAATTCCAGGGGTAACACATTTTCGATAGCGGCTTGTTGCATTTCTTTGCGCACCGAGCCACTTTGAAATGGCCCCATTCCCAAAATAAACCAATTGTTGGCATCAGCTCGTGCGATGCTGACGCCGCCGGCACCCAGCGAGCGGCGTGTTCGGGCATCATAGGCGACGATACCGATTTTAGCGGTTGCCGTTTGTCGCTTGTTGGTCACTACTTGCACTTCCGGTATCTGCAAAGCCAAGGGACCAGCCAAGGAAATCTGCGGAGACCCGATAAAACTTTCGGTGCGATCGGTGCCCAGTCCTCCGTTGCGCACTTCGATGATGACGTCCGCCTCCGACTCCTTGTCCACTAACTGTGCACCGGTCGTTAAAACTCGGTGCCGCACCGAAGCCGCCACATAATTCTTGTCAACGCCATCTAAGTACTTCTCTTGTACAAAGACCTTCCTCCCATTTAAAGGCGCAAAGTCGATCCGCCCCAGTGCCAGGTCCACCGCTTGCGATATCAGCAATTGCTCGACCGCTGTACGAGGCGTGTCGGTCATGCGCGTCGTGGCACAGCCGGTCACCACCAAGCCCAACATCATCAGGCAATAACCATCCATCCGCCTGCACGACATGTAGCGCCTACCCTAACAGCTTTGACTGTCCAAACGGCCCGAAAACATGTTTCCTTCACAGATTGGCTGATCACCGCCTTTTTCCAGGGCACGCAGAAGGATAGCCCCGCAATGAAGTCCAAACAATAGCGGTTTGGCCCCGGGAGTAACCAAGTGACGTACGTATTGGTCGCAGGTGGAAGTTTTCATTCAAAGTTAACCGGTAACAACGGTTCGGCTCTGTTGCCGCTTCGAGACGTGCGACATAATACGTTGCTCAGTACTTGCTTGTTAGCAAAAGAGGTGCCATGAAGCGGCGTCCCGAGCCGCGACCGTAAGCGAGCGGCACTTCGTTGTAGTAATAAACGCAAAAGCGGAAGACGCTAACACTAACAATCCAATCGCTGCGGCTATCCCGTTTCGCTAGCGCCTTTGCGTTGATAATCTTGTTGACCCGTAGAGCGTGCCGTGCGTTGCTAAGCAGCGTCTTACTACGCACACGGCGCTGAGACTGGGCGCAATTATTGCCGTTAATGGACCACGCCTCGCGTGAAGGTCATTAGGGGGATAAGCGTGGTGTGACGATTCGGACGTAAAACCGGCTTTCGTCGGGCTCGACTGCATCCAACGACGCGTCGCGCACGACGCCGCCAGCCGTGGCGATGCCGTAGCGTGACAATATTAGGACCGGTTTTGACCGGCCAACCGACTAGAGTTCTCCTGCAGACTTATTGACGAGCGGAGAGTACAAACCGGCTGGGACTAAATTCACAACATGGGGGGTAGTGCTTTTTTTTTTTATAATTTCGGCGATGTATCGGTATTAGGATGCGCCGCCGCGGTGGAAAAGAAGTGAGCAATTGGTGCTTCATTGGTCGGACCTCTAAGCTTGAAGCGCCGACGGCTTATCGAAGCAGTTGCACGGCATCGGCAGCACTGAGGCAATTCAAGGTACGGAGTCAACACCGTGCGCGATGCTTTCTGGCCCAAGGCGCATTGGGGGGAGGCCACAATGCCAGCGGGTTTCGTTCACGAGTCAATTGAGCTAGGGCCCTTTTCAGCAAGTCAGAAGAAGAGCAGCTATATAACCATTGCCAGTCATCTGGTGCTGGTGGCGGTAGCTGGGCTTTTGTGGATAGCTGCTGGCTTAAAAAGTTACCAGTTTCTCTCGACACCTCCGCTAGGCAACAGTGTTTTCGACTCGGCAGCCTGGAAGATACGGCACATCGAGCTCGAGTTGTTCTTTGGGCTGTGGTTAATCTCCGGTTTTTTGCGCGAGGTAGCTCGCTGGGCTACTGTCGGACTGTTTGTGGTATTTGGTCAAGTAGCGGCGTGGCGTGCCGCGGCAGGCGAAAGCAACTGTGGATGTTTCGGTGCATTGGAGGTTTCCCCTTGGTGGGCGTTGGTGTTGGACGCACTGGTAATCGGGGCCCTGGTGCTGGTGCCCCGAATTTCCGATGTCCACACTACGCGAGAAGCTCGATGGCGTGCAGCGCTCGTGGGGCTTACATGCCTGCTAGTAGGGCTGGTGCTGGCTGTGGGTTATATACGATGGCAACGTGGCGAGTCGGTGGTATTAGGAGACGTATTGGAGGACGGGCAGACGATCGTTTTGCGTCCTGAGCGTTGGCAAGACAGACGACTGCCGCTATTGCCGTTTATCGAGGATTTTGAAGGCGACTTACGTCGTGGAAGATGGCTGGTGGTGTTATTCAATCCAAGCTGCGGGCGCTGTTGGTATGAGTTGCCCCATGTAAAACAACTGGCCGAACAACACGATGCGAGAGTTGCTCTTGTATCGGTTCGCGGACCGGTGGATCCGACCACCTTGTCAGACGAGAAGGTATCTTGTGGATATTTACCGACTTCCATCCGCTGGTTAGCCGATACGCCGACCGCGATATGGCTGGAAGCCGGCACGGTGCGCCGGTTGCAAAGTAATAGTTCCCTAGCGACCGAAAATGCCGGAATGGGCGGATAAGGGTTGAAAGATCGGCTTCATGAAAGATCAATTCAGCACAGCCTTCGTTGGTAGACCGAGAAGTCGAGCGCCACCTGTTGCGGCGCTAAGACGACTGCTGATCATTACAATCCATCTTGTTGCATTTCGGATTATTTCGTTGAGTTTCGTATCAGACGTGTTATGGCGAAAGGGAGACGTATCATGACGAGGATATTCGAATCTGGCTTATTGCTCCTTGCTGCGTTCGTCTCGCTCGATGTGTCTCGTAGCGCAAACTGCAGGTTGGCTCGCGGCCAGTTGCCCTGATCGGATGGTACGCGTATATAGCCCTTGTGTGACTACTGTTAGGGCATGCCCACCTGCGGAAACTGAAGAGGACTGTGTAGGGACGGCTCAAAACGTTAAGGAACGTCTGATCAACTGGCGGTAAACGAGCGTATTGGCTCGATGGATA
>CAYRMD010000109.1:0-14463 GCA_964425225.1 uncultured Pirellulaceae bacterium | reverse complement strand
GGTACCTTAAGAGCACGGCAAAAGACGGATGAGCTAAAGAGGTCCACACGCTCTTGGAAGCACGAAATGACGAGAAATTGATATTGCAAAAACTAGGCTCGGCCTGCCCTATTGGTAAAAAAGTACATCACCGCATGGAGGCCAAGCCACGGCTCAGAAAAATTTTCTCCCACTTTCCCCCGAGGATCACAAGCTCTGTCGCGGGGTACAAATTGACTTAAATCCGAAGATTGGCAACTGTTGGATGCCCCGTGGCGAGCAGGCTACGGTGAGCACGCCGGGCACAAACCACAAGCGTCAGCTCAGTGGTTCGTTGCATTGGAGAACGGGTCCGGTGTCAGATCTGTGGTAGGCTGCCAACGAAATGCCGTACTGTTCATTAACCATCTAAAGAATCTGAGTTGACAGCTTCGGTGTTGTCGGCTGATCCCTGTGGTGTGCGACTATGCGCGGTTCCACAATTGTCGTTTGGTGCGGGAATATCTGGAGAGCATGCGTGGTCGCACTGAAGCGCATTTTCTACCGAAGTACGCGTCGGAGACGAACCCAATCGAGCGCATCTGGTGGCAGGTACATCACGAGGTTACTCGGAATCACCGGTACGCTTCGATCGAGGAATTAGTAGAACTGGTGTGTAAGGGGATAAAAGCTCATCAACATTTCTATCCACAGATCCAATATTTCCGGCGGCTCTGTGCACGTGCCGCTTAACGCTTCCATAATGACGTGGACCTATTTAGGGAAAAAGTTAATATGGAGGCTAAGCTATGGCACGGCGCGACTCTCTGGCTATTTCCCTTCAGCATCGCGAGCTCTGGTTGTGTATTATTCGGGCTGACGGTGCGCTCGTCTCGATTTTAGGTAAGAATCGGTGCTGCGGATTGTAGCAACATTTCGGATTGATAAAGGCCGCCATCAATATTGATGGCTTTTTAGTCATGCAAATCTTAAGAGCAAGCTCGGATTCTCGATGAAAAGCCGGCACTTTTCGGTATGTACCAGCGCAGAAGTTCCCCGGCCGCAACCAGCGACCTGCCAGCCTTCGCGGCGAAAGCCAGCGACAGGGTCTCAGGTCAAAAAAACGCACCGTGGCAAACCTGAGCGCGTCGCCAATCAAGCGGATCGAGCTGATTTGACGTGTGTGCTCTAGGGACAGAAGCTCGTTGCATCCAACGAAGCCTTCCTGATCCCGTAGAGCCTATTCCTTGGACACGTGGCAACCTTGCGGCGGATGGCTCGGCAGTTGGGCGTGGAACGGCTCGCGGCTCGAAGGTCGAGACGTCGCGGTGTTAGCAAACATGGTGGCTCGGTTGCTGCGGCGGATCCGTAGGGGCACGTTGCACGTGGTCGTTAGGCTCATTGGAACCCAGGCCCTTGGCCTGGGCTGACGGAAACCGCCATTCTGGCCGGACTACGCACGGCAATTCACGTATTGGCGGCAAAAAGGGTCGTAGCACTCTACCGTCAATTATGAACGACATGTGCCTTACCGGGCGTGCGGATGGCAAGCCATTCGGGATGCAATCGCGTCCGACGGTTGGCGCAAACCAGAGCCTTCGCTCGGCTGGGCGTCGAGTCGTATTCGGGCCTGGACACCGATTCCGAGCTGCAACCACACCCCTGGTGTACAGTGACCTCGAAAACGTGAGAGGAACTTTGGTTTAGGTGAGACGACGCGGTAACGCAGCGGGTTGTCGGCGGGGTTTGCTCGATCGCCGTCCGAAGGGGCGTAATCGATCGTGGTCAACGTTTCGACTCGTGCAACGAGGGTGGATCTGGCTACTCGTTCACAGAGCCGCGACCGCAAGGGAGCGGGACCCTGCGAATGCCGTTACCCTCGTTGATCGCGGCCAGTTGGGAGCTCGCCGCTACAGATCGTGCGTTACCCACGTGCACCGAGTTCGCGATGTTTCCGGCGTACGTGAGTTGGATTTGTAGGCGAATAATGATTTAGAGCCTATCCCAAAATACCGGTAGCGGAAAGTGATTCACGCCGTCGCGAAATGGAGGATGGCAAGGTAGTCTCCTACGTTCTTTGTTTGTAGTGACCCGATTCATCGGACCCTTATGCAAAATAGAATTGAAGGACCGCATTCGTTGCGGTCACTACGAACGCAGCGTTGCCAAGAAACACACGCATCGGGTCAGATCTGGTGGATCGGAAAAAGATAGAACCACCCCAGGCCTGGCCGAGAAAGAAGCTATTACATCTACCGACTCATGACGCCCATATCCTGTGCACTGCTTCCGTGGCAAATAGACAAATTTCGGCAACGGCTTGCCTTTACGATAGACTACCACCTACAGTCAAGACGCACGCGCCGAAGCACCAGCTGGGCTCTTGTGTATTTCCTCCAACAGCAGATTGGGAATCTCTCCCCAATTAGGTCCGTAAGTGCGTTGAGGGCATTGGGCCAAATCGTGGTGGGCTTTACGCGTCCGGTGTTGGATTCGGCCGAGCGTCTATCCCCCTTTAATCGACGCTGTTTTTTGTGACAATCAAGTTCTTGAAACTGGTTTACGTCTTCACGGTTCGAAAGGAATTAGTTGAAATCATGCGCGAGCTGAAGATCTTCAGCGGCCAGGCGAACTTGTCGTTGGCAACGGATATCTGTACGTATCTCAAAATCCCGTCGCTGGGTCGCATTCTGCTGGGTCGATTTCCCGACGGTGAGACTTCGTGCAAGATTGACGAGGACATTCGTGGCCGGGATGTGTTCTTGGTACAGCCGACCTGTCCTCCGGTCAACGATAATCTCATGGAATTGTTAATCATGATCGACAGTTGTAAGCGTGCCAGTGCTGCTCGGATCACAGCGGTGATCCCGTATTTTGGTTATGCCAGGCAGGACCGAAAGGATGAAGGACGAGTTCCCATTACGGCCAAGCTGGTAGCCAATCTTCTTACGCGGGCCGGAGCCGATCGCGTGCTCACCATGGATCTACATGCTCCGCAAATCCAAGGTTTCTTCGATATACCGGTGGATCACCTGTATGCCGGGCCGGTGTTGAATCGATATTTTCGTCAGCAAGGGTTGACCGAGTCGGATTTTGTGGTGGTCAGTCCGGATGAAGGCAGCATCAAACGCGCGATGCAGCATGTCAAGCGTTTAGGTGGCCCGTTGGCCATTGTTGACAAGCGGCGCGATGGCCCCTTATCGACACGTTCGGCGAACATTATCGGCGGGCCGGTCGAGGGACGCGTAGCGCTGATGTTCGATGACATGATTAGCACTGGCACCTCGATTTGCGGGGCAGCCGAACAGCTCAAGAAGGCTGGGGCGAGAGAGATTCACGTAGCGGCCACGCACGGCGTGCTTTGTGCTGATGCATGCCGGCGGCTTCAGGAATCGCCCATCGACACGGTGGTCATCACCGACACGATTCCGCTTGCCTCCGAGAAACGAATCCCGAAGGTTCGTGTCGTGTCCGTGGCTCCATTATTGGCTGAAGCGATCAAACGCATCCACCACCACCAGTCGATCAGCCAGATGTTTGTCGAGTCAGACGATGCAGCACCGTATCCGGACTAATTAGTTACCGCTCATCGCTGGGAACATTTCGCGCATCATGGTAATGGCAGCCGGGCCGACCAATACCACAAAGATTCCTGGGAAGATGAATAATACCAGGGGAAAAATAAGTTTCACTGCTGTCTTAGCGGCTTTTTCTTCGGCAATTTGGCGCCGCCGTGTGCGCATCGAATCACTCTGGACGCGAAGCGCCTGCGCGATGCTCGAGCCGAACTTGTCAGCCTGGATCAAAATGGCGACTAACGAGCGCACATCGTCGACACCGGTCCGGTTGGCAAGTTCCTGAAGCACTTCGCTTCGGGCACGCCCCACCTGCAATTGGAAGTTGCAGAGGGCAAACTCTTCGGCAATCACCGGGTGTGTCCGCGCCATCTCTTCGCCCACCTTGCGCATGGCTTGGTCCAACCCAAGACCGGCCTCGACACACACGACCAGGAGGTCCAGTGCGTCGGGCAAGCCCAGAAAGATAGCTTTTTTTCGGCGACGGATCAGATAGTTAAGTATCAATTCCGGTAAATAGAACAAAAGGCCGGCAGCAATCACGCTCTGGTAAAGCATCTGGGTTGTGGCGTGGCCCAAAAACCAGGAGACCGCGCCGCCGGTCGCTAGACCCAGTAAAAGGCCGAGGAACTTCAAACTGAGAAATACCGTCGCAGCCATCTCGTCGCGATACCCGGCTTGAGCTAACCGCCGGCGCAACTGGCTTATTTCTTTTTCATTTTTGGATTGCAGCGGTTTGGCAAGAGCCGGGGCTGCTTTCTCCAGTACGCGAGTTAACTGGTCGGCGCCTTCGGTTTGCCGCTCGGCATTCCCGCGCAACGGTCGGCTGAGCCGTTCCAATCGTTCGACGGTCGGTTTCCTGCCACGGGCAAACCAATCCAAAACCAGCCACGCCAGGCACGCAATCGACAGGAAAGCGGCCAGCAATGTCCAGACGTGAGGCACATTCCAAACGGCAATTCCGAGCATACCGGGTCACACTTCGATATTGACGATCTTACGGATGACCAGGGCACCCAGGATTTGCATCACCAGGGCCCATAACAACATTTTCTGTCCCATGGGATCACGGAAGAGCACCATGCAGTATTCCGGATTCAAGCGATACATAACTAAGAACAGTACCGGAGGCAGAGCTAGCAACACGATCCCCGATAGGCGCCCTTCGCCAGTAAGCGCTTGGATCTGGCCCCAGATCTGGAACCGTTCTCGAATCAGGCGGCTGATCTTATCGAGAATTTCGGCAAGATCACCGCCGGTTTGGCGTTGGAGAATCACTGCAGTTGCGAAAAATCGTAGATCCAAATTGGGCACGCGCTCGGTCATTTCTTGGAGAGTTTCCTCCAGGGCGACGCCCAGATTTTGCTGTTCGTACGAACGGCGGAATTCTCCAGCAATCGGCTCGGGCATCTCGTCGGCTACCAATCGAATACCGGCGGCCAAGCTGTGCCCGGCACGCAGGGCACGTGCCACGAGGTCCAAGGCTTCGGGAAGCTGTCGCGCGAAGGCTTGAAGTCGTCGGCGGCGCTGAAACCAGACCAGGCACGCTGGTAGGCTTCCTGCGGCCACGGCGGCTGGCCCCGTCCACTTCCAATTTGCGATCAAGGCTACGGCCGCTCCGGCTCCCATGGCCAGGGCAACGCTCAGTAGGCAAAACTGTTTACTCGACAAATTTAGGCCTGCCTGTTCCAGCCATATGTCTAATCGCAACGAATCGAGAATTCGATCTGCAATGCCTTTTTTTTCGGTCAAGGGTTCCACCAGAACGCTGACAGGCTGTTGTCCGAGCGAGGTTTGTCGCGAGGCCAAGCGCGATAAGCGTGATTCCAGGGACGAGGTGTGGTGCGTAACGGTCATCCAAAGAGCCACGACCATCGCCACGACTCCCATAAAGGTCGCAGCCAGAATGGTAACCATGAGTAAAGAGCTGGTCATGGAGATAATTACCCTTGGAACTAAGCTCGCATCATAATCCGTTGGCGAAAGGCACTGGCGGGCAACCGTATGCCGGCTGCTTCGAGCCGGGCCATGCACTTGGGCCGCACGCCCGTACACTCGAAATAGCCATAGGCCCTACCATGTTCATCAACACCCTCTTGCACGTAACGGTATATGTCTTGCATGACAACCGTGTCTTGTTCCATCCCGACAATCTCGGTGATATGGGTAACACGACGCGCGCCGCCTTGAAGTCGATTGGCTTGTACGATGAGTTGCACGGCGCTGGCGATCTGCTGGCGCATCGCTTTGACGGGCATTTCAAAGCCCGACATCATGATCATGGTTTCCAATCGAGCGATGGCGTCGCGCGGGCTATTGGCATGCAGGGTGGTCAAGGAACCATCATGCCCGGTGTTCATGGCCTGGAGCATATCCAATGCTTCCGGACCTCGACATTCACCGATAATGATCCGTTCTGGACGCATGCGTAGGGCGTTCCGCACCAAATCGGTTGCCGTGATGGCTCCCTTGCCTTCGATGTTCGGTGGACGAGTTTCCAAACGCACCACGTGCTCCTGTTGGAGTTGTAGCTCCGCGGCATCCTCGATCGTTACAATCCGCTCCTCATTTGGGATAAAACTGGACAGGGTGTTCAGGAGTGTGGTTTTACCCGAGCCAGTGCCACCGGAGATGATGATGTTCAATCGGGCTTTAATGGCGCCCTCCAGCAACATAACCATTTCGGGGGTAAAAGCCTTGTAGTTGAGCAAGTCCTCCAGTTTCAGCGGATTCGAACCGAAGCGCCGGATCGACACAGCCGGACCGTCCAGGGCTAGTGGCGGGATGATGGCGTTGACGCGTGAACCATCTGCCAAGCGGGCGTCGACCATCGGGCAGACTTCGTCCACGCGCCGCCCCACTTTGGAAACGATGCGGTCGATAATCTGCAGCAGATGCTGATTATCCCGAAACTGGACGTTGGTTTTTTCTAGTTTTCCCCGGCGCTCCACATACACTTGCTTAGGGCCGTTGATAAGAATGTCGCTAATGGTCGGATCTTTTAACAGCATTTCCAGCGGCCCCAAGCCAAACGTTTCGTCCAAGATTTCTTCGATAAGCCGTTCCCGTTCGACACGATTTAGCATCGTGTCTTCTGTGTCCAACAAATGCTCGATCACCAAGCGGATTTCGCGGCGGAGTTTTTCTCCTTCGAGTTCCCCGACCTTGGACAGATCCAGCTTGTCGACGAGCTTACTGTGGACACGCCGTTTAAGGTTTTCAAACTCTTGCTGCTTGGCCGTATCACTTTTGGTGTTGCCCGGGGTTCGTAAGCTCGCTGCACTGGCCATACCGCGACTCCTTACCGGCTGGATCCTGCTTGCCATGCACGATGCCGATTACGGACACAAAGCGCCCGTTCCGAAAAAAACATAGCTTATGATCGGTGGCCACTGGGGCAGTGGCAACGGTACGCGAGGAGCTTCGCCCCAGAGCGGGATGGTACTCAGGGGGTGGCCGGCCGCTTCAGGAACCGTAGCCAACTGCCGCGCGCCGGAGGCTGGGGAGCGCTTGACGTCGAATCGCCCGCTAGATCGTGCGCCAGCGCCACGACGGCTTGTGTCAGCGCGGCCTTCGGAGCGTGGCTAAGTAACGGGACGCCATGATTGCGCACTTCGCTCATGGTTCGATAGTCGTTCGGAATTTGCCAATAAATCGGGCACCCCAGTGTTTCCTCGGCTTTTTTGAGACTGATTTGCCCTTGGCTTAATCCTACGCGATTGACGACGATGCGAGTTTTTTCCTTGAGTCCCTCATAGCGCTCGAACGACGCCAGAAGTCGAACCACGTTCCGCAAGCATCCCAAGTCCAACTGCGTGACAAGCAAGACGTACTTGGCTGCTTCCATCGCTTGGATGTCCACGTCAGTGAACGACTTGGACAGATCCAGTAACACGTGTGAGAAAGTGGCTTTCAACAGCCCAATGACTCGATGCAGACTGTCCGAATCGATATGACGAATGTCCTGCAAGTGTACCGGCCGTGGCAGTAGGTACAGACCCGAGGAGTGTTTGGTGAGCGAGCGTTTCAGGAGGGTAAAGTCCAGACGCGTGATGTTCTGCGCTACGTCGGC
The DNA here is from genome assembly GCA_964425225.1 of uncultured Pirellulaceae bacterium. Taxonomy (GTDB): domain Bacteria; phylum Planctomycetota; class Planctomycetia; order Pirellulales; family Pirellulaceae; genus BPJU01. The sequence goes on along the minus strand of CAYRMD010000109.1, from coordinate 6,858 downwards.
CAAGGTGTATTCGGGAATGGAGTCGAGATAAACATCGGCGTCACCGAGAGCCAAATCCAGATCGACTAAAACAACGCTTCGCCGCGCGTCAGTTGCCAATGCGCAACCCAGATTGACCGCTAAACTCGTGGTTCCCACACCGCCGGTTGCTCCAGCGATGGCGATGGCCATACTGCCGCGGCCACTTCCTTCGGCTCCCATCTTTTGCGAACCCAGCCGATCCAGTGCGCGAGCCAACTCCTGGACGTCGATCGGGTAGGTGACGAATTCCCGAGCTCCGGCCCGCATTACCTTCAGGATCAATTGTCCGTCCGTCATACTACTGATGACTAGGACCTGGCAATCGGGAGCCGCTTCCCGAATGCGCTCGATCAACTCCAAAGCTTTTTCCGGCTCCGCGTCCAAATGGATAATTCCTACATCCGGGCAAGTTTGTACCACCACGTCGGCGAAGAACTCGTACCGTGAACACTCGGCCTCCAGCCATACCGTGTCCATCGCCAACAGTAGGTTCTTGACGGCTTCTCGTGAACGGTCGTGAGGATCGACAATCGCGACTCGCAAAACGTTACTCATCGTAACTTTCTTCTGGTCCGTTCCCACTACAAACAGTGATGCTTATGAAACACAGTACCTGCACATTGCCCCAGAAAACCGACAGGCAAGACGTGTGTTAAAAGTCTAGACTACGATGGACCTTTGGAAGGGAAGTTCGGCTACTTGTCAACCTTGTATCCCGATGGTCCGATCAGGAGCGGTTCGTCGGTGACGGTAGTGCTACGAATAGCGGTTTTGCGTGCCGCACCTTTAGCAGTCGTGGTATCCGATGTTTCGTGGGGCTGGAGTGTGTCACCCGGCAGCACCTCCTGCCAGGGACCTTCGTCGACACACCGAGGCACCTCGATGAGTCCCTTAGCGTACAATTGCCAGTCCGTAGGGGACATGGTCAGTTGTCCGGGAAAAACGATGGCAGAATCCTGTGCGTCGACCGCTTCCACAAATTCCGGGGTTACCAGCACCAGCAGTTCTATCTCGTTTTGGGTGTCTTCGACTCGCCGGAAAATGGCGCCGACCCACGGCATATCCGACAACCAGGGTAACCCGCGGTTCTGCGCCTCAATGCGTGTTTGGATCAAACCGGCAATCGCCAGGGTCTGACCGGCACGTAACTCGACGGCCGTGTCAACCGAACGGGTGCGTAGCCCCGGAACACTTATACTGCCGATGTTGACCGAACGTGTTGGGTCGATTTCGCTTACTTCGGGGCGCACTTCCAGTCGCAAGAAACCATTGCCGAGCACGATCGGCACAAAATCGACGCGTGTTCCAAATTGCCGAAACTCGATGGTTACCGTGCCCAAACTTTGAGGAATGAGAATGGGGAATTCCCCACCTACGTTGAACTGTGCAGGGCGACCGCTGACGGCCACTAGATTCGGCTCCGCCAGCACTTTCACTAAGTTGTATTGCCGCAGCGCCTCCATAAACCCGAAAAATGACTCGGCTCCATCCAAGATGCTAAAAGCAACCGTGGTACCGCTAGCCGATGCAATTGTTCCATCTAAAAGCGAGAAGCCCTGCACCAATCCAGAGGCATTCTGCACAATACCGTCATTGCCGGTAAAATTGGCCCAGTCGAAACCGAGTTTGCGCAATTTGGTGCGCGAGACCTCATAGACTTTTACCTTGAGCATTACTTGCTGAGCCCCACCGACGGTGATGTTATTGATCACCTCTGGATAGTAGTCCTGAGCGATCCGGATGATCCGTTGCACCATATCGGCAGAAGGCGCATACCCGGAAACCACCACGTTGTTGGCTAGCGGAGTCACCTTCAGCGAAGCATCAGGGAACTGCGCCTGCAGTAGCGCAGCCAATTCGCGGGCGTCTCCGACAACCAGTACGTCAACGGTGTGCACCTGATTCTGCTCATCCCACAAATTCAGGTGCGTAAAGCCAGGTTTCAATGCCGAAATTTGTACTTCACTTGGGGAAAGTGGAGTCGCCGCGATAATGTCGGTGTTGTTCACCAGCATCCGCGGTACCTTGAATGCCATTTCCAGAATACGACTGGTATTTACTACCATTTCCAGCCGCTCGGACCGGTCCACCACCCGAAACTTCGGCTGGGGACTGATCCACACCGGTTGACCGGTAGAGTTCGATGAGTCGGACTGGGCCAGCGTCGACGAAAATGGCAACACGATCAGCAGCCCATGAGCTATACTTCGGGCGATTGCTGAGGAGCCGATAATTCGCATGACGGTTTCCTTACCCGAGGAAGCTTCCGTGCGGAACGATCCGGCCGACCTTCACACACCCCAGCACCGACACTTGTCAAGATCGGCAAAAGCGTTAAGGAACGTTTATTTTCGTATCCAACCCTTGTTCCAATGGAGCGTCCGGTCCTATGGGGGGCGTGGACTGTGCGGCAGGTATAGGCGGCTGGCCTGATGGCAGGTCTGGTGAAGTCGTCGCATGGCTCGTGGGACTACCACTGGCGATACCGCCCGTGAAGGATGGCCCCAACAAGGATACGGCATGGGGCAACTGTTTCTCGTCTAACCAGTCGTATCGGACCAAGCCTTGGGGCGAGTGCACCAGCATCGAGAATTGGATACGAGGCGTAACCGGTGTGGGTCGTTCCGGATTCTTGGGTTCTTGGCGGTTGCCCTGCTGCATCTGGGAAAACAGTTGCATCAATTCGTCGAGCGAACCGGCTGCTTGGGTAGGGGAAACGGTTCCGGGCACCGGATGGGCAGCCGCATTCGGGACCGTCCGTCCTTCAACGGCGCGTAATAAGTCTTCCACCGTCATGCCGCTTTCATCGGATTCCTTTGTATCGTTGGGACGGCGAAGACTCAACCTCAATTCCCCCAACTGTGCGGCCAAGGTCAATAGCTCGACCTGCTTGGGAGTAACCAACAACGATACCGTTTGCGCAACGGTTACTTTTCCCATATCATCCACGGACCGCTCTGTTTTCTCATTCACAGCCCAGACGCGCACATCGCGTAAAATTGTTCGGGCTGACGTAATCGGAACATCTTGACTTTTATGCAAGAACACGATTACATCCACGCGATCGCCTGGTTTAACAAGATTTCCTACCGCGATTTCACCGGAGACCTTGATACTGCAGGCGCGATATCCCTCCGGGATCGTCATTGCCGTATCGGAATTCGAATCCATGAGCTTGGCCATCAGAATCGGCTCGCCGGGGAAAAGTCGCTGTCGAGCATACCTTCCTTCTAAATCCTCGAGTTTGGTGACCGCCCCGTCGGGCACTCGATCCTTGGGCCACTCTTCCAGTCGTACGTTTTGGGCATTCAGCGGTGACCCGATATCGATGTCCGTAGCAGCCACAAACACTTTGACCGTTTCCACGGGGCGGTTGGCACCTTGTTGCTGCATTACTTGGCTAATGCCCATGGTAGCCACCAGGCCACATCCCATGGCGATCATCACCAACACGAGCGTTTTGGCTTGCATTGCTATAAGTCCTCTGTGTACGCAACACGGTGCCCGAGCACGGCTAGCGAAGCGTGCCCATCGCTACGTTAGGCCGAACCGCTAAAACGTTTCACGCCTCATGACGCTCCTGGCATTCATAGTCGTAGATCCTAGGAAGAATGGCGATGGCAACCAGCTTACATCGCGATACGGCAGACTGACCGCCACGGTAATCGTCTCGTCCGTCGCTTGAGCCTGCTCCGGCGCAGGCGTGACGGAGATCACCAAGTTTGGATTATTGCCGTTAATTGTGCAGTTCGTCAGGTAGTTGCGCACTGTCTGGATAACAGCGCCAGCGGTGGCATCCTGCAGGATGGCACGCCGTGCTCCTTCGCGTGCGGCATTGGTAAGAATTTGCTGTACCATCACCAACCGGCCAAATTCAATCATTCCAAAAATGAGCAGAAAGATCACCGGCGCGACGACGGCAAATTCGACAGCCGAAGCGCCCCGTCGCTTTCTTCGTCCTTGGACCGGCGCCCAATGTATCCGACGTGCCGCGACCGAAATAACCGTCACAGCTTTCCTACACTGCCCGATCCAAAACCTACCGACTGCGTCGCCCATCTTCACACCCTCTGCAGTTCAAAGAAGCATGCCCATCCATGCGAAGTAGCCGATCGTTCCAATCGCCAGTGGGATTCCGTATGGCAACAGCAACATGTTGGGTTTGCGCTGTTGAGCGAGCTGGGCTAGCTGCTCCGGATTACGTATAACCCAGATTTCCATCAGAATCTGTTGCAACTGCGCCCAGTGTTTGGCCACCGCGCGGCGCCCGACGATCATTCCCACGGCCAGGATGGCACCGGCTACGGCCGACACGACAAACGCGTGAAAGACGGCCGTTGCTGTTGCGATCGGCAATCGAGCAGCTTCCAGGCAGGCATACATCCAAGAACCTACGCCGGCTAAGAGCTTTACATCTCCAGCACCCATTCCACCGATCGCATACGCCGGTAACAGGAGCCCCAAGCCCACAGCCGCTCCCCATACGCTGCCGAAGAAACCCGGCCAGCCGTAGGCCGCAGTTGAATAGACTACGCCCGCAAGAGCAAACGAAAAAGTCAACCAATTCGGCACTCGAAGCTGGCGGCCATCGATCACCGCTGCTACAACCATCGTTATAGCGACCAACCAGGCTGGCCAATGAGCAAGCAATTGGCTGGTCACGTCGCGAACGAATTCCATACGTACTCTCCGCATTAGCTCCTCGGATTCCCTGGTCAACTGTGCCGTCCCCCAGATCGCCTCGGGGGTCCTTGACGTCGATGGACCAAGGGCTTTTTTTCGCTTGTTCTGGAATACGATCGATTCATTCGACGGATACGTCGCTCTAAGCGATGCGCAACACCCACATCCACCCGACGAACGACACCCAGATGGTGTAAAAGCACCAAAAGAGTGCCCATGAATCGATACAACTTGTCAATGGTAAGTACAAAATGCTCATCCGTTTGCCCTTTCTTTCAATGCCAACTCCCTTTGGTTAACCTGTGAGTGCGGACTGATGTCGAACCACCCTGAATGTCAGCCTCTAAAGAAAATATGGAATACCCGGGGAAGTTTGGTTGACGAATTTTTCTTAAACGAGCGATTCCTGCCGCCTTTCCGCTCAGATCTGTGCCGACTGCGACAGCGGCGTCGCCTAAATCGAAGGAATCCCTCGTTGCCGGAGTGGTTCGTTTGCAAAAAGCTCATCTCGAAGAGCTTTGTCGCAGCCGCTTTGCCCCGAATTCAGGTCGTCGCGTCGCACCGATTCCTAACAAGCCCCGTACGAAAAGGCACCTTTTTGCACTACGAATCAATTTTGCTTGGTGAATTGAAAAGTGTGGTTGTGACAACAATACCACGTGGACTGCTTTTTCGACCCGCTCGGCGCATTGGTGGCCGAGGCGTGACGCGTAGAATCCGCGAATACTCGCATGCTTCGCGGTGTAAATCGCGTGCAAGATGGCAGATGTTATCGGCAGTTTTTCTCAATGGTTCAGCCCAAACAGTGCCACTTGAATAACATTGGGTCCCACAGCCGCTCTAGTGTCTTCGTAATCGCATCGCCCAACATAGGTTCGCTTTTCCGGAAACAGTTCGCCCTTTCTCGTCGCGGCCATAAGGAAGCGGTTATCGGTCAGCGAGAATTGCCCAGGGGCACGATAGGCGAAAGAAGGGCCGCGCAGAACCGTTCGTTGTTTCAAGACGCTTGGGTAGAACGACTCAAGAATACGGCGACGCAAGCTCTGCGCTCAGTCTTGCTGGCGCCGTTGCGTCTTCGCGCCTTTGCGTAGAATCGTTTTTTTCTGGAGACCACCTTGCCTGGCCAAGGTGCAGGTTGCATGCAACGTCGCCTTCCAACCGCAGCACGTTTGGCGCTAGCCACCACGAATGAACGTGCTTAGTTGCTGCGAGGATCGCTCGAAGCTACTACCAGTAGCTCTGCCGACGGCTTGTACAGCCAAAAGACAAATCGCCAAGATCGCACTAAGTATCAACGCATATTCGACCGCGGTAGGGCCGTCGTCGCTTCTTAGGAATGTCCGAAGCGGTCGTGCAAAACTAAGCCGGCTCATCAAAGCGCCTCCCACGGGAGCGTAACACCTAGACTTATCGACGTTGCAATCAAGTCTTAGAGGGGGCCTACACGCAGGTCGCTTGGTGTCTTCAGCACGTAATTCGGGCAATGCTCCCTCTTTAGTCGCCATGAAAAGCTTAGCTTAAGTTCTAATGCTTGGCTCGCGACTTTTCGAGCGAAACGGTGGGCGCAATTTTGATTATCGATCTCCATTCCGCCCCGCGCGCCGCTGGCCCGGAGCGATGCCGTAGTCAACACAACGCCGTCATCCCACAGCAGGCAGTACGGTGACTCTACCCACTGGCGCACCGTGACTGTCGCCGGCTGGGAACCCGTTGCTGACACCCGCGGGAGAATCACCCTTCTTGACACGGAACTCTTCCGCAAGCGACATGCCGGTATCGCTGGCATCCATGGAAATGTAGGTTTGGGGGGCAATCTGTCAAGTTAGAAGGCAAGAGAACAATGGAACCTGTAAGTCATATCTGTGTCTTCCCCGACAATCCGTGCAGAACCAAAGTCGTCTGTTGAGATCTCCGTGGGGCACGCGTGTTTAACTGAGTCGTTCTGCTGCGGATTGTCTTGCCATGGGAAGAAAAGGAGGCCTCTGTCGACACCGCAACGCCTTTTTCAATAACGAGCCACAGGCTGTGTTAGAGTAACGTGTCGTGCGGCCGTCGTTGCGAGTTCACCGCGAAACGCGCGTAGCATAACCGTTGCAAAGAGATTTTAGGAACGTCTGATCAACTGGCGGTAAACGAGCGTATTGGCTCGATGGA
>CAYRMD010000108.1:0-14497 GCA_964425225.1 uncultured Pirellulaceae bacterium | reverse complement strand
ACGACTTGTTAAAAGGTTCCGTACAATACGGGCGAATTATGCAGAGGTTCCTTTATTACTTTTCTGATTTGCCGGATGGCGATTGGAGCAATCGGCGCATCGTTCGTACTCACGCAATACCACACTTCGCTCATGTTCGCGCCGAATTGTGTTGGCACAGCCAACGCTACAACGGCAGGCTGGGGCAATCTCGGAGGTGGCGTGGCCCAGTTGGTGATGCCGCTTGTTTTCGCCGCTTTGATGGTTCTGACACACGACCAGTCGCTTGCTTGGCGATTGGCCATGGTATTAGCCGGTATAGCATGCGCCCTAATGGCAGGAGTGTATTGGTATTGGACCCAGGATACTCCGGCTGGCAATTGGAAGTCGAGTAGCGCGCTGGAACGACCAGATTCCGCGACCGATAGTTTCCTTAAGACTTTAGGCGACAGGCGCGCTTGGGCATTGATGATTGTGTACGGCGCCTCGTTCGGAATCGAACTTACGTTGAACAACACGGCAGCACTATATTTTGCTGACTACTTCCCTGAACTCCAGAACCTCAAACCCGGTAGAGCGTTAACCGTAGCGGGCATGTTAGCTAGTCTCTTCGGCTTAATGAACCTATTTGCCCGTACACTCGGCGGTTACTTAGCTGACTGTTTCGGCAAATGGTTTGGTCTTGGTGGGCGCGTCAAATGGCTGTTTATCGCGATTTATTGCGAAGGTATAGCGCTCATGTGGTTTTCGCAAATGCGAAGTCTTTCGTGGGCCGTCGGGACCCTAATCGTTTTTAGCGTGTTTGTACAGATGGCTGAAGGTGCGACGTTTGCCGTTGTGCCGTTTGTCAATCGTCGAGCCATGGGCAGTGTTTGCGGCATGGTGGGTGCCGGTGGGAACGTAGGAGCTGTGCTGGGAGGCTTACTTTTTCAGAGCCAAGCACTTTCGTGGCCCACCGCATTTTTCTTCCTCGGTTTATGCGTAACCATCATCTCCTTCGCCAGCTTTCTGGTCACGCTTCATGACAAACCTCAGACACTCGCGGCACGTCCATCTACGACCAAACGGCGTTTGAAGTTGCAAGTCCCGTGACCTGATTTTTTTCCTCCAGCATACCCACCGGGGTCGCCACCTCGAGTAGTGGAGCTTGATTCATGGGCAATCCTACAGAAGTTTGGAAAACACAAAAACACGGTTTCGACGTTTGGCCGGATGTCGAACGCTATGCCCGTCAGCGCACACCGATGAAAGAGATTGATGCGGCAGATTTAGAACGGATGAAATGGTATGGTTTCTTTTACCGTAAGCGCGATACTCCCGGTCGATACATGCTCCGCGTGCGCGTAACGGCAAATGAGCTTACTGCTGAACAAGCCCGTGAAATTGCCTTTATCGCATACCAATTTGGTCACGGAATAATCGATATAACGACGCGGGCCAATCTTCAGGTCCAGGGACTGAGTATTGAGAATCTCCCGGCAGTTCGCAAACGCTTAGAAAGCGTAGGCCTTACTTCGCTCCAAACCGGCCATGACAACATCCGCAATGTTTTTGGGCATCCTTTCAGTGGGTTGATGTGCTACGAGTATTATGACACGCGGTTGCTATGTCACCAGATTACTGGTTTGTTCTTGGGCGACCGCACGTACAGCGACCTTCCGCGAAAATTCAACATTGCCTTGAGCGGCGCGAAGTCCCACGCCATACATTATTGGACACAAGATTTGAGTTTTCTGGCTTTTCGCCCTGAGGGTGAACACGTTCGTTTCCACGTGCTGGCGGCCGGTACGCAGGGTCAAAACCCTCATTTGGCTTGGTTTATCCCGGTTCAGTTACGTCCCGAGCAACTGGTGCCATTTACGCGGGCGGTACTGGACATCTACCGGGTGGAAGGATCTCGAGAGGATCGCCATGCTGCGCGATTTCGTTATCTCTTAGAAAAGATCGGAGTCGACGGGTTGCTGGAACGGCTGAGTCGCCAATTGCCGTTTCAACTCGAGCCGTGCGCTCAACCGCCTGAGCCGGCTGTAATTCACGACGACTTCATCGGCTGGTTTCCGCAGTCCGTTCCCCATTTGTGGACGATGGGCTTGAACGTGCCGCTCGGGCGACTTTCCTGGGAGCAACTGGAAGGGCTGGCGGTGTTAAGTCGCCGGTGGGGAGACGGCCAGCTACGGACGACTTACGAGCAAGGCATTGCGGTAATCAATATCCGTGAGGGGTTTAAAGAGGCTGCTGCCACGGATGCGGCCGCCCACGGTTTGTCCGTATATGCGGACGCGTTGGACCGCAACTGCGTAGCCTGCACCGGTGCGCAATTCTGCAATATCGCTGTTACAGAAACCAAAGGCCACATGTTTCGGCTCATGGAACAATTGCGCCGCCGCCAGGTGCGTTTGCACAACATCCGTATCCACATGAGCGGCTGTCCCTCCAGTTGCGCCCAACACTTTACGGCAGATATCGGGCTAAAAGGCGTGCGGGTACGGCGAGCCTTCGGCACCCGCGAGGGGTTCGACGTGTTTTTGGGCGGAGGCCTTGCTGGACAAGTCTACCTGGGAATGCCGTATCGTTTGGGTGTCGACCTCCATCAACTGCCCCATGTTCTTGAAGAAGTGATACGCGAATACTATTTAAAACGTCGCCCCGGTGAATCGTTTAGCAGCTATTGGCGCGAGAAACTGTTAACCGAGCAAGCACGCCGAGTGCGCGACGACGACTATTGCCCGCCCACGTGGATTTGTGAACGGTGTAACTTCCGGCACCAAGGTCAAGATCCCCCGATGTTCTGCCCGCAGTGTGCCGCTCTGCGTCGCTCGTTTGCTCGCGAAGAGAACGGCTGGTGGCACGCAGCGACTTCCGAGAATAACGCCCCACAGCTATCCTGCAAGGACCAACTGCGAGACGACGGCTACGTGTGTGTTGCTAAGCGTACGGATCTTGACAGTACACCACTCATGGAGGTTGAGCACAACGGCACGTCGCTGCTGGTCTGCCGTGTCAATGACCAGGTCTGTGTTACCGACAACACTTGCCCCCACGAAGGAGCACCCTTAGCTCAAGGGGAGTTAAGAGGCTCGACGATTATCTGCCCGTGGCACCACTGGAGCTTTGATGTATGCCGCGGATGTAGCCTGTCGCCGACCGGGCACCAGCTAAAAACTTACCCAGTACGCATTGTCGGCGATGAGATTCAAGTGCGACTCGACTCGGCCAATCGAGCCTCCGGGACGCCTGAGCAAGGCAGTGCCTCCGCTAAGTCGCCTCCCACGCCCGCACACCGCCAGCGATCGGCAAGGCTTTCGCCGGTCAAGACGGCTCAGCTCCGGTTAGTTCGCATCATCGACGAAGCGCCCTCGGTCCGCACATTCCGATTCGACAACTCGGATACACAAATTGCGGCTGACCTACCGGGTCGATTCGTCCAGTTAGAGTGGATAGTCGATGGTGAACGAATCTGGCGAAGCTTTACGATCTGTAGCAGCCCCACCGATCGGCATCTAGACCTTACCATCAAATTGAATCCGCATGGCACGGTAACACCCAGACTCTTTGAACAAGCTCGTCCAGGAATGCTCATAACCCTTCGCGGACCTATGGGTGGCTTTTACTTCGACCCACATGAACATACTGAGCCGCTAGGCCTCTTAAGCGCTGGCAGTGGTATTACACCGATGATGAGCATTGTGCGTTATCTGGAGGCGACAGGAAACCAACAGGTTTGCTGGTTTTTCTACGGCGCTCGCACTCAGTCGGACATCCTGTTTTACGAAGAATGCAGTGCTTGGGCTGCCCGAAGAGCCAACTTCCACTATTTGGTATCACTCACTTCCCCAGGAGAAGAATGGCGAGGGTTTTGCGGGCGTTGGACAGGCCGGGCTGTGCTTGAGCAACTGCAGCAGGCCCCAGCAATGCGGTTTTACCTGTGCGGACCGGGGGGGATGATTGAGGAAATCTCTGGCACCTTGCAATCCAACGGTGTTCCCTCCGACCGAATCCACCACGAACACTTCACTGTCCAAGCTCCACTTCAGGAGGCGCCTGCGTGATGGGGTTGGATATAGTTCGGGAGGATTTCTCGGCTAAGCGGTCTGCTGTGCAACCTGGCGGCTCGGACGAAGCCGGGCCAGGGCACATCCATCCACCAACCGCAGTTGAACTGCTCGCGGAGCGTGTCGACCGAATACCGGAAACCCAACGTCATGGTCGATATCGTCAGTTGCTTCCCACATCGCAACCGGGGCCAGGCCAACAGTATGCATTCGACGTGGACTTGGATCGCTGCTCGGGTTGTAAAGCGTGCCTAGCGGCGTGCCATGCTTGGAACGGGTTAGACGAGCGGGAGTCGTGGCGCGAGGTGGGATTACTGGTCGGCGGCGGGCCGGATCAGGCTTACCTGCAACACGTTACAACGGCTTGTCACCATTGCCTGGAACCGGCCTGCCAAGTGGCATGTCCGGTCAACGCGTATCGGAAGGATCCTGTAACTGGCGTTGTCATTCATCTGGATGATCAGTGCTTTGGTTGCCGCTATTGTACGCTGGCCTGTCCTTATGACGTACCCAAGTACCATTCCGGGCTCGGCACCGTGCGCAAATGCGATATGTGTCACGTTCGATTGGCCGCTGGCCAAGCGCCGGCATGCGTTCAGGCCTGTCCGCATGAAGCCATTGCCATACGAGTAGTCAACGTGTCGGAGATAGTCGAGGAGCATGAAGTGCAGACGTTTCTCCCTGGGGCTCCGGACCCGCGAATCACACATCCCACGACAATCTACACCACGCGTAAGCCACTGCCTCGAAACCTGCTGCCGGCCGACTACCATCAGCTTCGTCCTGCGGAGGCCCACTGGCCGCTAGTTGTCATGTTGGTACTGACACAGATGTCTGTCGGAACGTTGGTGGGAAGTCAACTTTTAACGGCCTGGTGGGCACCCGCCCACGGTCTAATCTTTGCGGCCTGTACGGCCAGTTGGAGCCTTGCTATGGGGCTGGCGGCCGTGGGAGCAAGCGTACTTCATCTGGGTAGACCGGGGTTGTGTTTTCGGGCAGTACTCGGTTTGTCGCACTCCTGGCTGAGCCGTGAAATCGTTGCCTTCGCCGTTTTCGGTTTCTTGTCGCTTGCGCATGCTGTTGGTGTTTATTTGGCTGACGCGCTATGGCCCTCGATGGCTATTCCGGGCAATCGATGGCTTGGTTGGGCTGCGGCAATGGCCGGAGTACTCGCGGTGGTGTGTTCCGCGATGGTTTATGCCGCTACGAAACGCGAGGTATGGAATGGTCCCGGTACAACGGCTCGTTTTTTGGGAAGCACGGTACTTTTGGGAAGTGTAACCGTCTGGTTCCTTATGGAGGTAACGGTACCTGGCGAGTCTAGGGAGATCCTGCCCCTGATTTCTTCCAGCCGCCATGTGCTGGCATGGGTATGCGTCGGATGTACGATAGGGAAACTTGCCATCGAGTTCAGTGCGCTTCGTTATTTAGGCCAACGCCATGCATCGCCCCAAAAAGGTTCGGCCCAATTGCTCGTTGGCCATCTTGCCGACGTTACTTTAGCCAGGCTCGCCTGTGGATTAGCCGGCGGTTTGATGCTGCCGGCTCTAATGCTCGGAAGCGCTCTTATGGAAGAACTCGGACCGCGAAGGATCCTACCACTCCTCGCACTGGTTCTTGCAGTAGTAGCGGGAGAAGTTTTGGAGCGTTTCCTATTCTTCAGAGCCTGCGTGTGGCGACGCATGCCGGGAGCAGTCCAAGCATGAAACACTGGCACGAGTGGCTCCACCAAGAAAACGGACCGTTGACGCGACTGACCCAATTAGAGCCCGCACCGCTTGCGGATGGTTACCTCCCCGATCGGCTGATCCCCGACCAGTGGACCGACTGTGTCTGTGGCTACTGTTCCGTCGGTTGTAGTTTACGCGTCTATTCGCGCCACGGCTTGCCGGTAATTGTGACAGGCAACCCTGAGTATCCGGTCAACCGAGGAATGGCTTGTCCGAAGGGGTGGGAAGCGGTGCGTGTTTTGGACGCAGGCGATCGAGCTACCGAGCCGTTGCTAAGAGTTGGACCGCGCCGGTGGAAGCGTCTTAGCTGGGACGAAGCGATCCACGTCTTCGTGCAACGAATGCGGGGGATCCAGGAACGTTACGGTAACCATGCCATTGCGTTTTTGGGTACCGGACAACTGACGACCGAAGAACTGGCCTTTCTTGGAGCACTTGCTAAGTTTGGAATGGGGATTCTCGATGGCGACGGAAACACTCGGCAATGTATGGCCAGCGCCGTTGTGGCCTATAAAGAGGCATTTGGCTTTGACGCTCCCCCGTATACCTACGCGGACCTCGAGCTGTCCGACGTGCTGGTATTCGTTGGTGCTAATCCATGTATTGCGCACCCGATTCTTTGGCAGCGAGTCTGCCGCCGGACGGACGAACCGAAAATCGTCGTAATCGACCCGCGCACCACGGAAACCGCTGCTCAAGCTTCGCTGCACCTGCGTATCCGGCCGAAATGTGACCTGGTATTGTTTTATGGCCTGGCCAAAGTATTTTTCGAGCGCAATTGGGTCGCTTGGGATTTCTTAAAACAGCATACCGCCGGGCACGAGGCATACGCAGAGTTTGTAAAACCGTTCTCGATCGAGCGCGTGGCCACCGAGACGGGTCTGGAGCCACGGGCGATCGAACAACTGGCTACCTGGATCCATGAAGGCCATCGCGTCTCGTTCTGGTGGGCGATGGGAGTCAACCAGAGTCACCAAGGAGTTCGCACGGCTCAAGCCATCATCAATCTGGCACTGTTGACCGGAAACATTGGTCGCCCAGGAACGGGCGCCAACTCGATTACAGGTCAGTGCAACGCCATGGGTTCTCGCCTTTTCAGCAACACCACCAATTTGTTAGGCGGCCATGAGTTTGCCAATCCCGAGCACCGCGTGAAAGTAGCACGAATCTTGCACATTGACGAGCAAACGATCCCTCGGCGCCCTAGCCTGGACTACCATCACATATTCGAGGAGATCATCCGCGGCCGTATTCGAGGTTTGTGGGTGGTATGTACCAATCCCGCCCACTCGTGGATCAACCAACAACTTTGCCATGAGGCGTTGACCCGACTGGAATTTCTGGTGGTGCAGGACATGTATCGTTCAACGGAAACGGCGCAGTTGGCGCATCTTGTATTGCCTGCTGCCGGTTGGGGCGAAAAAGAGGGAACGTTTATCAATAGCGAGCGGCGCATTGCGCGGGTATGTCGAATAACCAAGCCACCGGGTAGCGCATTGCCGGATTTGGAAATCTTTCAACGAATCGCTCAGGCTTGGGGGTGCGGCGCATCGTTCGCACACTGGAAAGATCCCGAGTCAGTTTTTAGGATCTTACAAGAGTTATCTGTTGGTCAGCCGTGTGATTTTAGTGGAATCGCCGGCTATGCGCACCTGGAAGCGGAAGGCGGAATTCAGTGGCCCTATCCAAAACATGGGGCTGAAGAAGACACCGAGCGTCGCCTGTTTGAGGACCACCGGTTTTACCATGCGGATGGCCTTGCGCGGTTCTGCTTCGAAGAGCCTCGTACGGCACCGGAACTCACAGACGCAGCCTACCCGTTGCTCCTTAATACCGGGCGCGGTTCGTGCGTACAATGGCACACGCAATCGCGCACTTCCAAGTCGCCGCTGCTCGCTAAACTTGCTCCCCGCGAACCGATACTGGAGATCAACCCAAACGATGCGCGACGCCTTGCCATTCGTCCCTACGAGCGGGTCGAGATTCGTTCGCGCCGAGGAACCATCCAAGCGGTAGCGTTCCTTACTCCTACCGTGCCGGAAGGTCACGTTTTTCTGCCGATGCACTATTCAGAAGTGAACGTATTAACCGCCTCGATTTTCGATCCGTATTCCTCCCAACCTGCTTACAAGTACTGTGCCGTGCAAGTGCGCAAGCTCCAAGGCTAAGCTCGGCGCGTGCCATCGCCGGAGGTTTTTCCGATTGGAGGGATTCAACGCAAAGGCGCTAAAGCCCAGAGAGGTGATCGACGCACGAATGGGGCGACTTTGCGCTTTTGTTCCATGGCATGTTTACGTTGAAGAATACTCCTCGGGACGGTGACCGTGACGGAGTCACCTTCGATTGGGCGCTAAATCGGCAAGCACGGATGTGCAAAAAAGACTCTTCACCAAACCGATATGCGATCTCGCCAGCGCTCATGTTTTTTACTGCGTCGTTGCGTTAGATTTAAGTGTTTTCGGACGTGATGTCAGTGACATTTGGCGTTTCGTCTGGTTGAATTGTCGTACTCAGTGCCAGGACGAAAATCCATAGGCATCCGGCCGCTCCGCAAGCTGCCGCTGCACCGAAGGCCCACGGCGCTCGATCTAGGGAAAGCCACCAGCCGACCCAGACACTCGAAAGCATATCGCCCACCGCATTGGCACAGGCAAGGATGCCGAAACCCAGGTTGCGCAGGTTACGCGGCAGCAATTCGGCTGCTGCTGCTTTTTCTACCGTCTCCTCGATGGCAATGTAGATACCCGACAGGACGACAGCACAGAGCACCCCTATCCAGTGTGTGCTGGCGGTGAACAAGATCAGATTGGTCACTACGCCTAGCGCATAACCACCAATCAACACGTGGATTTTTCTTGTGCGGTCTGCCCAATGTCCGGCCGGGTAAGCCGCCACAGCGCTGACCGCATTGTGGACCAAGTAAATCGCGACAGATAGCGACAGCACGGCATTTGAAGGTTGAGCCGATGAATCAAGAGCCTGAGTAGCCAGCAGGACTAAAAACGTTCGCGAAAAATCGCCCAGCCCAAACAGGGTTACTCCTACCAAGAACAGCCTAAACTGCATGGGAAACGCCGTGCGGGGCGAGGTTCGAGCGGACCGTTTTGAGCCGTGGGCTGGTCTTTCACGTACGGAACTATAGAAGACTATGGCCGCCACAAGACCCGGGAGCGCCGTGAACAACACGATCCATTGGAAGGACACACCGAACAGTACCAGGAGTGACGCGGCTAATGGCCCGGTAACGGCTCCGAGCATGTCCCCGGCACGTTCCAAGCCATAAGCGCGCCCATAATACTGCTTTTCGACGGCGTCCGACAGCAAATAATCCCGCATTGGCCCACGATAACCGCGGCCGATCCACGCCACACTCCGTAAAAAAAGCAGCCCAGCTGCACTGTGTACGAAGCTCATTGCCGACGTAGCAAACGCCGTCACGAGGTATCCACTTGCTACCCAGGGGCGTTTCCGAGCGACGTAGTGGCCGAGCACACCGCCGCCTAATTTCGATAAGCTCACCAAAAAATCGGCCACGCCTTCGATTATCCCTAAAGAGGCCGGTCCTAAACCCAAATGCAGCAAGTAGAGCGGCAGCACTGCCGTACACATTTCATGAGAAACATCCGAAAAGAACGTGGCCAGCACAATGCCCATGACAGTAGCATTGAGCCATCCTTTTTGTCGAGCCTTCTGGGGTTGGCCTTCCCTATGCCTTTGACCATCCACGTGAGGACCTTATGGAATGTTGTTCCGGTGTCGGTGAGCGGCGGAGCCTGTTCCACATGACGCCAAGGTTGCCACGACGGCCAACCTCTTCTCGCAAGCTCACGGGCATATCGAGCCAAACCGGTAAAAGACCACCCAGCGTTAAGAGCGCTGCCCTGCCCTTGTTGACTTCTCTTACCAATGCATAACCTGCCCCCCATCGACGTTCATCGTTTGGCCCGTGATATTAGCCGCTCGAGGCGAAGCCAGGAACACGGCAAGTGCGGCAACATCTTCCACCGTTTGCCAACGGCCTAGGGGTGCTACACGGCGGATCTTCTCCTCAGCCCAAGATTCGTAGTCCATCCGTTTTTCGACCGGCTGTTTGCGAGACCAAGCCTCCCAAACGGACCGGTTAAGATGCGTTTTAACCATGCCCGGACAAATCGTGTTCACCCGGACCTGGTACGGAGCTAAATCCTTTGCGGCGCACTGGGAGAAATTGATCAATGCGGCTTTCGCAGCACTGTAGGGCGGATCGGTTTGGGACCCAATCTGCCCAGCGACCGAAGAGAGAAAAAGGAGTGTGCTCGGAGAAGCCATTCGCAATGCTTCTGCCATCGCATGAGCGACGTTTACGGCGCCCAACAAATTTACCTCCAAGACTCGCGGCCAATCCGACGGTTCCAAATCCCAGAACGGAAACCCATATTTGCCCGAGCCCATCCCCACAGCATATACCACATGGCGACAGAATCCGAATTGATCTAATAATTGCCCGCGCGCCTCACACACCGCTTGATAGTCCGTGACATCAACGACTCGGCCAACAATGGTTCGTTGCAATTCCTCGCTCCACCGTTTTGCCAGCAGGGGGGTGTCTCTGTCGGCATCCCACACAACCACTCGAGCTCCCTCTTTGGCAAATTCACGAGCAATCGCACGGCCGATTCCGTTAGCTCCGCCGACAACCAATACCACATCATTTGTGAGTTGGAGCTCCATAACCGCTAGTACTCTTGTGCCATGCAAACCATGTGTTTTTCGCTGCGTCGTTTAGAATGCATCTACAAACCCAAGAAGCTCCCTAGCCCACCCCGTTGTGACGCATAGTTTCTGGATCATTTCCGGGAATTTGGAGGAGCACACAGTTCGATATAGTGGCCATCCGGATCGACAACGTATATCTGCAAGGCGCCGTCCGGACGCGTCCGTCGCGGTAAGTAAGGAACATGCAAACTTTGGAAATGCCTTTCCCAAGTGTCCAGATCATCCACTAGCAGAGCAAAGTGATTACCGCGGTGATGCGAATGCACCGCTTCTGCCCGATCTCCGATCAAATGTAACTCCTGGGTCTGCCCTAGGCGAAACCATGCTCCCGCGAATGTGAACGCCGGTCTCGGAATGCGTTCCAAAAGTAATACCTCCTCATAAAAACGACAACTGGCCGCGACGTCTTTTACATGTATTGCCACATGGTCCAACTGTCGAATCGTCGGTCTCATCTAGTTATTCTCCCCACCGCACCGCATGTCTTTCATCCGCAGCAATTCACCACCGGTAGTTCGTGCATCGCGACCAGCGGCGCCGGGTGCAACCTCAGGCTCATGATCGGGGCCACCTGATGGCTGCGTTTTGTTTTCGTTTTTCCTGGCTCAGTACTCGATATGTGGGCCAGTATCTGCGTTGGACGTGAGTGCTGCAAGGGCTGATGTTTACTCAGTTTGGCCACAAACGGACCATAGACGTTACGCTGCCAAGAATGGAAGCTACCTCGCTCCGGTTTGTGCGACTTTCGTGGCATATCTTCCGCGGGCCGAGTAGCCGATAAGGCCCCGGCCGGTGTATTTCTCGCAGCGCGCACGGTGGCCAGTACCGAAGCAGCGGCATGTAGCCGGTGGCAGGAGTGTGCCTGGAAATTGCCGGTACCATGCCTCATCGTGTCGGCCACACACCCCTCGATCCAGGGTTTTCGAAAAAGCCCTGGCACAAGTCGAGCTCCGACCTTTTCGGAAAGCGTGGCAAACTCGGTGCACCTTGGTAACGCATGATCGGTAGTGGCGGGTTCCCTGCCCGCCTCGATCAATGAATGCAGGTCGCTTCGCAAATGGCCGCTCTCTTACGGTCGTGGCTCTGTCAGTAGGCGCGGATTGAGCTCCATGGTTGCACACTCGGGACGCTGGAGGAAGGTGGGCGTCCGGCACGCCGTGACATTACCGACTGCGATCCCACTCGGCGAGATTCTTCCGAGGATAACACGTGAGCACGTTCGCTACGCTGAGCGGCGCGATCCACGCATTTGGCCGCGACAACTCTCGGCACGGAAAATGGGCAAACCTGCATCCGAACGAGGGAGCCGAGGGAATGTCTTACCTCAATCAAGACACGCACTGTATTGGTTAGCTCAAAACAGTGCAAACGTGGAACCAGCATTGGGGCGAAGCAAAATGGTATTCGGGAAATTCTCTTACCCGCGACGAAGGACCTCACATCGAGCAGCGTAGGGGTGCTATCCCGCACAGTCGGCATGACATTTTTTTCAAAGATAGACCGTTGACGTCATAGCCGCGCAGCACTTCGTGGGGCTTACGGTGTCACGCGGCGACGGTAGAATCGAATGGTCGGCTGGTCCGGGCATTCGAGCCTCTCTCCGATGCGGGAGCCGTTGTCATGTCGTCTGTTGAACAAACGTCATTGTGTCCATTCTGCCAACAGGCATTTGTGGTCGTCGGACCAGCCGGAGCGGTGCAAACTGTCGCTTGCCCGCATTGTAGACAGCCGTTGGCTGTAGCGATTGCGACGGCGACACCAGCGGCTTCGCAGCCTCAGCAGGCAACCGCACCAACCGGGGCACGACAAGGTCCGAGTAGCACCGGCAACCTCACGACTGTCGCACCCTACCTGGCACCGTGGGAGGTTCTTACCCCGCAATCGCCCTCACCTCTGGAATCGATTCCTGTGGCCGCCGACTTACCTGTTGCGCAAAGCGAATCATCCGACACCGAAGCTGCTCCAGGCGAGCAACGAGGTTTTCGGATTTCCGTACCCGAACTGTTCATGCGCCTGGTCAACCTAGCGAGCAACCCAAGCGTTCTTTGGGTAGCCGCTGTGGCGGGAGTCTTGGTCGTGGCAGGCGGAGTTTTTTTAGCGGGTAGCCGCTGGATAGGCCGCCCCAGTCCGAGGAGTGTACCGGACCGCACCGTGGCAAGCCATCCCATTCATTCTGTCAAGCCTGCGGATAACGCTCCCTCATCAATAACGGGTCACTGGACAGATGCCACACGCAGCTCGTTGAAGTTAGGTGTATTCGAGGTCGCAGTTAAAAGAGCGGAGCTGGGACCTGTTTTAGGGCGCGACGAAGGCCGCCGTCCTATCACGGTCGTGGATTTGGCGCTTATCGTGCAATTGGAAGTTCGCAACCGCTCGGAGGACATCGCGGAATACGTTAGTTGGTATGCACGCGCTATCCAGGGTGAAGAAGCCGTAGGTGTCGATCTAATGGACAATATGGGCCGACACTATCCCTTGGTCGCGGTACCGAGTGCATTGGACGTCAAGGGTCATGTGGCACGAGCGGAATTAGAACCCGCACAACGTGTCAACGATGTACTCATCTTCCACTTGCCTCCTGACTTGGATCGCAAGTCGGTGTCCGATTTTCATCTTTGGCTGGATTTCGCTACACAAGGCGGCGAAGGCGAGTTGCGCTTTACGTTTCCAGCTTCGTGGGTTCGCAACTGGTAGCAGCTTTCGGCACGTCCACTAATTGTTCCGTGGGATTGGCGACTATGCGGATATTGGTTACTGGAGGTGGAGGATTCCTCGGCACCCGCATTGCTCTCATGCTTCGGCAGCGAGGCCACCAGGTGGTGGTCTTAGGACGCCGTCGGTATGAACATTTGCCCTCAAGCGAATTTGAGTTTGTTGTCGGTGATATCTGCGACGAGCAGCTCGTGGCACAGGCTTGCAGGGGCTGCGATGCTGTGATACATGCCGCAGCCAAAACCGGACTGGCCGGACGGTGGTCCGAGTTCTATAAGACCAACGTTTTGGGAACTCGTACGCTCATTCGTGCTGCGGTAGGCCAACAGGTTGCACGCTTGGTGTATTCGTCCAGTCCCAGTGTCACCTTTCACGCTCGGCCGCAAATCGAGGTCGACGAATCGATCGGTTACTCGTCGCGCTGGTTGGCGCACTATCCGCGCTCGAAAGCTGCTGCGGAAAAAGAAGTCTTAGCGGCCAACAGCCACGCACTGGCGACCTGCGCACTTCGCCCTCATTTGCTGTGGGGACCAGGCGATCCTCACTTAGCACCGCGCTTATGGGATCGCGCGCGGCGCGGCAAACTACTCCACGTAGGCAATGGCAGAAATCGGATCGATATTACGTATGTAGACAATGCTGCATGGGCACATGTGCTGGCTGTCGAGAGCCTGGCGCCCGATGCACCCCATGCCGGAAAATGCTACTTCATTAGCGACGGCGATCCGCTACTGTGCTGGGAATGGATCGCGACAATCCTCTCCCTGCAGGGACTAAAGGCTCCTGAAAGGCGCGTTTCCTATCGAGTCGCATGGTACATCGGCTGGTTCCTAGAATGCTGGCACCGGGTGGTAGCCCCGGACTGCGAGCCACTCATGACGCGATTCCTCGCGGCACAACTGGCGCTGGATCATTATTTCGATATTAGCGCTGCTCGTCGCGACCTTGGATACCAACCAGTCGTAGATCGAGCTGAAGGACTTCGGCGCTGGAAGAACTTTCTTACCAAGCACCTTGATAGCTGAGCGACTTACTATCTAAATA
Source organism: uncultured Pirellulaceae bacterium (assembly GCA_964425225.1). Taxonomy (GTDB): domain Bacteria; phylum Planctomycetota; class Planctomycetia; order Pirellulales; family Pirellulaceae; genus BPJU01. The sequence goes on along the minus strand of CAYRMD010000108.1, from coordinate 225 downwards.
ACACGCAAGAAATCAGCTCACATCTCCCTTATATATCTAACACAGGAATTACTCGGCTATTCATTTTGACGACATTTGAAAACGTGCGTCCTTGGCTGTAAGACACCCATACTCTTTGTCAATTGTATAATAACCAGTTCTTTGCATGTAGTGTAAGAAGTTGAATATTGTTATGGAACCTCTGCATAATTCGCCCGTATTGTACGGAACCTTTTAACAAGTCGT
>CAYRMD010000107.1:0-14510 GCA_964425225.1 uncultured Pirellulaceae bacterium | reverse complement strand
GTTCTGGATGCAACCGCGTGCGACGGAGGTGCAAGCTAAAGCCTTCGCTCTGTTATGCGTCCAGCCGTAGTCAGTGCATGACAGCTATTCTGGACGGCAACCCTAGAGCTGCTCAAGGGATCCTGCGAAAACATAGTGGGAACTTTGGCCTAACGGTCGCGGCTCTCGAGAGCTATCCATCTTCGGAAGCGATAGGGCGAACCCCGGATGATAGCTAGCTCGGTTACAGCCACGTCCTATCTACAAAAGAGACGCACACATAAGCGCAAGCACTCAATCGAGCTCTGCATTTTTTGTTTTGCCTCCTTTTATGCTTGTGTGTCTTTACGTTCACTTATTTCCATGGCAGTAACTCTAGTGTGCTTACTTTGCAGCGAATCGAACACACATCGATGGCGTAAAGAGCCAACAACGACGTCATGAGACAAGTTGTTACATCACTCGGTCTTCAGCCCACGGATGACGCCTTCCAGTACGCAATTCTTTATACGGCTCACTGGTCGGCTCGTGAATCCGCTGGGGATCGAAGGCAGCATATACCATTCGCAGAAGCGGAACGATTTCGGAATCCGGATAACCAATTCCTCGCACTTCGAAATAATCGCCATTCACATCGTAGACCTGGAGTCGGTCTTGCCAAAGCCGCACACGCCGCAATGTACGCAATTCAGCGTGTGTGCGTTTCAAGAAAGCCAGCGACCCTTCCAAATCGCCTGGCTGATGTTCGTGAACTGCTTTGGGAGCATTTTCGCCCATCGGGCTAGACAGGATTCACCAGACCCGCAGCAACCGCTTCTTGCAAGATTTCAGCCGTGGTTTCTATTTCTGTTCCATCCTCAAGATCCAAAACCACCCGACTGCCAGAAACACGCAGCGATCCCGGAATAGCCCCTCCGGCGGCTCGGTATTCGATCCGTGTCCCGGACTTCAAACTGAACTTTGGCCCCCCATTGCCGTGTACGGCTGGCATAGCCGCAGGCCCGGATCGGTGCGATTCCTTCTTCGGGACTTCGACCGGCTCGCTTCTACGGATACCAGCAAGCTCCTGCAAAAGCCGCCAATTCTCTAAGCGTTCTTCCCGAGCACGTAACAAAGTAGGGCTTGGGTTGCCGTCCTTGTCAAAATGCTTAGCAAACCGGCCCTCGCTGCGACAAAAATCGATAAAATCGACGATCTGCCCGGTCTTGGGATTGCGCCACCAATCCTCGGTAACTGCGGGATTACCTTGCAAGGAAAGGCGAGACTTGATCGTATCGCCCTTACGGGGGTCGTAAATCAACAGCGGAAACGCTCGCGTATCGACTGCCAACCGCGCTTGATCGGTGGCCATGTTATCGGCCACACCATGTTCAGGCTGGCATGTCGTATAGCAGCAGATGACAGCAGGCCCATCGAACTCCATCGCCTCTAGAACACATCGATAAAAGTGATTCGTGTGAGCACATGTCGTCTGAGCTACGAACGTGCGCGGGTGCATCATGCAGATCTGCGCGATCTCTTTTCGGCGTTCCTGCTTGCCTCCGTACTTCTTGCCGTGCACACTCATTTTGGTGTTCTGGCCCATGTAACTGCTGGTCGAGGCTTGGCCGCCAGTATTGGAGTAGACCTGAGTATCCAGCACAAAAACTTTTATGTTCATTCCTGAGGCTAACATGCGGGACAACGACTGGAACCCAATATCGAACATGGCTCCGTCGCCGCCAATGCACCAAAGTGGTTTTTCTCCCCAGCCCATCTGATCCCAACGCATGCGCACACCCATAGCGAAGGCTGGTGCGTTCTCGAACAGCGAGTTACTCCATGGTACGAGGTAAGGATTATAAGGATAGGTCGAGGTGTAGACGGTGTTGCAACCAGTAGCGGCAATAATACCCCAGTCGTTGCCGTACTTAGCTCCAACCGCAGCACACAGCATCCGTAGCGCGGTAGCTTCCCCGCATCCGGCACAACTACCCGCACCACCCACGTAAATGTGGGATTGCTCTTTGAGCATCATGTCGATGAGTAGGTTGTCATTGATGTAGCGCTCATCGGACGGTCCAGCCTCCTTGAACAACCGATGCGACTTTCGGATCGACCGCATCACGTCGTCTGTCTTCGGAATCATCCGCAAAGCATTATCATCACAGACCGTCACGCATTCAGCGCATCCCTTACACTTGCTGGGATCAATGATGATAATAAACTTACCCCCTTCGCCCAACTTTTTCTTCGGGCCTTCGAAATACTTACGAGGCTCAGACCACTGCCGGCGGAACATTTCTCGATCGGCCGGATCTGGAATACTGTTGATAAACTGTTCCCACTCCTTCTCACCTTTTACCTTGCCCAAGATCGCTGTGTCCGGACAAAGTGTTACACAATCCATGCACCCCGTACAATTTTCTGGAATATATTCGGGAATCTCTGGAGCTACATAACTAAAGTCCCGCAGCGTCGCTGTTCCGGCGGGAATTAACGACCGTGCTACGGACAAATCAGCCGGCAATTCCTCCTCAGCCGTCCCCTCCTCGTAGGCCCGTATGATCCGTTCGTTGAAGTCCACTACATCTAACACCGGCAATTTCACGAGGCGATAGCCAGCATCCACTAGAGTTCCGTAGGAGTTGTTATTGAACGGATCCCGTTCGTTGGCTTCATTCATCGATGGTTGCTGCGTAATGGTCGCCATCGTTTCGTTCCTTACTATGGGTTATTCTTTTGGAACAGTCGCGAGTAACCCGTCAACCTCTTCGCACGCTGCCCGTTTAACTTTCCATGATCGATCGCGGTATTTCCTTTAGTTCGGTATAACCTCGCCGAACGCATGTCAGGTTGTCCTGCACCACACGCTCTCCTCGCTTGCCAAAGTACTTGCGTAAAGCTTTCTCGACACCAGCCATTACCTGTTCGTCCGACATGCCGCTTTCTTTCGCATAGGGCGTCAGTTTAAGGAACGCCCCGAGAGTCACAATACCTTGCATACGCATCTGAAGGTCGGGTTCCGATGCTACCTCGCGAGCGATTTGTACCATATCGACGTAATAAACTCGCAGTTGCTTCTCACGAATGGTCTTCTTGTGTCGGTCCGGAATTCGTCTCCATACTTCGGCCGCATCCTCCAAGGGCGACTGCATGACAATGGCTCCGCCCGCAACCAGTCCTTTCAAGGGATTGGCCAGTATGGCATTTACATCGTTCAATATCACTAAATCCACATACTCCAACTCGCAATGCGTTCGGACGTGCTCATCAGCGATTGTTAAATAATAGGTGGTCGGTAATCCCTTCTTTTCCGAACCGTACTTCGGGTAAGCCTGCACGTCTTTACCGAAAACTTCACCCGCAATGGTCGCGATTACCTTATTGGTGGTCACCGAACCAAATCCACCCACCGAATGGCCTCGCATGGAAAAGCCTCCCGGAGGCCGTAGATCGGGATCCTCTTTTCGAGGTAAAGCCAGTTCGTGATGGATTCCCAAACAGAAGAAATCGCGACCACCCTCGATCATATTGTCAACAGCCGCGATTAAATCCCCCGGCCGCACATCTCGACTGCCCAAACCAGCCGCACCATGGTAAATCTTCGGAATCCGGCTGATGCGCTCATGTCCCATTTGACCGTTTAGAGCATCACAAAAAGCGGCCTTGATTTCCCGCGTTAAGTGGTTACCGGTCGTCGATAGCGGATCGTCCATGCGTTCCAAGATGGTAATGGCCGTTGCGTCACGAAGAGCTCGAACGATCTGATGCATCGGAAAGGGCCGGAAACAAAAGATGGTCAGGCAACCGACCGGAATCCCTTTTTTGTCACGCAAGTAATCCACCGTCGCCTGAGCCGTTTCCATGTAGCTGCCCATACCGACGAGGATAAATTCGGCGTCTTCACATCGATACGGCATGACAAAATCGTAACGGCGGCCCGTTTTCCGTGCAAAAAGCTCGAAGGCCTCCGCCAGCGCCGGCGCTACCTTGTCATAGTACCAACGCTGGGCAATTTTGCCTTTCATATAGGAGTCTTGATTCTGTACGACTCCCGACATGACCGGATTTGCCGGATCCATCAAGTTGATCAGTTTTTCGGAAGGCGGCCCAACGAACTCTTTCATGAATTCCGGTTCGGGTAGTCGCACCGTTTCTACCGTATGCGTCGTCAAAAAACCGTCTTGGATAGCGAGAAACGGCGTATACGACGCCTCAGCCGCTCGTCGCGCAATTAAGCACAAATCGCCAGCTTCCTGTGCATTGCGAGCAAAAAGCATTCCCCAACCACAATCAGCCACCGCCATCACATCGTCGTGACCGGCATGAACATTAAGCGAATGGCTGGTCAAAGCTCGTGCCCCAATATTAAACACCACCGGCAACCGCTTACCGGCGATCGTATAGAGCACTTCCTTCATGAGGATCAGACCTTGACCGGAAGTAAAATTCGTTACCCGTCCTCCGGCCAAGGCAAACCCTTCGCAAAACGAAGCCGACGAGTGTTCGCTTTCCGGCTCGAGAAACACCAGCGGATCACCCCACAAATTGATCTTTCCATTTGCCACAGCTTGGTTGAAGCCGCCACCCATCGTCGTCGAACTTGTGATGGGATATGCCCCGCTACCCTGACAAATATGCGTTTCCACGTGCACAACGGCTTCAGCACCGTCACACGTCACAGGAACCCCCGGATACTCGTATTTCGGCTCGGCGCGCACCGGTTGCGGTGTTGGCGCGAATGTTTCCAGAGCAACACCCTTAGCGGTAAGATCGATCGTCGCTTGACTCATGTGGCTCCCCTGGTTTTAAACACAATAGCCATTACTACGGCAGGTCTCCCTCAAGACCCACCTGCCGGCCCAAGTCAATCTGGGACTTGCGGTGTCGTACCGATAGGAACGCTTGTGGGCTGAAATCCTTGAAAAGCCATTAACCGCCCTCACTCCTCGTGCACGGACCTTCGGTACGACATGCAGGGCCACTACGTAAGCCTATCCGGTAAACGCCAATCGAGCAAGGGAAGAAGTAAAGTAAAACTACCCCAACGAGTGACTTGTTGTACAGCTTAAGGGGGCAACGCGCACCAGGCTCGATCCGCGACTGGTCCGGCCATGGGACTCGGCAAGCTGTTTCCCTTGTAGCTATTGATAACAGACCGCTGCGATGTCTATGCTAGGATCGCGTGCACGACTTCTCCGGCAACATCCGTCAATCGGAAATCGCGTCCCTGGTAACGGTACACTAAGCGTGTGTGGTCCACTCCTAGCAAATAGAGCATCGTCGCATGCAGGTCGTGAACATGAACCACATTCTCCACCGCGTTATAGCCCAATTCGTCGGTTGCACCATACGTTATCCCTCCCTTGACTCCGCCGCCGGCCAACCAAATCGAGAAACCCTTCATATGATGATCACGACCGTTACCTTGCGCCATGGGGGTACGACCAAATTCACCTGCAAATACGAGGAGTGTATCATCCAACATGCTGCGCTGCTTCAGGTCGCGGATCAGCGCTGCACACGCTTGATCGACTTCAGACGCCACCACTTGGATATCATTCTTGATGTTCCCATGATGATCCCAATCGCGATGATAAAGTTGAATAAACCGCACTCCGCGCTCGGCAAGTCTCCTAGCCAATAAACAATTGGACGCAAACGAACCATCGCCGGGCGTACAGCCATAAAGATCGAGCGTCGCTTGCGACTCGTCTCGCAAATCCATCAACTCGGGCACCGACATTTGCATGCGAAAAGCCATCTCGTATTGAGCGATGCGTGTGGCAATTTCGGGATCCAACGTGATGCTCAGCTCCTGCTGGTTAAGCTTCTGCACCACCTGGATTACGTCCTGCTGCCGACCGGTCGACACCCCAGGCGGGCTCGATAGGTAAAGAACCGGCTCGCCACGAGACCTCAATTGGACACCTTGGTAGCGACTCGGTAAAAAGCCACTATGCCATTGGCGCGAAGCAATGGGCTGTTGCTGACCAGATTTACCGGTCGAAACCATAACGATGAATCCTGGTAAGTCCTGCGTTTCTGCCCCTAAACCGTACCAGATCCAGGAGCCCATAGACGGCCGCCCAGAGATCAAAGTGCCCGTGTTCATAAAGGTATGCGCCGGATCGTGATTGATCGCCTCGGTGCGCATCGAGCGGATAATGCACAACTCGTCTGCTACCGAACCAAGATGTGGGAAAATCGTGGCGATCTCCTGGCCGGATTGTCCCCATCGCTTAAACGGGTGCTGCGGGGCAAAACAGGTGAGTTTCTGCCCCTGCAGTTGTGCAATGGGTTGCCCCTTCGTCAGCGATTCGGGCATGGGCTGGCCATGCATTTCTGCCAGTTTTGGTTTGTAATCGAATGTTTCTAAATGAGATGGACCTCCAGCCATCGTTAGCCAAATAACGCGCCGTGCACGAGGCGTATGATGCAGTGTTTGCAGAACACCGGGCACCTTGAGCTCCTGTTGCGCTGAAACTCCGTCTTTTTCCAAAAGTGCTGCCAAGGCTGCTATTCCCACCGAAGCGTGTCGCCCCAGAAATGTACGGCGTGTAATCCCTGTGCCGAGTAGATCGGTCAAAAACATCGAATTCCCCCTTTAATTTCGTTCCCGACAGCCCCGGTGACGTCGAGCGCTACCTACTGACTCGACCTACATTGGGGAGCTCAATACCGGGTAATGGTTTCGTGCAGATTCAACAACACCCGCGCCACGCTCGTCCATGCCGCTAATTCACTGGCGGATACGCTACTTCTTACCGGCATTCGCCCTACCTCCAGTAGCTGCCGTGCAGCCTCAGGCTCCACGTCGTACTGCCTGCGATGCTGTTCGTACAGTTCGTAAAGCACCTGTTTTTCTTCCTCACGTGGCAATCGTTGCAACGCGCAAGCAAAAGCAAACCGCAGCCGTTCTTCGGTCGAGCCACCGAGGTTCGCGATCCGTGCGGCAAAGACTCGAGCAGCTTCGACAAACTCCGGATCGTTTAACAGCACCAGCGCCTGAAGTGGGGTATTGGAACGAGGTCGCACGGCCGTACATTCTTCCCGACTGGGCGCGTCGAAGGCCAGCATCGCCGGATGCAGAAACGTACGGCACCAATACGTATAGATCCCGCGCCGATAAAGATTCTCACCTTCGTCGTTTTGCCATTCCCGTTTTGGAAAATTCAAATTGGCCCAGTAACCGGCCGGCTGATACGGCTTGACGCTTCTACCGCCAACCTGCGGCGACAACAAGCCGGCAATCTTCAATGCCGAATCCCTTACGAATTCGGCATCGATCCGAAATCGATTTTGGCGAGCCAGTAACCGATTCTGTGGATCGAATGCCACCACAGTCGGATCGGCCGCCGACGACTGTCGATACGTACTGGACGTGACGATCAACTTGTGAAGCCTCTTCACATCCCAGCCGCTATCGCGAAATTCCACAGCCAACCAATCCAAGAGCTCCGGATGTGTCGGCCACTCGCCTTGAATGCCAAAATCATCCGCGGTGCGTACAATTCCCACGCCAAAGCACAACATCCATAAACGATTGACAAACACGCGCGCCGTCAGGGGGTTATCGGGTGCCACAAGCCAACGGGCGAAGTCCAAACGCGTCGGGCGGCCCTCTATAGGCGGTAACGATGGTAACCGCCCCGGTACATTCGGCTCGACAACCTCACCGGATTCATCCAACCAGTTGCCGCGCGGCAGAATCCGTATCATACGCGGCGGTCCGGAAATACTAACCAGGGTCATCGGGAAAGAAGTCTTCAAGTCCGCAATCTGCTTTTCCAGTGCCGCTACCCGACTACGTTCTTCTTGCCAGTCATTCGATACCGACCGATAGTAGCGGCGCACCAAGCGCTTGTGCTCAGCATCCCAGTGTTCCGGCTCCACAGCCAAAGCCTGTAACACATCCACCGGCAATTGGAACAGCTCGCGAACAATCGTCGCATCCGTGGAATTCAGCGCCACCCGGAACCGCCCCATTTGGTGGCCAGCAAAGCCCGACTCGTGCCGCAGACGCAACCGTAAAATGGATCCGTCCGACAACACTACCGGATCACGTGTCACGAAAAATGCTACGGAAGGCTTGGCTCGCTTATGCCCGTCGACCGCCCAACCGGTATCGCGCTTGCCATCGATCGCTTGAAGTATCGAAAACCCTTTTTGCTCATAATCGGCCGCGGCTGTCTCCCAAGCAATGGTTTTCCATTCACCCCCGGAACCGTTTACAGCCAGCTCGATTTCGCTCAGCACAAAATTGCCGTTGGCGCGTGACAACCCGCCATTGGGAAACGACGGATCAGTTAGTGCTTCCAGCTTCAACACTGTAACCGATGCCGGCTGGTTAACCCGCCACGTAATTTCGTAGGTTTCTTGTTCGGGATTTGGTCCACTTGCCCGTAACGAGCCGTCTTCCAACAGTTCAAGATGGGTACCGTTCAGGGCGGTCCATTTTTCGGGCTGAACCATAGTCCAGCGTTCGTCGACTCCCAGCCAGCTCTGGCGGATACGCTGCACCCATTCGTGTTCCTTTGCATCTTTCTCAGAATTCGGTTCGTCAAGCGCGGACTTGGCTACGGCTAAATTCCGCTCTAATTCGGCCAACTGCCGCTCCTGTTCCGGTGTAGGAACAGGAGTTTGATCCTGGCGGCCAACCGCTTTTTCTTGCAAGTCTGCAAAAAATGCCTCCATGCTATAAAAATCCCGCATCGTAAACGGGTCATATTTGTGATCGTGGCATTCACAACAGCCCATCGTGAGCCCCAGCCAAATGACACTCGTATTGCGTACACGATCGGCTGCATACTTGGCCATGTACTCCTTCGGCTGGGCTCCGCCTTCTTCCGTGGTTTGAAGCAGCCGATTGTACCCGGATGCAATTCGCTGTTCTCGAGTCGCATTCGGAAGCAAGTCGCCGGCGATTTGCTCGATCGTAAACTGATCAAACGGTTTATTTTGATTAAAAGCGTCGATCACATAGTCTCGATAAGGATAGATATCGCGGTGGTTGTCGCTGTGATACCCGCCAGTATCCGCATACCGCACTAGATCTAACCAGTAGACCGCCATGCGCTCGCCGTAATGTTGCGAAGACAATAAGCGATCAACCAGTTCTTCGTAAGCCTCAGGACGGCTATCGTGCACGAATGCTTCTACCTCTTCGCATGTAGGCGGCATTCCCAACAAATCGAAATACAGCCGCCGGATTAATGTGCGCCGGTCCGCTTCAGGCGACGGAGCGATTCCTACTTGCTCTAGGCGGTAAAGAACAAAAGCATCAATCGGGTTGGATACCCATTCCGAACGGGTAACCTTCGGTACCACAGGCCGCACCGGCGGTAAAAGGGACCAATGGTCCTCCCAAACGGCACCTTGGGCAATCCATCGCTCTAGGATTGCAATCTGGCGCGCACTGAGTGACTTGCCGGTCGACGGCGGCGGCATCCGTTCGTCGGGATCCGTCGACCGAATACGTCGCACCAACTCACTGGCTCCTGGCTCGCCCCGCCGGATCACGGGTGTCCCCTCGCGCCCAAATACGCCTTGCTCCGAATCGAACCTCAGGTTGGCTTCCCGCCGATTCCCATCCGGACCGTGACAGGCAAAACAGTTGTCCGCCAAAATAGGCCGTACATCTCGATTAAATCGCACGTGGTCCGGGATCGCGTCTTCAGCCAACAACCGGGCCCCTAAAACAACAGTCGTAACCAAGACGACTTTTTGCGCCGGCCGATTCCAAAAAAAGCGAGTAGCTAGGGAAGGAAATCCACAGCGATTCATCGCGGCAATCCTAAAAACACGTGCCATTTCCTCCCGTCGAAGCTCAGTGGATCCGACATACACGCAAGGCGAGTCTGCGCTGTACCGGTGGGTGGCAGGTATAGGCAACCGTTTCTTTTTAAAGTAACTTTCGGACAGCCCGCGTACAAGCGCGGACAAAAAGCGTTGGCTGCACAGTCGCGCAATCTTGCCAGAGTCCCAACAGACGATGGTCGCACTCAAGTAACCAACTTGATCGAAAAAGGGACGCGGCAAACTGTCGGTGCGAAACTCATCACTAACGCCACCAAAAAACACGGCGTTTTTCAAAACAAGGACACCCTTCAACACAGTCCCGACTGTGCCCCCGCTATCGCAGCATCGCGAGACGGCAACCGCAACCATCGATAGGTCATCCGCTAACACGGACGCATCTCTACGTCGGGCCAGGGCACTTGGCGGCAGTTACATCTCCACTGAGCTCGACCTGGCATTACCGAACTGTCGCCGAAAACAATCTGCGCTCGTGGGGCAGCGTTTAGAATCCACCACCATGAGCGGCGCCCTTACCACATGCCGGATCAAATGCCCCAAAGCATTACGGTCCCCCAATAGCTCCTTGATGGTTGTTGCAGTTCAAGATAACAAGACACAGAGGCAGCCGCGACCATTGCCACCGACCCTGCTGCCCCGAATTTGGGCAACGCTGACAAAAAATCGCACGCTCCCGACTTATAAGAATCTGACGACTTACTAATACTCACATGCAGCCCAATAGTAAGAGTTAAAAACTCAATCGTATTAGATTCGAACTTAGGGCAAATCTTCCATTATCTGACATCGGGGGTGAGAATCCGCATTTGCGCGTTTTATAAATTACTTGTTTGCCTTTTCCACCTCCGTTATATAAAAATCTGCCACGGCGGTTGCTAGTACCGGCACTGCAGCCGGAGCCTGATCCAACCAAAACGCACCATTGTTCAACAGTTTAGCCGCACGCTCACGATAGTAGGTATCATGTGTCTTTTCAGCCAACGCCAGCAAGTTGCGCGCGGCAATGGCGTTGCCCGAAGGCGTTACATTGTCGATCCAGATCTTGGTTCTACCCAGAGTCTGCGGATGAGCCTCACTTACAAAGAAGTAGCCGCCGTTTCGCTGATGCCAAAATAATGCATCCTGTTTTCTTTGTAGCTGCATGGCTGCGTCGTACCAGCGTTCTTGTCCGGTAGCTTTCGCTAACGCCAAGAGGCCGTCGATCAAGAACACGTAGTCATCCAGGCAGCCCGGCCGAGTAGCCTCACCCATCGAGTAACAGCGGTTCAAGGAGCCGTCTTCAGCAACCAAGTGAGTCAATACAAACTCGGCAGCACGCTCAGCTTCTTGCAACCATTCGGGTTTCTCCAGATATTGAGCGGCATCCACAAGGCCACGAATCGCCATCCCATTCCAGCTTGCAAGAATCTTCGTATCGATCGACGGTTTGGGGCGCGTGGCGCGCTGCTGCCGCAACTTGGCCAATGCTGCCTGCACTTGTTCTCGCAACGAAGGCAATGGCAGACCGCGTTCTTGAGCAATCTGTTCCCAAGGTCTTCCTAAGTAGAGGACATAGCGTTGGTGGTCGAACGCTGGCGGCTGATTCAATTGGAAAGTAGCCATGAACGTTTCCAGCGTCTCTGCCGGCACGATGCTCTGTATCTCACGAAGTTCCCAAACATAGTACCGTCCTTCTTCACCCTCCGAATCTGCGTCAATTGCAGCGTAGAATGCCCCTTCTGGAGCGCGCATCTCGTTCAGGAGAAACTCGCCGATTTCGCCGGCCACTTCTCGGTACAACGGGTCGCCGAATAGTACGGCAGCCTGAGCATAAATAGAAAGCAATTGGGCGTTGTCATACAGCATTTTCTCGAAGTGGGGTACTCGCCAAAAACGATCCACACTATAGCGGTGAAAGCCTCCACCGACATGGTCGCGGATCCCTCCCAGTGCCATGCGAGTTAACGTAGTACCCAACAATTTTTTCGTACGCTCGATTTGATCGGCACCCTGATGCTGCAGCCGGCGCAAACGATCCAAAAGATACATCAGATTGGTGGGCTCGGGGAATTTCGGTTGGTCTGCCATCTGTGGATGGTATCCAAAGCCACCGTACTCCGGATCGAACTGCTCGGCGAGCGACTGTTCGACCGAGTCCCATAGCCGTCGCCAACTCGCTGGATCTTGTGGAGGCCCCCCCAGTACCATGGGTTGGTTTTCCAGCCGCACGCGTGTGATCCGGGCAATGGTGCGTGCATCCTGCCGCACTTGGGCTTCACGTGTCTTCCAGATCTCGTGAACTCGCTGAATGATGGTCAAAAATCCCACCATGAAACCACGTTGGCCATCGCGCGGAGGAAAATAGGTGCCGCCAAAAAACGGTTCACCGTCGGGTGTCAAGAACATCGTCAGCGGCCATCCCGTACCACCTCCCGATCCGCTCAATTGTTGAAAAACGCTCAGAGCCGTCATGTACATGTGATCGACTTCCGGATGCTCTTCTCGGTCCACCTTGATACAAACGAAGTGCTCATTCAGCACGCGCGCGATCTGTTCGTCATGGAATGATTCGCGCTCCATGACGTGGCACCAGTGGCACGTGCTGTAGCCGATCGACAAAAGAATTATCTTGTTCTCACGCTTGGCTTTCGCTAGCGCTTCTGCACCCCAAGGGTACCAATCTATCGGATTATCGGCGTGTGCCCGCAAATAGGGGCTTGTGGATTGGGAAAGCCGATTAAGTTTCGGTGCCCCAGAGGCCTCCTGGCCATTGGTGTCGAGACATACGGCGATAGTCGCCACAAAGGAAAGACTTCCCGCTACAAACATCCTCAAGCATGCGTTCGTGCGACTGTTCGTGCGTGGTCGCGTCGCTATCGCGCCATGGCCAAACCATTTACGTATCGAGGCAATAAACATACGACCTCCCTCGGGGCGAGCTAGCCAGCTATGAGCCTGGAAGACAAACACTTCGCAGGTTTCCTCATCATAGACGCCGAGCCGGGAGTTGGCCACCGCGAAACTCGATAACGTTTACCGCGACAACCGCTGTCGGCACACTCCAGCACGACAAGACACGACCTTGGATGCCGGGCCGCTACGCGCGCATGCTCGCTAACCTGTGGAAGTTATGAATCGCAGTAGTCCCATAAGCGCAGTCGCTCGATGAAAATGACTCAGGCGGCACTCAACGCCCGTTGTACGACTCCAGTACGGCTCGCAAGCGACCTTCTGCCACGGAGCTTTACTGGCGAGTCCCAGAGTTGGGTCGTGTCAAAGTCTTGTACCGACGTTTCGTGGTAGCCGGATGGAGTGCAAACCGCTATGGAGCAACCCGCACGGGATGTTGCTCGAGCAACTGAGCTAACTGGCGCACAACCTGTGGATTGGCTGCCGCCACATTATGCCTCTCCTCTGGGTCCTCCTCATAATCGTACAGCTCGTATTCCACAGGATCGCCGTCCGGTGGAAATCGTTTCCATTCTACCAGTCGATAGCGCGACGTGCGCACAGCCCGCCCGAGCTTGGATTTTGGATAACAGTGATAGGCATGATCGCGAACCGTACTGCGACCGTCCCGTAATAGCGGTACCAGGCTTTTGCCGTCGATCAGGTGAGGGCCGCTCGGAGGCGGTAGCCCAACGAGCTCGGCCAACGTTGGATAGACATCCACCGATTCTACCAGCTCTCCCGTACTGCTTTCCGGCTTGACCACTCCAGGACAAATGACGAGCAGCGGAACTCGCGTGGCTTGTTCGTAATTGGTATGCTTCGTCCAAAAACCGTGGTCGCCAAGGTGAAAACCATGATCACCCCACAGTACGATGATGGTCTGATCTTCGATCTTCAACTGATTGAGAGCGTCTAGCACTTTCCCAATCTGGGCGTCGACGTAGCTGACGGAAGCATAATATCCGTGAATGAGTTGGCGCGTCAGGGTCGGGTCAACTTTCCCGCTCAGTTCTACCGGTGCATAATTTGCAATCTCACCGCCTTTCTTGATCGCAACAAATGGAGCGTTCTCGGGTGGGGCCTGGTAATCGGGCATGGGCAATTGTTGCGGATCATAAAGATCCCAATACTTCTTAGGGACACAAAATGGCAAATGTGGGCGTACGAAGCCTACGGCCAGCAAGAACGGCTTTTTCTCACGCTTCCATCTATTGGCAGCTACGTGCAGTCGCTCGATCGCCCGTAGAGCCACGCGCCCGTCGGCATACGCCTCGTCCGGCACTTCGAGCGACTCGTATGCCATACCGCGCGGTAAGGAATCAATCCGATCCAACAATTGGTTGGTAAAATAAGCCTCTTCCCGGGTTAGCTGCTCACGATACGGACGCTGCGGGTCCAGATACTCCACAACCTTGTCTACATAGGGTGGAATGGAAAACGACTGCGGATCACCTTCATTGCCATGACCGACGTGAAACACTTTGCCGATCGACTCGGTGTGATACCCGTGCCTCATAAAATACTGCGGCAAGGTGACCGCGTCGGGCAGACGTTGCCGAAGCTGACTCCCCAGTCGGTATAGTCCGGTGGACGTCGGGTGACTGGCCAAGAAGAACGCGAAGCGGGATGGAGCGCATACCGCTTGACTACAGTAAGCCCGATCGAAGCGCACGCCGCGCGCTGCCAATCGATCGATCGACGGTGTTACCGCCACTGGGTCGCCGTAACAACCTAGTACCGGTTTTAAGTCATCGACCATCAGCAGCAGGATATTCGGGCCCGCAGCCTGGCGAAATTCC
>CAYRMD010000106.1:0-14589 GCA_964425225.1 uncultured Pirellulaceae bacterium | reverse complement strand
ATCCATCGAGCCAATACGCTCGTTTACCGCCAGTTGATCAGACGTTCCTTAATGGGGAATTGGGTCTGAGCGTCGAACGGTTTTCCCCTCCCATACGGCCTCATCCGTAGCCGGATCGTAAGTCAATATACGGTGTTGGCTCCCCGGCACCGGAGGAGCATCGACGCGCGGCAACCAACGTCGATGTTCTGCCAGGATTTCGGCGAGCGTGGGATCGTTGGCCAAGTTGTGCCATTCGTGGGGATCTTGCTGCATGTCATAAAGCTCTTCGGTTCCATCTGCATACCGGATATAACGCCAGCGAGCTGAGCGAACCGCGTGATTCCCCTGATTGTGAGTGGTGATGGCAGGCCACGGACGCGGCGCAGCGGGATTGCGCAACTGCGGCACCAAACTGTGCCCCTCAAGGTCGTCGCGTGGCGTAAGACCGCAAAGTTCAACGAGCGTCGGATAGATATCAAGAAGTTCGGCGGGAACCGTTGAACGCCCTCCGCGCGTGATTCCTGGCCCTGCCCATATCAGCGGCACCCGCGTCGATCGCTCCCATAAGGTGTTTTTCCCTGTAATTCCCTTCTCTCCAAGGTGCCAACCGTGATCCCCCCACACCACGACGATCGTGTTCTGTTCCAGCCCCAGTTCATGTAGCGCATCGAGTAAACGCCCGATTTGGGCATCGACAAAACTAGTACACGCTAGATAGGATCGCACCAGATTGCGCCACTGGTCTTGTTGCTGCACCCAATCCCATCGTGGTTCGGGCAGATGCCAATGTAAATACCAAGAGAATCGCGGCGTATCATCGCGATCATTCTCTAATACCGCCGGCAGAATCGAATCGTCGTCTGGATACAGGGAAAACCACTTCTCGGTGGCATAACAGGGCACATGAGGAAGGAAGTAGCCTACGGCCAGAAAAAACGGCTGATCCTTGCCATGTTTTCGAAGTTGTTCGATCGCCCAGGAAGTAATCTGATAATCACCTTTGTCTTCGTCGCGATGGGGAAAACAACCCCAGTCCATAAGTGGGTGATTGCCCATCGGAGTAGGAGGGATGAGTTTCTGCGGCGGACGAACCCCGATCCCACCAGCAGGCCCCCAAACATCGAACTCCTTGAGCCTAGCTTCCGGTCCGCCCGCACTGCCGTGATATACCTTACCTGTCGTCAGTGTCCGATATCCGTGTGCCCGAAAATGTTGTGGCAGAGTGACACGAGTTTCCCACTGAGGTACGGTACGGAACCAGGGTGCAAGGCCATAGATGCCCGTGGTGCTCGGCCTTAACCCCAACATCAGACTCGCTCGGGACGGATTGCAAAGGGGTGCCTGACAGTGCGCATTGAGAAAAACCACTCCGCGAGCCGCCAGTCTATCCAAGTGTGGCGTTTTGACGAGTGGATGCCCACCCAATGGCCCAATCCAATCGTTCTGATCATCAATCGCTATCATCAAAACATTCGGCCTTGCGGCTGTCAGTTCGTCGGTACCCGCTACGGCCGATGCCATGTAGCCGGTCACAGCGAACATTATCAAAGCACATAAAATGCCCGCCGGTTGCCAGAGCGGTATTGTCTGACGCGCGACCATCGGGTATTGGTAGTTCGTTCGAATACCACAGTACGAGCGTGCTCGCATTGATCGAAATCGTTGCGCCACTTTCCCAATGATTCTTGCTACCATGTTGTCTACACATCCGTCGATAAAAGGCAATGGAACACTCACCATATAGGCTTTGTGTAACAGATTTCGGGAACGATCACAAACCGTTTCGCATTCTACATGAAACTACACACTTCGAATAACGAGCCATGCAAAACATTACCCGAGACTATACAAGAGACAACTTTTGCACTCTGTGAAGCCGCGTCATAGCCTCGCTTCTACATTGTCCGTTAATAGTCGAACCGCGCGCATTTTGCTATCTATTGAGCCACCGCTACAGCCCAACAACGCGCCAGGTGCAATGTCACACATTAACTATCAAGGTGTAAATCCAGAGGAAAAACAGGGTTATCATCTGCTTCTTGGCGTAGCACTTCCTTTGCTTTTTGAATAATTTCCGGATGAGCCTCAGCAAGGTTGGTAGTTTCTCCTGGATCTTGGGCAAGGTTATAGAGCTCCCACGGACCGGGCTGGCGTGCCTTCAGGTTGCGCCGCACTACTTTCCAATCGTCCATGCGGACAGCCACTTGCCCACCGGACTCGGGGAATACCCATACCATGGGTTTGCGCCGTACGAACGTATTCTGGCCGGTCAATAGTGGCCATAGGCTATCGCCATCTAGACCCTCAGGCGCCTTGAGTCCGGCCGCTTCACACAAGGTGGGGAACCAGTCCGCAAAGTAGCTCGGTGTATCGCTTACGGTACCGGCAGGGATTTTCGCCGGCAGTCGCACGATGCAGGGGACACGAATCCCTCCCTCGTAGACGCTCCCTTTCCAACCGCGCAAGCCGGCTGTACTCTTGAAGAAAGCTGCGTCCACACCGCCGACATGGAAATGGTCACTGCCAGCATGCGGCGAGGTAGTGCCGTTATCGCTACTGAAGATTACTAGCGTTCGCTCGGCTAAACCTAATCGATCCAAAGTTTGGAGGATGCGACCCGCATATTCATCGAGCTCGTTGATCATTGCTGCATAAGCCGCACGGGGACGCGGATGAGGTAAATAGTTGCACTCACCACGATACACCTGCGTATCCCATTCCGCTGGGAATCGATTCACACGCTCGACAGGAGGATGCATAGCCACGTGAGGTTCAATAAATGGCAGATATAAGAAAAATGGCTTGTCGGAATTAGTTTCCATGAAGTGAATTGCCTCTTCTACCATTAAATCTGGAGCATAATTTTTGCTTACATAATCCTCCATCTTCACATCACCCTCTAATTGCTTTAGGTGCCCCGGTATTGGGCGATCGTTAATGAGAATCCGCTCTCGGTTCCGCCACAAATGAGGCGGATAATAGCTATGAGCGACGGATTGACAGTTGTATCCGAAGAACAGATCGAATCCCTGTCGATTCGGATCTCCAGTGCTTCCCACTGGCCCTAATCCCCACTTTCCCATAGCACCGGTCACATATCCGGCCCGCCGGAAAACCTCAGCAATGGTGAACGCACGGTCGGAAAGTGGGTATTGACCTTCGTCAAACTGCGGGAGTAACCGTCGTGCAGGTAGGTTACTCCGGATTTCGGCGTGGCCTAGATGTTTACCAGTCATCAACACGCAGCGCGATGGAGCGCACACGGGGGCTCCCGAATAATGCTGCGTAAACCGCATGCCCTGCGAAGCCAAGCGATCTAGATTCGGTGTAGGGATCTTTTCTTGTCCGTAACAGCCGAGTTCTCCCCACCCAAGATCATCCGCAATCATGAGCACAACGTTGAGACGACTTTGGGCAGCAACACCACGAACCAATCCCGTAACCATTGCCATCCCGAGTACGATGGTCACGCTCCATCGCAGAACGATTGACAGCAGGGTATATGGCGATCGCGCTGGACATCGAGCAACCACAGTACGGCTCCTTGATTTATTCAACCCACGAGCGACCATGGCATACGAGGTCATCTTGCCGAAAACACATTGTCTTCCGATGGGGACTCCGTTGGTATGGCGTCAACCCATAGCCAGGCCCTATGACGAAGTTTACGTTTCTCCGACATGGCCTCACGTAATCTGCGTGCTAACGTTGTTCTCCGGGAAAAGGACGATTTCCATACGCGCTACGCGGAGGCGGTTCCGTGTCGCCGACTTCTTTTCGTAAGCGTGCCAATTCGGCATGTAATTCGCGTCTTACTTCGGCATAAGCCGGATCATTGTAGAAACTCTTTGTTTCTAACGGATCCACCTGCCGATCCAACAACTCCCAGTCGTCTACGTCCGGTTTATAATAGTGGATCAACTTATATCGGTCTGTTACGACTCCATAATGCGGTCGCACCCGGTGAGGAACCGGGAACTCATAATAGTGGTAGTAAAAACTTTTTCTCCAATCGGCAGGGGACTCACCTCGAAACAACGGCAGCAAGCTCCGTCCTTGCATATCTTCCGGTATCGCAATTCCCGTAGCGTCCAGAATGGTTTCGGCAATGTCCAAAAGTGAAACAATATGCCGGTCCACACTTCCCGGCTGGATTACTCCAGGCCAGCGGACTAAGAGCGGCGTTCGCAATGACTCTTCAAATATCCAGCGCTTATCAAACCAGCCATGCTCGCCGAGATAGAATCCTTGATCAGACGATAGAATTACCAGAGTGTCCTTGGCGATTCCTTCTGCTTCAAGATATTCGAGCAGGCGTCCGACACTTTCGTCGATGGCCTTAACACATCCCAGGTAATCATGCATGTAGCGTTGATAGCGCCACCGCACCAGCTCTTTGCCCGTCAAGTTGTCTTCCAGGAACTTTTCGTTCCGCGGTTGATAGTAGGCGTTCCAAATCTGTAATTGCTCAGCCGTCATCCCCGGAGGCGGGACCAGTTTCGCGTCTCGATCCGTAAAGGTGCGATCCAGCCCCATATCGTGATCTTGGACTGCTTTACTACGCCCTGCGAAATCATCGAACAAGGTGGGAGGTTCGGCGTGCTGTCGGTCTTGATCCCACCCCAGGTGCCGCAATGCTGGTGCCCACTCGCGATGAGGCGCCTTGTGGTGACACATCAATAGAAACGGCTTCGACCGATCCCGTTTTCTCAACCAATCCAAGCACAAGTCGGTGATAATATCGGTCGTATATCCTTGATGTTGCACTCGGCGACCGTTGTCGATCATGGATGGGTTATAGTACACACCTTGACCGGGCAGGATATGCCAGTAGTCAAAGCCCGTCGGGTCTGTCACCAAATGCCACTTGCCGATCACAGCCGTCGTGTATCCGGCAGCTTGTAGCAGTTTGGGAAACGTGACCTGAGTACCATCGAAACGGCTGTTCGTGTTGTTGTAGAATCCGTTTCGGTGCGAGTATTTGCCGGTCAGCACAACAGCGCGGCTGGGCCCACAGATCGAATTGGTGACCAAGCATCTGTCGAACCGCATCCCCTCGCGAGCGATTCGATCGATGTGCGGCGTCTCTAAAAGATGTCTTTCGTCACCGTAACAACTTAGCGCCTGGCACGTTAAATCGTCGCAGAATATGAAGAGAATATTTGGTCGTGTGGCTTTAGCGCTCCCTGCGACGCATACCCCCAACCAACACCCCACGATAACCGCAATCAGCCATTGTCGACTCACGGTGCGTCTCCTGCGCGCGCTTAGCCATGGTGATTCGACCGACGAGTGCGGACAGCAAAGGCCGCTTTGCCCCTTGCGGTCCGATGTACTCTGGGATTTACCAAATTGGCATGTTTCGTCTACGAAGCCAATATGGCAAGATTGTAAGCAACAAGCAAGCGGCTCGGCAAACGAATCGCGGTCGTGCTGCATTGTCAACTCCCTGGCGCGGCTTGGATACCCAGTCCTTAGCCGGTCTACCAACATGCGCGTCTTTGTCAGGAGATCGATCCGATGCGAAGCTCCACATTATCGCCGCCAGTGCAAACCATCCCAGGTCATGCCGCTGGTATGACGCGGCGCTTGTTTCTTTGCGCAGGAGGTGCCGCGCTACTCGCTAGGTTTGCCAAGAATTCGTGTTGGGCAGGGGAGGAACCGAAACGGCTGGCGGTCATCACGACCGAGTGGCGATACCATTCCCACGCTTGGCACATGGCAGAGCGGTTCTTGCATGGTTATCCGATTGAGGGTCGATGGCACCGTCCGTCGATACGTGTCGTGTCAGCATACGTCGATCAGTTTCCGGATGACGATCTTAGCCGCCAGCGTGCAGACGAATTCGGCTTCACGATTTACCCGACCATCGCCGAAACTCTACGCCAGGGCACCAAGCGTTTGGCAGTCGACGCTGTACTCATCATCGGTGAACATGGCCGTTATCCTAAAAACGAACTTGGTCAAACGCTCTACCCTCGATACGAGTTCTTTCAGCACGTGGTGAACGTTTTTCGGCAAGACGGTGGCAGTGTTCCGGTGTTCAACGACAAACACCTCTCGTGGAATTGGGACTATGCTAAACAAATGGTTCAAACCGCGCGAGAACTCGCGTTTCCTTTTCTGGCCGGCTCCTCTTTGCCGGTTACCTGGCGCATGCCCAGCATCGATATGCCGTACGGCGCGGAAGTTCGCGAAGCCTTGTGCGTGGCGTTTGGAGGTGTAGATAGCTACGATTTTCATGCCTTGGAAACGATCCAATGCATGGTCGAGCGACGTCGGGGAGGGGAAACCGGTGTGCGTGCCGTACAAGCCCTGCGCGGGGATATGGTCTGGAAAGCGATGGAAGCCGGCTCGTGGGAAGCCGGCGGCTGGGACCCGCGCTTGTTTCAGGCTTGCTTGTGCCGCAGCCAGACCCTTGCCCAACCGGAAACTTTCAGTCATCGATTCCCCACCCCGGACCAGATTCGCCAGTGGGTCAAAGATCCGGTCGTCTATCGGATCGAATATCGAGACGGCCTGCGTGCCACGATGGCTCTTATGAATGGGCTGGTGGCAGATTTCACGTTTGCAGCAATCTTGGCCGACCGCGACCAAACACTCTCTACTCTTTTTTATCTGCCCCCTAACCCCAATGTGGTTTACTCGGCTGCTCTCATGTCGAAAGTCGAACAGATGATCCTTACCGGCCAGCCGCCCTATCCGATCGAACGTACGCTATTGACCACGGGTTTGGTCGAGGCAGGCGTGCGCGGGTTGGGCTCACCTGGTAGATGGCTGCAAACGCCCCACTTGGACATCCAATATCAGGCGCCTCGCGAATCGCAATTCTGGCAAAGTTAACGTCACACAGGCGGGTTGAGCTCGGCTTCCGGATGGGAAAGCTTTACCGCAGAGGCGCAAAGGAAACAGGAGGAAGAACGAGGACGCCTCTTTGTGCAATGGCATGTTGGCATTTCCCGGAAAGATGTAACGTAGCCATAAAACACTTCACTTGGCGTATGCTCTCGCCAGTAGTTTTCAGCTCGGATTAGGGTATGCAACATCGCGCCGTAGTGGCACTTCTCAACATGGGTCAAAACGAAGATCAGTTTGGCCCGGGATTCGTTTTATCGGGCAACCGATTCGGCCGACACGGCCCGCACCATTCGCATCTCATGTATTATTTCACCACCCTGCTGATCGATGGCGGGAGCAGCGGGATGATCGACGATGTCGCAATTGACTAATCGTGTGTGGCTAACCCCTTCCGTGCGCAACTGTGCCTGGCCATTGTCACCGACTAAACACGCTTCGATTACGACTCGGGATGCACCACCGATCGAGATCCCCGACCTTCCATTACCTCGACACGTTAAACCTACAAATTGAACGCCATGGGCACCGTCATGGGCATTTACGCCATCCAGAGCAAAACCTTGGATGACAAAATCTCGCACGATCAGATGACGAACCTCATACAACGTCAATCCCACCGGTAACACCGTGTGCGATAAGTTGTAACTCCACGGCAGCTTGCCAGGTTCGGTGCGAAAATAAACAAAACCGTCAACCAAACACCACTGAAGCGGTTCCAGATCGACCGGGACACCACTTCCACGGGGAACCCGGCGTCGCGTCGCAGGAATACCATCCAAGAACAACACGTGCGTTGTTTTTGTTTGACAAGGAAAGCGGAATAATGACGGGCCAACACCCTCCCACGCATCTGGCGGCACAGGCTCACTGCCGTCAAGAACCGCCCCGTTACCCTCAAGAATAAACGGGCGATTCGGTATCCCACTGTGTCGACCAGCCTGCACGGTAAGGCTTTCACGGTAGGGCTGGCCAGTAGCCGCCACGTGGATGTGGTCTCCGTTTCGTGCCGCCTCGAGGGCTCGACGTATGCTACGGAAAGGACCCCGACCCGGACTTACGGCCGTTTCAGCTAAGCCGTCGTTGCGGTCATCTCCGGTAACGTTGTTCACATAAAGGTCCCGCGCAGGGAGCGTCACCGACAGGAATACCGCGAGAAAAAACGCGGATGCCCCGAACTTCGCTCGACGACATAAGCCAGACTTCCGCCTGTCGACCATGGCACCTCACCCAGAGAGGGATCCACGTGAAGATTCCCTACCCGTAACAGCGGTAGGGATTCTGCCAAGTAAGCAGAGCAACGTCAAGCGTAAAATCTATGCATTTTTCCAGGTTTTCCAACCTGCGGGTGTTTCATACTTCTTGCAGGTAATTTGGTGTACCAGAAAGTTGTACAAGAGTGTTTGTTTGTGCGTAACACCGACCCGTAGCGCGGTCGACGATCGTCAGGGTGCGTCTATTCCTCGAACCGTTAGTTTTCACGACTTAGTGCGTGGGACCTGTTCTACGCGTGGGTTCGTCCAATAAGTTAAACCCTGTTTGAACCTGACGTAGCAGCGACCGTGAAGCAACGGTCCTTTGCCAAAAAGGAACACGTTCTTGCATCGGCGGGGATGGAAAATCTTGGTTGTACATTTCTGGTGCTCGAGCAAACCAGGGGTACGGCATACCGTGCAACAATCGGCGTCTAGAAAGGCAAGCGATCGCCCGCTGCGCGAGATACGTCCCATCTCCGATAGAGCCACCCAGAATTTTAGAAACGCACAGGCGCAAAAGCGCCAACGTACAAGTAGGCTATTGACATGTAACTTCTGTCTTCGTTGCGCGTCTGCGCCTTTGCGTTCAATCGCCTTGCGCCTTTGCGTTGACGTATTCTGTTGCTCCCTTACGGTCGCGGCCCTATGAGTGCGCGCGTCTCGTTTGTCAGCGCCGCCGATGCGTAACGCTGCGCACGATCATCACGGTTTACCTTTCCTCGAATCGTTAGCTGTCGCCACGATAGATCTGCCGCGGTCAGGGGGTCAAGCGGTAATCTGTACTTTGGCTTGACGGTCGTTTGGTGGGGCGTTAGGCTCACCTTTTGTAGGCAAGCTTTGTCTTTAAGTGCCAGTACGGTGATGGCACGCCGAATTCGCCCATGCGCACACAAAGCGGACGGACCAAATTCTTTGAAGGCGAACCTCGTGGAGGTAGTTTAAGAAGCCGTGACCACTCCCGTTGGTATAACGCTTATAGCAGCAACAAACGGGAAACGTAAGTGCCGTTGGGACCACCGTACAATAGCGTCCTAGGTTTCGGAGCATTCCCGGTGCCGAATATCGGGCGGTTGACAGCTCCAAACTGCCGCTTCGTTGGGTGCCACTTTGACGCGGCGAATTTGATCTTTGCCGGTCGATACACCAAATGGCAACTGATCCGCAATGGGGCTCCCCAACCGCAACGGCGTCCTCTTTGTGTTCACCGTTGAAGATGACGAGCGTTAGGTAACGGTGGAAAAGAGGAGGGTTACAATGGCGTGTCGTTTTCTTTTCATCGTCGGTCTTATCCTGACTGTTGGCCAGCACGTTTGGGCATGGACGTCGGCGCACAATCAGGCCTCGAAGATGGCCGCGACAGCTTCCCTCGCCCCAAAGCCCTTCGCGTCTTACCCAGAACATTGCGCTTTCGGCGTATACCCCGACCAGATGAACGACTGGGATATTGCGCAAGGCGAAAACGGGCGGTGGGCGGTTTGGTTGCTGGTGCGGGAAGCGACAGACGCGTTGCGCCATGGTGATGCCCCACGCGCCTGTTTTCTCGCCTCGGTCGCCAATCACTATCCCCAAGATGATTTGTGCATGAGCCATAGCCCCTTGTTGAAGATGACTCGCTCCGACCCTTCAGCCGACTTGCTGCCTGTGTCGTTGCAACCGCTGTTGGGGAAACTGCCTGTTGAACGCAGGACAGTGCATGTAAGGCGATATGGACGAAGCAACATGCAGACGGTCACAGAGCGTGGATTTTTCAACACCCCGACGCCACCGACTTTGCTGACTCCCCTGTATGAGGGAGCACAGCGATATGTGCACGATTGGTTGGAAGACACGGCTGCTGCCTTGTCCCTGCCACCTGAACGACGGCGTTCTATCGTCGGCGCTGACACTTTGGGTGACCGAAAGGAATGGAGTTGGCAAGAAATCGTGAGCCTACGCCAAAAAGCGTTGAAAGGGACCGTCTTGGAAGGACTGACCCAATACGAACGCTGTGAAGAAATCGCTGGCGAGAGTTTCTACCATCGCTGGCTGACCGCCAACTATCAAGGTCAATGGCTGTTGCCTTTCGCCCTGTTTGAGAGTTGGGATAGTCAACCGAAGTTTCGGGATGGCGAGGCACTCAAGGCCGTGTTCGCCGAAGAGTTCCGCCTTGGGGTAGATGTGATGACAGTCCTTTACCGCTATGTCGCCGTCGCTGCCGAAGCGCAGATTGACGCCGATTGGGGCTCACTCAACAGAGAAGATGCTCGGTTGGACGCGATGGCAAAAGATGGCGTAGCGGTCGTGGTGACCGAAAACCGACCCGATTGGCAAAGAGCTGCCGCTTTATTGCACCAAGAGTTGGTCTTCGGCACGGAAAGGCAAAAAGTCAAAGCCGACATCATTCTGGTGGCCGAACCGAAGGAAGCCAGTGAATTTTTAGGCGGGCGAAAAGGGCAGCACCACCATCTGGTGGTGCTGAAAAAGGGCGAAAGTTATCGATTGGAAATACATCCCCGCACGCAAAACAGTTCCCGCCTATCGGTTCGATTGCAAGTGCCGAAAGATGACCTTGAGGCGATGGGGAATATGGTGGACTTGCTATTGGACGAGGGCAAAGCGCCCCTTTGGAGTGCTAGTCCACCGATGTTGCTCTTGGATGCGTTGCGGGACATTTGGGCGGGGCGCAAGTTGATGGAGGCATTGCGGAACGAGAGGTCGCCCGAAGAGTTGCTGCAATATGTCCGAGCCATTCCTTTCCGCAACACGGAGGAAGATAAGATGCGGTTCGCTGAGGCTGTCCAATCTGCCGTCCGCGTGCCGGGGTCTTTCCGCTGGATTCGTTGGTGGATAAGCCAAGCCGAAAAATAATGCCCGCGCTGCCAACGACGGACACACATGACAGAGGAGTTGGCGGGATGCAACTGCGATGGTGGCTCGTTTGGCTGGCAATCGGAAGTGTCGTGATGTTTTCGCAAGAGGGCCGAGCGCAAGTGGAGGCAAGATTGCTGGCGGAACGCGCGAAAGTGCAATGGACAAAAGTTCCCAAAACGGTACTGGCGTTCTACTACGGTTGGTATGGTAACCCGAAAATCAGCGGGCGATGGTTTCACTGGCACGAGGTGGACGAAATCAACAAACACATTGGCAGCAGCACCCATTACCCGCAACTGGGTCCCTACGACAGTCATGACCCGAAAGTCGTCGAACAGCACTGCCGTTGGACAAAAGAGGCGGGCATTGACGGCCTCGTCGTCAGTTGGTGGCAGCCCAATGATTTCCACGACCAGGGCTTGCCCTTGCTCTTGGATACCGCCCAAAAGTTTGGGCTTCAAGTGACCGTTTACTTTGAAACGATTCCCAGTAACCAACGGGAAAAAGCCCTAGGCGATGTCCTCTACGTGCTCGACCGCTATGGTAAACATCCGGCTTGGTTGAAATTGGACGGCAAACCTGTTTTGTTCGTCTATGAACGCGCCATTGGACAAATTGGTTTGGATGGATGGCTGTGGGTGATTAACGAAGTCAACCGTCGCTGCGAACATGGTGCGGTCTTCATCGGCGACCAAATCTCCCGTCAAGCGGCCCGCATCTTTGACGGCATCCACACCTATAACATCACGGGTGCCACGCAAGGAAAATCTGCCGAAGAGATTTTTGCTTGGGCACAAAAGACTTTTCCGAAGTGGGTGTCGGTGGCAGACAAAGGGCGCATTGCTTGCCTGACCCTCATCCCCGGCTACGATGACAGCCAACTACCCGACCGAAAACCGCCCCGACCGATCACCCAACGGCACCATGGGGAAACCTATCGTCGGTTGTGGGAGACAGCGATTGCAGCCAGCCCCGACTGGGTGCTCATAACTAGTTGGAACGAGTGGCATGAGGGCAGCCAGATCGAACCGTCGGTGGAGCATGGGGATCGGGAGTTGAAGACGACGGCAGAGTTTGCCTCCAAATTCAAACGCCTTACGCCTCGTCAGGCAGTGCCGCCGACTTCGGCGATTACGGCAACGGAACGGGAGCGGTTGCGGAAAGCATTGGACGGCATCCCCATAGCCGTGCTGCCTGATGCCCAATCGGAAGGGGCATGGTGGCTGTTGGAGTTGGGTGCAAAGGTTCAATGGCTTTCGTGGGAGCAAGTCGTTGACCCGACGACTTTCAACCCGCAAGAGTTTCCCGTCGCCGTCTATGCGGGTGCGGAGGTTTATCGGGCGACGGTAAAAAGCGAGGGGGATGTCTTGAGCGCCCTGCGTCAGTACGTGGCGGAAGGTGGGACGCTGATGGTATTGCCATCGGCGCCGATGCCCTTCCACTACGATCGAACGATGGCAGCCGAGCGAGTCGTCGCGCATGCCCCCAAGTTGGGTTTACCACTGACCGTCGCCTGGGAACGACCGAGGGAAGGGCTGCAGTTGAGTTTCGTCGTGCAGGACAAAAAGGCGTTGTCCCATGTGCCTGAGCGATTCCCGTTTCTTGACGAGGGCGACCTGCGTTGGCGCCCCTTGACAAAGCAAGCTGGGGTGACACCGCTATTGGAGCTAGTGGATGAACAGGGTCAAATGCACGGGGTGGGGGTGGGGATCGTGGCTATCGGCAAGGGACGAATCGTTTATGTGTGGTTTCGGTTGCTGGAGATGCCCTTCGGGGAGTCATTGCTGTTGGACCTTTGGCGGTTGGTCGTCGGTTTGTGATAGGCGGTTCTGCTTGTAGAGGGAATTTTTCGGTTGGCCTTTCTGACAAACATCTAATGGTAAACCTCTTGCATAAAAGTGATGAGCCTGCTTTTCTTCCCTGCCTTGTCAAGTGTGTGCATCTCGATTGTAGGCAAGATTTTGGCATAGAGGACGGGCCATCGCGGACGTTTGCCTATTCTCCGTGGCAGGAATGGATAGGACGTGCCTATCTTAAAGTAGATGAAACGGTTCGGTCATCGGCCGGGTCTGGTATAGGTGTGCTTTTTACGGCCCAGCCCAACGTGATCTCATGCGGGTGCTTCTTGCCAAAGGCGGTGCGTCGAGCGAAGGCTCCACGGAGGCGCGACCATAAGGGAGCCGCCAATTCCACGCAAAGGCACTAAGGCCGATAGGCGCAAGGAAGTCTGCATGTACGTTCATCTAATCGCCTACGAGAGGCGCGGCGGCGTTGCGTGATTCCAATTCGTCTAAAGCCTACTTGTGGTTGTTTGTGCAACAATCCACGCAACTGGCGGCGGTGTGGGCGCTCGGCTTCTAGCAACGATGGCGTTCGAGGAACGTATCGGAGCAACTCGTAGAGTGAAGCGATCGTGCGGCGCCGGCTAATGGCTACCTTAACCACGAGCCACCGGCGCCGATTCCCCTTCGGAAAGCTGCCGTGAAGGGATTTGGTAATCTTTCTTTTACCAGCGTCTTACAACATCTTGTTGGGCTTTGGCTGCTAGCGATTATCCATGCCGATAAGCAACACCGCGTGTCAGCAATCTCAATAAGAAAGAGGTTTCCAAGTCCCCCGTGTCGAGCAACGTCCGTCTCGTGCACCCAAGGCGCAAGGTGTTTTAAACCACCATAACAGTGGCAGGCGAAGGTCGTATACACAAGTATGTCGATAATCATAGTCATAGATCAAAGAGGGTGGTACCGAGCCCCGGGACAGGCACCGCGGGCAGGGGGACAGGCACCAAGACCCTTTGTTTTAGAAACTTGGTGAAATCAGAAAGACAATACACACAAGAAAGCTTGGCAATTCTAGACAAGAAAATGATATTGGAAAAAATAAAGTCTCTTACCCTTCAACGTGTAGAAAACCGCCATTGTCGGGATCGGTTATCGAACTGGTACCGCGATGGCCTAAGTCCCGTTCGAAGGCGGCTCGGGGTTGGTTGACGCTGTCGTTGGGGAACCCGTTCTCTTGCGGCTTTTGCTAGCACCAGGTGCGGCCAGCGACGTGACGAGCCTTGGACGCTGTTTGCGATCGTGACCGTAACGATACGTGTATCATCCGAGCAGCACGTCCAGATTCGTGCGTTTTTGAGAAAGGTTACGGCATAACTTAATCTGCATCCCGTGGCGATGGCGTCGCGAAGTTCGTGCACCCCGGGGAACGCACCACCTGTATGAGCCAATCGACAAGCCGACCCGGTGAAAGCCCGGTTCGCATACTGCCGCTCCCTTTCGGTCGCGGCTCTGTTGGGGCGCCGCTCCCTCACGGTCGCTGCTCGGTGAAGCTATCCATCTTCGGGAGCGATACCGAGAACGCGGGTGATAGCCAACGCAGTTACAGCCACATCCTACCTACAAAAGAGACGCACACAGCCTCGTCAACATCTTCTTCCCCCTTAGATCCTTCATCCTTTGCTTTATCCCTGAACTTTCGAAAACTGCCACATCGCGGCTTCTCCCATCCCATCCCGACGAGGCATCTATGATAGGCTAATCTAATGTCTCAACCACAATGTGACTCTTTGTCACAGCGCTTCTTCCTTCCAGAATTAAGGAACGTCTGATCAACTGGCGGTAAACGAGCGTATTGGCTCGATGGA
>CAYRMD010000105.1:0-14772 GCA_964425225.1 uncultured Pirellulaceae bacterium | reverse complement strand
TCCATCGAGCCAATACGCTCGTTTACCGCCAGTTGATCAGACGTTCCTTAAGTCTAACCCAGAATGAGCAATGAAGTTTCTTTTCCGGCTGCGATAACCGTCGTGGGTGCTCTTCCCGGTTCAACTGGCGCTGATTCCCCAGGGGAGCGGCGGTGCCGACAGACTGGGCGCGGCCAAATAAACCGAAATCCTAGCACGTCCGGAGGTGGTACAAGCGGGGCGATCGCCATTGTGTGTTGACGTTCTTACACCATAGGGGGCTTGCGCCATGACAGGCCGGTTGTGAGGCTCATAGTTTCCAAGAATAATCAATCGCTGGGGTACGGCTGATCGTGCGCGAGCAATCTGCGGATGACCCGCTAACTCACATGAAACCTCGCCGAAAAGAATCCTTCGCGAGGGCGCTATCAACAACCACGACCGCTCGTCGCTCCTGCGTGACCGTAGAGAGGATCGTCGTTATGCGCATCGATGGGAATTGCAAGTCTCGAAATAAGTTACTATTCGTCGTACACATGCAGCAATTCCGCGAGGGAAAGCCACTGCTGGTGGTCACTTTCTTCCCGATGCGGCTTGGGATATGCCAGACCGGGTACCGCGACGCTGAGCTCGGGTGGTTTCGGGCTGGGTCGACAACGGTCAAGTTCTGCCTTGGGGCTACCGGAACGTGGATCTGGTTTCTGCGGACAATCGGCGGTCGACCAGCCGTCCAACGTATCACCCCGATGTTCGGCACGGCATAGCGCTGGGCAGCTAAGAGTCGGTTCGCAAGCAGGCGAAGCCAAGCCATGGAATGGGCAATCGAGGATTACGACGAGCGCGATGGTGGCGAATGGGGAGAGTTAACCGAGCCATGTCCAGTTCGCGAGTTGGACCATTTGCTTTGGAAGATAAATTGCCAGGTGCCAGTTGCACCTACCGTGCATTTCACGCGGAGCAACGAGTGGTGGTGGCTGTAAAGATTTTTCCGGCTCCGTTTGGGAGTACTGCCGCGGTGCAGCGTGCGTTCATGGATGAATGTGCGATGTTAAAGATGCTCCACCACCGATACATCGCACGATGTTTCGGGGGAGGGTGGCATCGAGAATTCGCCTATTTGGCGCACGAATTGGTAGAGGGCGAGTCGCTGCGCCGGGTGCTTGAACGGCGCCAGCGTCTCCCGTGGGAAATGGTAGTCCAGCAGTTGCGGATGGCAGCCGAAGCGCTAGAGTTTTTACACGAGCGCCAGGTGTATCATCTGGCTTTGCAGCCCGACAAGTGGATACTTACCCCAAGCGATTCGATCAAACTGCTCGACGTACGTCCCGGCCGTTTATCGGGAACGGCTTTGATTAGTCCGGCAGCGCGTGCTCCGGAAGCCATGCGATACTGGGCGCCGGAGCAGTTTTCTGGCGCGGTTGAGGCCCCAGGCCTTGCCGACATGTACGCTTTGGGTTGCATTGCGTTCGAGATGCTGGCCGGAAAGCCGCCCTTTGACCAGACGGATCCGACGCAGTTAGCTGTGGCCCATACCGAGCAGCTGGTGGCGCGTATTACGAGTGTGGTATTGGATTGCCCGGTTTGGTTGGATGCCGTGGTTCGACAACTGTTGGAGAAAGACCCTTTACGGCGCATTCGTGGACCTCGCGCACTACTCATCGCGTTAGACGAAGCCGAGCGGCACATCGCTCAAGGCACCACTGTGGCGGAACACGCTGTACGAAGCCTCTCGCCGCTACGCACGCCCGGTGATACGCGCCAAGCAGGCAGCCTTTTGCGGCCTAAGGCACAACGCCGCACTCGACGGTCGGAACGCTCCCTGGTCTTGTGGGAACGCCGGTGGTTCTTGGCACTTGCCGTGGCGATCGTGGTCGGCCTTACGCTCTATCTAGCGCGGCCATTAAGCGAGGAACAGCTCTTTCGACGAGCCGAGAGGCTCATGGCCTCTGGCGAACCGGGAGCTCTCGTTCGGGCTCGCGACGAGTATCTTTTGCCTTTGCTGCGGCGGTTTCCCGAGGGACAATTTGCTCCGCAAGCGCGCCAACTGTTGGACAGGATCGCCATGGATCAAACTGAGTCTCGACTTCGCATCAAGCTGCGGCTAGGCCGCCCTCTGGAAAGCGAAGCGGAACGTTTGTTAGCGGAGGTATGGAAGTACCAGCAGTTCGGCGACGCGGTTACGGCAGCAGAAAAACTGCGAGCCATTATCCAAGTGCTGCCCGATGACGCCGAACACCGACCCTACCGGTTGTTGGCCGAGCGGGAACTAAACGCGTTGCAGCACCAGACGCCGATGACCCTCGGCGAATTCCTGGAAGAACGCTTGGCAGAAGCCCAACGCTTGGTTCAAGAAGGCAAGCTATTGGAAGCGATGGCCACTTGGCTCGCCATCGTGGAACTGTACGAAGGACGGGCTGAGTTGGCCGAGTACGTTGCCGAAGCCCGCCATGCCTTGCGAGCACCACTTGTAACGGATAACGGCACGCAGCTTGACCAATCCAGCCAACCATCCGATGCTCGTCAGTCGCCGCCCTAGTGCTGCCGTTCAACGTTTGCCCTATCATAAGGCTTGTGGTGAGCGACTGCCATTTGAAGAGATGCTTTAGTTGAGAGTCTACAGGTAGCGATAGTCGTTTTTCGGTTAGAACACGCGAGGGCTAATTATGGAACCCAATGTGGCTGATCCGGTGGGAAATCCAGCTCCTTCGTCCACGAGGAGTTCTGGTTCTAGTGCAATAGCATATCGTTCGGTGGCGCGGTTCGTTAACTTAATGGATCCCGATGCCGATGTGCTCCTAAACGCCGATCGGGACCGTGCCGTTCAGGCGGTGGCCTCTGGAGACATAGCGCGGATTCGCGAGCTGGATGGACATTTTGCTATCGCCGTGCGCGTGGATCAAACCGTGCGTATGGCTCGGTCCATAGGCCGGCCTATGCGATATTTTCTGGCCAAAGAGGGCGATGGTCCTTGCCTTGTAGTCGCCGAAAGAATCGATCAGATATGCGACTGGTTGAACGAGCGCGGATTGGGCGACCAGTTTCATCCCTCGTACACGCGCATGGTGCCTGCTCACTATCTGGTGGAACTGGAATTGATTGGCTGCCCAGACCCTAATCCAACATACCACCGGTTCTTTACTCCTCAGCCGGGCCGTTTGCCAGTAGATCTCGATCAGATCGGCCGTTGTTACATGGGTACGCTCGCGGACGAGATCGCTCGTTGGCTTCGGACCATCGAGCCCCATGAACCGATTGGCGTATTGTTTTCCGGCGGGATCGACAGCGGATCGGTTTTGCTGGTGCTCTATCATGTTCTCCTTAAGTCGGGCATGGCCGC
This sequence comes from uncultured Pirellulaceae bacterium, assembly GCA_964425225.1. Taxonomy (GTDB): domain Bacteria; phylum Planctomycetota; class Planctomycetia; order Pirellulales; family Pirellulaceae; genus BPJU01. The sequence continues at coordinate 11,456 of CAYRMD010000105.1, read as the reverse complement.
CTCGCGGCTGAAGGCCTTCACGTTGACGCTTGATGAACCCGGAACAGATGTTGCACAAGCCTACGAGTTCTTAAAGCAGGTTGGTCTTGAGTACCTGTGGGAGCCTGTGGAGGTACCGGCTGAGCAGCTCTGTATCGAGGATGCGATCCGGGCCATTGAAGATTATAAGCCGTTGGATGTGCAGGCAGCCGCCATGACGCTGGCTTTATGCCGCGCGATTCGAAACCGCTATCCGCAATGGCGATACTTAGTGGACGGCGACGGTGGCGATGAAAACTTGAAAGATTATCCGATCGAGGAGAATCCGGAATTGACCATCCGCAGCGTGCTCAATAATCGCTTGCTGTATCAAGAGGGATGGGGCATCGACGCCATTAAACACTCGCTGGTCTACTCCGGCGGACAAAGTCGGGGCCATGTGCGCTCCTATGCACCACCGCGGCTGCTGGGTTTTCGTAGTTTTAGTCCCTATGCATTGCCGAACGTGATTGAGGTGGCTGAGCGGATTCCGTTCATTGAGCTTACCGACTGGGACCCGCAGCGGCTCTATGCCTTAAAAGGTGAAGTGGTGCGCCGCGGGATTCAAGCGATTACCGGGATCCAGATGCCGATTTTTCCCAAGCGGCGATTCCAGCATGGTGCCACATCGGAGCGAGTCTACCAGCAATTGTTTCCCCAGAACGAGCACGCCTATCGGCGACTATTTTATCAGTTGTTTGCATAACGAACGTCTGCCCGACTATGACCGTCTTGCCCCCTTTTATGACGCGCCAGCAAGTCGAACAGGCTCGTCCCGAGCGCACTTCGGTGGATCCTTTTCGTCCGGTGGGTTGGCTGTTGGAAGATGAGTACTCTCGAAACGGGCGGCTTGAGAAAACAGCGGTGATTTTCTTAGCCAGCCGCGAATGCCCCTTACGCTGCGTAATGTGCGACTTGTGGAAATCGACTTATCGGGAACCGACGCCATCAGGAGCCATCATTCGGCAGATTGATCAGGTCTTACCCTTGGTTGGATCGGCGAGCCAAATCAAGCTGTACAATCACGGCAATTTTTTCGATCCGGCAGCAGTCCCACCAAACGACTATCCCGGTATTGCTGAGCGACTGTCCGGTTTCCACACGGTGGTCGTGGAAAACCATCCTCGGTTTTGTGGGCCACGATGTGCGGAGTTCGCACGGCTGCTACCTAAAAACGTTACATTCGAAGTGGCCATGGGCCTGGAAATCGCGCACGACCAGTGGCTGCGATGGCTGGATAAACAAATGACGGTCGGTGACTTCCACCGGGCTTCCGAGTGGCTCACCAGCCAAGGTATCCGCGTGCGGGCATTTGTGCTTCTAGGGCTTCCGGGAATGCGGCCCGCCGAGGGGCTTCATTGGACGTTGCGTTCGGTGCGTGAAGCATTCTTGGCCGGGGCCGATGTGTGCAGTATTATCCCGTTGCGGTCGGGCAATGGGATCCTCGATCGATTAGCGGAGCAAGGATGGACATGGCCGAGGAATCTGTCGTTGTTAGAAGCGGTGCTGTTCGCGGCGCTTCGCGAACGACGTGGACGGGTTTTTGCTGATCTTTGGCAAATCGAGCAATGGCAAGCATGCGACGCGTGCCGCCCTGCCCGTCTGGAAAACCTCCGCCACATGAATACCACGCAACAGCCTTTGGAACCGATTCGGTGTCGATGCTCGCCGCAGTTGCCGCTTTGAGACCGCGACAGGCTGCCTTGGATGTGCTTCTCGCTGGTTCTGGATGCGGCGGAAGTCTTCTAGCATGGATTTTGGCTAGCCGGGGCATGCACGTTGCCATGTTTGACCCGCAACAACATCCGCGTTTCGCCATTGGCGAATCATCCACACCGATCGCGGACATGATCCTGGCGGATATCGCTCGACGCTACGAATTGAAAGCCCTTGCACCTTTGGCCCAGTACGGAACCTGGTGTGAAGTGTACCCCGAGCTACGGCGCGGAAGGAAACGCGGTTTTAGCTACTTTTTTCACGCGCGTTGCGAACCCTTTGTACCACAGCCAAACCACGCCACAGAGTTGTTGGTGGCGGCAAGCTCGGATGATTATCATTGCGATACGCATTGGTATCGAGCCGATGTGGATGCTTTTTTGGCCCAGTGCGCGCAAGAAGCTGGCGCTACATTGCTCGCGCCAGCGAAGGTTCTCCAGTGCGATTATCGCCACCAGCGCTGGCAGGTGGTTCTCCAACTACCCGACGGCCGAGAGACACTCGAAGCTCGCTTCTTGGTCGATGCGTCTGGTGGGCAATTCGGCCGCAAATTTCTTCATGCTGGCGACCATACCGAATCGCTCAAAACCCATTCCGGTGCAATTTACTCGCACCTTGCCCGAGTGTTGCCTTGGAAGGAACTACTGGCACGGGGGGCGTTCACGGGTGACGACTATCCTTTTGATTGCGATGCGGCCGCTTTGCACCACGTGTTCGACGGCGGATGGATGTGGCAGCTACGCTTCGACCATCAGGTGACGAGTGTCGGACTAGCCTGGTCACGTGGCCTGGCTACTCTGGCTGGCAGCTCCCCTGAAGAAAAGTTCTATCAGACCATCCATCACTTCCCGTCAATCGCTGCACAGCTCCAAGAAGCACAAGTGGTTGATCCGCCCGGACGTTGGTACTGCGTTGAGCGACTACAGCGTTGCAACGCTCGAGCAGTGGGCACTGCCTGGGCAGCATTGCCGCATGCCTTTGCGTTCATCGACCCATTACACAGTACGGGAATTGCGCATACGTTAAGCGGCGTCGAACGACTAGCGGAGATGCTTCTGGGCAACCGTAACGCCGTATTGCAGGCGGAACTTTTGGAAAACTATCAGTGGCAACTGCTGCAGGAAGTAAAGCTCATTGACGAGCTGGTATCGGCCGCTTATGCCACCAGCGGTCAATTTCCCCGGTTCATTGCAGCCGCCATGCTCTACTTCGCCGCAGCAGTACACTATGAAACACGCCGGCGACAAGGCTTTCGCGATGCATTCCTGTGCGCCGATGATCCAGAATTGTCGTCGAGAATCTCCGAAGCATGCCGCTATCTGCGCGACCAGGCTGTGGAGAATCCGGTGTTGCACGATCAGGGAATCACGCAGGATTGGGGATGCATTCGAGCGTGGATCGAACCTTATAACACGATCGGGTTGTTAGATGCAACTCGCTCGAATATGTATCCGCACACCGCCGCGCGATGAGTCGATGAACATCGACGCGAACAACATTCATTCAGGATCGCAAAAATCCTGCGCGGCGCCACACTTCACTACTCACTCTTTAGCTACGGAGCCGAGCCCCTACGAACTTGGCGAATGGCGACACAGAGATCGGACACTGCACTTCGTAATTCGTAAAACGGCTATTCCTCGATGGGCTTCTCCAAAGTGGTCGAGAAAACGCATGGCAAAATGTGGGAACTTGTCTTGACGTTACGATTTGTCTAGCTCTAGAATACATCAAGAAATATGGATGCGTTAGTTGATCCCGCCTTGACCATTACCCGCCTTAGAAAGTAGGGAGAAGTTCCTCATGCAAGGCCCCGCCTGGTGTTCTCCCGATGTGGATCGAACTGTGCGATGGTTGAATGCAGCGCGGTTGGCGGTTGCTGCAGCGTCGGCGATTGTTATTAGCGTCGGTGGTGCGGCATTGAGTGCTGAAGAGCAGATACCGCTGCACGAGCGAATCGACCGGCTGGTCGAATCAGCGTACGTTGGCCCTGCGGCACCGCTTGTGGATGATGCCGGGTTTTTGCGTCGCGTTTCTCTTGATCTAACAGGGCGCATCCCTACATCGGACGAAGTGCGAGCGTTCCTGGCTGATACGTCTGCGGACAAGCGGCAACAGTTAGTCGATCGCTTGCTGGCCAGTGCCGCATTCGTGCGCCACATGACCGATACGTTCGACGTAATGTGGATGGAGAGACGACGCGACCAATACGTCCCATCATTAGAATGGCGAGCGTACTTGTTCGAGTCGTTCGCTTCCGGTAAACCGCTCCATGTGTTGATCCGCGAGATACTAAGTAGCGACGGAACCGATCCGGCACTCCGTCCGGCGGCAAAGTTCTTTCTGGATCGGGAGGCGGACGCTAATCTTCTTACTCGCGACATTGGGCGGATGTTCTTTGGTGTCGATTTGCAATGCGCACAATGCCACGATCATCCGCTGATCACAAGCTATACGCAGCCGGATTATTATGGCATTTTTGCATTCTTGAATCGCACCGTGTTGTTCATCGATCCGAAGGACAACAAGAAGGTTTTTCTTGGTGAAAAGGCCGAAGGCGACGCTAAGTACAAGTCTGCGTTCACTCAAGAAGAAGGCAATACATTACCACGATTGCCGCTGGGCCAGGAGATCGAAGATCCGATTCTGGCGAAAGAGGCCATATATGTGGTCAAACCAGAAAAGAATGTGCGGCCTGTAGCCCGATACAGTCGGCGGTTGCGGTTAGCTGAGGAAGCAACGAGCGGGAAGAATTTGGCCTTCAATCGAAATCTAGCGAATCGCCTGTGGGCCCTCGTTTTCGGACGTGGGCTAGTCGAGCCGGTCGATTTGCATCATCCGGATAATCCTCCGGCCCATGCCCAATTGCTCGACGAACTGGCTGCGGATCTTGCAGCCCATCAGTTCGACCTCCGCTATTTCTTGCGCGAGCTTGTACTGTCGCGAACCTACCAAAGATCAGGTGTGGCACTGGGCCAGTGGGTCGAGGCCAGCCGCGACGTGGAGAGCCGTGTAAGTCAGTTTGAGGAGGAGGCCAAACGCCTGGAACAAGCCTATCAAGAGATAAGTGCTCAACGGGAGCAGTTACAAGCACAGAAGCAGGAATTGTTAAGTCAAATAGAACCTGTTCGGCAAAAATGGCGCGAGGTGGAGCAGGCCAAAGCGGACGCAGATTGGGCGGTCGCGCGCGCGGAAGAGGGACTGAAAGCGGCCGAGGACGCAGTCACCGCGCACCAGCAATCCCGGGCTGCGGTTCAAGAGGCTTTGGCAGCCGCCGAGAAGGCCGCGCAGTTGCTTGCCGAAGAGGAGCTGAAAACGGCGGTAGCTCAGCTGCAAACTGCGCTCAAGTCGGCTGAGGACCGGCTGCAAAAGTTGCAGAAAGAATTGGCAGATCGACAACAGGCGGCCCAAACAGCTCGGGACGAGCGTGCCAAATTGGAGCCCTCGTACCAGCAAATTTGCGCCGAACGTCAGCAGGCCGAGGCGCCTCTTGCGGGGATCGTTGCACAGCTTGCGGAAGTGGAGCGTCGGAAATTCGCCGCCTTCAATGATTGGGTCACGGCACGCCGCCGGCTGGACGATGTCCGTTGGCTGGCTCAGCAGCGCAATTCGTGGCAAGAGTGGGCAGAAGCCAAAGAGCGACATGCCAAGCTTCAGGCCGAACTGGCTCAATTGCAGCGCGAGCAGGCCGAGCTTCAGCAGCAGTTGGCAGCTGCCAATCAAGCTTCTTCCGCGTCCGCTGCTAGTGCGAGCAACGAGATAGCAGCACGGCTCGAGCAACTGCAACAAAAGATCGCTCAGCAAACGGAACAACTACAACAAGCCACACAAGCGATGGAAGAAAAACAAGCCGCTGTCGCCGAGTCATTTGCCGAAGCTGAACAGCGCTGGATTCGGCAGTTGGCCTTAGCTTCTCTAAAACCGCTTACCCCAGAACAGCTCGCTTGGTCCACATTGCAGGCTACCGGTGTCTTGGCGAACACGCTGCCGAGCGTCGAAGAAGAAGTCAAAAAGAAAATGCCGGACTGGGAGCAACAGCGTCAACGATTCGCATGGGAAGTCGAGCGTGCCCTTGAAGCGAAGTTTGCGGGAGTGATTCGTGAGTATGTCGCGCTGTTTGGATCCGGCCCCGCGCAGCCGCCCCAGTTGTTCTTCGCCACGGTCGACCAGGCGCTGTACTTGGCCAACAGCGGTACGGTTCTGTCGTGGCTTGCACCGTCCGGACAGAATTTGGTGGCGCGTCTGACGGCAATGCAAGACCTAGACAAAGCCGCTGAAGAGCTCTACTTAGCCGTTTTGACGCGGCTGCCGGAGCCGGACGAGCGGCGGTGGGTAGTCGAAGCTCTGGCTCAAGCCGGTGACCAGAAAACCACAGTGATTCGAGATCTGGTATGGGCCTTGGTTAGTTCGGCAGAGTTTCGGTTTTGTCCATAAGCAGTTTTGTACGAGAGCGGCACAGGTAAACGACGAAGCATAAAAGGGAGACGGTCTGACAAAGGGAGCCAAATATGAAGTGCACATATGCCTGCGGCACCAAGGAACACGTTCTGGCCCGCCGAACCTTTTTGGGCGGTTTGATTGGGGGTGTTGGAGCGGTAGCGGGCGGATTGGGAGCGTTGGCCACACCGGCCGCAGCACGCCAACTGTCTCGCGATGGCAAACGCGTATTGGTCATCAATATGCACGGCGGACTAAGCCAATTAGAAAGTTGGGACCCCAAACCGGGAGCACCTACCGGAGGTCCGTTCCGCGCGATCCCCACTTCCGTACCCGGGATCCATATTAGTGAGCTATTGCCCAAGACGGCTCAGGTTATGCATCACTTAGCTTTGGTTCGTGGTGTGAATACCAGTGAGGATGACCATGGGAAAGGGATCTACCTGATGCTCCATGGCCGACGTCAGACGCCTGCTGCTGATTATCCAGAAATCGGTGCCGTAGTGGCCAAAGCGCTCGAGCCGCTAGGGGGTGACTCGCTACCGGGTCACATTAAGATCACGGCCGGTGGCGGTGGTCGGGGAAACGATGCAGCATACCTCGGCCCGCGCTATGCCAGTGTTCGACTTGGAGACGGAAAACCACCGAGCAATTCGGCACGTCCCGACGGAGTCACCGCCGAAGACGACGCACGCCGCCAACAATTTCGGCGACTGGTAAACGAACATTTCCTGAGTCGGCGGCGCACGGCGATGACGGATGTTTACACCTACAGCTACGAGCAAGCACTGCAGTTGATGGAGCAACGGCAGATTTTCGATGTGTCGTTGGAGCCGGAAAAGGATCAGCAACGCTATGGCGATCATGCATTCGGACGGCACTGCTTGTTGGCCCGGCGATTGTTGGAAAACGGTATAACATTCGTGCAAGTCTCACATTCCAACTACGACACGCATAATGAGAACTTCCGTTTTCACTATGAACAGATGGGCGAATTTGATGGACCGTTCGCCACACTGATTGCCGATCTTGCCGACCGTGGAATGCTGGATACGACTTTAGTAGTTGTGTTGAGCGAGTTTGGTCGTACCCCCAACATCAATCAATACTACGGCCGAGACCACTGGAGTCGAGCTTGGTCGGTGTGCTTGGCGGGTGCCAAAATCGCTCGCGGCGCCGTACTTGGCAAGACCAATGAACATGGTACGGCGGTTGTGGATCACCAGGTCGACCATGCTCAATTGTTCCACACCTACTTGCAAGCAGTCGGCGTCGACTCGTTCGCTTCCGTGGACGTAGCCGGCCGGGCGATCCCACTGGCCGATCCATCCTCTGGACCCATCAAAGAATTGCTGGCCTAGTTAATCGTGGTTTGGTAAAGCCCATGGCAGCGGTCTGGCGAGCAGCCGCTGCCTGGCCATAGTCCCTTGAAATGCACCGGCCGTCAGGAGCCTGCCATGAACAACGCAACTGCCGATCCCAAGGCGGTTCATGTAGCCGAAGAATGGCAACATGACCGGCCATTGATTTCGTGCCGGTTCGATCCTACGGGACGGTTTGTGTTTGCCTGCAGCGAAGATTTTACTATTCAGCGTTGGGAATTAGCCACCAAGAACAAAGTGGCTCTCGAAGGGCACGGGTCGTGGCCACGCGACATCGCTTTCACGCCGTCTGGTGACGTCGCGATTTCCTGTGGCTATGACGAGACATTAATCTGGTGGGAAGCGGCAGCAGAAAAGCCGGTTCCGGTGCGCACGCTTAAAGCGCATCAAGGCTGGGTGGATGCCGTGGCAATCAGCCCGGACGGCCAACTGGTAGCCAGCGCCGGACGCGATCGCATCGTGCGACTTTGGCAGGTCCAAGACGGCGCTCCGGTTCGGGAAATGACCGGGCATGAGAAGCACATCTATAGTGCGGCATTTGACCCCAGTGGCGAATTTCTCCTGACCGGTGATCTTGGCGGCAAGGTACACCAGTGGGAAGTGGCTACCGGCAAGCTGGTTCGCACGTTCGATGCCACGGCTCTCTGGTCGTTCAACGCTGGACAGCAAGTTGATTACGGAGGGGTGCGCAGTATTGCCTTCCGTGCCGACGGCCAACAGGTGGCCTTTTCCGGCCTGCACAACGCCAGCAATCCATTGGGAGCAGTGAATGACCCGCTCGTGCTGCGCTTTTCCTGGGAAAAGGCAGAAAAACTTCGGGCACATGTCGCCGAAGGGGTCAAGGGAGTAGCCTGGCGCGCGTGTTTTCATCCGGATGGGTTTCTCCTTGCGGCAAACGGTGGCAGTGGAGGCGGGTGGCTGCTGTTCTGGAAGGAAACCGACGACCAGGCTTTCCACAAGTTCCAGTTACCCAACACGGCTCGCGGTATGGATCTCCATCCGGACGGTATCCAGGTGGCCACGGCTCATTACGATCGGAAGTTACGCATCAGCCGCTTGGCGCCAAAAGCCGCTTCGTGAGGTTCGGGTGAACGTCACGACTTTAGCTATTTGCTCCTCTGCGTTTAACCATAACTCACCGCCTTCCATGTCTTACCCAACGCCAAACGCTAGGGCCAACGAAAAGTACTATCGTCAGGGTAAACAGGATTGCGCTCTCCGATCGTTCCAGGGCCGCCAGAAAACGACCGTTGGACTTGATCATCCCTTGTCGCAAGTTCATCTCCAGGATTGGCTGGAGAATCATACCGAGGATAAACGGCGCTGTTGGCACGTGATGGCGGTCGAACCACAATCCCAATAGTCCAAAGGCAAACATCACAATAACGTGAAACCACTTCTGTTCGATCGCGTAAGCACCCACGACACAAAATACGACGACTGCGCCCATCACCAGGCTTCGCGGAAGTTTCATGAGCAGTCGAAAACCCGCGATGCCGATAAGTCCAGCCGGGATCAGCAGCAGTTGGGTGCCCAACGCTATGGCTAATAAAAGATGCAGTTGATCTCGGTTTTCCTGGAATAGGTTCGGACCGGGGCGAATGTTATACATGAGCATTGCCCCTAAGACGATGGCGGTTATAGCATCGCCGGGAATACCGAAGACCAAAGCGGGAATCCAGGCGCCGGCGACTGCCGCATTGTTGGCACTGGTTGGTGCGATTACTCCTTCCCAGCTTCCGCCTCCGAATCGTTCGGGATGGAGTGACGTGCGCTTGGCCAGACCGTACGCGACCCACGCGGCTATGTCCGCGCCTGCTCCTGGCAAAGCTCCGATCGCCGTGCCCAGTAGGGACGACTGGAGAAAGAGTCGCGCGTGTGTTGCAAGTGTTTGTCCGAGGTCGGCCAGTCGCAGACGCATCATGGTTGGCACGCTGGCGACACGAGAAGCGGCGGACCTTACAGATCGATATACCTCCGTCATTCCGAACAATCCAATCATCGCTGGTATGAAACCCAGTCCACCGAACAGCTCGGTACGTCCGAACGTGTAGCGTTCGACGGCCCCGACCTCATCCCAACCGATCGTGGCTACTAGCACGCCGAGAGCAGCCGCGGCGATGCTTTTGAGGCGATGGCCGGGAGAAATAACTGCTGCCAAGCTAAGACCGAAGACTCCTAACCAAAAATACTCGAAACTACTTAAGCGCAGTGCCCAATGGGCAAGCCGTGGCGCCAGTAGGGCGAGCACCCCGACGCCTATGAGGCCACCGAGGCTCGAGCAGATCAGGTTGGTCAACAGCACGCGGAGAGCCAAGCCGCGCTGCTGTAACTCGTAGGCATCGAGCGTCGCAGCCGCTGAGGCGGGAGTGCCCGGGATGCGGAGCATGGTCGCCGGAATATCTCCCGCAAAAATGGCACTGAAACTCACACCTAAGATCACCGCCAAACCGGCCATCGGCGGTAGATGAAACGTAATTGGTAAGAGAATCGCCACGGCCATCGTAGCCGTCAAGCCGGGTGTGCTTCCCACGAGAACGCCAAAAGCCATCCCCAGGAGCCAGGGTATCCAGATGTCCGGTTGCGTCAGTTGGTGCCACATGATTTGGCGATCGCGTATAGCCAAGTGTGAACACGCTTGGGCCGCCTACCATCCAATCCAGCCGCGAGGCAGAGGGACTTTCAAGAGTTTTTCAAACAAGATCGTTACATAAAGGGCTAATCCTAAAGCCGCAAGGCCCGCCGACCACCAGCGCCATGAGTGCCAAACGAGAAATATGGTACCGAAGACCACCGTGACGGCGCCCAAGCCGATGACTGGCGCAGCAGCCACGTACGCGCCGCACAGAAGGATAAGGCGCCAAGTTTGCCGACATCCTTCATTTCTGGAATTGGTTAGCACAGTTCTATTGGCCGGCCGCAGACAGCTTGCCAAGCCCTCCAGAGCCGAAGCAACGGCAAGTACGGCGGCTGCTGCCCAGGGCACAAGCCACGGACCGGGATCACCAGGACTGAGCGCTAAAGCGCCTCTGGTACCTCCGGCAAACCAAGCCCACAACGCGATCACGCCGCACACAAGAGTCCACTCGATGGCAGCGGCCCTGGCGTTTCTAGCTATAAGAGTTTGGCGATTCGTCTCGATAGCAATAGATGGTTCACCGGAATCTGAAGGGTGTTGTTCGGAATCGCTTTTCATATCGGACACACCTATTGTTGAAATCCGGCTGCGCGGATCGTTTCGTGCCAGGTGCGATCTTGGTCGGCCAGGAATCGTTCAAAACTGTCTGCTTCGCGAATCGCAATTTGGAAGCCGTTACGAGTCATGAATTCGCGAAACTCGTCGGAGTGGCTAATCCGGCGGCACGCTTCCAGAAGAACCTCGCGAACCTCCAACGGAAGCCCTCGCGGAGCCGCTAGACCTCGCCAACCTACGGCTGTCCAGTCGATTCCCAGTTCCCGGCACGTCGGAACTTGGGGATAGGTAGCGAGTCGCTCGTCGGACATCACGGCCAAGACACGCACCTGGTCAGCGACCGATGCAGCTTCGGGAATGCTACAACAAACGGCATCGACATGACCTCCCAGCAGTTCCACCAAGGCTGGAGCCGCACCGAGCGTCGGAACCCAGACGATATCGTCTACCGATTGACCGTTTGCTAAGAGAAGCCCGGCGCGTGCCAAATCCCAGGCACCACCGCGAGCCGTGCCGGACATTTTGAGCTTACCCGGCTCTTTACGGGCTTCGTCGAGCAATTCCCGAAGATCCTGCCAGCGTGCATCCTGTCGAACGATCACCGCGGCTGGATCGGCATTCCATTGCATCAGGGACTCAAAATCGCGAAACGTCAACTTCGAAATGCCCATATGGTGCATCGTACACAGTTCGAACGTAATCACTGTTAA
>CAYRMD010000104.1:0-14844 GCA_964425225.1 uncultured Pirellulaceae bacterium | reverse complement strand
CACGACTTGTTAAAAGGTTCCGTACAATACGGGCGAATTATGCAGAGGTTCCTAACTCGAAACGCAGTTGACGATTCACCTACGAATCGAAACAAAAAGTTGATCCCAGAAAGATGCCAGCACCATGAAGTGCACCCGACGGGCTATCAACGCTCCTGCGGATTAATGGAGACGTACCGAGCTCTTCGGCGTCGTGTGCGGATGCTGCGGCATGCGGCGCCCCGGTTGGCCGTAAATCTGCCGGAAAAAACGGCGCCCAAAAGAGAGAATCGGACAAGGCGATGGCGTGACAGTTATCCGTGCAGCCTCGTGGCCCTTGGGGTGTGGGCTTCTTGATTGTAAGTGAGACTTGAACGAAACGGAGAAGCGCAAAGGCGCACAGACACGAAGACGCAGTTTGGCGAGTGTCGCTGGAGGTTGTCTTCGTTGCGCCGCTGCGTCTTAGCGCCTTTGCATTCAATAACTCGACCCGCTTCATGAGCCCTTTTATCACGAGTCACGTAGTGACCGCGCATGCGGGCACATTCGGTTGAGCGGAGAACGGGCGGATCTACGCTAAGCTTGCCAAACAAAGCAATAACCTCGCCTACCATCAGGACGAACACACGGCTTGAGGTGCTTGCCATCGCTCGGCCCTACCCACTGGACTTTACCCGCGGGATATTTAAATGAGCTCGGCGAACGGTTTTCCCGTGCATGGAACTCCACGATTCGAGCGGTAGCGTCAGCCAACGCGTTGTGCCGGGAAAATCTTTATAGCGGTGCATGCAAAATGAGTCAGAATCGCTGTTCATTACCATGAAACGCATCAGGCTTAGAATCGCTTCTAGATACGGTCTTCGGAGCCGTTCGCGGTGCCGACACATCCCTACCCGTGGCTACCGTCGTGCCGCAGGTGTACCATTGCCGACGGCCGAACATGATGCGGTGTGGGCAGCGCTCCGTTGGCCGGGGTATCCCCATGGTCTGTACTTGCCTCCGGAGCTGGCTGTGGCAAGCGCTGACGCGGTTCAAAAAACCGTCCTAGAGGCCCTGCCAGTAACGCGGGATTCATGATTAAGTCCCCCACCAGAGCCGCAACCAGGATCGTCAGCATAAGTACCCCGAACCGCTGCGTCGGCGTAAAGGTGCTCAGCATAAATACCGAAAGACCCAGTCCGCCGATGATCGTAGTGGTTGTCATGGCCGAAGCACACCGCTCGTAAGCCATCTCGATAGCTTCGTGCCGAGATAATCCCATGCGTATACCTTTTCGAAACCACGTCAAAAAGTGGATCGTATTGTCAACAGCAATCCCCAACGCTACACTGGCAGTCATCATCGAGCCGATATCGACCAACACGCCCAAGTGACCCATCGCCCCGAAAACCAAAGCGACCGGGAAGAGATTCGGCAGCATGGCGATGAATCCCCCCGGAATGTTCAAGAATCGATACCAGGTGGGGCGATCGTTGTTCAGCAATAGCATCATCACCAGGGCAATCATTACGAATGAAGATACGAAGCTCTTTATGAGGCTGGTAAGCAGGACGCGCTGCGCTTTGTAAACAACAGGGACAACCCCCGTATACACCACCTGGATGTGGTCCCCGCGCTCGGCGCTCGTGAGCGATCGTCCGGCTTGATAGATGTGGTCCCTAGCGTCGATTAGCAAACGAGCATGAGCTTTCAAAAAGTCCAGATCGATGCTCGGTACACTTCGCACCAAAACCACCGCGTCGTACGCAGCCAAGGCTTCGCGAAGTTGGTCTGCGTTCAGATCAGCGAGTTCCTTTACGGAAACCCAATCCGGTCGAAACGCACCATCCAATCCAGCGTTGATTAACAGGGGCGCAAGTGCTTCGCTGAATAGGGCGGTCTGGTCAATGCTGGTCTGATCGGTCGGCGCGTCTTTGGTGACGAGAGGGTCCGGCGCACCCAAAAGCGCGATCTTCGCTCGCAAGAACCCCAGTTCTTCTTGACCTTGGCTTTCTCGCTGGTGTGCCAACTGCCGTAAGATCTCTTCGCGGCAACGATAGGCAGCCACTACCGGTTCGACTACGTTTTTTAGTTCGTGGACAAATTGTCCATAGTCCACGTCATTTAGGGCGCCTACGCGTAGACTAATACGCCACAGCTCACTGCCCAAATGCTCCGGCGATTGATCCTCACGCAAATAATCCGAATCACGCCATTCGTCCAAGGCCTTTTCCAGTTTGATATTGATGATATTGCGTATGCGCCCCATCAGGCCCCCTGCCTCTGGTGGAGGAAATTCTGGACCGAAGGTTGCTGCCGACATGCCGCGTCCGACGATGCCTTTTCCTTCGGGGCCAAACACGCGTTCGACAGCCGACTGGATGCGGTGCGAGATCTCCATGCGCTCTAGCACGTTCAACTTAAAACGGTCCTCCGGATTCTCGGTTTCCTGCTGCGCCAATTCTTCCGTCGTGGGGCGAACCATCGATCGATCCACGCGCACCACTAGTTCCATAGGAACTAATTCGCCTAAATGTTCTTCTAGCCACCGATAGTCGCGAATGATCTTGGCGTTCGAGGAAAACAGCTTCAAAAGCTGCACCGAAGTGTTAATTCGTAAAACGCCATATCCAATCAGCATCATGGACAAGACACATACGGTGCTAACTGTCAAATTGTGACGGGCAATCCAGCGACCGAAGCGCGCCCACATTTCGGATAACCAACTGCTGGCGCCTCCTCGCTGAGTAACCCGTACCCCGCGTTCTTTGTGATATCCCGGAGGCCAACTCTGCAAAGCCGCTGGCAAATAGGTATAGAGAATTCCCAAAGTGGCCATGACGCCAATAGCGGAGAATAATCCGAATTTGCGAATCGGCGTTAGGCTACTGGCAAATAGGGAAAGCAACCCCAGAGCGGTCGTCACCGCGCATAGCGAGCACGGAAACCAACCGTGATACAACGCACGTTCGCATGCACCCCGCAAGCCAATTTCATGACAGGCATCTCGATAATAGTTCACAATGTGTACGGCTGCCGACATGCCCAGCACATACACCAGCGCGGGCATCGACATAAGGATGGCGTCTACAGTCCAACCAGTCCAGTAGACTAGCGACAAACTGACCACCGCGCTCATACCGCCGACGAGGAATACCATAAAAGTTACCAAAATACTCCTCAGGCAGACGTACGATAAGCCGATACCCAACGCGAGGCAAAAACCTACTAGCCGTACAAGCGTGATGGCGCCTTCTTCGTCGATGGCCACATTGTCAACAGGCGGTCCCCCTAATCGCAATTGTCCTGTTTGATCGTCCGTCGAAATGCCACACTCTTCGGCCAGCGCCAGCAGATGACCGCGTGGTCGACCTAACATGGGTCGACCGACGACGCGCCGCATGTCGCGCTTGCCAGGTTCGCTCAACGTGAGCACCAAACACGTCTGCGGTGCAGGAGCCGGTACGCCTAATTCGGTAAACGCCTGTTGCCACACCAATTCTCGTTCCCACAACGGCGCATGAACGAGGCGATCCAGGTGCCCGCCAAATCGCTCGTTTACCACACGGTCAATGTAGGCATCAAACCTCTTGGGCCAATCGACCGGAAGTTTTTCCAACGTTTCCTTGGGCAGACGTTCGAGCAACTGCCGCGATGACCAATCGAACTTCTCGTAGAGCGGACGTCCAAACAAGGAACCTACTAGCCGCTCATACGCCTTGGCCCAGGCTAACAGCGGTTTACGCGACTCAGCCACATCGCCGTAAGGCCAAAGCGGACCATCCGGCCGGGTTAACCGCTCGGCAACCATCGGGCCCGTTACCAAACTGCTGTAATAGCGAGCGGTGATCAGGCGAGGATCTTCGTAATAACGGTTCGGTTGGGAACTGCCATCGCCCAGGTCGGCGACTAAAGTCCCTTCAACCGGCTTTCCGTTCCACCAGTGATGCCACAAGATCTCGAATGCCGTAAGAGCCGTACGGCCGCCATGCCATTGATACAGCTTGCCATCGGGCGTGATAAAATACCAGGTATCCCCATCTCCTAGGAGCCATTTCTCGTGGCGTCTTCCCCAATTGAAGCGGTAGTTGCCCGTGTCGAATAGGCCTAAACGATCGGCTAATTGTCGGGCCCGTAGGTCATTTCGCACCTGTCGGGCTTGCGGGCTCTGCTGGGCTTCCTCGGCCGTGGGTATTCGCCGTTCTTCGTCGGGCGTGACGATGTATGGCTCGAGTTTTCGGATCATGAGCTGATAACGCGGATCGTCCACCGAACAACCAGGCCAAGTAACAACGACAAACCGCTCATTTACAAAGTGCCGACCAAACCACTCCAAAACCCGCGTCTCGGGAAAATCTTCCGGTAACCAATCCTTCACGTCGTTCTTCATGCCCTGAAGGGCCATGCGGGCACCGCGCAGGGCAAACGGCAATAAGAAAAACACCGCGCAAAGAAGTGCGACGGCGTATCGCTCGAAAAACGTAGGTCCCGATTTATCGGTAGCTGCCATAACTCAGTACGATCTTTCCCGCTACGATCTCCTCCGCGCACCTGTGCCGGCTCGAAACGCTCTTACCCTACCAGTCCCGGCCAAGGGCGCCTATGCCGCTTGGAGGATTAATTACCACCTTCCTTCAATCAAATCGTCTCTTACGGTTTGTGCCGCCTGCCTTTACCTACGGCTCGCGAGTCTCATCGTGGGTTTCCCAAACTCCGTAGTTTTACTGCGATCACAACAGAGCTGCGACCGTTAAGAAGCGCCACCCGGCGATTCGGTCCGCGTTGTTTGTTTGGGTGTTTGATCGTTGCGGGTGGGGAACCGGCAACTAAAGATCTTGCTTTAGCTGGGTTCCCAGAATTCGCGGCGCCTTCTGCAAGGGGACGGAATGCGACTTGTGCTCTGTTACGGTGATCGCAAAAACTCACGTTTTGGGAGGCGCCATTACTCGGATGAAGCAACGTAGTTCGTCAATCAAGACGCGCACACTTTTGCTAGCCAAAACCACTTTCTCGTTGGGTTGTGGCTGATAGCGTTCATCTACGCCGGAAGTGCGCGTCGTGTCGGGTAGTGCTTGTAGTCAGGCCGTTTTTAAACCTCGACGCCTCCGCGCTCTAGCCGCAGTGCCCAAGTGGTCCCTGCGGGCAAGGGTATGTGCACTGCCGCTACGGTTCCAATTTGAGCAGTGAAACACAAGTAAAATCATAAACATAATCAATAACCTAATAGGGGTGTACCACGCTCTTGGGGACAGGCTCTGAGGGCTGTTGACCAGGCTCCCTCGAACAAGGGCCAGGCACCGAGGGCAAAGGGGACAGGCACCTCTGGACCGTGGGGACAGGCCTGACGGCTCGGGGACAGGCACCGCAGCGATTCGGGTTTGGTGCTTTGCGGTATGTAGGAAAAATAGCAAGACAAGTTAAACTGGTGGTTTTCGAAAGCCGACGCAGTATGGAAAGCAGTCCCATCTGAGCCGCCATAAACATCTCGGGAGACGGCCGTGGTCGGTAAGTTTGTGAGCCTGCTGGGTAACAAAGCGTAGTTGATGACAAACTACTAGCCGGCGGGGAAAGGCGCCATCTACCGGTTGAGTGCTATCGTTCGGTACGTAGATTCTTATGCGTCTTGCTAGCAACACGTGCGTCCACCGACGTGACTCGCCGTGAATGGCACAGACGGCTGACCAGCGAACTTCTCCGTAGGATCACAGCCGCTGCACGAGTCTTGTCATTTTCCTGTTTATCTGCAAATTTTTTCTTAGCTACAAATTTGACGTACACTTTCGGCGGTATTTGGTGCACACCTAACCCAACCAGATAAAAACGCACTTACGATCGGGACGGACAGACTTGGCTGGATCGCCCGATACTACTAGCAAGAATCGTTCTTTGCAGCATCGCAAGTCTATGGCACAATGTGCCCCGCGCGCCACAAAGCCGCGCCTAAGGAAACAAGCAATGATCGATTTCGGCATTTACATACTGATTCGCTTAGCCGTTTGTGTTGCTCAGGTACTGACTCCGGGAATGTGTCAGGTTGTGGCGCGTGTGGCGGCGGCTTTTATCGAGCGTTTCCTACCAATTCGGCGCACGGTAATTGACCAGAACCTGGCTTCTGCTTTTCCCGAGTGGACGGTGGAACAAAGGCGGCAGTTAGTTCGGCGTCTCTGGGAACATCTGATTTTGATGTTCTTTGAGATAGCCCAGGCACCGATACGCGTGCGGCTAGGCAATTGGCGTGAATTTGTAGAGATAGAGGATTTGCGATCGATCGTTGACTTGTTGCTGGCTCGGCGGGCGACCCTGCTGGTATCGGGGCATTTTGGTAACTTTGAAATGGGAGGTTACTTGGTTGGGCTGTTGGGGTTCCCCACCTACAGCATAGCCCAGCCGATCAATAATCCGTGGTTGGACCGCTTTATAAATCGCTTCCGCAGTGCCTACGGCCAGGCGCTTGTACCAAAAGTTGGCAGTGCGATGTTAATCGATAGCCTTCTGAGGCGCGGTGGAATTCTGGCTGCCTTAGGAGATCAGTATGCTGGACCGCGCGGATGTTGGATAGAATTCTTCGGCCGTCCCGCGTCGGCGCACAAATCCCTAGCCGTTCTGTGTTTGACGCATCGGGCCTTGATGGCTGTCCTAACAGCGCAACGATCGGGTGGTTTCCTGCGTTACCGAATACGGCTCGTGGATCAGATCGACGGAGCAACGCTGGCACCACACGAGCGCGATGTTGCCGCCATTACACGGCGGTACCATGCCAGTTTGGAAAGGGCAATTCGTCAGGCTCCCGAACAATACTGGTGGGTCCATCGGCGGTGGAAAGGCACGCCTCCTGGATCGATTCGATCGCTACAAGAACGTGCTGCCTAGACGTTGCACACCACAAGGGCCTCAGTTTACCTCGACCACGTAAATGGAACGAAGTCCCACTTGCAGCAAGGTTATGGCTTCCATCATAAATGGAAAAGGGCCTAAGAAGGATTATTGAACTCGCTCGGCTCTCCTTCTGGCGACTGCCGCGATAGCTTGGGTGATTTCAAGCCGCCTTACCGGAGACCAGTTCCATGCCGCATTGGGTTCGAGTTGGGAGCGTCAGTGACTTTCCTGAGGGGCAGGCGCGCGAGGTCGTGGCCGAGCAACGTGTTGTGGCCATCTACAATGTACAGGGAAATATCTATGCACTAGATGGGGTGTGTCCACACCAAGGCGGTCCACTCGGACGCGGTACATTGGATGGCTATGTCGTGACGTGCCCATGGCACGGGTGGCAATACGATGTCCGCACCGGTCAACATCAGAGTATCCGTTCGCTCGTGCATCGAAGCTATGCGGTGAAAGTTGTCGATGACCAAGTGTATATCGACCTGGATGTGTGATTAACGTAATACATGATCAACGTACGCTCGTTTGCAAACCGTGATATACCGCAGATCGTGAACCTTTGGCGATCGGAACCGAGCCATCGGGCACTACTATCCGCTGTATCTGCCACGTTATTGGAAGAATGTGTTTTTGCCAAGTTATATTTCGATCCGAACGGATTGTTACTTGCTGAGCAAGATGGAGTGTGTCAGGGATTTGTTCATGCGGCTTTCGGCCCTGACGCTAACCGGCGGTGGATTGATGCATCGACCGGTATGATCGCCATGCTCATGGTTCGTCCCGGCGCGGACGAGGACCAGATAGCTCAAGTGCTCATCCGGGCTGCATTGGAATATCTGGAAAGAGCGGGCGTGCGGCGCATTTTTGCGGGGGCCGTAGCTCCGTACGACCCATTCTATGCCGGTTTGTATGCCGGTATGCTTCCTGTCGGTATCTTGCAAACCGACCAGCGACGAAGTCGTTGGTTCGAGGCTGCCGGTTTTGCTCATAACGGCGAGGTGCTGATTTGTCAACTGAACGCCGAGCAACTGCGCCTGGTGGTCACTCGTGATCTCCTGCTATTGCGCCGTCAATGCCGATTGGAGACATTGCTCGATCCTACCCCGCTGGATTGGTGGGAAGCGAATTTGGCCGCCGGTCATGACTTTTGGATGTTTCGCGCCCTTGCTGTAGCATCCTCAACGCCGTTGGGGGAGGCACGCTTTTGTGACCTGGAGCCTTTGGGAATTCAATGGCGCGTTGCGGCTGTCGAATTGCTTCGACTCTGTCCGACGACTGATCCTCCGACACCTGGTTGGAATTTGTACTTATTGATCGAAGCAATCAAGCAATTGCATCAGTCCGGTATTCGGTTGGTCCAGTGGACGATCCCGATTGAAGATGTAGCCACACGTCAGCTTGCGGAATCTATCGGGTTTCAGGTGGTCGATCAGGGTGTGTATCGGGTCTGGAATCCCAATAGTTAGAGTTGGGGGATACTACCGACGGGCTCTGGGACAGCCCGCCTGGCACTCACTACGTGCCAAACACGGTTCGCGACACCGAAAGGATAGCGGTTGGTGAAGCCTCGTCCTGTGCTGAAGTGTGAACGGCTAGGGACCGCATGATGAATCACTTTTTATCGCCTAGATTCGCATGATAAAAATGGATTTCCTGCGACATACGAGTGCGTGTCGCCGGCCTCTTTTTAACGGCGCTGATGGGAGTAATGCCTCTGGCGTAGCGGGCCGCGGACCATGAATCCGGAAGGTAGCCGGGCTAGCGTAACGGCTCGGGCAATGAGACGTCACAGACGACCGAAATCTAGCCGAGTTTTATATATCCTGATGGCTGGATGGTTGATCGTTGTCGGTTTGGGGCTCTGCGGAGCATGTCGTTTGTGGCCTGATTGGGACATACCGGCGGGGCATTCGGCAGACACGATCGTTCGTGGCCAACTGGTGTTTTACGCCGATTTTGTTTTACCGCGGCGTCATCGTTTGATCGATGAATTGGTAGCCTTGCAAACCGATGTCACGGATCGCTTGTTATTGCCGCCTTCTGACGAACCGATCCACGTTTACTTGTTTCGTGATCCGGACCAGTTTCGCCATTTTTTATCTCGGCGTTATCCACAGGTGCCGGACCGCCGCGCTTTTTTTGTGGAAACGGACACGCGTTTGGCGGTTTTTGCTCATTGGGGCGACCGCGTGGCCGAAGACCTTCGTCATGAATTGGCGCATGGATCCTGCATGCGGTGGTGCGAGGCTTGCCGTTGTGGCTTGACGAAGGCCTAGCCGAATACTTTGAAATCCCCCGAGGACAGCACGGCCTACATAAGCAGAACCTGCGATTGTTGTGGGAGCGGCATCAAAAATACTATTGGAAGCCCGCATTGGAGCGTCTGGAGCGGATGGAGCGTGCAGAACAGCTGCAGTCGTTGGATTTTGCCGAGGCATGGCTGATCGTGCATTGGCTTTTGGAGACCACCGAATCGCGACGCGCGATGCTACGCCAATATGTGGCACGCTTGCGACTAGCCGGCGAAAGTCCGCCGCTCATCGAATTGATCCGTAACACCGAACCCGATTATGAAGGCCAATTGCTCGTACATCTAGTAAAACTTTGTCAAGAGTTGGACTGAACGTGTTGCGGCAACTCGCTCCCGCAAGCGGGCAATCGGTGCACGGTGAGGGTGGCTGCACGAGCGCACAATCTTTCCGGATCAGCAATCGGCGCATTCCCAGGAGAGTAGCATCATGCTGTGGACGATTAAGCGCATCGTTCTCGGAGAACGAAACTCTGTAACGCGTATTGCTTTTCGCTACGGACGCGCCTGCTTGACCGAATGCCCGCAAGCTGTTGTCGAACTGTTGGCCGAATCCAATGAGACGCTCCAGTTCGGGTACAGTGGTGATTGTCTCCCCCCGCTTTGGTTCGACAAGTCTCCCGACAAGTCATTCGCACAGCAATTGGACGATATGCATCGAGCATTCCAGGTCGCTGCTCAATGTTGGGCCGAAGTATTCCGTCATCCACGGTTGGTTTTCCCCGGGTGGTATGAAGCCCATGGGGCTACTCATGCAGCGATCCAGGCCGAAAGATTACCTCCTCTGCTGGCAAGTTTTGCGTCGAGTCTTGTCGAGCGAGCCTTGTTGGATGCGGTGTGTCGGGCGTACGGCGTGAGTTTCTTCGACGCTTTGAAGGTAAATCTGTTCGGCATCGCACCACATGTCGTGCATCCGGAACTTTCTGGTTCGCAGCCACGCCACTGGCTTCCAGAGCGCCCAAGGACGAAGATCGCTGTGCGACACACAATCGGTCTTGCCGATCCCTTAACCGACTCGGAGCTTGCCCAAGGCGCATGGCCCGACGACGGGTTTCCCGTGTCGGTCGAGAGCTATGTTCGGCGGCAAGGGGTGCGGTACTTCAAAATCAAACTTTCGGGGGCACTCGAGTCAGACCTGGAACGTTTGCGGCGCATTGCCGATCTGCTCGAGTCGTACGCTGCGGATGATTACGGTTTGACTGTGGACGGAAACGAACTATACGAGGAGCCTGAAGAGTTCCTGACGTTGGTTGCCGCGGTACGCGCTTCTCCTGATCTGGCGAATCTCTGGCGGCGGACACTGGCGATCGAGCAACCTTTTCCGCGCTACATGGCACTGGATGCCGAACGAACGCGCTGTCTGGCGACTGTCATGGCGGAGAAGCCCGTGATTATCGACGAATCCGACAGCAACCTTGACTCGTTCCGCCAAGCGGTGCAGGCGGGTTATCGCGGTGTAAGCAGCAAGAATTGTAAAGGTGCGATCAAGAGCCTATTGAATGCCGGCTACATCCACTGGCACAATCGCCAACACCCTGAGATTGCCTGGATCCTCACCGGCGAAGACCTGTGCTCGGTGGGGGTCATTCCCGTGCAAGCAGACTTGTGCCTGGCTGCAGCACTGGGGTTGGGGCATGTCGAACGCAACGGGCACCATTATCACCGGGGCATTAGCTATTTGCCGGAGGTCGAGCAGGAAGAGGCCTTGGCCTGGCATGGAGATTTTTATGTTCGCCACGCAGGTCGGGTAAGCCCGTGGATCGTCGCCGGTGAATTCCATATTCGGAGTTTTCAGTGCGTAGGTTTCGGATTCGCGGTATTGCCTCGCATGGACCAGCGCCATTGCCGCGTTCTTTGGGAAAGTCCGACTATTTAACATCAGCTCCAGGCCAGACGAGCTCCTCAAACCGATCGACCGGCTCTTTTGCCGACCAAGCAATACCCCGCAGCAGCAGCGTGCGGAAAAGTGGATCATCGAAGGTCCAGGAATAATGTCCTAGAATCGAAACGAACACGCGGCCACCTCGATGCTCGTGCGTCCAAAATAGGGGACGCGGTTCATTTTCTTCTATCGCTTCCCCTAACACGATGATCCGTGAGGGATCCCCCTGCAATTGCCAATAACTTTCGTCATAAAACGTCGCTTCTTGAAGGTTTCTCGTAATCGGATGGTCACTGCGGAAACGCACCCGTACCGGTCCGTGGCGAAAGCGAAGTCGCGCAGCGTGTGACGCCAACCCTAGGCGCTCGGCGAACGACTGAGCCTCGGCACCGCCTTCAATTGCCCAATGAATGTAGACCAAGCCCTTCCCCTCGCGTAGGTGTTGGTCAACGGTCTGGGCCCGCGCGGGGTTCCATTGGCCACGCTGGTAAAAGACGACCGTATCAGCCGTGCGCCACTGCTCGGCCGTGGGCCAGTCCATCGCCGTGCTGACGCGCACCCCAGGTGCGCCTTCGAGTAAAGTTGCCCACGTGCGGAGCCAGCGAGGATAGTCGTGTTCACCTGGGCCGTGATCCTTTTGACCAGCGACCAATACAATCTGGAGCGGCCGGGGCCGGGAGACCGGCTGGCTCTTTGCCAGAACGGATTGGACCTCGTGTATGCTACGAGGCTCGGGCCGTCCGGGCGCCGACTCGCCGGACATCCGGGGAGGCGGGAGTAACAAATAGCTCAAAAGATCGAGCAAACGATCTTCTCCCAGACGATCGGCTAGTCCATCCGGCATGATCGAATTGCTCATGGGTATCAGACGCACGACAGTTTCGGCGTCAACCTTGGTGACTTTTCCGTCCTTATCCCCTACGAGCAGCCGGTTCTGTTCGCTGCGGACGGCCCCCGTTAACACGCGGCCGTCATGCAATTCCACTGTGTAACTTAAGTAGTCGGGATTGATGGCAAAGCTTGGATGCATTATGTCTCGCCTTACCGAAGCTACATCGCGATGGATGAGATTGCCAAGATCCGGCCCAATGTTCGCCACACCGTCTCGGCCGACCCGGTGGCACTTACTGCAACCGATCTCTTCATCGAAAAACCACCGACGGCCCGCTCCCCAACGCTCTGCCGCCAGGAGCGACCGGTCCGAGGGTTCTACCTCGGGCGGCGCAATGGCCGAAGCCGATACCCACGGCAACCAAAACCGCTCCGGCCCGATAGGACCCCAGCGGCTGCTGCCATCAGCCATGGAAACACGCCACCGGATGTGAATCGAGGGTACCGCTCGTGAATGTTTCGATTCGATATTAAGGGGCACTATATCGGCGTTCTGGTCCACATCCAGTGCAGCTCGAAAGGCTGCGCCTTCACCTTGAGCGTCTTGCCCATTAACCGAATAGGGAGCGTCACTTTCCAAGACGATTTGTCTTTTTACCAACCAGCGGTCCTCATCCAATTGATAGTCAAGCGCCGATCCGGGCTGGACAAGTGGACGAAAGAGTCCTCGTACGTCTACTTGAGTTTCCAGTTTCCAGTCCGATTCTGGGCCTTCGGCGAACCACTGATCTGCTGGTCCATAACCAGCCAAAAGTTGTCGAGCGATCTGGTGGTCCGGGTGCGGCAGCCAAATGGAAGTAGGGGCGGTGGATGTTGCATTTTGCCGGGTGGCTCGTACTCCCCACGGAGCATAAGCGAGGTCGATTTCCGGGTGCTGTTCGATCTCTGGAGGCACTGCGGGATGTTCCTGGCGTCCGAGCCCCGGCATGCGGATCGCATAACGGCATCGTGCCTGATGTGCGGCGGTGGCCAGTACCAGGGTCTGGCGGTCCGCAGATACGGATACTTGATAGACGGGCAATCGGTAACGCGGCCAAGTCAATTGTAAATGAACCACAGCGTAACCAGGCCGCAGCGTCTCGAAGCGATCCCCGGCGCTTACAGCATCGCCATAGCTGATCGATATCTGTTCCAGCAGTCCTTGCAGGAATCGTGTTTCCAACGGGCGATCAAAGCCAATGCATAACACATGAGGTTCCGGCACCCACGCGATCACAGGTTGAGCTAGATCGCGGTGGCGATAGCCGATGCGGAACAACCGCCCTTCCCCAGTCGGTCCGGTACCCCAGTCAGGCGGGCCACTGTGACATGCCACGACCAAGTCGCCGTTTGGGGCCACACACATCGACGGTTAACATTCCTAGACAGGCGAATAATTGATTGGCAGCGACGTACTGGCCGAACCGGTCGCGAGCAAGGCGTGTTCGATACAATTTGCCCCGTGACTCACCTGTGACGAGCACGTCCTGTATCCAATGGTCCGGTCCGAATATCTCCGAACTGTTGGCTGCGGGCAGGTTGAAGACCATCCCACAAGTCGATTGGTGTTGCGGCCCGTAGTCGTAAAGACTCGGTTCGTCAAATACCCTCGGCAAATGACGCGGATGGCGCGGCGGAAAACCGTAATGGGACCCAGGTCGAATGTGGAGAAGCTCATCAAAGGGATTGCCGTTTGCCAACCAAGTAGCACCTTCTTGGTCGGTAACGAAAAGTTCCCCGTGTCGATCGAAGGCCATACCGATCGTAAACCGTACGCCGGTGCAAACCGTGCGGCGTTCCCGCAAATCGGGCGAAATTCGTTGGATGGTTCCACGCACGCTCGATAAGTCATAAGCAGATCGTCCAGTAGAGTCCAATAAATATGGGTTATAATAAGCAGCCGTTCCTAGTCCGAAAAAGATGCTACCGTCCTTCGGATCGATTGCTACGCCGCACGCGTCTATGTTCTGAGGAATTTCCTGCCATCCGGAAGCAATGACCTGTTCGTGGTCAGCCCGATCGTCACCATCCCGATCGATGATGACCGACAGTTTGCCTTTCGACGCTACAATGACTGCTGTGCCCTTCGGATGCGTCGCTGCCCACGGCATTTGCCAGATCGGGTGGTTAGCAGGCACCAGTGCCATGCCAATCGGACCTCGCAAACTGCCGCGGTTTTCGAAAAAGAGTCGGACACCTTCCTCTAAACCGTCGCCGTCTTCGTCGGACAAAAGCCAAACGTTACCGTTGTAACCGAGTGCCACCAGTTTGCCGTCTGGGCGGTATCGAACGTTATTGATATTCGGGAGCCGCACAGGTAGTTCCCGCACCGTGAAGCCTGGTACCAGTACCTGTACGACCGGCGGATCTGCAACCGGCACCAGCAACTCGCGCTGTTGCCGGTCAGCTTCTAACTGGAGTAGCTGAGGAAGAAGTTGCCGCAATTGCGCGTAGCGCTTCTCCAAGTATGCGTAAACGGTTGTGCGTTCAGCCTGAGTTAACCGTTCGCCAAACCAAAGAATCTCGGCAATATCCCCATGGAAAAATCCCTGAACACGTTGTGGCCCATCGCCGTTCTCATAATAGCGCGCTCCGACCGTAATCTGGTCGGCTAGTACGGTGGGCTCCAAAGCCGTACGTTGCCCCTGTGGCTGACCATCTACGGCTATTTGTGCAATGTTCCGCTGGCCATCGAATTCGGCTTCCAAGAAGAACGGAACGAAAAAGGGACGTGCCGTGGCAAGAACGTTGCGCGCTCCTACGAAACCACGGCCCTCGAAACTCAACTCACGGACTTGTGTCGATGGCCCATAGTTTAGGTCGATGGTAAATCCAGTCTCGTAGTCGCGTCTATCGACTTGATTTGCAGAAATCAGTCCTCGGAAGTTCCGGAACGTCTGATCAACTGGCGGTAAACGAGCGTATTGGCTCGATGGATAGTGTC
>CAYRMD010000103.1:0-15160 GCA_964425225.1 uncultured Pirellulaceae bacterium | reverse complement strand
TCCATCGAGCCAATACGCTCGTTTACCGCCAGTTGATCAGACGTTCCTTAACGCAGAGACGCAGAGGAAAGAATAACTAACCTGGCGGCACCCGCTGCCGGTTGGGAAAGAACCATTTTTGCCCAAGGCCTCTACTTGGGACCCCTGTGATGATAATGCCAGGGCTCGAATTAGCTAGTTTCGCCAAAATCAGAAGGTGTGTGCGAAAAATTCGCGACCAAGCCGCCACCGGATCTTGCCGAGTGCCTGTTTTACTCGGCTTTTGCTCGTTTACGTCAAATCCTCACGTCGACGAATTGGCAAATGCTGAACACGCATCGCAACGGAGCCTTACCGCGAACAAGTTACCTACAATCAAGACGCACAAACTCAACGTGGCATTGTTTTCTACATTGGCCTTAGTCACTGGTAAGGAAGCTCTATTCAACCAACCGCCATGCGACGTGTTCGCTCGTTGGCGCCGTTGCCTGCTGGCGATGCGTTCGATGCGCTGCTTTCTTTGCCTCTGTACTCTTCGTGGCTCTGTGGTGCCAATTCCAAGGAATTGCGAACGCACGGTCGACGGATCGTCCATTGCCGAGAGCTATTTCGGCTGCCATATAAATACCTCGTGTTGCAAAAAACAAAGTGTCCACGAACCGGGTCGCTCGCAAAGCCTTCAGGGACTCTTTGAAATGCCTCCGGGGAAATTTTTTGCATAAGCCGAAGCGGCATGCACGTGTCTCCATTAGTGGTACTCCCAATAAACGCTGTCAGAATCTGAGCACAGGAAACGTATTTTAAGTAGGTGAATTGCGGGACTTATCGGGTCCGTTGCGGATGTAGTAAGTATAGTATACTGCTATATGCATCGCATTAGGGGACAATACGGCGATATGATTGTCGGTGAGGAAAAAATGATTTTGATTTAAGTTGCTTTACTCCGAGACATTGTGGTCGTATAATAAGGTGAATGTTTTTTGCGCTTTGCTACCTATGGTTGATTAGCGCGCTCCACAGAAAGAGCTACATCTACAGCGTGCTCTTTGATCGCGGGGCTGTAGCGGCTTTAGTGTGGGATCGAGTGGTTGGCCGGTAGTGGTGTATCGGTTTTTGGTCGGGCGGGCTCAAGTTGCTTGCCTATGGTTATCAAGAAGAGGGGTATCGTATGCGTTTACAGATTGCGCAAGTTGCGGTCGGCGAAGCGGTTCAAGAACGTATCGATTTTTCCGCTGTACTTTGAGCAGCCGCTACGGGTCGATTATCGTTTGGGTCACGAGGCTATCGAAGACGGAACGGTGGTGATTCGAGAGACGAGCGCGAGCGGGACGGTTTCAGAACTCGTGGTTGAGAATCACGATGAGAAGTGCGTGCTCTTATTGGAAGGAGAAGAGTTAGTTGGGGCCAAGCAGAATCGCATATTGAATACAACGGTGGTAATAGCGGCGAAAACGCGAACTACCATTCCTGTTAGTTGCGTCGAGGCGCGGCGGTGGCACTACAACTCGCGGGACATGATGGCCTTCCGACCTAGCGGGCACATATCACCGGCGAAGTTGCGCCACGCATTGAAGCGTTCCGTGGGTGCATCGGCGCGTGCGGGTCGAGGACATGGTTCCAACCAAATGGAAGTATGGGACCGCGTAGCGCAATACCTGGATGCATGTCACGCTGCGTCGGAAACGGATGCGATGGAGGCGGCATTCGAAGCGCTCCGCAAGCAAGCATCTGATTTAAGGAAAGCGATGCGGTATGCGGAGAATGCCACGGGACTGGCTGTGGCACTCGGTAAGCGAGTTGTGGAATTGCAGTTGTTCGACAAGCCCGATACGTGCCGCAAAGTATGGGATCGGCTGTTATCGGGTGTACTCTTGGATGCCGTCACGGAGGCGTCCAGTGATGAAGCGCCGAACGTCCACGAGGTGCAGCGGTTCCTTGAAGGTGCCGTGGAAGTCGAGTGGGTGCAGGTACCTGCCGTGGGGCTTGGCAAGGAATACCGTCTTGATTTACCGGATCTCCAAGGCTCCGCTTTGGTAGTGGATGGGGTCTTAGTCCACGGAAGTTGGGTAGCTCAGTAGTCGGTAGCGGCGTGCTGTGAGACCGACCAGGCACGCGCACTTGGCGCGGAGCTAGAAGTGGCGCGCAAACAGGAATCGTGCGGCTTGACTTCGATTTTCTACGACGCTGTAGTCGACCTATGAGTGGTTTCCACCCTTCCTGGTCCGGAACCCTCTTAGCTACCACCGGCCAGTAGCCGAGAGGAATCGGTGAGGATGTTCGATCGTGATGATCTAGCCGGCAGTTAACCTTGAGTTTGGCACAGTGGGAAGTGCCGAATCGATTAGACTTTCCATCCGGATCTGCAGGAAAATCCTCGTCAGTATGGCTGTGAGATGCCAATAAAGTGCTTTGCGAAGGTTTTGGAGTTCAAATACACGAGGCTTACACAATGGTAAAAGACCGTAAAGCGCATGGACTGCAGCCGTGGCGTACTAGTCTAAAGGTTGCATTTGATTGCACCGATGGGGTAGGATCATTGCGTTGGAGATCTGAAACGGAGGTCGTTGCTGTTGCCGCACGAGTTGTGGATCCAAAGCGGGCGATGCGCAATTGCGCCGACACGGGGAGAAAGTGAGCCGGGTGGATGGTTGGTAGACAAAGATGGCTCGGCACGATGGGTCGCGTGGGGTAACAGATCAGGCTCACGACGAGCGGCTTTGCTCGGCGCTTGAGCTGGAGAGCGTTGAGGACCTTTTTCCGTGGCAGAAAGAGCTCCTCCGGCGCATGGGGAACGGAGACATTCCGGAGCTCATCGACATCCCGACGGGTTTAGGCAAGACGTCCGTGATAGCGATCTGGCTTGTCGCGCAGGTCTGTGGCGCGAATCTTCCTCGGCGGCTAGTTTATTGCCTGCCCATTCGAGTATTGGTGGAACAGACGAGGGCTCGCGCGGTGCGTTGGGCTCAGAACCTTGGCGCTCTGGCCGGCCAAGCCCAGTTCAACGGTGATCAGCTCCTCTCCTATAGGATCGACTGGTCAGATCAAAAGTCGTGGTTGTAACGCTTATGGGCGGTGAACCGGAAGGAAACTGGCGGGAGTACCCAGAACATCCGGCCATCATCATTGGCACGCAAGACATGTTGCTGTCTCGTGCCCTCAACCGCGGCTTTGCAATGGCACCCCAACTCTGGCCGGTGGATTTCGGATTTCTCAATGTCGACACCCTTTGGGTGATGGACGAAGTCCAGTTGATGGGTCCCGGCCGGACAACGACCGTTCAGCTGCAACACTTTTGGGATGACCGACTACCTTCCTGGGGCTCGCGCCGAAGTGTGTGGATGAGCGCAACGCTCGGCCGTAAGCGCGGCTCGCTGGAGCTACCTGCCTGGATGCAGACTCCAGAGCGCAGGAAACAGCTGCTACGGACGAACGTTCAAACGTTTTCTCAAGAAGACCTCGAGCACCCTGGGTTCAAAGCGCGGTGGACTGCGCCTAAGCACGTTGAGCTACATCTCGAGCTGGTTCCCAATGTTGGTGCACGGGATGGCAAAAGGGGCAAGACGGCGAAGGTGCGACGTAGGCCCGCGGCAGTGGGCTCCGCTTCGACGATAGAAAGTCGAGAGCTGCTCGACCGCATCCGTCAGGAGGCGCAGAGAGGTCAGCAGGTGTTGGTGATCGTCAACCATGTGAAGAGAGCGTGCGAGCTTTACGAGCGGCTGAAGAATATCTCCGGCACTGGCCCTGATGTGGTGCTCCTACATGCCCAGATGCGTCCCAGAGACCGGAAAGCGACTTACGATAGGCTCGAAGCGCCGGTGCCATCTACAGGCCGCATCATCGTTGCGACACAGGTGCTTGAGGCTGGCTTCGACCTCGACGCGGATGCGCTCTTCACCAAACTGTGCCCGTGGCCCTCTCTGGTGCAGCGGCTCGGGCGCCTCAACCGGAGCGGAAGTGGCCCAAGCGCAGCGGACGTCGCGGCGGGGAGAGATCCGGCCCCGGCCGTGATCTTCGAGCCTTCGCCACCGAAACGGAAGCAGGGGGAGTCCCCAAAGCAGGACCAGGTGCGACTTCGGCGCGGGGCTGCTTTGCCCTATGACGCGGACGCGCTAGACGAAGCACGCGAGCGTCTTGAGGAGCTGACGAGCCAGCATGCCGTATGCGTGTCGCTCGAGGCGCTAGCCCAGATGGCGCTCTGGCTTTCGGTGGGCGGCCCGGTGCTGAGGCGTTTCGACCTCGACGATCTTTTTGACACGGATCCGGACCTGAGCGGAGGTCACTCCGACATCGGCCCGTTCGTCAGAGCAATCGACCGAGACGTCGACGTGTACGTGCTCTGGCGCCGGATCGAACACGGACTCGCTCCGGACGAGCAGGTACCGATCCATCCCGACGAGCTATGCCCCGTGCCATTCTACGAGGCACGCGACGCATTTGCCGATCGCGAGGTGTGGATTCTGAGGCTCGCCACTGCACGCAAGCAGGGTGCAGCCTGGCGTACGGCGCAGGGGCGCGACGTTATGGCCGGCGACACGGTCATGGTGGATATCGCAGCCGGATGTTATCAACGAGGATTGGGATGGAAACCAGGAGCTAAAGAGGCGCCCAGTGAGATCGTGGATCGGTGGCCCCGTGATGACGGGACGAAGGTGCGCGCCTGGGTGCGGGTCGACGGCGGGAGTGTGCCATGGATCAAAGAAAAAGAAATCGACAACCGCATCGTCGGCGTGAGGGCGCGGAACGAGGATCCACGCAGCTTCGGGAACCAATGGATGCTGCTCCAGCCGCATCTGCAGAAGGCGGAGGCAGAGGCTAGTGCGCTGGTGACTTCGTTGAACTTGCCCGCCGATCTCCAGCGCTCGGTGATCTGCGCCGCTCGATGGCACGATGTGGGGAAGGCGCTTGAACGCGAGGCGAACGGGGAGACGCGTCGGCCATTCCAGGACATGCTGGTCAAAGCAGGGCGCCCAGAGAACGACCATCCCAAGCCCAACATTTTCTATGCAAAGTCGAACGGGCGGAGCGGCCCGCCGGCGGGATTCCGTCATGAGCTCGCGTCGCTGCTGGCCTTCCTCCAGACGCATCAGGCCGACGATTTGGCGGCATTTCTTATTCTTGCCCATCACGGCAAGGTCCGCCTGATGCCGGAGGCGTGGGACGAAGATGATCCTCAAGATCTCTGCGGGGTGCGCACGGGTGATCGCGTCCCGCCGTTGGTTCTGCCTTGCGGGGGGAGTGAGCCGTTAGTGCTCGACACCGAGGTGCTCCTGCCCTCTCGGAATGGGCCAGGTTGGCAGGGGCGCGTCCACGGCCTGCTTCAGCAATACGGCCCGTTCTTTCTGGCCTACCTTGAAGGACTCGTCCGCGTGGCAGACTGGAGGGCGAGCTCATGACGCAGATCGTCTTGACCGGCGTATCGGCGCGTTGCCTAGGTGACCTCCTGAAGGGCTACGGGATCATGGCCCTCGTGGGACAGATGTGCCCGGACACACGGTTCTGGTGGGATGATGCCGTCCACCTTGTAGTGTACAGGCCGTGCGACGATCACAAGAGCGCTGATGACGCGACGAACCAATTGAAGACTCTGGTACATCAGACGTTATTGGATTGGGCAAAAAAGGTCAGTCGGGCGTTTAAGCCTGTACGGGGCAGCAGGATGAAGGGTACTCAGCGCCGAGGTTCTCCCCTTAGAAACCCCGAGAAGCACGACGCGTTCGACCCTGACCTAGCCCTGTGGGCCCGCGCAATAGCGCTACCGTTCTGGGGCAAGGACCAGACGGAGCCGCACCCGCTTTTTCCGGCACATGGCCAGGAGGGTTCCGGAGAATACTTGTCGCAGATCGAGAAAGCCGTGAAAGCGGCCGAAAAGACCCCGCAAGACCTCGAGTGGTCGCTCTTCACGAAGGGAAGTCCGTCTCTTGGAGCGACGCTGGAGAGCGGTTATCTCTTCTTCCCAGAGTCGATGAAACGGTATGCGACCGGCATTGAAGGGTGGGAGCGAGAGAAAGGCGCACCGAGGAGCCCGTGGTTCTTTCTGCTTGCTCTTCGTGGAGTGATGCTGCTCAGGGGCAGCCTATGCCGCCTGCGGTGGGGTCGGCGCAGCTACCCGGCGTTTCCGTTCGTCTTCGAGGGTTCGACGGTCGAGGTAGGCGCTGCGAAGTATTTCCGAAACGAGGAACTCCACCTACCCAATCAAAAGAGATGAATATCAGGATTTCAGAGAATGGCGTGAGGGAGTGCAGGAACGATGAAAAAGACCTTAATCATCACCGCTGGCAGTACGGCAGACCCGATTCTCAAAGCCATAGATGAAGAATACCAGTCGGGACAGGAAGTGGTCGTTTTCTTGCTCTATGGTCGTCCCTTTCCCGGGCAAAAGCCTCCGACCCCCTTCGATGTGGCAAACCAGGCCAAGCAGAGGTGCGACGAGAAGGGCGTCTCCGTAAGGCTCATTGAAGTTGCCGATCCTGAGGACATCAACCGCAGTCTCGATGTCGCACGAGACGTCTTTCGCCAAGCAGCCAACGCCGAACGGGTAGTGGTCAACTTCACCGGCGGCACGAAGGTGCTCTCTGCCGCGGTGGTCCATGCCGCATTGACCGAACCCTTAGGCGGCGAGTTGATCTTGGACTACACGGGAGGCCAGGTGCGGGATACACATGGTCGCGTGTCGCGTGAGGCCATGCAATTGAGGCGTTCCGAACGCACAGCCACCGATGAGATCCTGCAGCAGGTTTTGGAAAGGCTGCGGCGCGCAAACTATCGAGAAGCGAAACTCTTCGCGGAGCGTTTGCCAGACCAAGGCAAAGCGGGATTTGTCACGAAGGCAACCGTAGCTTTTTCTCTGTGGGATGAATTCGACTATGAAGGCTCTGTTACGATTTTGCGCCGTCTCTATGAGCCTGCCAAAGCGCTCTCGGATGACGACCGTTTGTCCGAATTGGCGAGGGTAGTGGCAAGACTGCTCGAGCCGGGCAATCGCCTTTCTTCGCTGGTGTCCCTTTTGCGGAAGGCGCAAAACGAAAAGGCGAATCTCGGAGAAATGGCAACCGATCTTCCGCTTCTCGTTGCCGACGCTCTGGAAAACAGCTGGCGACGCTTGCAAGAAGAGCGTCCGACAGATAGCGTGCTTCGCTCCTATCGCGCTGTTGAGGTAGCCGTGCAGATCCGACTGCTTCAAAACGGCATCAGCCCATGGCTTCCCCAATGGCAGGAGATGGACGTGAACACGGTAAAACGATTCCTGGAGTTACAGAAAACCACCCAACCTCCACCCACCCTCGCCCTGACCGCAGGCTTGAACTTGCTTGAGGCCATGGGGCACAGCCTGGGCAAGGAGGGACGCAAGCGGCTGACTGATGTCCAGCAATCGCGCAACTACTCCTACCTGGAGCATGGTTATTTGCGGCTCGCCACAGGCGACGCAGAGCGCCTGCACAAATACGCTTGCGATCTGTGTTCTGAGTTGCTCAGTGATTCGCTCGAAGCATTGCGCCAATCGGTCCGCCATTTTTAACAAGGAGTAAGGACACCCCTTGTCTGGTCAAACGGTGCAGGCAAAGGCTGCTGAGCGATGTGACACAACGGGAGAGATAGTCTGCCTGAGCGATCCTAACCGCGCGGTAGGCGACGCTCGGGGAACGGGAAGCACAGTTGCCGACGGAGGAAGCAAAGAGGTGACTGCGCAGACTGAGAAGAAAGAACTTTTCCCCCCCAAAAAGCCTGCTTGCTAATGGGTGATGTGGACGCGATCAAGAGCTACGTTTACGAAACCAACACGCTCCCTGAAATCCGCGGCGCAAGCCAAATTCTTCAGGAGATCGAAGAAAATACTCGTGAGGACTTTCGCAGGAAGCTTACCGAAGAGTGCCTGATCTACTGTGGTGGCGGCGGGTTTCTGGCCATTGTCCCGGCAGGCGAGGCGCAAGAGTGGAAGAAGTATATTGAGGCTCTTGATTCAAAGCGAACGCACACGGCAACGATCACCATTGTTGCCTCGGATCCCATCCGATATGAGGAGCTTGAGCGCGGGATCGCACCGCATGATCAGGAGCGCGTGAAAAGTCTTTCCGGAAAGAACGTTGCAGGCGATCTACTCTTCAGCCATTTCGAAGCGCTATTGTACGATCGCATGAAGCGGAAAAATCTCGGTGAACTCGTATCGCTACTTGTCGGGCGGTTCCAGCAAGCGAAGCGCAGCAAGACGCTGGCCCCTTTTTTCGAGACTCTACCGGTGCATCAACGCTGCCAGTCCTGTGGAAAACGAGCGGCAGCACATCATCACCATACCCGGGATGAGTGGCTCTGCTCGATCTGTTGACAGAAACGTTGTAAGGGTCGAGACGAGCGCCGGGGGTTCGTTGATGAGTTTATCGCATGGGCAATGCAAAATAAGAGCGTAGATGTGCCTTCGAAGCGCGCCGATGATGGAAACCGCTTTGCCGTAGACTTGGAGACGCTTGCTGGAAGTGAGGGCAGAATCGCCCTTCTGTACGCCAACGGCAACAACATGGGAGATCTTCTGCAGCTCATGCCGTCAGCATGCGCGTACCGCCACTTCTCGCAAACATTAGCAAGCGCTACGAAAGGCGTCGGGCGAACGACTTCACCGAGGTGCTTTGGGGCTAGCGCGTAAGCTCCAGTGCGATGAGCGAGTTGAACCAGAAGCTATGCACGACGATCGAGGCCTGGCGGCAACGGCCGATCGAAGGCGAGCACCCCGTATGTGTACGTGGATGGCCTGTGGCTGCAGCGTACGTGGGGCGGCGAGGTGCGTGTCGTGGCGATGCTGGTGGCAGTGGGCGTGCGAAGCGATGGCTACCGGGAGATCTTGGGCGTAGCCGAGGGCACGAAGGAGGATCAGGAAAGCTGGCCGAGCTTCTTGCGTTAGCTGAAGGGCCCCGGGCAAAAGGGGGTGAAGCTGGTGATCAGCGATAAATGCTTGGGGTTGTTGGAGGCGTTGGCCGAGTTTTATCCGGAGGCGCGGTCGCAGCGGTGCATGGTGCACCGGTTCGGCAACGTGTTGGCGGTGAGGCCCCGCGGGCCGCGGCAGGAAGTGGCGGCAGTGCTCAAGGCGATCCATGGCCAGGAGGACCGCCAGGCGGCGCGCCAGAAGGCCAAGGCGGTGGCGCAGAAGCTCGAGTCGATCAAGCTACGCCAGGCAGCAGCAATCGTACGGCCAGGCGTGGAGGAGACGCTTTCGTACATGGAGTTTCCGCGCGAGCACTGGACGCGGATTCGTACCAACAACATGCTGAAGCGGATCATACAGGAGGTCCGCCGTAGGACGCCCCTGGTGGGTAATTTTCCGGATGGCCAATCCGCGTTGATGCTCCTGGCCGCCAGGCTCCGCTACGTGACGGACACGCCTTGGGGCAGCCGTCTGTACCTGGACATGGAGCGACTGCGAGAACATAAACAGGAGGAGCAAACAACCCAATCCGATTAACCGCTACAACCGGACCTGGTTCCCCCTAGAGGGAACCAGGTAAGCTTATCCTTTAACCCTTTACCACCAACTCCAAAACCAAATGTGCGCAACTTGACGGACGCTACCACTTTTTGGGCAAGAACGGCGTGTTTTTGTTGTTTTTCTTGGTACTCAATAAACCATGTCAATACGAACAACGCGCTCGTAGAGACCGCATTCATGCCGTCCCCTTGCCTCTCTTACACGTCTAGTCCCGATCATTTGGGGCACTACGAACAAAGAAAAACTACCTTACCTTGTGCTACTTCACCTCGGCGTCGGACACTTCATGCGCTGCGAGTATTCGGGGATAGGCTCTACGAACGCCGTCTCATGTCGAAAAAGATCTCCATCGACAATCCGTGGTTCACGACAAGTCTGACAAAGTTGCGGGGGCAGGATTTGAACCTGCGACCTCGAGGTTATGAGCCTCGCGAGCTACCGGGCTGCTCCACCCCGCGACATTAAAGCCCGTCACGCCCTGACAGGCACTTATCTAATTCTTATGAATGACCAGAGGTGTGTCTAGACCACGTCAAAAATAATCGGTCCCCGAGCCGAAGCCCAATCCACACGCTTTGGCCTCGTCATGACAAATAACCCAAGTTGACCTCAAGGGTTACCGACAAACTCGCTCGTAGCCCCAAAAAACAGTTCCACACCCCACACAGCCTAGCGCGAATGGCCCGACGTCTCGAAAAACTGCTGGCGGAGCTCAGAAGTGTCCTATAACCTATTGAAGGATGCCGGTACCGGTGCCGAAGCGGCACGGTCGCGCTCGACCGCGCTCTATCCTCGGGTGTTGATTGGTAGTAGGTGGCACGCAATAGGCTTGGGAGAAATCCGATGATCTCCAGTAATCGTCGCACGTTCTTGACCGGAGTGGCAGTAGGCACGGTCGTCTCGTGGGCCCGTGGCTCGTTTGCCGGAGCACCGAATCGTCGGATCGTGGTCGCCGTTATGGGCTTAGGCCGCGGAGCTGCGGTTGCGCAAACCTTTGCCCAACAACGCGAAACGGTCGTTAAATACTTGTGTGACGTCGATAGCTCGCGCGCAGCTCCCGTCGCCAAAAGCTTCGAGGCTCGATTCGGGAAATCGCCCGAGGTGATTACCGATTTCCGCAGGGCGTTGGACGACAAGGACGTCGACGTACTGGTATGTGCTGCGCCGAATCATTGGCATGGACCAGCGACGATCATGGCCTGTGCCGCCGGTAAACACGTGTACGTCGAAAAGCCGTGTTGCCACAATCCGCAAGAAGGTGAATGGATGGTCGCAGCCGCTCGCAAATACCAACGGTGCGTTCAAATGGGGAACCAACGACGAAGCGCTCCAGGTACGCAACGTGCGATACAACGTTTAAAGGAAGGAGCCATTGGTCGCGTGTACTTGGCCAAGTCGTGGTACAACAATAATCGCCCGGCTATTGGGAAAGGTGTTCCGGCAGAAGTACCCTCGACACTTAACTATGATCTGTGGCAAGGCCCAGCTCCACGGCGACCCTATCTTACCAACCGCATCCATTACAACTGGCATTGGTTTTGGCATTGGGGTAACGGCGAATTGGGCAACAATGGCGTTCATACGATTGACCTTTGCCGATGGGGACTGGGCGTTGATTATCCGACGCGAGTCGTCAGTACGGGTTATCGTTATCGCTATGACGACGAGCAAGAAACCCCGGACACACACATGGTCGCGTTTGAATTCGGTGGTCGCGCCATGATTGTTTGGGAAGGCCGCAGTTGCCATCGCCACGACGAGGGATTCGTGAAATTTTATGGCGAAACTGGCACGATGGCTCTTCAGTCGAACGGCACGTACACGATTTATGACCTACAGGATAAGCAGGTTGAACGTCAGGTAGGGGATACGGTGGGGGATGCCCAACACGCGGCCAACCTGCTGGAAGCCATTCGAGCAGACGCCCCGTCGCAGCTCAATTCGGAAATCGAAGAAGGTCACAAGAGCACGCTCCTGTGTCATCTAGGCAATATGGCCTACCGAACCACCGGCAGTGTTCAGTGCGATCCCACGAACGGGCATTTGCTGCCGAAGGTCAATCCACCCGAAGCTTTGGCCCTATGGGGCAGGGAGTATGAACCGGGATGGGAGCCGAAATTTTAGCCGGACGGGGTGATCGCGATGCCCCGGATACCGACCAGCATACTACGCTTGCCGAGCTGCGCCGGTGGGTGGAACGGTTCGTCGCCGAACGGCGGTGGGAACCGTTTCATACGCCCAAGAACTTAGCCATGTCTATGGCAATCGAGTCGGCGGAGTTGATGGAACATTTTCAATGGTTGACGGTGGAGGAGTCGTGCAAGCTGGCCGAAGATCCCGTTGCGCGCGAAGCGGTCCTCGATGAACTAGCCGACGTATTTTGTTATGTGTTGGCGATGGCCAACGTGTTGCGTGCCGATTTAACCACTGCCTTACAAAAAAAGATGGAGAAAAACGCTCAAAAGTATCCGCTCGACGGAACCCTCCTAGAGGACGCCGGGTATTAGTTGTCCACCGTCGACGAGCTTGATGGGCCGCCCGATACGGCTCATGTTTTCGTGATCCGGGTCGATGCCCAGTGCCGTAAACAACGTGCGGAACAAGTCGGGCACCGTTACCGGTTGGTCGGTAATGTCAACGCCGCCGGAGTCGGTTCGGCCCACGACTTGACCGCCGCGAATGCCACCACCACCCAGCACCACGGAGAAAGCACGCGGATAGTGATCGCGTCCAGCTCGTGGGTTGATCCGCGGTGTGCGTCCAAATTCACCCATCCACACCAGGACGGTCGAATCCCACAGACCTCGCTGTTCCAAATCGCGCACCAGGGCCGCCATCGGCTGATCGAGCTGCTCACACAGCGTTCGGGAAAGTTCAAAATTGTTCTCGTGGGTGTCCCAATTCCCTAGGCTAACTTCTACACAGCGCACGCCTGTTTCTACCAAGCGGCGAGCCAACAAGCAGCCGCGAGCAAAGTTGGAATCCCCGTAAGCATTGCGTATCGATTCGGGTTCTTGACTGAGGTCAAACACCTTCATTTGGGGACTCAAGATCATATCGGCGGCGGCGCGATATACGGCATGACGCTCGTCAACCAACGAACCCCCTATTCGCGCGGCAAAATTGCGATCCGCTTGCTCCAATAACTCCAAACGGCGCCGCAGCCGACGCGGGCCGCCTGCCGGCGTGGTGTTCTGGGGCATCTGGCCAGCTATGGTTACCACAAGCGGATCATATTGAACACCAAGTAGACCGCCTCCTCCAAAATCGCGATTGCTCAGTCCAATCCGCACGAAGGCAGGCAACTCGAGTTCGGGAACGGGTAGCTGATGCGCTACGGCGGACCCAAGCGTCGGATGCTTCACCGTAGCCGTTGGCAAATATCCGGTATGCAATAGATAGGTTGCCCGAGGATGACTCGCTTCGCGCGCCGTTACCGAGCAAATCAAACACAATCGGTCCAGCACATCCGCAACTTGGGGTAGATGTTCGGCAATGTGTACTCCCGGAACCCGAGTTGCAATGGCTTTCGTCTCACCTCCATTGGCATGCCCCGGCTTGGGCGCGAAGGTTTCAAATTGGCTCGGGCCCCCTTGCATCCACAACAAAATAAGATGCTTGCCGCTGGCGCGCATTTGTCCGGCAAATGCGCTGACTAAATGCCCAAGTCGCAGTCCAAGTGTCGTCGTTCCTATCGCACAATACCGCAAGAAATCCCGGCGCACGAACCCGTCACGCTTCCGAAAAGCTACATCGACCTGGTGAATCCATTTTCCTGGATACGGTGTTGTCATGGCGATCGTCCTGTCAATAAAACGGAACTTGTTGTTCGCTCGATGTCGACCGTCGTCATGGGGTTTATCACTTGGCGGAGTGGCATTGGTCTTGCGGCTTATCATGGCCGGT
Organism: uncultured Pirellulaceae bacterium; assembly: GCA_964425225.1. Classification (GTDB taxonomy): domain Bacteria; phylum Planctomycetota; class Planctomycetia; order Pirellulales; family Pirellulaceae; genus BPJU01. The sequence goes on along the minus strand of CAYRMD010000103.1, from coordinate 1,803 downwards.
AAGCAAACTCCGTCGAGTTCAAAAGCACCCACAAGAGGTCCTCGCGGCCAGCTTGCTCAGACTCAGCACGCGCAATCGTGTGGCTCGCCCAACGAAGTTCGTCCTGTGTGGGAAGTCGACTCAGTACACGAAGATACAGGTATTCCACAGCTTTTTCGGTTTGTGGAAATTGCCACGCCACACGCCGCAACAACGGTCCGTTGGCAGAGGCAGCCAGGACGACCTGCGGCGAGTTCATCAATGCTAAAGCCTGGGGGAGCGTAGTAACGACTTCTTCACGTGGCACACTCGGATCGAAGCCAAACACCTGATTGAAAACAAACCTCCCACTACGCATTCGTCCTTGTCCACCCGTAAAACGCCCCAGTACAGGACGTTCTTCCATACCGAGTACCGCCACGACCGATTCATACAACACATCGGCCCGCAGAGGTTGAACGACATTGAATACCATGGGCGGCTCATCCGGGAGACGCCGCACACGGCCCTCTCGCTGATACAACTGCGTGGAAGTAATCACGCGGAAAAGCCACTTGATGTCGTACTTGTTTGACGCGAACTCTTCGGCCAGGTAATCGAGCGTTTTAGGAGCTGTGGGCTGATAATCGGGACCCACTTGGTCGACCGGTTCGTAGAAGCCTTCTCCACAAAGCTCGGCCCAGATGCGGTTGACAAACGCGCGAGCAAACCAAGGGTTCTCGGGTGAAGTGAGCCAGCGCGCGAGCATTCCCCGACGGGTTGCATCCGAAACGCCTAAAGGCAGTGTTTGACCGGTGACAAACAGAGCCGGCTGCATCAGCGTTCCACGCGCTTCGGGGTTATTCAGATCAGGCATGAAATGTTCCGACGTCCCGACAAATCGATTGGCTTGCTGCCTTCGCGGAAAGAACGCTTGTCATTGACGGTGACCAAAAACGTTGGACGGTCACCGCTGCGATCTGGACGCACGGCGACGCGCGGAAAAAATGCCGCCAATTGATGGAACTGTTCTCGCTTCCACCGCTCGGATGGATGATCGTGACATTGAGCACACTGGATTTGAATACCCAAAAAAATCCGCGATACCTCGGCAACAATCTCTTCGGGTTTACCACCTTGGGCCATAATCAGAGCCGTAGCCCCGTTGGTTTGAATGTCGCCTTTGGCCGTCAGAAACTGCGTGGCAATCTCATTCCATGGTGTGTTTTGATTGAATGTCTCTGTGAGAAACTCCATCAACGGATTAGCTACCAACAAGGCCCGCTCCTCCGTTCGGCGGTACAAAATTACGTCGCGCCAGTAGGCCGCCCAATTCCGGCCGAAGTTCGGGTCGGCCAACAGTTTTTCCACCAGGCGCTCTTTCTTATCCGACGAAGCATCCGCGGCGAATGCCAATACTTCCTCGGGCGACGGAGGTTTGCCAATCAAGTCCAGATAGACGCGGCGCATAAACACCGTGTCGTCGGCCACCCGAGCCGGTGCGGTGGAACGTGTCGCAAGCTCCTCGGCCAAGAGCATATCGACCTGCTGCGCAACCTTGTGCGGATCCGATGAGCGCACCTGGCGTTCACCTGCCAGCGTCAAGCCCAAGGTAAGGCCAATTCCTAAAACCGGAAATATCGACAAGAAAATGCGCCGAGTCATACTTTCCATTCCAAAAGGGTTGACCGCCCATCTTGCCCGTAACGCCAAGTGTTCGTCCTGAGAAATCAAGCATCGGTCGGCTCGCGTGACCCCCATGAGGAACCATGCCCGACTTGGTACTTCCCTAATTAAGGAACCTCTGCATAATTCGCCCGTATTGTACGGAACCTTTTAACAAGT
>CAYRMD010000102.1:0-15220 GCA_964425225.1 uncultured Pirellulaceae bacterium | reverse complement strand
CCATCGAGCCAATACGCTCGTTTACCGCCAGTTGATCAGACGTTCCTTTATTTTGACTCTCCGGGTGGAAATGCCTATAGCGCCATTTCGCTCCTTTCCATCTTGATGCTACGGGGTTTGGACACCATCGGCGTGGTAACCGGGGAATGTTCGTCGGCAGCGCTGTGGCCGTTTGCGGGCTGTCGGCAACGGTTGGTCACGCCGTATAGCGTGCTGTTGTTTCACCCGATGAAATGGCAGAGTGAGGAAAACGTTCAGTTGGCCGAGGCCGCCGAATGGGCTCGACACTTTGCCCATCTGGAAAAAGAAATGGACACCTTATTGGCCCGTCTTTTTGGCGTGACCTACGAACGTCTTTTACAGTGGATCAAGCCGGGCCGGTACGTCAGTGGGCGCCAATTGGCCGAGGCGGGCTTGGCACAGTTGATTGACCTGGAGTACGGATCGGTACTACCCTGGTTAAACGCCGTGCGACGGTCAGGCGATAAGCAGCCGCGCGTGACCGAAAAATCGAAGCTGGCAGGTCGATGATGGCTCATTAACGTCTCAGGCCAGGGTCGGGCCAATGGCATGCCAACGCCAAGCGACAAAGCAAGTCGTTGGCCAACCCACGATGGTGGGATTGGTCCTGACTGTTTTGTCGATACTGGTTGCTTGTCGGCAAACGACTGAGCAAGAGCGGCAGCGAGCGGTCCGTTGGCTGGCCGCTTCGTTTGCTCGCTTAGAAACCACCAGCCAAACACGGCACCATCGGTTGCGGCAAGAGCTGGCTCGATTGGCAGACGCGAACCAATTACCTATGCAACTCGCGGCCGAACGCTTGGTAGATCCGCAACAGGGAGGACCTGCCTGGCGGCACGGCGGTCGGCGTGTTTTGGACCGCGACAATGTAGCTGTGGGGATCCGGGAAGCGTTTGCGTCCGTTGACGTCGCCGTTTTGTCCCGTGACCTAGAACGCTACTTGCCCACTGGTGAGCTATCGGTACCGTTGAAAGTCGATCCCGAGATGCGTCGCTGGCTTGCCCGGCAACAGTCGCTACGGGTGGCCTGCCGGCGTGCGTTGGAGCGCCCCGACGCACAGTTGGCAATTCGCTATACCGAGGGGTTGCTGGCTGACTTGAGCGTCATTCAGCAGTTGGTGTGGGCCGGTCAACTGCTGCTCTGTGAAGCTGTAGTAGCGCTAGCCAACGAGGATGTATCCCTGGCACTGGACGATTGCCGACGGGTGTTTCGGGCAATTGAACTGTTGGCCGGCGAGCCGCACTTGACGGCCCGCGTCGCTGCCGCTCGTCTGCGCAGTGATGCACTGCGTTTCGTACAAGTTCTTGTGCTGTCACGTGCTGTGGGCCGCGACGCAGGGCAACAACTGAAGGCTCTCCTGCGATCGCAACTTGACCAGTGGCCCCCCGATGAGCTGGCATGGATCGGACAGCGTGCTCTCGGTATGCACGCCTACGAAATGGTGCGACAGGGCCATCTCTTGTCGCTGCTTTCGTACAAAGAGCTGGCCAAGCATGACACGCCGGAACTGGCAAGGCTCTGCCGGCTGGCAAGTGAGTATGTCGACGAGGATCAATGGTTCTATCTACAAACGATGCAAAAGATTCTCAAGGCGTGTCGACTGCCGTACTATCGCCGTGGTGAACTTCTGGCTCAATTACGTGAAGAATTGGCTGTGGGAGCCGATCCGGAGCAAAAGCGATTCGTGGCACGTGTTTTGCTCTTCGATGAGTTCGACTGGGGACAACGCATCCAGGCCCATGACCGAGCATGTACGGAGGGCTGGGCCCTGGCACTCGGGTTGGCCCTCGGACAGGCCGGCTCGACGGCACCCATCAATCCGCTCACCGGGGAACCTTTTGATTACCTGATTCAGGACGGTACGGTATATGTAAGCCGCGTCGATACACCGGATGACAAGTGGCAGCCATTGCCTCAGCCGCTGCGCGTTCCCCAATTTACCATGGGACAGCCGAGCGTCACGAACTAGCCGCGGTAACTTTCATGGCACAGGCTGCAGGCCTGATCGATTTGGCCCGTTGCCTGACGAGCTTGATCGTAGTCATTGGCTTTGACCGCCTCGCGTACCCGCAAGGCTTCGCTTTGCAAAGTGCGAGCAAATCCGGTATAGGTCGAGTCGCCACTATCTTCCATCCCCGGCTGACACAAGACTTCGGCGATCGCAGCCAGCAGCTCCGCCTCGGACATCACCGCGCCTCGTTGTTGCGAAAGACTGGTAGCATCCCCCACAGCACGCTTTAACATGTCGTAGCCATTTTGTAATCGGATCATCAATGGCGATCGATCGCAAATGGCACTCCAATCGTTTTCGGGAACTTGGGCTTTTACGGGAAAGGCATTGCCCCGGATCAGATCTTCCAGCTCACCACGACGCTGTCGAGCTTCATTAAAAGCCTGCGAGGACCCCACTTTGCAGTTGGCGGCCGTGCGAGCGAATGCGTCTCGAGCGCCGGCGGCATCGGCCTGCCAGCGCACCTGGCTGCCATATTCCTGAATAATCGCAAAAAGCATCGCAAGTTCGGAAAACTGTACCCGGGCTATCTTGTAACCACGGCCGGCAAAATCACTAGGCGTCGTGACCGCTTTGTCCAGTTGACTCTTGATCGCTTTGACTTCGTTTTCAATTGTTTCGGCGGAAATCAATTGTGCCCAACGACCCTGCACAGCAGGACCGGGTGACGATGGAACCGATGACGCGGGTGCTGATGTCGTGTTTGAAGCCGGCTCGGCCCCGGATTTTCCCATCGGACGCGATCCGATAAGCGTCTCGAAAACATTGTCAAAAAACACCTCACGAGTTTCCTGAGGAGAAAACGACTTCGGTGGCACTCGCGGCTTACGCTTAGTCTGCTGAGTCCATAGTGTCCCGGTTGCAGCGAGCATTCCCGTGAGTACCAGCAATGCTATCATATTACGAACAGGACGCCGCAGTCGAGAACTCAATGTATAGCGCCCAACGACGCTTGGTTCACGCGTCTTTTCTACTCTCACACGCAAGCCCTCATCGACTGTTGGCCTTGTGGCAAGAAAGGTCGTATACGCAAACACTTCGGAAAGCAACCGCACGTATAGAACGCACACGTTGTTTCTCCACTTCTTAGTTTTAGCATTGTCACGCGGATTTGCCACTACAATGTGTCGAAAGTGATTAGCGCGGTATGAGTCGCACCGTGCTTGACGGGTGTGGCTAAAACCGTACCACGCAAAGGCGCAAAGATGCCAGGTGCGAACAACGGATCGATTTGTGAATTGTGTTTCTGTTGCGCCTTTGCGTTAAACCCCATCACTCGCTTAGTAAACGCCTTTTCCAGAATCACGCATCGAGCCGGTATGTGCTAATATCGAGTTAAGTGGAAAAAGGCAGACTGACGCTGGGGCCGCCCGAATTGGGGATTATCTCACCAGCGTTCGCCCAACTCGAAACACCCCATGAAAGAATCGATGGTGTCGCCCGGAGACTGGCGTTCTCGCAACTCGGAAAGTGGCCAATCGCAGCCCGAAGGGCAGCATCGCCGGGATTTTCTTACAGGCCGGGCTGCCTTGCGGTGGCTGGCCGATTGGTGGGATCGAGCCTCGCGCGTCGAGGTATCGCGCCGCTTTGGCGTAGAGACTCCCAGTTATTTGGTCGAGTACAGCCGGAAGGCGATGGGATGCCAGTTCCAGGTGCTTCTCAATGCAGGCCAGTACCTCGGAAGTGAAGAGGCGGCCAGCCACGCATTGGATTTGATCGAACAACTGGAGCGTGAATGGTCGGTGTTCGACGAATCGAGCGAATTGATGCGAGTTAATCGATTCGGGTACCCAGGACCCGTCGAGGTCGGGCCTCGCTTGCATGAGCTATTGCGGTATAGCCGGAGTTTAACCGAGGCGACCGGTGGGGCTTTCGATATTTCAGCTTCGCCGCTATGGCGGCTTTGGGGGTTTGCGCGTCGGGAGGGACGCATTCCGAGCTCGGATGAATTAGCTCACGCCCTGGGGTGCGTCGGAAACGGTTGGTGGGACTGCGACGATTCTCAACGGACCGTACGATTCTTAAAGGCCGGCGTGGAACTCAACCTGGGTTCGATTGGCAAAGGTTACGCGTTGGACCTTGCGGCTTGTCGGTTGATGGAGGCGGGGATCCGCGATTTTGTGCTCAACGGAGGCGATAGCAGCGTGTTAGCTTGTGGCGATCGGTCCGGGGGCGACGGGTGGCTGGTGGGGCTGGCTCATCCGCTGGTTGCCAACCGGCGTTTGGGACTGCTTCGCTTGCGCAATCGAGCTTTAGGTACGAGCAGTGCGGCGCGGCAGTTCTTTTATCATGTGGGGAGACGTTTTGGTCATGTTTTGGATCCACGGACGGGTTGGCCGGTACAACACTGGGAATCGGTCACCGTGGTGGCCGCGTGTGCCGCTGCGGCGGATGCGCTGGCAACTGCTTTTTTTGTGATGCAACCCGAAGCGATCTATCAATTCTGCAGTTCCCAATCCGAGCTTGGCGTCGTCTTAGTACGGTCTGGCCCCAAAGCCGGCGAGCTTGAGATCGAAACTTTAGGTCTCGCACCGGACGAATTTCTACCGGATGTGGGCGATGTGAACGCGTAATTGACACCGCCATCAAGGCAGGGCAGTGCACTTGCGATCAAGGTGCGTATAGCCGCCGTCGACAAAGATCAGTTGCCCGGTAGTATGACTGGAACGAGGTGATAAGAGGAACACCACCATATCGGCAACCTCTTGAGCCGTGGTGAATCGGCGGCCCAGGGGAATGAGCTGTTCAATCGAGCGCCGCGCAGCCATAGGATCGGGCGTAGTAGCTAGCCATTTTTCGTACAGCGGTGTCCAGGTCTCCGCCGGAAGCACCGCGTTGACACGTACGTTCCAGGGTGCCAGTTCCACGGCCCACTCCCGCGTCAACGCATTGATCGCGCCCTTAGCCGCTGCATAACCAGAAGTGCCCCCTTGGCCGGTGACACTCACTTTCGATCCTATATTGACGACCGCACCCTGCGAGACCTTCAACGATTCAACCGCCAGATGCATCATCATGTAGTAATGAATCAGGTTTCGTTCTAAAGACGCGATAAAGGCCTCGGGGCCCGCCTCTAAGCCAACTCCGTCATTCACCCCGGCATTGTTCACCAAGCCGTCCAGTCGTCCAAACCGCTCCAGGGTCGCCTCTAGGGCGCGCCGACACGTTTCGCGTCGGCAAAGATCCCCGGCTACAAAGAGGTAATCGGCCTGTCTCGACATGCGATCGGTTTCTAGCCTGTCGACTTCCGGTGAAGCGCGGTTAACATTCACCACAGCCGCACCCTCGGCCAGCAACGCCTCGACGATCCCATTACCAATGCCCTTCGAACCGCCCGTAACCAATACCACCCGGCCTTCCAAACCAAGATCCATATTGGGTAGCCTCCGTTATGCAAAAAGTTTTTTCCCGATACCGTCATCCGATCTTGCCAGCCCTCTTATTACCTACTACTGCGCCTCTGCGTTAATCCTTGCTTGCCCGCGCCCCTTGCGTCTAGCGCCTTTGCGTTAAATCGTTTTCGAGGCTGAAGCCTATCAAACGGCAAGTGTAGGGCGTAGACTCCCCGCAAAAACGTGTTGGGCGCCCGTTCCGGCACTGCGAATCGCTACAATAATTATGGAGTGGCTCGTTGTGGGTGCGACTTCCGACAAGATTTTCCTTATCATCCGGGAAAGTGTTGATCCATGGTGGAAACGCATAAACTCGTACATCCTTGGTTGGTAGCCGTGTGGCCAGGTATGGGCCAAGTGGCGGTTAACGCCGGTGTCTACTTGCTATCGAAGCTCCGCATGAGTTTATTGGCCGAATTCGAGGTTGCCAATCTGTATGATGTCGAACACGTGGAGGTACGAGCCGGGATCATTCAGCCGGGACGAAAACCGCGGAGTCGGCTTTTTTTGTGGCATGATCCTCAGGAGCGGCATGACTTACTGGTGTTCATCGGCGAGGCTCAGCCGCCGCTCGGTAAATATGCTTTCTGCCGACAACTGCTTGCACAGGCAAAACAGGTGGGCGTCGAGCGCGTTTTCACGTTTGCGGCCATGGCGACCGGCATGCGCCCGGAGCAACGATGTCGCGTTTTCGGCGCTGCAACCGACTCGCAACTTCTGGAAGAACTCCGGCGATTAGAATTGGTAATCCTCGAAAATGGCCATATCAGCGGCTTGAACGGGATTCTGCTCGGAGCCGCTGCCGAAGCGGAGATCCCCGGCGTTTGCCTGCTCGGTGAAATGCCTCAGGTCTTCGTGCAACTGCCGTTCCCTAAGGCTTCGCTTGCCATTTTGGAAGCGTTCAGCCCCATGCTGGGAGTGAACATCGATTTGGAGGAGTTAGCCGAGCAAGCTCGGGCTAGTGAAGAGCAACTGCAGGAACTTCTCCAGCGCATGGAACAAGCCTATGGGCTTAGTGAGGCCGAGGAAGAACCTTCATCGTTCATACCACCTCCTGCCGAAGAACCTTCCTTGTCGCCAGCCGATCGACATCGCATCGAGCGGCTATTCCAACAAGCATCCAGCGATCGGTCCAAGGCTTTCGAATTGAAACGGGAGTTGGATCGACTGGGGGTATTCAAAGAATACGAGGACCGATTCTTGGATCTTTTCAAGAAACCGGCGGAAGGTGATCAGGGTGGGGATACATAAAATGGGGTAATTTGCGAACCCACCACCGTGTGAGCATCTTAATTGTCGGTAAGCTGTTCGCGCTGAGTACTCCGTTGTGATGCCTATTCGCCATTTGCCATTTGATGGGGGTGAGAATTTAACGCAAACGAGCAAAGGCCCAGTAAAACAGACACTCGGCAAGATCCGGTAGCGGCTTGGTGACGAATTTTTCGCACCACTCTCGCGATTTTGGTGAAACTAGGCAAGCTGAGCCGCGACATTATCAACACTGGGGCTCGATGTAAAGCCCTTGGGCAAAAATGGTTTTTTCCCAACTGCTAACGGGTGTTGCCAGCTTACCTATTCATTCCTCTGCGTCTCTGCGCTGAAAACTTTTCACCTACAAACCCGCCACCCCGCCACCAAAATTGCTCTATCTTGCCCGTTCGATAGTCGATACTATTCGATGCGAGGGAACGCGCTTGGCGAGTAACCACCGCCAGCAAGTTGCTACCATGTTACTAAAGGGCGTAACCATGCGAACGGGCGCCCCGTGGATCGCCGGGGGAGTGGGCTGTGGGCTCCTGCTGGCGATATGCTTATCTTCGTCGGCCGCTTCCCCCCAGCTACTTAAGCGACACAGTTGGCTGAAACTCAGAATGGAATTCGGACGGATTCGCCTGTTGGTGCCCACCGGCCAATGCGTCTCGGTGTCCGAGGAGCGGGAAGGGCAGTGCGAGCGGCTGGCCGTTGATCACAAGACCGGCCCGGTGCATCTGCGATACGAGTACCAGACGGACAAGGAGCGTTTGGTAGTTCAATTCTTCGGTGACCAAAGCTGTACTATCCAACGCTATTACCCACCTGACGCCTGGAGGCTCAGCTTGGAACAGCGCCCCGACCAGCCCGTGCACATAGTGTTGCGAACCGAACAGGCTCAGGAGCGATTCGAAGCGCCGACGCTCTGGCACTTGTTGAGTATCTATCCTCGCGTGCGTCAGGAACTTATACCGTGTCTGGAGCACCTGCGGCCGGATTGGCAACTTACGGTCCAATTACAACGGCTGGAAGGAGGGCTCCAACGTCGGTTGCCCGAGCCTCGATCGGAGCAGTTCCAGCGTCTTGTTGCGCAGTTAGCTGACGCGCGATTCGCCCAACGCGCGGCCGCGGACCGCCAACTGCGCAGCATGGGTTTGGAAGTCCTGCCATACCTACTTAATCTCGACCTTGCAACGCTTTCAGCAGAACAACGCCTTCGAATCGACGCGATTCGTCGCTCGCTGGTTCGCCATTACGAGGATACCCCCGACCAAGTTGCCTCGTGGCTCCTTCATGACGCGTCGTACTGGCAGGCACGCGCCCTGGCAAGCCAAGGACCTGAGAAAGACTGGGCCCTGGCGCGCTGGCAACTCGTGCAAGGCCCTCAGGCGGAGCCCGTTGAGCGCGTCGCGACTCGTAGCTCGCCGTGAGAACTTTAAAAAATTAACGCAAAGGCGCGAAGGTGTAGAGGCGCAAGTAACACAGACAAATAGATCGAGGGCAAGGGGGCGGGGATGATTTGCCAACTTTGCATGGGACCTATCTAGGGGAAATCTGGGCTGCGACCGGAGGTTTTGTCATTGATCGGCTTGCTAAGAGTGGTGAAGTGCAGCAAAGACACGAGTTTCGCATCCGGCTAGCGAACCACACAGCGGAATTGCACGGTGCCACCTTCTCCTACGCGTAGACCACCGGTGAATGTCCAACGCAGGGTAGTACCGCCATCGTCGTTTTCCTGTGTCGAGAATTGGGCATCCAGTGAGCTGCTGACACTATCAGGCACCAATTCCAGACGCGGTGTAAGACGATCTACCAAAGTAAGCGACTCCAGCGGCTGGTCGCCGATATTGTCGAAGCGGATCGTAAAATCGACCGTGTCACCTGGGTTGGCGTCTTGCCGCGAGGCGAGCTTGGCGAGCCGCAAGCGGGGCTTGCCCTTGGGCATTTCGAACCGTGTTGTTACGTCCGCCGAGTTACCTGCGGCGGCCTCATGGGCCACTTGCCCATCGATCACGACTTGAAGTGCCACATCGTGAGCCCACACCTTAGCGGCGGTGATAGCACTAGCAAGTCGCGCTTTTTCTGAATTGTCATATGAACCATGACGCACATAGTTCAGGTTCTCGTAGGGTAGAAGCTCGCGTACCAACCCGTGCAAGAACCGCTCGTGGTGTAGTCCCAGAGCGAGGTCTCGACGGCGGAAGCTATAGAGCGCTTCGACATTCGTATTGCCTTCGGCAAAGTCGGCCATCCAGGCCAAGTCAGCCCCTTCGCGCCGTTCCTGGCTGATGACCTCCGTTGGTTGGCGTAAACTAAGCGAGTCGTCCCGACCGGAAGCCAGGAGCACTCCCGAAACTTGGCGAATTGCTGCGAAACGCGGTGCATACACGTAAACGGGATTGCTGGGAACGGTGTGGACCGTTCCGTTGGCGGTACGGAAATATGCCACCGTGTCTTCTACGTCTAGTCCGGCCAAAGAGCCATCGGCGGCTACTTGTACTGCGTTGTGCCTATCCCCGCCATCGAAGAGATATTCGTCGTCCGGTACCCATTGGCTCGGTTCGCCGCCCCAAGCGGAAACCGGTAATGTTTGACCACGGCCCCACACCGAGGGTTCCACCGTGTGGATATGTACGCGTTCCGACACGTAAGGCATGCCATAAGGTTGAGCGATGGGTTGACTGACGCCGCTTGGAGCTCGCGGTACCGGCGGTTCTGAGGTCGAGCTGGGCTGGTCACCTATCGACATCTTGACGCCGCGATCGCTTGGCGAAGTAAAACTTGCCGTTTGAACCGATGGCTCGGTTTCCGACACAGCATCTACTGGCGGTAATCGCTTCAATGACTGCGATATATCGGTCTGCTGTGGCTGTGTGATCGGGCTGGAGACTTGGGACATTTTGGCCAAGCCTTTCGGCACTTCACCCGCGGGGGTTCTGCAACCACACAGGATGAAAAAACCGACACCTATGATGAGCCAACACCGAGCGGAGAATCCAAATCGGTAGGGTCGTTCAGTGCGATACATGGCACTTTTCATCGTGGGACAGGAAGTCGAGACGACTGGGCGCTGGTGGGCAACGACCTGGGTTCTTTTTGTTCACTCTGCCATATCGGCTCTCGTTTCATTTGGGCCGGTCCTTCGGCGGCGGCCTGATGGCCGGGAGGCCATTGGACCGGCGGTGAATCAAACAGGAAATTCCGCGAATCGATGTCGTCTGTCGGCACGCGCGAACCGAGACGCACAATGAGCATGGGCCGTCCCAGGCGATCGGCAGTCATCAAGATGTTTTCACTCGGATCCGCATCGTAAAAGGGTTGCTCGTCCGGGCGCTGGGCGATCGGTGCGGCCTGATGCGGATCTTCGAGGTACACAACCCGAGTCACCAACCGCCCTTCGATAGCCAGCCGAAGATCCTCTTCCGTTAGAACCACGGGAATCGGATAACGCCAACGCAGTGATTCGGGTGGATGCAGGCGGCTCAGCACCTCGACACTTGGGAACACTTCAATCTCTTCCCAGCCGTCAATATTCGAGACCCGAAAGCGATAAATTCGGCCCACCAGCAAGCCCACTTTCAATTCGTGCGGCTGTGCGGCTGAGAACTTTCCGTTTTCAGCCACCGACACTAACGCATTTCCGGGCACGATAAGGCGTACGGGCTGGAAGTAGTAGGGTACCAGCGTGGCTGCTCGCCAGAGCTGTTGTTGACCGACGGCACCCGGCGGCATGCGTGCATCCGAAAAATAGTGGGGCGGCTCGCCGTGAGCGGCCAATCCAAGCCATATGTTGACCGCTACGAATAGCGCGCACCAGGCGCCGGCTAACAGCACACTGGTACGAAGGCCCGGATGCGTCAAACGGTAGCGCATGGAAAACGTTCATCCAAAAAACGGGCGGTTTCGAGTAAGCGAAACCACCCTGGGCCAAAAGGAGGAAGTTTTACGCCAGAGCCGTGGCAGTGACTGTTTCGCATTGCCAGATCCGTGCTTGGCTTACTGCGCTTCGGTTGACCGGGTATAGTGCGGTTGTCGGTTGAGCGGCATCGGTTCAAAGCTTTGCTCGACAATCCGTGCTCGAGTTGGCGGAGCAGGGTAGTGGTATCCTGGTTGCTGCCGGACATGGATTTTATACGTGGCCGATGGATCCGGAACGTGAATCGGCGTGTGGTTCACCATCACGTGCCGCTGCAAACCGGCGGGGGCTCCTAGCGGGACGTGAGGCGGTCCGGGAAGGCCAATCGGTGTCCCACTCATGGGCATTCCCCAGGTGGGAGCTGTCACGCCGGCGACATACCCTGGTAACGACGGGTAGGCGCCCGGTACAACCAGGCCGGGCGGTACGATGCCGGCAGCGGCGGTCGGACCAGCGGCGCTGGCCGTTAACTCAACATCCTTGTTCCCGATGCGTACGACTGCCATGATGGAACCGCGTCGGTCGGCTTCGACAATTGGGTCGACCCCGGGATCCAGACGTGTGGAAACCAACGTTTCTACGCCAGCCAGGGCTAACCGCTGGAACTCGGGATCCGGAAGATAGATCACCTTTGTTACAAAGTTGCCCGCCACCACTTGCTCGAAATCCTCTTCGGTAAACTGAACCGGCAACGCATTATGGGCCAAGTAAGCTGCCGTACGCGGCGTTGTGGAGGCAATTTCCAGCGTAGGATACAGTTCCAAGCCCTCGCGCCCGGGAATATTGGTCAGTTTCAACCGATAGATGGCCCCCTCGGGAAACTCGTGGCGACCGGGAACAATCAGCGGTTCGGAGTCGAATTGCCCATAGCCGGACACATCCCACCGAACTTGCATCGACTCAGGCTTGGCGAATAAGACTTGCACGGTCGGTTGCGTTGTTTCCTGTGAGGTTGGTGCTACCGGCATAATCGCCGAAACGGGGGCGACGACACCTGGTCCGGGACCGCCAACGCCAGGGCCGGGTTCCATAAGCCGTTCGGCAGGAGGAAGATTGTGACCGGCAGGCGAGACGCAACCGATGGCCGCTACCGTCGTAGCCATCCAGATCCAACCTAACCCAAGGCTTCGTCTCATGGTGTTCCCCTGAACGATGCTTCAAGAGCGGCCAAGCTGGCCGATCCTACCACGTCCTTGTCCGCAGCGACGTTTGGCCAATTCCGGTGAAGATCGCTCCGGATACGTTTTGCCCTCGACCCAACCAGGCCTTCCGCATACAATCGCCGCCCAAATGGTCGTCGGCTGCATGGGATCCAATATGTGCGGGCCCAGACAGTCGCACGCGGCGCCTCTGTGCCATATGTTCGGCGAGGAAGATCAGGAATCTTTGGAAAAACCGGTACATCCAGATTATGGCATACAGCCGGTACCGCTGGTTTGAAACACGATGTTGCTTGTTTCCTGCCGCCGGCCTGGCGCTCATTCTGGGGTTCGGTACCGGCTACCGGCAAGCAACGGCCCAGAGTCCAAACGCCGTAACGGCTGACGACCTTATTCAGCAAGCAGTCACCGCCGCGCAAAACTATCCGGACCTCGAGGCTCGCGTGCGACTGTCCATCCAGCTAAGGAACACGCAACTGAGCGGGCTCGGAACGTATCAGCAAAGTTACCGCGACGGGCAACCTCGTTTCCGCTACGAGTGGCGTCTGCCCGGAGCGGATCGAACGTTGACTTGGCTTCAAGTTTCGGACGGAAACTACCTTTGGACGCGAACCGATTGGGAGGCTGAACCTACCTTAGAAGTGGTTGACCTAAGAAGGCTACGCCAGGAACAATCTATTTCCCGGGAGCGGCTTGCCTGTGCCGGGGGAGTCCCCGGTTTGCTCGACCGGCTGCGGCAAGCGTATCGATTCACATCGGCTCGCCCCACTACACTAGGCGACGAGCCGGTTTGGGAAATGCGTGGAGTTTGGGTAAATCAGAACGCTGAGGAAATCCGCGACCTGAAGAAAAGCCGGATCGATTACCGTATCACGCCGCCCTCCGAGGTGCGGCTAATACTGAGCCGCGATCCGGCATTACCGTTGTTCCCATTCCGAGTCGAGTACCTGCAACAGCCAAACCACGTTTCCGGCCGGCTGGGTCCCACAATGACGTTAGAATTCTACGAAGTGCGGGCCGGAAGCGGTGGGGACGCGCGTCGTTACGTCTATGTACCGGGAGATCAACCTTTTACCGATGTAACCGATCGGTGGCGAGCAGCCTGGCGCGACATGTCGCAGCAGGGGAGCGAACGAAAGTAGTGCAGCATCTGCCGACACCGCGGTTCTTTCTTTTCGTTCTTGCACCTCTGCGCCTTTGCGTTAAAACCTTGATCCGCCGTTTCTTTTCTTCTCGGCGCCTTTTCGTCGGCGCGAACCGAGTCGGTAGTCAAACGGAGGTCGATTGTCGGTATAGTGCCAGGCGCGCGGCCAGCTCAACGGCATGAATAAGGCCCATGAACTGCGCTTTGCCTTGCCAAGCCAAATCAAAGGCTGTGCCATGCGCCACACTGGTGCGGACGATCGGTAAACCGAGGGTAACGTTTACAGCCGAATGCATGTCGAGTAGTTTAAGCGCGATGTGTCCTTGATCGTGATACATCGCTACGACCGCGTCGAATTCTCCGCGTACCGCTCGGGCTAACAAGGTATCTGCCGGTAGGGGACCCTGGACATCGATTCCATCCAGCTGCGCTTGTTCCACAGCAGGGGCAATGATCGCCGATTCTTCGTTACCAAATAGACCTCCCTCGCCGGCGTGAGGATTCAGTGCCGCTACGCCGATGCGTATCGGCTGTTGCGGCGGCACTAAAGCTTGCATTGCCCGATGGCCAAGCCGAACGCAGCGGACAATCGCCTCGGTTTCCAACAGGGATGGGACGTCGCGCAACGCCACGTGGAGCGTTACATGCACGACACCAAGACCGCCCGGTCCGACCACGTGCGAACCTGGTGGAAAATAAAGCATCATTGCCACGTGGCTTACACCGCACAGATGCGCAAGCAGCTCAGTATGACCCGGAAACAAGTGTCCTGCGGCGCGTAGGGCAGCTTTGTTTAAGGGCAATGTCACCAGGCCACCTACTTCGCCGGCTAAAGCGAGCCGTGTCGCCTCGCACGTCGCCTCGTAGGCCGCCGCACCACCTCGAGCGTCCACCGTCGCCGGAAGCACCGTAGCTGCCTCGCCCGTTACCACATCCAAACACGGCATTCGGGTTGGAGTGGGTTGTGCCTGATCCACGGAAACGACAGGCACGATTTCCAATTGCGGTGCAAAACGTTGTGCGGCACGACGCAGTACTTCGGCACTCCCAATGACCAGCGGCCGACAACACTCGTGTAGCGCGCTTTGTGTCCATGCGCGCACGAGGATTTCCGGCCCTACACCGGCTGGATCCCCCATGGTTAGAGCGAGTTTAGGGAGGGACGAAGCAATGCCAGGCACACGTCTGTCTCCTGGTCCCATGTCGATGTGGCCACAACGCCCGAGCGTAAGGGCACGCTGTGCGCGAACCAATGGTCGTAACGCCATGGGGAGCCTCCCGAGGCTCCACTTACTCATCGTATCGGCGTCGTCGAGGATCGGGCAGGGGAGCCAAACACGATCAGGCCGCTAAGTAGACCGGTTGGAAATGCGGTAAGGAGCCCTAAGAATAATTTAACGCAAAGGCGCTAAGGCGCAAGGATTAGGAACGCATCGACCTATGGAATGTTTCCCGAGGGGAGTTGCCCGTGAGCCGCATCTTCCTAACACTATCGCTTTTGGCGCTGACTCTGGTGGGAATCAATATCGTATTGGGTTTTGCCATTGGCCCGCTTCACGAAGCGGCATATCGTTACGTCGAGGCGCAGCGAGTGGCGCTACGCATTCAAGCGAATCCCTCTTCCGATCGCCAGCAGCGCGAGCAAGCCGAAGAAGCTGTTCAGCAAGCCAGCGTGGAGTATCGTCCCGTCCGATCTCGTTACGGTTGGCACATGCTGGTCGGTATTGCTGCTTCGCTGATTGCCGTTTTGGTAAACAGCATCTCGATTACGTATTTCGTCGGAACATCGCGTTGGTGTCGGGAGGTAATCGAAGCTTACAACTTATCGACCGATTTCTTACAGCGCAGCCAGAAGCTCAAGCGCCGCGCCTTTGCTTGGGCGGTCGCTTCGATGGTTCTGATCATAGTCCTCGTGGCCTTGGGGGCGGCAAGTGATCCGGCCGCGAACCTCAAGACCGGCGAGGCATACGTTTTTTGGCATCGAATAACCGCGTTCGGCTGTTTCCTTTTCATGGCGTGGTCGTTTTGGGTGCAACTAGGTGCCGTCTCAGGCAACCACAGCATCATTGAAGAGGTGATGCTCGAAGTGCAGCGAGCTTATCGCGTGAGTTAACGCAAAGGCGCACGGATTTGACGCAAAGGCGCAAGAGCGAAACTAAATAGGTCCACGTCATTATCGAAGCGCTTAGCGGCACGTGCACAGAGCCGCCGGAAATATTGGATCTGTGGATTGAAATGTTGGTGAGCTTCTATCCACTTACACACCAGTTCCACTAATTCGTCGACCGAAGCGCACCGGTGATTCCGAGTAACCTCGTGATGTAC
>CAYRMD010000101.1:0-15429 GCA_964425225.1 uncultured Pirellulaceae bacterium | reverse complement strand
GCTGTCCCTGCTGTCCCTGCTGTCCCTGCTGTCCCTGCTGTCCCTGTTGTCCCTGTTGCCCCTGCTGTCCCTGCTGTGCGCCCTGTTGCGGGGAGTTTGCGTCACGACTGGGATTGGCTTTTCGGTCTTGGTCCGAGGGTGGTTTACTTGACTCGGAAGGCTGGTTAGCCGGCTGGTCTTTTTCGGGCGTTTGCTCGTTCGGTGGATCAGTTGGAGGGGTATCGTCGGCGGAATTGGGCTGTTCCCATTGACGCAAGCGATCGGCTAGGGACCTAGTACGATCGGCGAGCTTGGCTTGTTCGTCGGATAGGGGGCGTGGGTCTTGGGCAGCCTCGGTACGGCCCTGGAGGCTGCTTTGTTGGCGGATAAGGCGTTCTACTTCGCGAATGGCTTCGCGAATACGTTCGCGTTCACTTTTCAGACGATCGGCACGGTTTTCGCTCAAGAGCAAATCGAGCAACGATCGTAATTGTTTGATTGCTTCCACTTGTTCATCGGTGGCGCGTCGATAGTCGCGCCGGGCTAGAAGTTCGGCAATGAGTTCTAGTTGTTTGCGTGTCAGTTGATCGGTCGATTGCTCATAGGCACGTTTTAGAATGGCCGCTCGCTTTGGGTTTTCCGCGGCCTCGAGGGCAGCCAGATCGAACAAAAGTTTTTCCAGGCGCGCGTAGCGGTCTGCCAGATTCGCCTGGCTAATAGCCAGGTTGGCCTCCGTGGCGGAAGGTGGACTGGGCGAAGGAGTAGGGGGGGACGCTGGGTTATTCGGCGCATTGTCCTGTGCCCGGATGCCTGTCAAGAGCACCATGCCCAACAGGCCAACACACAGACCGCCGACCAGCGCTGCGCGGTACGTTTTGCACGCCATGACGCGAACTCCTCGGGCTGAGCAGTTGTTACGGCTTTATTTAAGCAACTCCAATGCCTCTTGCTTGCGAGCATTTTTCGTTTCGTCGAGAATCCGTTCTTGTTCTTTGATCAGGTTCCGCACGATCTCAATTAGTTCATTATACGACTCGATGTCCAACATTGCCTCCAAGACTTGGTTCAATTCTGCCAACAATTGATTTGCCGAGTTGATAGCCAAATCGGCGTTTTGTGCGGCGTCTTGTTCGAGATGAATCGACTTTTCTAGTTGCACCAGCGATTGTTCCCAACTGGGAAATCGTTCTCGGCCGATCTTCTGCAATGGGTCGGCCACTAGCTCTTTTAGGCGACTTTTTCGGTCCTCCGCATCGATGCGGTTATTGATGAGCTCTTCACGGATTGCGTACAAGACTTGAGCGATGTCCAGGACTTCCGAAGCCGACTTTTGACATTGGCGAATAGCCTGTTGCACGCGGATGGCTCGCAGATCCAAACGTCCCTGGCCTTGTTCTGGCGCGGTACTAGAGGCATCCTGAGATGGCGTGCGCTCGCCGGGGTCTAACGCGGGTGTTATTCCGAGAATTTCGTTTTGAACTCGGATGAGGGCGTCGCGCGTTTGCGTTAGTTCATCAAGCACATGCTCGAGCCGACGCCGCTCGGCCAGTTCGCGCCGATCCAGTCGGATGAGGAGTTCTTCGGGAGTGACCACTTCCAACTCCAATCGCTCGGTCTGCGACACATTCGGCCCAGTACCCAGAGTGCATCGGTCGGAAGCTTTTACGGTAACAAAGAGTTTTTGACCCGGCTGAAGCGCGACAGGCACCGAGCGTGCGCGGAGTTGCCGGAAATCCAGTCCTGCGGAGATCGAACCATCTGGGCCTACCTCGATGGGTTCTTGCTGTGCCGGCTGTTGCTCCACCTGATATTCGAACCAGGCTTCTGCTATTCGATAATCGTCAACGATTGTTCCCTCTACGGGGATGATCACTTGGGGCGTAACGGCACTACCGATGCCACGTACCGATAAATCCAGTTCGGGTGGTTTATCGTCAACGGCTGACAGCACGATCCGATGGGGCACGTCGCTGAGAACATTGTCGATATCCCGCAAGCCAACTTCCAAAACCACATTACCTGCCAAGTGGGGAATTTCGTATTGAAATTCGGTGGGAAACCGGTCGTGTCCATCGACTTGATAGAGTTGCTGTGTGCCTGGCGAGGCAATTTCGACCTTTATGAAGGGTTTGTTGGTTTTCATATGAACTACCACGCGGGTACCTCTCGGCAGTGTAACACCGCTGGAGCGATAGGGAATGCGCCGCGGGAGCCACAGTCCCTCGGTTTCATCGACTAAGTATTGAGGAAACACGCATTCCAACTCGGTTTGGACGACCGCCGGAGCATCGACGGCTCGAATCGTATAATTCCGCAATCGGTGGTCTGCACCGATGACATCGAAGCGGATGTTGCCCAGAATACCGCGGAACGGTTTGTCATCGTACGAGTAGTACTGAAAGCTACCGCGCGGGGATCCATCGCGGCGCATGGCTACACGACCTCGCGAGCCATCTTCGGTACGGTACACAATTCGACACGTGTCCGGGACACGTTCGGCCTGCAGCGCAGCCCGCACTTGGAGCATGACGTATGCGCCGCGAGCCACTTTCACTTCACCGTCGCGAAAGTTAATAATTTCTGACCATACTTGTTCGCCGGTGCGCATCGAGCGATGTTGTACCTGAATGCCTACTAGATCGATGGAAGCCTGCCGCGGCCAAAGTTCATCGGACAATGCGTACAAGCGTCGCAGACCCAATTGAACCATTTCGGGGCGCAGGACATCGAGTGCGATGATCGGCATCCACAGGAGGAACACGCCGACTAGCTGCAACAGAAGCGGCCGCCAAACCAACGTGCGGCCCAAGCGAACAGAAGGCAATTGCGCTCGGGCCAGCGCCTGTGTGGCGGACAACATCGGCTGGCTAAAAACCGGCTCAGCCCGTGGCACCAGTTGAACCGATGTGATCAAACTCTCGTCAAACTGCGGGTACCGCCGCTCGACGATCAATGCCAAACTTTCGTCCGGTAACGGAACCAACGCGCGCCGCAACCAGCGACGATACAACAGTACCAGATAACCGATCAGTACGGCTGCCAAGAGCCACGCGCGCAGCGACACCGGTAGTTCACTCGCCCAGAGCATTACGGGGCCATAATCCAGGGATAGAAAAACCCAGAACGTCAGGGCCGCCCATCCGAGGATCCCCAGCAAGGTGTCGGCCAATACCCACAGCCGCACGCGCCGTCGCAATCGGCCTAATAAAGCCTGAATTTCCGGAGCGATTTGCAACGAGGAGGCTGCCGGCATGACATTCTCCTGTGGGAATCACAAACGACTATTGTATTGCCCTTCGAGAAAACCAGCCAATGCCGGTTGATGCTTAGTTCGAGGGGAATGGATTACGCTAAACGGCTTAATCGGCGTAACGTCCATTCCACCGCTAACGCTCCAGCTACCAATGCCATTAACCAAGCATGCAACCGCAGTTTAAATTGGCGGTCGGGAGTGCCGGGCAAGCGTACCTGTTGGTCTTGGGGAACCAACAGGCTAATCACGTCCGGATCCTGCGCCGAGCCGCTTCCGAAGGCCACGTCCAGGTCCGTGTAGGCTCTTCCGCCGGTACGTTGTGCGATTTCCTGCATCACCGCGTCGTTCCGAGTTAGCGAACGTGTTTCGGCGATCGAGCTGCTACATCGCACGTCGACAGCCAATGGCTCTTCTGTGCTCTGCGGAGGTAACCATTCGATGTGGTAGTCACCCTCCTGCCGGGGGGTAAACTGCGTCTGATACTCGGCGCGTGACGACTGCATTACGCGGCGCAGAAGAAGTGTCTGGCGCATTCCATCGGGAGCAACCAGAATGGCCTCGGTGTTTGGTGTTTCTACCGGCTGACGGTCCGTTTGCGAAATAATGGCCGTAACCACCACGTTATCTCCGATGGAGCAACGTTCCTTGTCGACGAGCAATAGACCCTGTTTGGACCCTCGTGCCAGTCTACCCTGGGACAACCAGCGGACGAGCTTCGTATAGAACCGGTTAAAATACGCCTCATCCAAAGCGCGTAGTCGCCACATTTCTCCGCTCGCGGCGAAAAAGACGCGGCCACTGCCATAGAAGTGCGAGGCCCAGTAGACGGCGGGTTGCTCATCGAGCGAACCACCGGTCGCATCGGTGTAATAGGCATAAACCCAGGCCCCCTTCTTGATCTCGCGAACCGGCAAATAGCCGTAGACGCCCGGAAACGACGCCCAAATCGCCTCACTTTTCACAGGATCGTCGTCCAGCCAGAGGAATTTTTCGCTCGTGCCATCGCGTGTCAATTGCAGCGGCCAGGGCTCGTCAGAAGCGGCGGACGCAACATCGAAACGCGCACTGCTTTCCGTGGGAAACACGACAGGATACAGCGCTTTGAGCAAATCGATCCGCGCGTCGGTTCCGCGTCTGAGTCCGGACCAATGCGGTGTGTGGATCGGCCCGCCTACCAACAACAGTCCACCGGACTGTTCGGACACCCAACGATCCAATAAGCGCAGCTGGTCTTCGTCCAACTGTGTCCAGTCCGGATCAAAAGCCAGTACGCAATCAAACGAAGTCATTTCTTGCCACGTGTTCGGAAAATCAAAAAGTATTTCGTCGCCTTCCTGGCTGATTCCTGGCTCGCCGGATTGCAATAAGACAGCGGTCGTCACATCGCGATCGCGATACAGAAGGTTGCGCACGAACTGGTATTCTCGTGTGGGGCCCCCTGCAACGATCAATACGCGCGTGCGTTGCTCAACAACGTCCACGGTTGTCGTTTTCGCATTGTCTTGGGCCAGAAGATCGTCTGTGGGAGCAGCGACCTCGATCGTGTAGAGGCGCTTGCCGACTTCCGGAGGCGTTACTTGGAATTCCACCAGGACCATAGCGCCGTCGGAGCCCAGCCGGACCGTTTTTTGGTCCTCCAACGAGCTAGCCCCTTGAGCCTCGGCTGATGCCGAAAGTAAACGGACATCCACCGAGCGTCCCTCCATTTGGTAAGCCTGGAGATAGGCTTTGATCTCGAACCGGTCACCTGGGTAGACGCGCAGTGGGGCTTCGACATCTACGACGCGTACATTGATGGGTGGTCGGTCGCTCCCCACCGCCACGGTGTGGACCGGGATCGATGCTTCTTGCGCGGCGGCCGCCGCCAGCGCCGGCGCAAGCCCTGCGGTCGATTGGCCATCGGAGACGACCACGATTCCAGCCACCGGTCCGCCTCTCATGTCCAGCACCGTGTAATACAAAGCATCCCCAAGGCGTGTTTCTCGGCCGCGCGGCGCCAGCAGCTCATTCCAATCCGGCGCAGGTTGGTCCGCCGGGGATTCGGATAGAGGCCGACCCGATGCCGTTTCCGCTGGGACCTTAGGCTTTCCGGCAAGGAGCTCTGCCAACCGAGCCTCGGAGAACCGAACATGAACGGTGGCCATCGCGATAAGGCCGCTAAGGGAAAATACCACCGCGGCCAGCACCGGCCACGACCCCGCTTCCCCCGGCACCAGGCGACGTCGCCAAGCAAAGAGTGCCGCTACTACGGCAAGCAACGCTCCCAGAGCCAATAGCGCCACGGCCATTCGCGCCACCCAGATAGCTACGTTCCAGTCGCGAGCCTGCGGGTAGTTTGCGGCTGTTGTCGGCACTGTAGCCCGTTTCTTTACAAATGAAGCCAGGGCAACCGGCCGCTCCGATTCGCCTATGGCCAAAACGTGGACCTCGTGTCGTTCCCGCAATCGCTCGAGAACCTGGTGTTGCTCCAGGGCTGTGGCCACCGCTGTCGATCGGTTAGTAAGCGAACCGCTGGGCGTGGCGACATCTACCTGAGCCATGCTTTGGCTGATGTCGACAAGCAGTACAGCGCGCGAGTCGAGCGTCACGGTCCGCTCAGTACCCTTCTCCAAATCCAAGAAGTAAAAAATGACTCCCGCCAACGCCGCCAGACGCAGTAGCAATAGCCCAATGGCCAATGGGCGGGACAATTCCACCGTGTCGCGTGCATGGAGCCGCACCACAAATACCAAGAGCGCCACGCCTACCGCCAACAGCGCTAACCATTGCCAGCCTTCGGTTAATGCCTCACAACGGTTAAAACGGTAATAGACCGTTTCGGCTTGACCAAACAGCAGAAGTGCTTCGGTATGGGGAGTCATGATCTAGGTCCCGAAACGGCTGTAATGGGAGCGACTCGCGGCGGATGATAGCTGGCAAAATACCCCAGAAGTTGCTCGCACAACAACATTACCAGCAAGAGCACCCATAGCCCGGTTTGTGGCGCAAGGCGAGCTGGGGCCCAGGCCAGCCATGCGGACTGGTCCGCGTAGCGCCATTCGATTCGCGCGGGAGCTAGATTGTCTATAAGCGTTCGCATTTCGACCTGTGCCGTGTCCGATTCGCGTGCGTCGACGTTCACGGCAAATCGTTCTACACCCAACGAACCGTCGATCGCATACAGCCACGCTTCGTACAGTCCGCTGCGGTTGGAATTAGCTGATTGGTACTGACCCGTGAGTTGGGTTCGTCCTACTGGTTGCTCGGTACCCAATGTTTCCCACGCAGCCTGAACGACGCGCCGTGGAATGCCGTTGCTGTCGGGCAACACCCATTGCATTTCCGGTAAATACTGGCTCATCGGACGCTCGACTTGCAAGGCGTCGCCCACATGATACTCCGGTTGCGCTCTGCGTGCTTCGGCTAAGTACGCTTGCAATTGAAGAGCCAACAGGGCGTTAGGCCCTAAAACCATGTCGTTCCACATCGGTGCGTAAGTGGAGGTACAAACCACGACACGGCCCAGACCAAAGGTCTGCTCGACCAAAAACGGATGTTGACTTCGCAATTGTGCGATGATCCGAGCCGTGGACTCCTCGGGCGGTTTCCAGTTAGCCGGGGGTGCAAAGAACCGCTCCACGCGGATCAGCCGCACCAATGGATTGCGTCCCGATAACAAATCGCGGAAAATGGGATGGTCGACCAAATCCACATTGACATCCGGAGTCCCAGCGTCCTCCGGCGGCATAAGCTCTTGCTGTTCGAGCGGCACAGGCGACAGGCCACTGCCGTTGCGATACAACCGTTCGGTGTAAAAACGGGGATCGACCTGCGGGCCGAGGAAAATGGCCAGGCCCCCACCGTTCTGGACAAATTGTTCGAGCTTCTGGACCGATGCATCATCCAGGCGTGGTACGTCCAAAAGGTAAACAGCCGCAAAATGCTCCAGTTGCTCCAGGGGTAGATCGCGCAGATACTCCACCGGTTTTTTTACCGGTGCGATTCCGGTTCGAGCCAGCGTCCCGGGCTGAAAAATAGCTTCCAGGTAGAATGCATGGCGTTGGAGCGGATCGCCGTCGAGCACCAGCACCGGCTCTGCCTCGCGGAATTCGACAACACACCAGCGCCGGTTATCGGCGGCGATGGTGTCTTCGGGCAGGAAAGCTTCTACTGCATGCTTTCCGGGCTGGGGAAAGTGCACCTGGACGCGGCGGCTGGTGGTTTGCCCAGCGCCGATCGATTCGATTAACTCGACCGGCAAATCTTCGACGGTCCCTTCGCCTTGACCCGGATTGGCCAGACCACTGGGGTCGAAGTATCGCGAGCGTACGCGTAGTTGCACGTTGCGAGCCGGTTGATCGGAGAAGTTGGTTACATCGATTCGGATGAAGAGCGGTACTCCGGCGGCCCGCGGCCCTGGCTCGGGTTTCATGGCGGTAATGGCCAAGTTGGGCATCGCTTGGCGAGCGCAGCGGATCAATTCGATTTGGGCACCCGCGGCCTGCAATTCGGCCAGAACCGCACGCACATCGGCCGTGTTTTCCCAAGGGAAGCGCCGAAAATCCGAAACCACGTGGACGATCGACGTGACGTGCGTTTGGTCGCCGATCAATTGCCGGACTAGTTTCAGAGCAGCTAGCGGCGTGGCGGCTCGTTCGCTGGGCTCCAATTGCCGTCGCACCTCTTCCCAGCGTTGTTCGAATTGCGCATCCACCGGTTGGGCATTGAGGTCGGCGATTTGTTCGACGGCTTCGCGTGCTGGGATCTGCTCACCACCTTGTGCGGCGCGGGAAAAACGTATCAATGTCACACGGCGTGATGCAGCTTCCTGACTGGAGACTTGGCATAGTTGTTGGATCGCCCCCAAAGCCACTTCAAATGCCGACTGCCTTCCACTTCCCCGCTCGGTCATCGAAAGACTGTCGTCCAACAATATGTAGTGGTGAGTGGCGGATCTTCCCAAGCGGCCCAACAGTCCACCTTGAGGGATCCATTGTGCCAACAGCAGTACAAGCAACGCGAGTAATGCCATGCGTAGGGCCAACAAGAGAAACTGGCGCAGCCACACCCAGGTGCGGTGGCGGCGATAGCTTTCCAGCAAAAACTCCATGGCCGCCCATCGCACGCGTCGATGCCGCAGCAGTTGAATCAAATGGATTACCAGCGGTGTGGTGACCAGCAGGAAACCCCAGGTAAGTGATGGGAACGCAAACTGCCACATCAGCTCGATCCACTCCAATACGCGTTATTCGGTTCGATGGCCATGCATCCCCAAGCGGCTGCTTAAGAACTTTGCCAAGACAGCATCCAGCGGGTCGCTGGTGCGCAACAGAGCATAGTCGGTCATGTGCCGAGCGCAA
Organism: uncultured Pirellulaceae bacterium; assembly: GCA_964425225.1. Taxonomy (GTDB): domain Bacteria; phylum Planctomycetota; class Planctomycetia; order Pirellulales; family Pirellulaceae; genus BPJU01. Next base: position 6,858 of record CAYRMD010000101.1, on the reverse strand, counting down.
CCGCGGCGCAATGCCTCCAGATACTTTCCAAGAGCTGCTAAGTAACCTTCGCGCAAGGCACGCGGATTACAATTCAAAAAATCCGGAGTTTCTAAGCCCTCGAAGCGTGTAGGTCCCGAAAACGGAAAATCCAACTCGTCGTCATCCAACACGTGCAGCACGAGCACATCATGGCCGCGCTGGCGTAACAGCCGTAACCCCCGCAAAGTACCTCCCACGTCGGCCAGCAAATCCGAAACGACAATCACCATGCCGCGCCGCGGATACTGTTCGGCTATGGTTCGAAAGACCGGCAACAGGTCGGTTTTTTCTACCGGGTTGTGGATCTGGAAGGTTTCCAGCAGTGCCTCCAAATGGGTTCGTTTGCTCCGTAAGGGCACCTGAGTGCGGATACGTTGGTCGAAAAGTACCGCACCGACCGCGTCCTGCTGGCGCAAAACCAGGTAGGCTAAACTAGCGGCTGCTGTACAGGCATATTCCCATTTATTGAATACCCCGCGTCCATACTGCATGCTGGCTGAGGTATCCACGAGCAACAAGCAGCGGAGGTTGGTGTCTTCGTCATACTGTTTGACGTAGAGCCGATCCTGGCGTGCCCAGACCTTCCAGTCAACATGCCGCAAATCGTCTCCAGGCACGTACTCCCGGTGCTGCCGGAACTCCACCGATTGCCCAAAATAGGGGCTGCGATGCATGCCGGATAGAAAACCTTCGACGACATGCCGTGCCCGCAATTCGAGTCGCGAGATACGCTTAATTGCTTCAAGATGCAAAAATCTTTTGGAATCGGGCATCACGCGTCAGCTCATCTTCCTTTGCGGGGGTCACAGCCAGGAGACGATCGACCACATCGTCCGCCGTTATCCCGTCGCTCTCGGCTGCAAAATTAACTACCAACCGGTGTCGCAAAACCGGTTTGGCAAGCGCCACAATATCGTCGGTCGAAACATGGGTACGCCCGTGCAGCAACGCGCGGGCTTTTCCACCGAGGATGAGGAATTGCACGGCTCGAGTCCCGGCTCCCCAGCTTAGTAAATCATTGACAAAATCCGGTGAACCAGGTTGACCGACACGCGTCTGCCGCACAAGCGACAGGGTGAAACGAATCACATGATCGGAAACCGGCACGCTCCGTACGGTTTGTTGTAGCTCTAAGATCTCCGGCCCTGTAAGAACCGGTTCGAGTGTATAGGTTTCGAGAGAGGTCGTACGCCGCGCAATTTCAAATTCCTCGTCGAACGACGGGTACCGTACGAACACCTTGAACATGAAACGATCCTGCTGCGCCTCGGGCAACGGATATGTCCCTTCCTGTTCGATGGGGTTCTGGGTAGCCAAAACGAAAAACGGGTCCGAAAGCGGATGCCGTACCCGCCCCACGGTCACCTGCCGTTCCTGCATCGCTTCTAGCAACGCGGCTTGAGTCTTCGGTGGTGTGCGATTGATCTCGTCAGCTAAGATCACATGGGCAAACAGGGGACCCTCGAGAAAACGCCGCTCCCGCTGCCCTGTTGATCGGTTTTCTTCGATGATTTCCGTCCCTGTTATGTCCGCGGGCATTAAGTCAGGAGTAAACTGAATGCGGCTAAACGACAAATTCAAAGTTTTCGCCAGGGTGCTAATCATGAGGGTTTTGGCCAAGCCCGGTACGCCTTCCAGCAGACAATGTCCGCGGCTGAATAGACAGATCAACAATTCCTCGATCACCTGCTGCTGGCCGACAATCACCCGCGATAATTGGTCAACAATTCGCTCACGCGCTGCGGCCAAGCGTTCAATCGCGTGGACCTGATCGCCGTCCAGTGGCACTTGCGACATCATCACCCGGCTCCTATGATCGTCGTGTAATCGAGGAGGTTGCGTTTGAAGATGCACCTCACTGTGTGGAGACCTCCTTACAGGCTCCCACGGAAAACCTTTCCACCGTGTTGTTCAGTCCGGCTCGACCTACGGCAAACCTTATCGGACGTTGTGCGATTCTCGGTGAACTCATCCCCATAATTAGGTTCCCGCAGAGGGAAAAAAGTTCACTTCTTTGGAAAGCTTAGTCCGGATTGCTCGATTTGCCTAGATTAACTGCGACGCGCTATCGGCCAGGTCGTTCGGCGTCGTGGGGTGCAGCCGTTTGCGCCGCCGTGCTGAAAACGCTTCTGGTAAGATAGCCCATTTCCGACAAACCGAGTTCCGGTGGTATAAAAAGCAAAAGCGGGCCGCCGGTACACCGGCAGCCCGCTTTGCATCAGGCGTCGCGTCGCTTCCTGCCTACCCAAGCCTCAGTACGGATCAGGTACGTGTACATTACCGACTGCATGGAAGTGGTTGTGGTCGATGTAAATTACCTCAACAGCATCTTCGTCCCGAATCGCGTGAGGTACCGGCCAGCCGACTCGAATGGTTTCTGTGTAGTAAACCGTGCACTTGTAATGTACATGATGCAATTGCGCCGGACCGATCAAGGGAACGAACCGTGGAGGGTCAACGTAGTCCGCAATCTTTTCTTTGACGATACGCACGTTAGATCGCTGCACTTCATATAAGAAGGGCAACCCACCCTGCACGGGTTTGGCCCGTTCCAACGCCCGTATCACCTCGTCGTCACTGGGAGGATCCAACCCAACATCCGGGCCACCGGCTTCTAAGGGAGGCAGCACGGGCACGCGCGCGTAGCGTTCATGATGCAACGCTTGATCTTCCTCCAATTTCTGGAAGTAGGGACTCACCGGAATCGGCACACCGACAAACCCAAGATCGGGCCCGGAAGTGATCCCGACACATCCGGTACAAACGGCCGAGCTAACAACCAACGTTACCGCTAGATACCAGGACGAATGTCGTGTTTGCATCGAAAATACCTCGAACGGTGCGACGCCGACGATTTGACTTTCCGGAAGGCAAGCCTCGCCTAGGAGCGCCTACCGGTTTGACAATATTAGATATCGTGAGAAACTTTGCGGAACTTGCGGCTTTTTCCGAATAATACGAAAAAATGCGGTGGAGCGGGCGGCGACTTGCCGCCGAATGCCTCGAGCGGTTCGTTGGGCGTCCCGCGCAGTCCCGTGCTGCGTCCAGCCGTCTCACGGGGAAATGTTTTTAGGCGGAACCGTTTTCGGGCCCCGTTGCTGCAATAGGCTCGCCGGAACATGGCTCTGCGACGTGCTTAAGCCCAGATTGCCAACACGAGGGCAAACCGCACGTTGAATCGAGACAAACGCCCGATTGGGTGAAGGGATTTTCGAATACCGGTTTTTCGCTATAAACAAAAAGCCCCGTGAAGTGCGGGTCACGGGGCTTACTGCGAATGGGGTCGGGGAGGGTTACTTGCTCTTAAAGTCGAGCTGCCACCAGCCATCATCCCATTCTAGAGTTACTTTGCGCCATCCGAGGGGTACCTGGGGATACGGATAGAACGGGCCAATGTAGGGCCAGGCGGCGGGCGAGTACTGCTTCGGATAGGTAACGGCAGCATAGTTCGGATAGGCAGCGTAGCTGGGCCACGCATAGTTGGGCAATTGGGGATGGTCATAGCGCACCTGAGCGATGCCCCCGGTGACAGCCCCGTAGCCGGATGCAATCGGAGCGGCCGCGGGCAGACCTTGACCGGCGGGCTGGTAGTTGTAGTACATGGCCGAAGGTATGGCTACCACTGCCGGTGCGTGTGTCGTTCGGGGTGCATTCGCAGAAAGCTGCGGGACAGGCACCAATGCCTGCTCAGGTACCGGCACCAGCGCCATTGGGGGCGACGTGGGCGTGACAGCCACCGTGTGGGGAGTGTTGTTTAAGTGGGGTGCGGTCGGCGTTCCAGCCACGTTGCTTGGATCGCTTTGTGCCTCTGGCGCCGTGGCTGGTTGAGGCCCCTTGGCTGCATCCGTGCTTACACTCGGCCCCACAGAGGGGTTAGGACGGGCAAGAATCGATGTGCTCGGTTGAGGTGGAGCGATGCGGGTAGGTTCCGGCGCCGGACGTCGACGGGCTGAATCAGCCCCTGTCGATACCGTGTGGAATTGACCGGCTGGCGGTTCCACCCGAATCATGTCGACAACCTGATAAACACCTGGCACACGCCGCGCTACTTCTAAGGCCAGTGTCTTTTGCTCCACGGCAGGCATATGGCCATCTAAGATGACGGTGCCGTCCTGGACACGCATGTCGAGTCGAAAGCCGTGGAGATGTCCAGACTCCTTAAACTGTTGCAACCGATCGTAAATCTGCCTTGCGATTTGCTCATCGCTGATAGCCGGACGAGCCGCAGCGGCCTCGGTTGGGCTTGAAGACTCGATTACAACTTGCGGTGCACCCGGCTGGCTGGAAGCCAATGACTCGGAACCGGTAGGCGGCGTTCCCAGTTCAGGTGAGCTTGGCCGTTGGGCGGGCCGGTCACGTGCTTCCCTAGAAGTGGCGACCGGATTTTGGTTGGGTGTCGTAGCACGCTTCAACGGGTTTTTAAACAAGGAGCGAGTCTCGGTCGCAGGATTGGCCGCAGCCTGCAATGGCTCAACTTTCAAGTCATTCACGACTTGCTTGACACCGGCCGTCTTTTGCGCTACTTCCAGGGCCAGTGCTTGTTGTTCCGGCGATGCCACACGTCCCTTTAACAGTACGGTCCCGTCTTCAACCGCCAAGTCGATTTTGAACCCGCGCAGCTTACCGGCTGCCTGGAGAGCCTTTAATTCCGTGACGATCTTTTGGGCAATCTGCTGGTCATCGGCCCGCAGCCCCCCTGGGGCAATAGCCGCCAGCGCGATCGCAAAACCTAATATAACTCGTCGCATGGGTCCCCTCCTGAGGTAAACTCCTATACGCGTGCGGCTCGCCTCGTCCGGCTCCCAGCTCGGCGGACCCGTGGGTCAAGCCGCGCTGACGGTTCACAGAAGCCTCGACGGAACTATGTGACGTTGCCCGAGCCAACTGGTGTATTTCACGAAGCAGCATCCGGCGACTGACTCAGCAGCCGAAGTTACTTGCCAGTCCGCGTGCACTGGGCCCTGGCGCAGGGCTCGGACTGCTGAGCTGCTTCCCGAATATCTTTTTCGGAAAACAATCGCCACAAAAGGTAGGTTTTTTTCGATTTTGCCAGGCCGTCGGTTGATACCCAAAACAGCGGTTACGCCGTAAGATTCGACCAGTTTGCCCGGTCTACCAGCGTTGGGCATCAAGGGGCTGTCAAAAAGATGGTGTAAGCCAGAGGTGTGTGCGTGTTGCTCGTGGGTGAGATTATTCGTTAGTGTGGCGGGCCTAGCGTAGGTCAGCCTTATACCCTCAACCCGATGTGACCGCTTCGGTGGTCCGAACGAGATTCGCGGTCAAGGCGTTCTTAACCCGGTCCAGTAATTTAACGCAAAGGCACTACGGCGCAAGAACGAAACGAAGCAACCACCGCTAGACAGCACTGATTCTTGTACAGGAATACGGTATAAGTAATTGAACGAAGCAATCGAGGTGATCTAGGGTCATACAAACGACTTACTCAAACGCGCGAGCGAATTTGGCGGCGCTCCTGGACCGGGTCCCGGACAACCGAAAGATCGTCATTATTAGCCGACGTGGCCACGAGGACGTCGCGCTTGGGGCGGCAGCGGAACTGGCCAGCTTGCTAGAAACGGCGCATTTGCCCGATCCCCTAAAAGAGCCCAACGTCTCTTGGCGCCGTTAAATCGTGCAAAATCCAAACAAGTTAAGCCCTAACCTATAAAAAAGTTATGTCAGAAGTTGGAACTTGGGCCAAAAGACTAAAGGTTCGGGCCAGAAGGAGCTAACGAGGAAGGCTATCGTTCATCCAGAATATGTAGAGGACTTACGGGGTTGGATGCAGGCGGGTCATAAAGTTACCCTTCGAGCCTTCGTATTTATCGAGGCGATCATGCAGGAGCCTTGTACTGGGGTCGGCAAGCCCGAGGCACTGAAGTATTGGGCCTCCGGTTGCTGATCCCGCCGCTTAACCCAAGAACACTGTATTGTCTACTTTGTACGCGAAGATCGTATTGATTATCTGCAAGCGCGCTACCATTGTTGATCAACGCTCGAAAATCGCTGCAGGCAACGCCACGAGCCAGGCCGGCTCTCTTCTGTTAAAACCCGCCTATCTTCGTGCTCCCAAACATACCTCTGCCGGGCGCCCATCCGAACGGTCTACAGAGTCATTTTTTTCGGTCGATGTGTCTACTTCGTTGCTGTCGCAGCTAGCGCGCGTCCTCGTCCATATTGATGGAATGCACCCACACCGTTGCTAACGTGAGAACAGTTCTATGGTTCAGTGGTTGATGAACTTATGCGGAGGGTGATCCATTCTGGGCTGCGTCTCGCATGTGGCCACTAAGATAAGCCCTGCGTAAGCAATCGCATGGAGCACCCACGTTCCATCTTGCTGCCTTACGGCCATCAGGGTACAGGCTCCTAAAGTGACCAAGCATGCCGTGTAGAGTCGTTGGCACCAAAGGCATCCAGAATCAGCCGCACAGCGTCCGGCAATGCATGCGATGGTGCCGCCTGCCGTTAAGAAGATGCCGAGCGCTACCAGCCATGCACTAGGTGAGAAATGAAACATCCCTGCACCCTCGCCGTGGGTCCCACCGCTTCTTGCCGTGTTGTACTCGATGTGAAACCTTTGCCGAGTCATTGCGTCCAGCAAGTGTCGTGCCGTGAACGGTTTGAAAACATCAAAAATAGTTTCAGGCCGCATGGATTTCCTGGCGAGCGAGCACCAGAATCAAAAAAGATCGATGCGGCGGTATCCTTTTCAGCATGGTTCGCAGCGGTTTCAAACTGCGCGAAACAGCGGATACGTTCGTAAGAAGAACTACAACGTGTTTTAAGGAACGTCTGATCAACTGGCGGTAAACGAGCGTATTGGCTCGATGGATA
>CAYRMD010000100.1:0-15871 GCA_964425225.1 uncultured Pirellulaceae bacterium | reverse complement strand
TGACACTATCCATCGAGCCAATACGCTCGTTTACCGCCAGTTGATCAGAGGTTCCCTAAATGTCCGAATGCACCTTAAATGTGCACGTACTACACTGCATTGCTAGGACCGTGACGAGCTACAATAATAGAAGCAGGGATAATTGCGAATTGCACAGAAGAAGTCATGGCCGCGCTTGGGCAAACTAAATCGGCCCAGAGTCCCGCCAAAACACGTCGGCTAAAACGTAATACTAGTGACGCCAGCAAGCTGGAACCAGTACGCTCATGCCGGATTCAGTATCGCCTTCTGCGCAAATCGCGGGCCGGACACGTCTGGAGGCTAGACAGGGCAAACGCATTTTCTCAGCGTCCACCATTTGTCGGTGGTTTGACAAACCTGCCTAATGTGAGCATTGAACATCGTTTTCCTGATGTCGCGCCAAAGGCTCACCGCTACGGAAAAGCTAAGGACAATACGACTATCTCCATATAGCCGCTCGGCCACCGGATGCTGAGCAACCAAGCAACCTTACCGACTTCGAAGGTGATACCCTGCTAGGTCCACCGGGGATGAGAGTAATCGTGACGGCAGTAGATCACAAGTCAGGGTACGCCATGATCCTCAAATGCCGCAGCAAGCACTCCGTACGTGTGTGACAGCGCTTGCAACGCCGCGTTAGTCGGCTAGAGTAGCGAAAAGAGTGGAACACCTTGGTGGACAACAATTGCGCCTAAGGACGTTCGCGCATTCGCGTTACATTGTCCCGAACGCATACTTCGCCGGCGCCGCTACGCGTCATGAAGTAATCCCATTCTTCGGAACAGGTCTAGCGAACGGCATATCCGTTGGACTTTGACTCGATGGCGAGCTCGTATTGTTCGATCATTGCTAAAACGTGCTTTTCAATGGAAAACATCTGTTCGCAACGAAGGCGCCCCCGATGGCCCATCGCCTTGCGCAACTGCTGATTCGAAATCAACCTGGTTAAAGCCGCTGCTAGCGCCTGTGGATTACCTACCGGTACCAATAAACCCGTTTCGCCGTCGACCACCATCTCGGGTATCCCCCCGACGGCCGTTCCGACCACCGGCAGGCTCAAGGCCATTGCTTCCAAAGTCGCGTTGCCCAAGGCCTCAAAATGAGACGGCACAACCGCTATATCGCTAGCTAAGAGCCAGTCACGTGGATTCGTCTGAAAACCGACGAATCGGGCTCGAATACCCAGCTCACTCCCAAGTCGTTCCATCGCGAGCCGATACTTCCCCGCACCGGCTAAATCGTCGCCTACCAGTAATAGTTCAGCTTGTTGGGCACACGGTTCTGGAAGAATTCTCCAACTACGCAATAGATCTTCTATCCCCTTTGGATGGCTGATTTGACCCGAAAACACCACGAGCACTTTATCGTCTGGCAAATTTAGCGCCGCACGCGCCTTTTTTCGTTCTGCCGGTGTCACCCGACCCTCCAAACATAGACCGTCATATACCACGGCTGTCGGGCTAGCTTTCAAAATGCTTGACTTCGAGCACAAGATGTCTCTCAATGCTCGTGAAACAAACACGTGTCGCTCAGCACCATATTTGTTGAACCAATCGATGGCATTGCCATCGTAAACAAACCGGTGATGGCAAACTCGGGGAATACCAACACGACGTGCCGCATCGGAAGCCATTTGATGAGTAGGGAGATCATTTGAATGCAAAATGTCGGGGCGCTCCGCGCGTAGCACCCGTACAAATGCATTGCGAGACCTTAGGTACCTCAACCAGTGCCATTTGTCGGTAAATTGCTGTGCTATGAACGTGCATCGGATACCCGCCGAAATATATCGGCGCAGGGCGTCTCCATCAGTTCCCACCACAAGGAGCACGTCATGCCCAGCTTGCATTAGACCAAGTGCCAGGCGCTCGGCAGCAATTTCCGCTCCGCCGATATGCGGGGCCCAGCTTGCAATGCAAACCTTCACTGGCGCTGATCTCGGTTACCGTATGACGGTAGGACGGTAGGTCTTTAACGCAGAGGCACGAAGGCGCAGAGGCGACGAGGAACTATTGAAACGTTCGTTACTCGAAGGCGCGTCGTAATTAGGCAAACAAGGCCGATTGCAGGAGCAAGAACGACGATCATCGGTCGATAAAAAAGGGTGGCCGTAAGCAGCCACCCTTATTGGTTACACAGCGAAAAACACGAACACATCTTATGCTTTTCGGCGCCAACGCCTCCAAGCACCCACCAACGGAAGTCCTACCACGGCAAAACCAAGAGCACCTGTGGGCTCAGGTAGGCCAGCGCCGATAGCGTCAAACGTTGCGTCCTCTCCTTGCGTATTTCCCCTCATAGACAACGTCACCCCTTTGATATTGTCGACGCCGAAAATGCCAAAAGCGGAGAACGGGATTAACGCTGCAAAACCGAGTTCGGGCACATTTTGAAATGCACCGAACGTCGCAGACTGAAAGGAAGTTGGCGTCTTGTATAGAGTGAGCGTTATGGTCAAAGCGCTATAAAGGGGAGCCTTATTAGGATCACCCACCAACCAAAAAACTTGACCTGTAGCGCCTGAAAAATTAACAGCCGGATCGATAGCAGCCTCGTTAATAAACGGGTTATCCGAACTGGGCGTCCCGTCCCAAAGAACGTCTCCGTTTCCACTTGTGGAACCTGAGAAGAAACGTAACTGCCCTGCTGCAAAGCCTAGCGTAAGACCGACGTTCGCGCCTGATGGTCCGGTCACGGTAATATCTCTTTGCCCGCCGAGGCCACCCGGAGTACTGTCGCTAGCCGCATTTCCAGGCGGTATCATAGCCGTCACAGGGGCAGCCGCCGAAAAATCGTCAATAACTATTACGCTAGCCCAGGCCGAAGGCGCGACACCCAACAGCAGTAATGCCATTAACAACTTAGCCGATTTCATATTCATGTGCTCCAGCTTCATAGATGCCTAACCACGTACCACTCGTAAACCCGCGCTACAGACGCACCGTGTAATCTCATGCACAACCGACCGTTTAGTTTACTTGCTTTTAAGTGCTTGTCAAGCGCCGGCGCGAGAAATTCTTCGTCATCTCTATTCTATTAACCCAGCAGTAGGGGCACGTTGCAACTTGCCCCTACAACAGGTGAATATGTATCCACCACAATGATGGCATTAGGCCGGTGGTTCAATTTTTACGGGCCATACATCACCACCGCGGCGTGCTACCGTCTCACGACATCCTGACCTACCAAGTGTTACGCATCCAGGGCACGTTGCAACGTGCCCCTACACCAGGCGAATAGGTCTTCACCCCAATGATGGCCGTAGGCCGGTGGTTCAATTTTTATCCACCACACATGACCACGGCGGCGTGGTACCGTCTCCCGACGTCGTCAGGTAGACATGTTACGCATCCAGTAGTATCAATCCGACGAAGGATTATTCGAATTGGAACGTGCTTCGCCCGCCATCGCCGATTGACTACCCGCAGGCTGGCGCGGCCCACGCCGGTCGATTCGTTCAAGCGGTATTTCAACTTTCAACCACCGGTATAAGAGGCACCCGAGCCGACTGGGCTGGAGCCGGCTAGAATTCAACTTGCCGTAGAGCTCCTCCATCGCACGGGCAAGCGTTGTATTCTCAAACAGGTTCACTCGTTTCGGGGGATCCTCGTTGAGCGCCGCTTCTATTACAGCACCCAACCGACCGAGGTCATCGCAGTAGCAAACCAACTTCCGTTCAGCTAAAGCCCGCAAGAACTCCCCTTGATGGTCGTCCTTCATCATTGGGTTGGACACACCCACAAACGGAACACCAAGCTCCAAAGCCTCTAGTACCGTACCCGTGCCGCCGTGCCCGATAACCAACCGCGCCATACGGTAGTATTCGGTAAGCCCCGGTGCGGTCCGAAACCACTGGCCATTGCGAGGAATGTATCTTCCGAGGCCAATCTGGAAAACTACGGGATGCGCGAGCCTTCGCTGGCCGGCCAGTTCGTCGACAGCCTGAACAAGCTCGTCAAACCAGTGGGTTCCCACCGTCACGAAAATGATAGCAGTTGATGACATCTGGTACCTCGGTAATACCTTGACAAGCCGGGCCACCAATAAAAAAACCTTGTGGCCAATCGCAATCGCGCTACCAGCTTGCCCGTTGTCGATGGAGTACGCACCCGAGTGATACTCTCGATAAACCAGCATTCGGTCCTAAAACAGAGCGCAGCGACGGCAAAACAAAGAAACTGTGGCGTCGCCACACCCAGTACCACATCTGGCTTCCATTGTGCTAAGACGGCCGCTGCCCGCAGTAAGCCCGTAACGAAACGCCACAGACTGACCCATTTGCTATCGCCCCACAACATCGGCGAGCGAACATAGCAAGCCGCTACAACATGGGTACCCGGAATCTCATCCCAATAAACTATGCCACCGTTCGCACCCTGGTAAACCAGAACCAGTTCCATGGGGTGTGGCAGGTGTTTCAAGAACCGTGCTGCTTGAGCGTGAAACCCACCGCCACCTAATCCGAGTACGCATACGCGAAGCGGACGCCGATGGGGTAGTGTCAACGTGCTTGGACCGATGTTAGAAGCCATTCGTTATTACCTGCAAGTATTCAACGCAACGGTGTAAGGCATGTCGAAATAAGACTATGCGGATTCGCTGCCTAAGTGCGCCTTAGCGCCTTTGCTCTATAGCATTTCTCTCACCGATCAAATGGCCGATCCCCACGGTCGCGGCTCGGTACTGAAGGGATGCTTGCCAGGTAGCCCAACGGCAACTCTATCCTGCGAAGCAGAGTTTACGGTTCCGTATCGGCAGGTTCCTTATCGGGATCTGTGGGCCGCCCAAAATTTAGCTCGATTGTTGTGGGTCTACCGCGAAGACCGGTCGATGTGACGGCGACCACTACTAGTCGGTTGCGGCCCACCGTGAGCTGCCAGGTGTAGTGGCCGTTGGCGGATACGCAGGTGGTCTCGCCGTCCTGAACCTCGAAATGGGCAAAGTTAGGCATCCACGTGGAAAAATAAAGTTCCAGATTCGCTTTCGTAGCGGATTCTTCGAGCGAACCGGCGCGGATAGCGACCTCGCCCACCGGCCAGTAAAGTTCCCGCCCGATATCGTTTGGTATCCAGGCCTCCGGTGCTACGGCCGGATGAGGCGTTTCCGGACACTTGAGTACCCATTGACCCGTGCGTATGGGATGGCCTTTGGGATACTGTCCCGACAAGTAATTGCTCCGCGCCGGATAAAAAACGTACTCGTAAAACGGCAAGTTCGCCAAAACATCGGGATCGAATGGCCGCAAATTACTGGTTCGATGCGCGGCTCCGTTTTGCCCCAAAATTACAAGCTCGATCCCCAAGCTCTCCAGCGGCGGTGGACCAGAGCTGTTCTTTTGCCGCCAATCCCACCAGGCTCGATGTAAGTCCCAAGCGTTCAACCAACGACCGTTTCGCCGATAGGCAATGTTAAAGTCGCAGTCGATAAGGATCCAGCCGTATTCCGGAACGTAAACCTCGGAAACTGCATGGTTGAATCCCAAACCATCGCTACTCAATCCGAGAACCCTGGCTACATAACCGCGCATGGAACAAAGCTCGGCGTGCAGAATGCTAAATTGCCGACAAGAAAGCGGCCGACCCTGGAGCAGCGCCTCAATTAGCACCTGAGGATTCGATGCTTCGGCGACGCTCGTTATTCCATGCGGAGCATACCACCGAACACGATTGCTCAATTGCCACGGATCGGGGTTGTCGCTTAAGAGAGTCTCGGCTCTCTGACGGAAGGCCTTCGCTGCATCCGATTCTATGGTTTCGGGATGAAAAAACGGCACATTCACTTGGGAAGGCGTCGTTTCCACATTAACGTCGGCCGAAGCCCAGTCAAGGAAGGGATGCCGGTCCACTAACGCCGCCATTGGCACGCTATTCTCCCACCCGGGTTCGGCATTCAGACCTGTCGGCGGCAATTGCACGTTTGTCCAGGGATCGAATACCGCGTAGCACACCGCCAAAGTACGCAGGGCAGCCCAGCGAAACGTTCCCGGATAAAAGCAGGGGACACACAGCCCGACCAATGCCAATAGCAGAGCGGCAATGAGCAGACCTTGGCCCCGGGCCAAGGTCAGGCGCATATTCTTACCGGGGAAACGCAGCATGGTGCTCACTCATAAATAGTCCACGCGCAACCGCTACTTCGTTTCCGGCTCGATGTCTAACGCAAAGGCGCAGACGGAAGAAGGGTAAAGAACGGATGCAAAATGGTAAAAGTCGAGCTACAGCGTGGAGTACCCTTGTGCATCATTCACCCATCTGGCCGATAGCCCATTGGCGGAAACGTTCGGCCTGTTTGGACCACGTATAATCCGCCAAGCGGCAGCGCGCTTGTTGTTGTTCGGGGGGCAGCCCGGTCTGGATACGCAGTAAGACCTTCTGAATGAAATCCTCGTGGTTTACAGCCACGTCCAGGGCATCCTGCCAGGCCAGGTTCGCCGGAATTGCTGGGACAACAGCGGGCTTACCGGAAGCTAAGTACTCGAGCAGTTTCAACGGCTGACTAGCTAACGTATTCTCCGTCACGCGATATAACATAACTAATACATCGGCAGCGGCCGCGAGTCGTGGTATTTCCCGGGGTGCAACTGGTGGGAGACGGCAAACCCGATTGATGCTCCGAAGTGTTCCATTTGAGGTATAGTCGCGACCGACCAAACAAATGGTTCCTTGGCTCATCTGTCGCGAAAGTTCACGTACTAGCTCCGTGTCGATTAAGTCGCTAATCAAACCCCAATGCAGCACGATCGGTCGCTCCAAATCTACCAATTGTTCCGCGGGCGACAGGGTAGAGCGAAACCAATTTCGTTCATCAAATCCGTGCGGCAAAAAATTGGCTTTGTGTCCATATCGTTCCATCTTATCCACAAGCGCCAAACTGGCCGCAATTACACAGTCAACTCGTTCTAACGTTTTTTCTTCCAGACGCCTAACAGCCTTCGAATCGATTCCGGGCCAATGATCCCAGTCGTCGACACAATAGTACACCCAACGATCGACCGGAAGCTCTTCCATGCAGTCGGCCATTACAGGTACGGTGGCAACACCCACCGTAAAGTAGTTCGAGTCGAGCAGGTAACGGCGGAGCTGCCGGAGAAGCATAATACGGTTGAGCCTACGATCCAACGTGCTGCGGAACCAGGGCCACATAATCGGTGCAAAGACGGTCAATAGTTCAGGAGTTTCGAAGCCCGCATGCTGTTGGCGTATACCCAGCAACCACTCGCGGCATTTCTCCAAACCACGCTCCACCGTCGCCCAATCGAAGTGCGGAGGCCGCATGCCAATCGTATTGACCCACAGTACCGGTTCTCGTTTGGCGATCTCGCGGAAGAGGAATTGGCAACTGGAGGGGTGCCGCCCCCAGTCGTCACTGAAGACCAGCCAGCGAACAGGCCGGGTGTTCGGTTTATCGGCATGGGGCATGGATCGAGGTTTCAACGGCGGCTGTTCAAGGTTTTAACGCAGAGACGCAGAGGCGCAGGGGGTTTTAACGCAAAGCGCAAAGGCACAGAGGCGCAATCAAATCCGGAAATAACGTTTAACCGATGATTATGGATTCGCCTACCGCGTTGCCAGTAGTTCGGTATAAATGGCGGCCATTTTTTGGATGCGTTCGGCGAACGAAAACCGGGTCTCGACCGTAAAACGGGCTGCTTGTCCCAGTCGACAAGCCCCTTCCCGGTCATTTATTAAACTCAATACTGCTTGGTGATATGCTTTCTCGTCATCAACCGGGGCCAATAGTCCATTTTGGCAGTCCTCGATCAATTGCTTTGTCCCGGGAAGTGCCGTTGCAACAATCGGTAATTCGTAAGCCATAGCCTCCAAGACTACATTAGGCACTCCTTCGCGCACGCTGGTTGAACAAAAGATGTCCATCGCCTCATACGCCGGGCGGACGTCTTCCAGGAAACCGACAAGTTTAAACCGATCGTGTATTCCCAGCCGACCGGCTAGATGTTCTAGCCCGATTCGTTCCGGGCCTTCTCCCACCACCAGCCCCCATGCGTTGTGGCCGCGCTCGACAAGCAGCTTCACCGAACGCAACAGCCAGTCGAAACGCTTCTCGTCGGCCAGTCGGCCAACGCTACCTAGCACTAATGCATCCGCCGGCAGTTTAAAAATCGACCTTGCCTGATGGCGCTCCTGCCGTCGTCGGAACCGTGCTACATCGATCCCGTTGGGTAAGTAATGAGTATTTCGATTCAGCTTGCGGCACGTTGCCCATAAATCAGGCGAGACACAGACAACTTGTTCGTAAAAACGGATAGCCCATTTGTCGATCTGCGTATAAAGGGGCATGTACCCGACGAGATTTCCCCAACCGTGGGCTGTGGTGATAAGCCTCATCGGCCAAAAACGTGCCAGCACAAGTCCCAACACGTTGCTCTTGTAATCGTGGGAGTGCCAGACGCGCACGCGTAACGTGCGACAGATGTGAAGGAGTTTCTTGACGATCCGCCAATCGAAGGGGCCTCGATCCTCTAAAGCTATAAGAGGCGCGCCGAGTTCTTCGGCACGCCGGGCTAGCACCGCTCGCCCCGCATCGCCCGGCGGGTGCATGTAGACACAAATGGTGGGATAGCCAAGCGGTTCGATCCATCGCGGGGTGTTGAGGATGGTTTTTTCGGGGCCACCGCCAGGGCCAACGACCACGCGTGTTTCCAGCACCACGGGGCGGGTATCGCCGTGGAAGGTCTCCGGGATGGCGAAATAGTCGCCGTCAAGCGGTATGCGAGTGTGCATCGGAAGAACTAACGCAGAGACGCAGCGACGCAGAGACGCGGAGAACCTATACGGTGGAGTGAGCGATTCATAAGCCACCCCTGGGGTAAGTTGCCTTCCAAAATACCTTGGGGCTAGGTGGATGGTGGATGGATTTGTGATGTGAGGTGCGCGAAGAGATCGTCGTAGGCGGCGAGCATGGTGGTTTCGCTAAAACGTTCTTGAGCCCGCTGGCGTCCGGCTCGACCCATTTGAGCCCGTAGCTCGGGGTTGCGTGCCAAACTTAGCAGGGCACTGGCCAAAGCCCGTGGGTCTTTGGGTGGACGCAGAACGCCCTGGACGCCGTCGTCGATCATTTCTTCCAAACCACCGACACGTGTAGCAACCAGCGGCACTCCCGCAGCCATCGCCTCAATCACCGTAAGCGGTATCCCCTCGCTAATGCTGGACAACATAAACGCGTCGCTTGCCGCTAAAATCAAAGGCACATCCTGTCGTGTTCCCAGCAACCGAACATGGCTCTCCAAGCGGAGCTCAACTATTCGTTGCGAAATCTCTTTTTGAAGGGGCCCGTCCCCCACCACCAGATACACTACTTCTGGCAGATTGTCGCGAAGGCACGCAATCGCTTCTAATGCCGTACGATGGTCTTTAAGATAATCCAGCCGAGCGACATGCGCGACGACAAATGCTTCATCTCGAATACCGAGCTGCGCTCGGGCTTCCCGTCCCCTTACGGGCACATTCGAAAATTGTTCCAGTGGAATACCGTTGTAGATTACCTGAATGCGCTGCTCGGAGAATCCCTCATTACAAACGAGGGCCTTTTTTACGGCCTGGCCCACGGCCACAATGCGATCCTGTCGGCGTGTTAGCAGGCGGTTGACCCAGACGCGTCTCCAGCGGCGATAATCGGGTTGATGCCGACCGTGCTCGGTGAAAACGATCGGCGGTTGGCTACCTCCTAGCCGGCCAAGCAGCGCATAAGAAAACGGTGTGTATTGATGGGCATGGATAACTGTGATGGCATGTTTCCGTACTAACGCTCGAAGGCGCCATACACACCGCCAGTCGATCCCCGGGCACCGCTCCAAACAGAAAACCGGTATTCCTTGTTGAATGAGCTGCTTTCCAATGTCGCCAAGGTAATCGAGGCATGCAACAACGAACCGCCACCCGGACAACCCCATGACGGTTCGCTCGACCAACCGTTCAGCCCCACCTACATCCAGACTGTGCACTAGTTCTAGGATCGTAGGCCGGCATGTTGGCGATTCAATATGATGGCGATTCACAGAAGGAGTCAGATAATTTTTTCCCAGCACACGTCCGCTAGATGCACCGCTCCCCAAGGACGGTTCTGGTACATCAATCGTTGGGCTTCCGCTTCAGGGATAACGATTTCGAAAAGCGGCATGTCGTCCAGCCAATCCCAAGCGGCAACCGTCGGTGACCGGCACACGCGGACAGACGCCAAGTAAACGCCCGGTGCCCAGGGTACCGCCGGAAGGCAACAGCGGATACGGTTATTTCCCGGTTGAAACTGGAATGCTGTCTGTAGGTCTCCCGAGAATAACGTGGTTGCGGTTTCGCGTCCTTCGCGCGTCAAATGGATGACAATGTAACCCGAGCGCGCCGCAAGGCTTTCCAGTTCGATTTCCAACGCGATGGCACGTCCGGCGGGTACCACCGGTAAATGATCGGCTTGGCCGTCGTCGGAAGCTAAACGGATCGAGCGGAATTGTACCGTACCATCGAGTCCTTTTCGGCGAAACAAAGTCAGGTCCTGGACCGCTGCTTGCCGCCGTCGGCCCAGATCGTTCAGGTACTGGCTAATCACGTCGGACGTCGGCCCGAACGCACGTAATTCACCGTCGGCTAAGTAGATGCAGTGTTTGGTGAGGGCGTTTACGATCGGCAAATTGTGGCTGACAAAGAGCACGGTACGTCCGTGGCTCACGCTGTCGTTCATCTTACCAAGGCATTTTTGCTGAAAGTCCAAATCCCCAACCGCTAAGACTTCATCCACCACAAGAATGTCGGGGTTAAGATGGGCTGCAATGGAGAAGGCCAGCCGCACGTACATGCCGCTGCTATAGCGTTTCGTGGGCGTATCCAGGAATTTTTCAACGCCAGCGAATGCTACGATCTCATCGAATCGGCGGCGTGTTTCCGCCGCAGTCATTCCCAGGATGGCTGCATTGAGGAAAATGTTCTCGCGCCCTGTAAGTTCTTGGTGAAATCCGGCCCCGACTTCCAATAATGAACCGACTCGTCCACGAACCCGCACCAACCCGGATGTTGGCCCTGTAATGCGGCTCAAGATCTTGAGCAACGTCGACTTGCCGGATCCGTTGCGACCGATGATTCCCACGGCTTCGCCATGCGGGATTTCCAAACTAATGTCCTTCAAAGCCCATAACTCTTTCGGACCACCATTTGCTTCTATAGCCTCAGCACCGTTCGCCACGCCACTCGGTCGCCTCCATCGGCTAAGGCAATTGACAAAAGACCGCGCACGATGGGCAAGTGTATCGCGGAGCGTGTGATAGCCGCCGACGTACTCACCGAGCCGGTAACGCTTGCTGAGTTTTTCGACTTGTATTGCCCAGGTCATTTCGTCTTGTTTCTTTGCGCCTTTGCACCGCTGCGTTAAATCACATCCGCGAATGTACGTTCGACATAACGGAAATAACACCAACCGATTATCAGCATGGCGATAGCTACGGCACCGGATAGACCTAATGAATATGTATCGATCGGCGCATCGACGACCGAAGCTCGGAACGCGCTTATCAATCCGTATGCCGGGTTGAGCGGTAGGACTAGTGACCAGCGAGGCCCGACGTGTCGAGCATCCATATAAATACTAGGAGTCGCAAACATCCAGAGTTGCATGAAAAACGGTAGGATATGACGCACATCGCGATAGTAGGCCGCCAAGGCAGAGAGCAAAAGTGAGGTTCCCACTACCATGACCAGGGTCAATGCGGCGATAACCGGAAGCAGTAGAAGCGAAAGCCCGGGCATCACTTCGAACCATGCAAGCGCTACAGCTAACAAACTACTGGCAATGGTAAAGTCCACGGCGGCTACTCCCACGGGCGCTAGAGGCAAGAACAACCGCGGGAAGTAAATCTTGGTGATCAAGGTCTGGTTGGAAACCAAGCTTAACGAGCCTGTCGTAACGCTGGTGGCAATGAATTGCCAAAGTAACAATCCACACAGCGCATAAAGTGGGTAGGGCACGCCCGACGTGGGCATTTGAGCAACACGGCCGAAGAAAAGAGCAAACACCAATGTGGTGGCAGCCGGTTGGAGAATGGCCCAAGCGGCACCGATCGCGGTTTGCTTGTAGCGGACCTTGATATCGCGCCAAACTAAGAAATAAAGCACTTCTCGGTACTTCCACAGTTCACGCCAATTCAGGCTCAACCAAGAGTTCGTAGCCCGAATCGTCGTGACCGGGAGGCTATCCCACTGGGAGCCAACCACCGTGTCGGCTGTGGCGCGCACAGTGGAACTTTCCGAAGGCACCACCAGGGCTGAAGGCGCGGTCCATTTCTCCGGCACAATATTTGTCATGGTATTCAACCCAATGGCGCAATCGGATTCTTAACGCAAAGGCGCGCCGGTGCGAGGAACGAAACGAATACGCCTGTCGGTCAAGGAGTTTCTGAGGCTTCTTAAAAGTGCCCCAACATTTCTCAAGGTTGTCTCTATCGTCCCCAGCGAACTTTGGGCCAGCGATCGATGCGGCAAAGGTTGCCCGCTAAGCGCAGCCAACCCACGGGAGAACGCAGTTGTTGGCGGATCCATTGGCGCTGGCCAACAAAGGGACGTGGCTCTTGATGATAAATTGCCGTACCTCGTCCGGTGGTAACCGCCGACCCAAGTTGATGCGGCGTCGGCGGCAGAGGGCTTATTTCTCGGAGCGATTCTTGGAGCAAGATGGCAACAGGGCGAGTAGCCGCACGGGATTCGAATCGCATGACATCCCGCCACCCGCGATTGCGAAGCTCGTGGGCTCGTTCCACTACCGCACTCGATAGCGGCTCGTCCAAGGCCCACCGAGCCATTAATTCTAGCAAATTCCCTTTCCGAACGTCATGTGCACCCCAGGTTTCCGTCGGAAATTCCAATTCGGTTTCTCGGTCGAAGTACGGAGTTTCGTTTTCGAACATCGCTTGGGCATAATGTTTCATGCACTGTCGCACATAACCCACGGATTCGTCAGACCTGTCCGAGGTTAATAGGAAAGCATAGCGTAGCAGCACCGCAAGGTACACCGTATAGGACCAGCGATGTTCGATATGGCCAAGGTTCAGTTTTTGCCAGTCATCGTCCGGATGAATTGTGCGGGCTATGAGCTTCTGGGCTTGTTCCAAATAGCGGTAATCGTTAGTAAGCCACCAGGCGTCAAACAGGGCATTGATCGTGTTCCCTGCACCTCGGCCCGGACCATGATAATGGCCATGGGTTGTGGAACTTGCTAATCCGGTAGGGCGAGGCGTCACCAAGCCCAAAACCGAATTATAGCCATCGTCTCGGTTTAGAACCCATTGGGCCAATCCGATGACTGCTTCGCGAGCGGTCCAGTCTCCTGTTTGAAAATAGTAGTGCAACAGGCCGGTCGTATAATTGTGTTCGTTGCTCGGCCCGCCGCCGTAGTGTTTTCCAAGCCGGCTGGCATTCAAATGGCTGAATGTTCGATGCGTAGCCGTGCCGGCCGAAAGATAATGATCGGTGTGCCAAAACAGGCCGCCATTGTATACGGGGCGGTCCTGGTCCGTATGGTAAATGTCGATATCAATGACGTGGCGGGCCAGCCGCGTCGCCTCATCCCAGTAAAACGGATCCGCCGTTCGAAACCAATGCAACAGCAACCCATAGACTAGGTCGTATTGATTGTTGTAGTGAGAAACTAGCGGGGCGTTACCCTGGTAATAACGTTTCTCGTGGTCAGCGTACCACTCGCCGAAATGCCGCCAGCCGTATTCGTCGATCTCCTCGCGTTTACTTTCCCCCGACTGCGGTCCGGTGCGGATTTCTTTCAAGATCGACTCTGCTTCGGCTCTCAAGGTACGAGCGGCACAAAACGGCCATAGCGTTCGAGTTGCTTCCAGGTACTCCGGATCCGCAACGGCCAGCGGAGGTTGGCCGGTGGTCGGCAACAACGGGCGTTTTCCCTTCGCCAGCCAAAGGGTCCACGTTTATTGCTCGCCACCTTGCAGCTCGATAGCCCGCTGTTTGCTCTTGTTCGGTGTCGTTTCCCCAGGCCATTCGCTATCAAGATCCGCCCAGAGATCCAGTAGACGCGTTGCCCCTGCCAGGTAATCGACTGGGGGAACTGTTGCCAAAACGCATCGGTTGCCACCGTCCAGGGTTGCCCATCCTGATCGAAAACCACTACGCTGGGTTGGGCGCGTGCACCACTGGTAATTAGCTTTTTCGCGGACTGATTTTCCACATAGACTCGGTAACCCGCGTACGGTAAATGGACGTGCCCGTCGGCCGACACGTGAACAGGGCTATTCCAGAATTGCCCGCCACTTGAAGCCTGTACCAAGCGCCAACCAGGTGTTTCGAAGGTGTAACACTGGTCTTCCACGTGCAGTTCTGACTCCCTGACCTCGAACGGAAAAGTAACGCGTAGATTCCGGATCCAAACCGAGCCGGGGTCCCCTAAATCCCACAGGCCGTTTCGATGCCGCGCGCGCCGTCCGTTACGAATCGTAATCCGTAAACATGCAAGTTCCAGAGTCGGATAATAGGACCATTCCCGCCAAAGGCGTAATGGAAGGCGTTTGTCGAACTGACATCGCTCGCGGACCTGGCAGCAGATCGGCCCATACTGAGACACCTCCCGATAAAAACCTTCGGGTATCAACGTGCGGCGGTTCCAGAGTTGTATCGTGATGGAAGCATCGAGCCACGCCGAGAGCTTCTGTGGTTGGCCGTTCCAATTTGGGGGATGATCGGAGAACACGAGTTCAGCGTGTTCCGGCGCGTCAGGTTGGACGACGAACAAGATAAGCAGCCATTTCGGGGAGCTGTCGGACCAGTGGGCAAGGGGAGTAACCTGACAGGGAGTGCTGCGGTCGTTGAATTGGACATGGCCGTCACACGGTAAATCTAGGCCACGCGGGATTGGAATCCCGAACGTTACCGGCCAGGCAACCGGTGGAATGCGTTTCAATAAGATCGGAACCGTGAAGGTCATCGTAAAGAAAATCAGGGTCCGGCCAAAGCGGCGGAATTATTTAACGCAAAGGCGCACGGGGTTTTGACGCAGAGTCGCTAAGGAAAACAGAACGATAGTTGCCCTACGTTCGACTCCACTGCCGAGCCCGTTGAAACATGTCCAGAAGCACTTGTGTTATGCAATGCGCGACAAAGCTCGGGATGCTCGGCCCATCTAAAACGGTTGGCTTTGTGAAGGAGTATCGACACTCTCAGGAGCACGGCGCCAGTGGATGATGCGAGCCGGTACGCCGGCTACGATGGCATAATCCGGCACGGGTTCAGTTACTACGGCACCGGCAGCCACCACACAGTGTTTCCCCACGTCGGCCATTACAACCGCTCGTTCACCGATCCACGAATCGCACCCGATACGAATGCGTTTCCAACAGCCCGGCTGTTCGCGGATCGGCACATCCAACCGATCGATTCCGTGCTGCTTGCTGCCATTCGGGATACTGACCTGCGAGGCAACCAGCACGTCGTCTTCGATGTCGATAGCTCCTAAAACGCAATAGGCGCCGATATAGGCGTGGTTGCCGAGGGTTGTATCCGGATCCGTCAGGATCGTGCCAAAGGAAACACGCGCCGTCCATGCACAACGTCGCAGCACGTGAAAATAAAACGCTGTCCGCATCCAATCGCCAATCGGCCCTGGCAAAAGCGCAAGCGACTGCGTGCAAATGGCAAAAGCGGGACGCTTAAGTATACAACAGACACCAAGCCAATAAAAAAGCAGCCACGGTAAACAGGCTATGGTAGCCAGGCAGAAGACGATTCCCTTGGCGAGTGCCTTCAAGGCGCACAAATTTTCAACGGAAAGGCGCAGGAATAATTAAGGAACGTCTGATCAACTGGCGGTAAACGAGCGTATTGGCTCGATGGAT
>CAYRMD010000099.1:0-15992 GCA_964425225.1 uncultured Pirellulaceae bacterium | reverse complement strand
TTAACACGCAGAATCCTGTTTCTTGGTAAGAAGCACTGAAAGATTGGGGCATGAAACTCGCGTACTGCCCAAACGATGTGCGCAAACTGCAACATTACATGAAAGAGTTAGTTGAATTAGATGACCTGTGTACATTGAGTTACTATAAGCCCAAGAAGGAATCAGACATCCTCGCCGATCCAAATGACACCGGTTGGGTCACCGGGTCCCACATTGTCATTTTGCATCGAGATAAGATATTAGAGCCGAGCCAGGATGGAGCAAAAACGGCTTTCGATCATTGCTGCGACGGTTACCATACGAAGCGGAAATTTCGGGTTGTCCCCGCAGATCATCCAAGGGGTCTATGAGAGAAGACGGCTCTCGCAGTCCTGTACCTACCGGCTATGCTGGTGCGGTTTCGTGCCGCTCGTGGACATTGGTCGCTGGCTCGCACAATCGCCCGTGTTCAAATGGGCGCAAAGTACAACACCCACGGTATCCGATGCAGAAGCATCCCCCGGCCATGAAAGAGCCATTCACCATCGTTCGCCACGTCATCGTTCGCGTTCATCCGTTGCAAGCCAAGCTGTAGCCTGCGTCGCGTGCGATCGGCTACGCCGTAACCATTTCCTCGGCCCAGGCCGTTGTCCTTGGCCAGAGGCGGCACGTGCAACGTGCCCCTACTGGTCGGCCGCAGTAGTCGAGCCGCAAAACATTCGAGGCTAAACCCGCCCGGCCAACGCCGGCACGGCTGTCACATGTCCACGAGGTAGGCTCCACAGGATCAAAAACGTTTCGTTGGCTAGCGCGAGTTTCCGGCCCTTGAGCTCGCGTCAGGGCAGCTCGACGTCGTAGACAGGCGACGTGCTCAAGTTTGCCACGGCACGGATTTGTACCTTGGGACCCTGGCGATGGCTTTGCCCGAGCAGGCAGGGAATTGCGACTGGAAACTTTTGCGATGACACATGCCGCGATGGTGCCGATTTTCCGTCGGCTGTTTAAGCTTACTCAAACAATTTACATGACTACAAATCCCCGACAACGCTTCCTATGCCTGGCCTACGCCGAACGTTACTGGCATTCTCACCAAGCAACTTTGGTCGATGCATCCGGGTGTGAAAGCTATCGTGAACAAAAAGCATGGAAGATCAACGTCGAGAGAATTGAAGGAAGCTTCTGAGCCTTTGCAGGTACGATCTGCTTGCACTGCTTTACGGCGACCCTATTCGTAGCGAATCACGCTGTGAACTCGATGGGGAGCAATGCGCCGGGCGCCTCCCAAACTAACCAACTCGATCAAGAAGGCGCAGGCCTCGATTTCGGCCCCACAGCGAGCCAGGAGACGGCAGCACGCTTCCATCGTACCACCGGTTGCCAAAAGGTCATCCACTAACAGCACGCGTTGTCCGGGCCGCACTCCATCAATATGAATCTCCAAGGTATCGGTACCGTACTCAAGTTCGTAGTGAAAAGCATGGGTATCGAATGGAAGTTTACCTGGCTTGCGCACCGGCACGAATCCAGCGGAAAGCTCCAGCGCCAGTGGTGCGGCGAAAATAAAACCGCGTGCTTCAGCCGCTACGACCGCTTCGATGCCTTTATCGCGAAACGGTTCCGCCAGCAGTTCGATTGCCTTGCGGAACGCTACCGGATTGGCCAAAAGCGGCGTGATATCACGAAACAGGATGCCTGGCTTCGGAAAATCCGGTACATCACGAATAAAGGTGCGCAAATCCAAAGACCGGTCTACCGTCGATTCATTCACTCCGCCACCCTTTTTACTAGGCACGTAGCCGATAATTCCTGTGCAGCAGGATTTGTTTTCAACATACAGGCCGCCATTGGGTTCGGCCCGGGGTACTGGTCTACGCGGGTACATCAACCCATTGTCCGGTTTGAGCACTCTTGAGCACAGCATCGCAGACTTTTTGCGTCTCCAGCGCGTCACGGAAGGTGGGGCGAGCAGGTTGTCCTTTAGCCACTGCGTCCAGAAAATCCGCTACTTGATGGATAAACGTGTGCTCATAGCCGATTTGCAAGCCCGGCACCCACCAGTGTTTCATGTAGGGCATATCACTATCCGTGACGTGGATTGACCTCCACCCGCGCACTCGCGATTCATCCCGATGATCGAAGTAGCTTAATCGATGCAGATCGTGTAGATCCCACGCGATTGACGCTTTTTCTCCGTTGATTTCAAAGGTATAGAGCGCCTTGTGGCCCCGGGCGTACCGCGTTGACTCAAAAACGGCCAGCGACCCGTTCTCGAAACGCGCAAGGAAGGCACACGCGTCGTCGATACCCACTTTTTCCACTTTGCCGGTCAAAACGTGTTTGCGTTCTTTGATAAAGGTTTCGGTCATAGCCGTGACACGGCGAATCGGGCCGTTCAGCCAAATCGCCGTATCAATGCAATGGGCCAACAGGTCACCTGTCACGCCACTACCGGCTGCCACCACATCCAGCCGCCAAAGGGCTGTTCCCCCCTGCGGTAAATCCGCGGAGATGGTCCAGTCTTGAAGGAAGACTGCTCGATAATGAAAGATTTTGCCGAGGCGTCCTTCATCGATCAATTGTTTAGCCAAGGTAACAGCAGGTACGCGGCGGTAGTTGTACCAAACCATATTCGGCACACCCGCCTTCTGGACAGCATCGACCATTTCCTGGCCTTCGGCAGCATTCATGGCCAATGGTTTCTCGCACAGCACCATTTTGCCGTTACGAGCCGCTTCGATAGCAATTTCCTTATGCATATGGTTGGGCGTACAAATATCGACCAAGTCGATATCCGGCCGACTGACCAACCGTCGCCAATCGGTCTCGATCGACTCGTATCCCCACGTTTCGGCAAATTGCCTGAGTTTCTGTTCGTCACGAGCACAGGCAGCTTTTAGAACCGGTCGGATTTCACCGGGAAAAAAGTGTGATACCTGGCAGTATGCATTTGAATGCGCGCGCCCCATGAAGCCATACCCGATGATTCCCACATTCAGCGTTCGTGCCATAGATCATCCCTTACGCGAAGATTGCGATCGCCTTCGTGCCGAAAAAAATCACGTGAGATACCTACTTGTTTCCTTCCTACCTTCGATAGACCGTCTACGAATTACTCTACCGATCGTAACAGTCTATCGGGCCAGTATGGGCTAGCCGACAGCCTCCGGTTTTACTCACTCCATCCATGCGCATCTCGCACGGCGACCATCGCCGCCAGGATTTCGTTCCAGGTCTGAGGCTTCATCATTACTTCGTTCGGAAACATGCATCCATCCCAACAGATATGACGGAAGCGTTTGGTGAGCCGGCCGTTTTCGTCACGCAGCCAGAATCCTGCATGGCGCGGGATGTCAAGGTTGCCATTCGGATCGTTCGGCAAACAGTGGCGGCCTGTCTTGTCATGCGAGCCGGAGCCTTTGACCGTCGCATCGTTCTGCGCAACGTGGAAGTCGACGGTCCAGGGTCTTAGGACAGCGGTTAACTGCTTGAGTGCTTGGTCCAGTTGCGAGCGATCCGACCAGTCCCATTGCGGGGGAAGAATCGCATCTTCCGGTGCGTTATAGCCCAATAAGTAGAGCAGAGTATGAGCCATATCAGCCTGAAAACCGAGCCGCTCGGGGCGGTTGACCAACTCCAGCAGTTTCACCATCTGTCGCCAACTGTGCATGCCCCCCCAGCAGATCTCTCCTTCCGCCGCGAGCACTTCGCCATACTCTTCCGCAATATCGCACGCTCGGCGAAACGTATCCGCAATCCGCCGCGAATTCTCCTCCGGGTTACCTTGCAGCCATTGGCTGGGCGAACAGGCCGAGTCGATCCGGACGACACCGTAAGGCCGTACACCTAATTGTCGCAGAGCTCGAGCAATCCGACATCCTTTACGTACCTGAGCCAAAAAACGCTCTCGCTCTTCGTCGCTCCCCATGGCTGATCCACCACCCGTGGGTGGCCAGACTGGTGCCACAACCGAACCGATCGCCAGTCCCCGGGATCGGACCATATCGGCCAGCACTTCTAAGTCGCCGTCCGTGGCATCGATGTTGATGTGGGGTGCATACAGGAACAGATCGACTCCTTCGAATCTTTGGCCGTCATATTCGGCTGCCGCAGTTAGATCCAACATGGTTTCTAGTTCGATGGGTGGCTCTGAATCAGGCCCTTTGCCCACGACACCCGGCCATGCGGCATTGTGCAATTTTGGAAAAGTATGCGGATGACTCGCCATGCGTTTTACCTTTCCCTCAAACTAGAAACATTTTCTTGCGCCCTATCACCTAACAGCCCGATCCGCGCTGACCGTGACAGCCTCACGATCACTTTTTGGTAAAACACCCCATAACTGCACACCGACTAGCGTTTGTAATCCCCCACGTTGGGCAGGTTCGGATGCACGTCCGGTCCGAAGTAACGAAGGCCGACCAATGGCTCCGAACCAGTATTTTCGATCTCCACCCCGCGCCAAGCTGCATCATACGTGATGAACACCTCGTCTTCCGTTTCCTGACCAAAACGGATCATAGCAGGAGTTTGCAGTGGAAGTTTTCCGATGCGCCCGCGACCTTGAATGGTAATCCACCCACTGGCTCCTGGGTCGCGCAACGTGCACTTGGCTCCCGGCTCGAGCGTCAGTTCTTTCGCGCTAAACAGTTGTCGACCATCAATCCGGCCATAAACTACCCAACGATCCGTATAGCCCAGGCCACTGGCTTCTTGGTCGACGATGGGTTCCAAATAATTGTGATCTTTGAAGTGCGTATCGACGTTCTTTTCCCAATCCAATTGGTCGACGATGTAATCCAGATCGTGATGCTTATCGGGTGGAACATCCTTCACCAACAAGGACCAAGGAACGTATCGGCCTTCGACCATGGACTGAAACATACCGAACACGTCACTACCCCACTGCGGCTCGTATGTACACAGTGAGCCCGGCGCGTGGAGGACGCCTGGAGGAATAAGCCAACCGGTACCTCGTTTCAATCGATAGGCACGTGATAGGTCCAGGATACCGTTGTCGCCTTTGTTCCAGTTTTCCAAACAGCGACGAACTTGTTCTTTGGTGGTACCCGGTTCTAACCCCATAAACGTGTAGCAAAAGTTGTTGTCGACATTGTTATATTGGGGCGGAAAATAATAGCTTTCGGGTTTCCCTTCCTGACCGACAAGCTTTGCGTGTTCGAACCCCTGATGCATATGATGTGGAATGGGGCCCATATTATCGAAGAACTTCGAGTAAACGGGCCAACGGCCATAGCGAGCGAACATTTCTGGGCCAATTAAGGCTGGTCCCATTTCCGCCACCGCATCGCGAAGCAGAAAATGTTGCCCCTCGAACGTGATAAAACTCAAACCCTCATGCCAAACGCGACCCTCATTCGCCGCTTCGGTAGTACTGGCGAACCAGCGTTCATCGATACCGCCGCGGTTGGCTCCGTACGCGTAAAGATCATCAGGGTGGAGTTTCAAGCGTCGCCCAGGATGCAAGAAACTTCGGGGAACCCAGGTAGGAGTAAGCCGCAGTAATCCGTCACCCGCCTCCAAGGCTCGTTCCAGCACTCGGCGAACATTGTCGCCTTTGACTACGTTCGGCTCCACCATAAACTGTCCCCTTTTCACCGCTAGAAAATTCCCAAATTGGCTACAGCCATGCTCATACAAAGTCCATTAGTGTTTTATCCGTTTTAAGGATCAGTTCAAGCCGCGACCACCCGGCGTAACCACAGTTGCACTACCGAAATTGGTAACAGAGGCGTGCGATACAGGTAAGCACAATGCGAGCGACAACCAACCTGCGTGCGCATGCTGCCGGAGGTTTCTGCAAGAATTCCGATGCCGGTGTCGCCGGCCTGTAAGGCCTTACCTGGAGTGGATTGCGGGCTGACAGCCTATGCCAGAACCGTGTGACTTATTACGAGACCCGGTGTCGAGGCAGTAAGCGGTTCGTTAAGGCAAAGGCGCAAGTAGGAAATGGACAGGTATCTCTTGTCGTCGTCGTGCCTCTACGCTCTTGCGTTCGATTATTCTGCCGCTCCCTTACGGTCGCGGATCTGCTGGGGTGCTGCTTCCTCACGGTCGCGGGTCAGTAATGCTATCCATTTTTGGAAGCGATAGTGCGGTGCCTGGCTGATAGCCAGCTGGGCTACAGCCACGTCCTACCTAAAAATGATAGGCACACACGATAGGTTCTCTGCCGCAAACGAGGGGCGCTGGCACCACCGGCGTAGCCTATGACTAATCGGAAGCGGGGGACTTTAGACGAAGGCGCGCCACGACAACTTGCCGATCGAACACTTGTCCCTCTTCGACGCATTTTTCCACTAGATACCCATTGATCGGCGATGCAAGATCTACCAGCGCATCAGCAACGACTAACTCGGCCAGCGGATCCCCGGCTAGCACATGCTGCCCGACAGGGACCAACCACCCGGCAAGTCGTATCGGCCAGCCTTCTAGCCCAAGATCCGGCACTCGAACTTCGAACACGATTTGGTGTTGATTGGTACGATCCATCGGGAGATCTCAGAAAGGCCGACTGGGGACTTCCTATAACGCACCGCGCGCCAGTAACCTCAGGGAGCGCACTTATCCGGAACGGGTGTCGGAAGGACTTGCGGCGGAGCTTCTCGTAAGCGCAGCACCGCTTGCTCGGCTTCAGCTACAGCTTGCTCACTACCGTAATAGTGCAGCGCCAGCTCAAACCGTGTCGATTCACCTCCCGCTAAGCGTACCACACGGCCGTGTTTACCCTCAAACGAACGCGGATTTGGATAGTTAGTTCCGGGTTCCAATCCCGTGACGTATCCGTCCGCCACAGCCGTCGTGTTTTTCCAAATGGTAAAACACGGCAACTGATCCAGCCGGAACTCGATGCCCACTGCTGCTGTCGCATGGGCGTTTTTCAAGAGAACGCGGCTTCGGCTATCCCGATCACCAAACAATTCGAGAAAATAGACCTGCTCCTCGAATCCAGCCGCCTCACCCCGATAACTGTCCCAAGAGGCGATTCCTTCCGCAGCGCGATGATTGCGAGGCACGACGGTGCGAGCCGGCGCGACAATCCGTGAACCGGCATCCAAAAGGGGGACACCGATGTTGATGTGATACAGCAACTGGGCCTCAGCCGGATTGGCCGATAAGTTCTCAATGCGATCCACCAGTCGAAAACCACTCTCGACGGGTCCGATCCTCAACTCCGCATGCAATCTCAGTTTCAGAAAATGAAAGCGACACTCGTCCACCTCACCACTCAGGATAAGCTCTCCGTTCTGCTCATCTACAGCCAGCACAACGCGATGTGCCGGACGATTGGCGATCCGGCCGTGCAGCGGATAGCGAAGTCGGCCCATGGCGTCGAATTCCGGAGCCCCGTTGCTTTCCAACCCGCACCGCGCCACCAGTTCGTCGAATCCGTCTAACCACCCCAAACCCGAAGGTTCGGCCAGCGGCACGAACGCCGGATGCACCGGACCGCGGACTGGCGATCTCCACCCAATTTCTCGCTCACCCACCCAGACTTTCCAGATGCCCATGCCTCGCGTTGGCAGAACGGAAACGGTCGCCGTACCGTTGCTCAGCCGAATTTCGCGCACCCCTTGTTGGAGCCCACCGCTCCAGATACGGCTTTCCACCCACATAGGTTCAGCGACGCCTAACTGACGCGCGGACCAACGCTGCGGGGGGAGATCAATTCCGTGTTCTGCGTCGAGCAACACCCAAGATCGTAGAGCCATACGTCACCTCAACCGCCGATCAGACAGCTACGACACGCCTTTCTGCGATGAAAACGCCAACGGAATAATCCGCACCCCACGTGTTCCTTGTATCGTGAAAAACAAGGTAACCCGGTACGGTGCCGATACGGCATTTGTTTGATAAACACGTGCACTTGAGATTATCGATCCCTCGAAAACCGATGCAAGCCTTCACGCAAGCGGGGAAGAGTTTTGGTACAGAACTACCGAACACTTCGAGCGCGCATGTAATAGATAGCAAAATGTTTTCCGTCCGGGTATTTGAACTCGCGATGCTCGAACAGACCTTCTACAATCACCGGCCTGGTTGTGAAATCGGCCGTTTTACCTTCTTCCATTTCCACGAGAATCGAATCGTGCAAGGCAGCTCCTGGACCAAAACAACATTCCATGTTGTCCCTTACCAGCACGAAATTCTTTATGCCGCGTTGCTGGAAGACGGAAGAGGGAAGAATCCAGCCGCGAATTCGAATGACCTTTCCATGCAGCTCCTTGACACGACTGGTGAGTTTTTGAGGGACGAAGGGCTCATCTTTTTTTAGCTCTAGTTTTAAGTCATCGAACGTCACGTCTTCCACGCCACTTCTGCGCGCCCCGAGCTGTACAGCAAGAATCGGTTGCCAGCCCCCAAGAAAAGCCACGACAAATAACACAAAATGCGTCACCAGAAATTTACGATGTTGTTCACCCATCCAGGAACGTCCTTTCCTTTGGGCGCAGAGCACCGCACGGTAATTGGCTGGGACACTTAAGGCTAGAACCAACTCAAGTTGGCAAAACACCCGCAAGGCTGGAGCTACCACAACCGGTGCCTTGCTCAACTGACTGTACTATTGTGCCTTATGGGGCGGGCAGGCTCAATGCGTTATTGGATCAAGTCGGCTTGCATCTGATAAAAAACTCCGGTCAATCCGTCGACAGGCTTTAATTGAGTATCGACCTTCAGAGTACCGGCCAACTTCAAGCGCCGGCGCGAATAGCGCACCGGTTGCTTCGGAGGCGTCGTGACTTCGATCATATCGGTTAACTTGGGCTGACCGCCAAAACAGCACGTTCCCATGTCGGGCACCAGTACAAACTGATGCACCGGTCCCAGTCCGGCAACGGAAGGGTGAATGTATCCCTTGATGAACACGCGCTTGCCATTCAATGCCAAAGCAGACGGTGGCACAAGCTCGTGCACGTTTTTCGGGTCCGGTTGCAGTAGATCGAAATTGATCGGCTGATAACCGTCGGGGACCTCAGTCATGGCGCTAAACACGTGCATCGACCCGGCGCTGAGGAAGACCACCAGGTTCAGGAGCGTTCCGGCGCAAGCTAAAGTCCTGCCGGAAAACTCCTCTGGATAGCGCCGTGTCAACCGCCACGCCCAAGCACCCAAGACAGTGGCCGCCAGCGGCACGACCAGCATCACAGCAAACAACCAACTGGCCAAGGACAAAACGGTTAAAAGCACACTTGCCACAGCGGCGCGACTGAGCTTTCGATAGCCAAGCGTTGCCTGCTCGTCGGCAGCCTCCAACCACCCTGGCGCATTCGCTACGTGTGTACTCATATACCTCACACTATAATCCGATTGGAACAACACCGCATACAAAGGCCCACGTAGACCTCACGAAATGCGAAAAAACGTCACTTATCTCGTCAAAGTTGATTATACGTACCAATCAAGTCGACGGTTTGCAATTCTGGGGCCTGCGGCTCGCCAGTCGTGCTTTTTTCGTAGTGGGCAAGGCGGCACCTTGTTCACCACTCGCTACGGCTTGGGTGTCGAATTATCCGATGGTGCCACGATGGGGAAAAACGTCGTGGCTCGACGAAATGCCACCGGGTCAAGCTTTTCTAACTCTTCCAAGTAACGTTTGGCTTCCGGCAGCGGGCAGGCCCGCAAGTAATTGATGATCGGCACACGAACCCAACTGGTTTTTTCATCCGACTGCTTGAACAGCTCGACCAGACGCGGCATCGACTCCCAATCTTCCCATCGAGCTAGATCGGGAATCACCAAATCGGCTAGTTTTGGTCGAGCGAGCATCATTCGAAGGCTCTCCACGATACGCCGTTGCGGAATAACTCCCCCGTCGGTGCCGTGGAAACGTAACGCCATAATCGCCGCATAGGTCTCCGAGTAATCGGCCTGTTCGTTTTTCAAAAAAAGCTCTTCGATCAACGGTAGCCCGTCAGCTCCTTTTAACGTTAAATAGCACCCGATCAGGGCATCCAAACCTCCGCGCTGCTTGGGATCTTCCGAAGTCAGCAACTCTTCCAAAAAGCGAGTATCTTCACGAGTACCGCAGACACCCAGGAGCGTAAAATACAACCGCCGCCGACTCGTAGGAACGTCTGGATTGCGAATCCACTGCAGGAGCTTTTGTCGATCCAACTTGGGGGCAAGCAGTTTCACCGCGGCATACGGAGCTCGGGCAAACTCGTCGTACGCGTCGCGAGCCAGCATCTCCTCGGCGTCTTCCAAATGATTCAAGAAAAACTCTAACCGTTTCGCATGTTTCTCGGGTGATGCGGCATAATCGCGCGGCAGCGATGCGATTGTTTTTAGATAGTTTCGCGAGCGCGGTGTAACAGCCAACGGTGTGGACCAATTCAAACGCGGGGGATCGACAGCCAGCATCAAAAATAGGGTCCCGACCGGCGCGTTGCCCAAATAGATTGCTTCCACCTGTTGCCCGACGCGGATATGTTGCCCACCTTTGAGAACATCCTCCACCACGAATTTCGCTTTAGGTAACTGTTCAGCAGTCGCTAGGTCACCTACCGGCGGCGCTGCCATGATGAGTTTGGCGATAACCGCTACGTCCATCGAGTCCATTTCTTCGGTGAATGTTTGGGCAACCGCACTACAAAATGGACACGCAGCAACAGGTGAAGCCACAAACGTCACGACACCCAGCGCCACCACTGCGGCTATGGCCCAGAGCCGTACCATGGTTAAGAACCTCCCTCGTGCGGTCGGATGCTTCGCGTTTTTCTCAATTCTGCACCAACACTCCACGAACATACCATACCACTTTGGTAGAAAACCGCAAACTCTGGGCTCGCTTTTCGGCATCCTAGCGGCACACTTCGGTGGGGTAAAACCGGTCAACGGTACGCCGAAATGCAGCGAGCTACGATTCTCGGGGCGCGATTCCCTGGATGAGATACGAAAACGCAAAGGCGCCGAGGCGTTAGGGCACAGCGGGTGAGTCGCTTCTGTTTATTTTGCGCTTTTGCGTCTGTGAGCCTTTGCGTTGATTGGCCGTAACGTCTCGTTGCCGCGGAGCAGCAAGTCCGAAGTCGTTGAGCAATCTCGTATGCTGCTTTACAAGAGTCGGTGGCTGCGCGCTATGCCGCTTGGATCGATCACCTGCTGCTCACGTCGAGCCTCCTGAGAACGTCCTCGGTTGCATTTACTTCAAGGACATGTCTTGCTCTGGGAAAAGTGTTCGGTCGGTTTCAGGATCCCGTGGAGGCTCTCCCCAGGGTTCGGCCCCCAAGAGTTCAAGATTCGGGTAACCGAAGCGCTTACCAATTGGACCGGGGTCGATCCATAAGCCCTGCTCATCCAGTCGCATGGTTCCAAGGCTCAAGTCGAGGAGCCCGCGTTGCACTTCGTAATTGACCCAGACGCTCAAAAAATCGTCCTGGGCTCCGCGTAGGGCGTTCAGGGCGTTCAATAGGTTTTGTGCCGTGGTAGGTCCCAGCGCTGCTGACCCAGCCTCTAATTGCGTTTGCCGGGGTGGTTCTTCCAGTCGCAATCGGGCCGATTCCACTTGAGCAACAGCCACGCGCAACGCCTCACGGCGCAGTTCGAAATTCACCTGATTGAGCTCGATTTGGCGCAGTATGGCGCGAAGCTGCGTCGCTACACCGTCCTCGAAGCGATAATAGTTGCGTCGTGCTTGCTGGTACTCGATCAGGGCTTGACGATACGTGTTGCGTTCCAAGAGTCGGGTGAGCGGAGCGTCGAATTGGACGCCAACTCGCAACGTACCGGTCGCACTATGCAAACGCAGCGGGTTATCACCCGTATTGCGCACATCGCCGGCGAAAACGATGTCAAAGGCACTTTCTAAGCTGTCGGCATTGAAGCGAATCAGTCGCCACGCATCGACAAGCGCAGCGCGGGCATTCATCCAGTCAAGCCGACACCGACGCGCAATTTCTACCGCCTCCTGCCAGGTCATTTCGACCGGCACAAGCGTGATGCTCTCGGCTCGTGCACGCGCTTGAATCAGCGAAAGCTCCAACAAATCTGCGGACAGCGATGCGATCAGGGCAGGAACCGTAGCCACAACTTTTTCTTGTATCGCTTGTGTCAGTGCTTCTGGTGTTAGATTGGGTCCCTGCGTTAGCAACTCGTGTAGCTGGTCCTGAGCCTTTTCGTTGGCCTGGCCTTGTTCTTCGATTCGTTGGAGAGCAGATTGTTTTTGACGCCGGAGTTGTTCCGGCAATTGAGGCAAGGCCGAAACATCCCAAAGCGATTCATCCACGTCGCGTATCAAACGCTCCTCGCCCGGTAAAGCGGGTTGTTGGCGAGCGCGTTGGGCCAAAGCTCGTAGTCTCTCGGCTGCTTCAAGACGGTCATCTACCGATCGCTCTAACTGATCGAGGTCAGCTTCCACGCGAGGAACCACTTGGCGCAGCACCTGTTGTCGTGATTCCTCGAGTTGTTTCAGATAATCAATCAACCGCTGTATTTCCTGTGCCAATTGGTCGGTCCATCGTAAGGGAGGTTCCTCGGGCAACAACTCGAGGATTTGTTGACCGGCATTGCGCTGCAGGTCCGTAATACGGTTCTGCACGGGAACCACTTCTACGTCGATCAATTTGAACTTGTCCAAAATGGGGTCTTCGACTTGAACGACTATGTCGGGTGGGAGTCCCAGATCTCGCTTGAACGCATCCAAAGCGTCCTGGTAGGCGCGTTTGGCAGTCAGCAATTGCGAAAGGCTCTGGTAGAGCTGTTGGCGGACCTGTTCGACTTGAAAGAAGTCGATGCGTCCAGCCTCGCGGAAGGCTTCCAATTGAGCCAAACTGCTGCGCAAAGCGGCGATGTTCGCCTGTTGATTGCGAATGACTTGTTGGGTTTGAAGTAGCCCCATGAAGCCGCCGGCTGTTCCGGCACCGGCACCTCCGCCACCGGCTGCTCCTCCGCCCCCACCGAATGCTGCTCCGCCGACGCCTCCGAATCCGCCTCCACCTACACCCGTAAATCCGCCTAGACCCGGCGTGCCGAAAAAGCCACCGCGCCGCGTGGGGCCTGGCTGCTGTCCCAACCCGGTCATGATGTCCATGTAAAATCCTTGCCGATACAGCTCAAACTGCCGAACATTAGCCAACAGCGTCCGTTCAGCAAGTGTCAACGTTTCCATCACACGATCACGACCTGCCCGGCGCAGCAAAGGTTGGATAAGGGTGAAATCCAACAGCGTCGTAGTAGAATTCGTTTCGGGACCGGCCAACTGCCAGAGGATCGAATTGGCAAGTCCCACTGTTAGGTCTGCGCCAGTAGTAAAAAAACGCCGCGCCGTACCTAGCCAAACGTCTAATGCTAAAACACTCCGTGATGCTCCCCCAGCTCCCGGGGCAAGCCGACCGGCGGTCGACAAATCGGCCGATGTGCCGCCGAAAAACTGTGTATCGAATCGGAATCGCTCCGCACTGAAGTCCAGTGCCGATAAATACAAGGTTTCCAGTTGTTGCTGGTAAGCCGGCGAATGCATCAAGGCCATCCGCACTGCGCCGGCCCCGTCGAGCGTCAACACACCGTTGTCGTCGAGCGGCAAGTATCGGCGCCAATGTTGGGTGTCCACGGAAGGCGTTTCGCCCCAAGCATGCCAATACGGATACCCCTTCTTGCCATCGACCCGATGCATTAATTGATGGGACGTGGGGTCGTCTGGCGGCATCGGCGGGGCATCGGGTGGGGCTGGATCAAACATCCGCGAGCGCGGGTTAACTTGAATCGTATAACCAGGTAACTGCCAGCGAGGATCGGCTGCCTTTTCGGCAATAATCTCATAAGCTTCGCGATCGGCTGCCAGCCGATACCGTTCTCGACTACAACCGGTCAACAATAGCCCGACACCGGCTGCCACGAGAATCACTCGTCGGAAAACCCACCAATCTGTACCTGTCGCACCAGCACGCGTTGAGTAATCGATAGCCGTCACCCCCTGACCATGCTGGATGTGCCGCGTACACTGCCGCACCCTTCGTTTACCCGCCATGTTGGCCTATTACATAACGATTGATCGAATCAATGCTGTGTTGCGCATGTTGTCCGGATGTAGAACCTATAACGGATCGCTAGCCTTTGATCGGTTTATCGACTGGGTCAACTTAAACGAACCTACCAGATTTGAGGCGAGAACTGTGCTGCAAGAAACCGACCTGCGTGGTGTCTTAAGCGATTGCACGTCTATAGAACCTGGAGAAACCACAGGAATTTGCTTGACAGGCAAATCTGCGCCATTTAATATCGACCAGGAGCCCCCCTACGGGCGAGAACACGCCCATTTTTGGGAATTCGTTGCGGCGGCAGAGTCCAAACACGAGGACAACGTGTCGGCGGGTGGTACTATTTATGAAATAGAGGCGAGCGGTAACGGAACTTTTTCCGGCGCTACGAAGGCCGTGCCACATCGGGCGAGCTATGGATAATCCGATCATTATGCAATTGATCCTCGCCGTCTTGGTTTTGGCGGCGTTGATCACAGGTGCTCTGAGCATTAAGACGTGGCGCGCCTGGAATGTAGTAGGAGGATTTCTGGTTTTTATCGTAGCGTGCGCCTACCTAATACTGGCCGCTTTGCATCTTAAAACGCGCCGTGTCTGGCTTAAAGAAATCGATCGCCTCGAAAAGCAGCAGGTACGATTAGTCGACGAACAAATCAAACTGACGTATGGTGATTTGGCTGCCGTCGTGCCTACCGATGACAATCTCCATTCTCTACGTTACCGATTGCACCGGCTAACAATGACCCGCGGTAGGGTGTGGCGCGGCTGTACGCCGCAAGCTAATGCCGACGGGACGTTCACTGTTATTATTCCCACCGCACAGCCCGGAGCAGGCCACCAGATACCGGCCAACTTTGTGTTGCATGTATTTCGCGAGGCGGACACAGCCGAGGGTTGGAAAATTCCGGTAACGTATCTGGGCGAATACCAGGTAGCAGCGGTAACTGAGACAACGGTACAGTTACGCGAAAGTTTGCGGGCTCCGTCGCTGTTGGCCGTGGGCAGTCAACTGGACTTCGTAGGCGCGTTTGTCAATAACGCTACGTGGGCCCTGTACGAGATTCTGCCTCAAGATGATCATTTCGTCTTCACCGATCCGGAACAGCAGCCCAAGTTGGCCACAGCGAACGAACCGATCTTCGGCCAGGTCAACGCGCAAGAGGTACAGCAAGTGCTCCAGCAGGTCCTTCAGTTCTCGCCGTATCAGGTAAGACCCGAGGAGCTACAGGCCATCGCGGCGCGTTACCTCCGCGATGGAGCACGTGCCGAAGCAACCGATCCACCATCCGAGCAATTCATCAAGATAGAGTTTCTCAAATCCTATGGAGAAAAAGTCGATAGCGAA
This sequence comes from uncultured Pirellulaceae bacterium, assembly GCA_964425225.1. GTDB lineage: Bacteria > Planctomycetota > Planctomycetia > Pirellulales > Pirellulaceae > BPJU01. The sequence goes on along the minus strand of CAYRMD010000099.1, from coordinate 677 downwards.
ACGCCGCAGAGCGTAATGTCCAGCCGGTTTTACGACGCGCAGGGCCGTGCCCAGGTAAGTTTCTTGCAACGCGGTGAACAAGGAATGGTCTCCATGCCGGCGGGAGCTATCGCTGTACTGCCCAGGGATCAGGCCCAGCAATTAATCGACAATGGTACCTGTCGGGCCGTTGAACCTATTTATGTGCGACCCTTGCGTGACTTCTCGTTTCTCTTTCATGACTATTTCGATCGCTTGGTTGACTTGGGGAATCGAATCCGATTGAGCTTATATAACAAGCAACAATTAGAAAAATATTTAGGGCATATCCAGCAGATAATCGACACCAAGCAGACCGAACGAGCAGAATTAACCGAAGATTTGAGCCACGTGCAGCAGGAAAAGTCGTTCGTAGCGACATTGGCGCAGGAATTGGGCCAGCAGTTGGAGTCTTTACGAAACGAATTGAATCAGATTTATCGAGCCAATATCGAGCTTCGTCGCGAATTGGCGGAAATCGAACATCTCATTCAGAAAAACATTGCTGAAGCTGTACAACAAGCAGCCCAAGCGCCGTGATGAACTCGGACCAATGGGCGTGCGTCATGTTGGTAGCTAAGTAAACCCAAGGATAGTACTACGGTTATGGAACGTCTGATCAACTGGCGGTAAACGAGCGTATTGGCTCGATGGATAGT
>CAYRMD010000098.1:0-16346 GCA_964425225.1 uncultured Pirellulaceae bacterium | reverse complement strand
CTATCCATCGAGCCAATACGCTCGTTTACCGCCAGTTGATCAGACGTTCCTAAACCTTGATCATCCGCAGCAAAGGAGTCACCGGTCGTCCAGGACCGCCTTCCTTCGGATAATACGGCTCGATCAACGCCTCGAGCTCCGACCAAGGCATCGCTCGATCCATCTGCGACAAAAAGTGTTCCCTGCGAGTAACGCGACGCTTGACATCAAACCCTAGCGAAGCAAAGGTGCGTTGTGCCCGATTCGCCATCCTGATAGCCTCCTTGAAAAACGACTGCGCCCCCTTTCACTGCGATTCCGTAATTAATACCTCACGACTTGTTAAAAGGTTCCGTACAATACGGGCGAATTATGCAGAGGTTCCTAGAAATAGAATCTGACCGGTTTGGGAGCACATTTGGAGAAGTTAATGAACTGCGTCGGTGACCGAGCTTGATGTACGGTAATTGGGTAACCTCTGCTACGTAGCTCGTGGAAAGCCGGATGTTTTTCATCAATCGGTTGGGTAGCGAGTTAAATTTTCATAGGATTTACGCAAATTACCGGAACTTTTGCCTTTCCTGCGTGTTGACAAAGTTGGTACGGCCAAAGAAGCTTTAAGCTGCTGTGCCAAAATAAGTGCGGATTTGTTTGGCCGACTTGGATGGACTAGCTGGAAAAGATTTGTGGTGTTTTCGTAAGGAGGTTCCTTTTTTGAATTTGCGCCGAGAAATCTTGTGTACAGTCGTTGCTGTGGCGGTAGGGTTAGTCGGATGCCGCGGAGAAACGGGCCCGCAGGTATATCCTGTGTCGGGTCAAGTTACTTTTAACGGGCAGCCTGTGACGGATGTGATTGTCAACTTCATGCCTACTGATAACGATCCGGCAAAGATGGCAAGCGGGCAAGTGGATAGCTCTGGGAATTATACATTGCGTAGCGGCTCCCAAGGGCGACCGGGCGCTCAACCCGGTCGCTATAAAGTCTATTTGACACCGGTGGCGACAATGCCAGCCGAAGGGCAAAGTTACGGAGGGCAAGCACCGGCGGGGGCAGGTCAATCGGCTGGTCCCCCACAAATGACCGCTGGCAATTTGCCGCAGGCTTGGCTTTCGGCAGCTACCTCCCCATTGGAAGTAGAAGTGAAAGCCCAGGAAAACAGTATACCGATCGAAATCAAGTAGCTCGTCGCTTGACCAACTCCAGGCTTCTTAGTATTATGGAGAGCATCGATAGGTATCAACGCTAAACTTTGGCGGGATCGCCGGGTCTGTCCGGAGGACTTTGTCCTAATACCGTATAGGATCCGTAATGTCGAAACGAGCGGGCGTTTTGACGAATCCGTGTTGAATCCGGTAGCAGTTATTGCAAGGTTATTTTGGGAGGTTTTTCTATGCGAGTACAAAGAACAACAGGGTTTACATTGGTCGAGTTGCTGGTAGTGATTGCGATTATCGGTATTTTGGTCGCGTTGTTACTCCCTGCTGTACAGGCAGCACGGGAAGCAGCGCGTCGTATGCAGTGTGGTAATAACTTAAAACAACTAGCTTTGGCGTGCCATAATTACCATGATGTGCACAAACGCTTGCCTTGGAACTGGGACGTTACAAACAACAATTTCGATTTTAATGGTCAAAACATCCCGACGGCGTTGCGAGGTCGTGTTACCTTTTCGTGGATCGTTGCAGCATTGCCTTATCTGGAACAGCAACCACTGTATGATCAGATCAACTTTAATATCCATAACGACCAAGGTAACAACTTGATTATTAGGCGTACGGTGATTTCGACGTTGATTTGTCCATCGAATATCCAACCCAGAGTTCGAACAGGTCAAAATCGCGGTTATTCGGTCGGTAGCAGTGGTGGTCCGGAGGCTGCCGGAACGGATTACGTCGGCAATATGGGCCACATTTGGGGTGGATGGCGGGATTGTGCTGCCGTACCCGATTTCCCGCATCCAACGAATGTTTTCGTGCGTGGCAGCAACCCTGGAACGCCCTGGGTCAATGGCGAGTGGGACATTGACATCCCGCGACAGCAAGGGCTGTTTTACTACCGGGGGTCTGCTCGTCTGGATGACATCATCGATGGTACGTCTAACACGGCGATGGTGATCGAGGATATGCATTGGCGCGGTGGCAATGGCCCTCAGTTTGATCGAACCAACACGGTCGACAGCGCCTGGATGAGTCCGTTAGCAGCGATCGGCAATTTGCGCAACCCCATGAATAACCGGAATCCGGCTTGGCAACAGGGCGCCGGTGATGTGCGCTGCCATGGATGGTCCAGTAACCACAAGTCTGTAGCCGGTTGTGCCTTAGCGGACGGTAGCGTACAGTTCTATCAAGAGAATATGGATCATTACACGCGGTACGCGCTGGCAACCAAAGCTGGAGGTGAGCCAGTCAATCCGAACGCCAACCAGTAGTGGTATAGCGCGTAACATTCGGGGGAAACGAAAGCCCGGGTCTACCGAACGACCCGGGCTTTTTTCGCCCTTTTGTCGCTGTACCGTTGTCATCAGACCGACCAGCGATAGCGTGTGGTTGTCGTGGTGCAGATGTGGCTTCCACATGTGGCTTCCTAATCATGAGGCCCCAGGCCCATTTGTCTTCGCATCGGTCGGGCAGTTGACGAAGCGGCGGGGTGCTTTACTGAGTAAAGCAACAGGTCGAGATTTCCCGGTTGCCGGGTGCGTGGCACGTAAATGGACGCGCGGCCACCGCCGGCTGTACCTCGGTAGTTTCCATTGACGGACACTTTTCAGATCATACGTTTAAAAGAGCTGACTGGCCGCGGGTAATCGAGCTTCCTAGAGCTATGAGCAATTGGCGACATGGGCCGCGATCGGCAATCGATTGCCTTTTCGGGGCGCTGGGCGCTGGCATATTAGTTTCGGCCTACGTAGCGTGTCGGCCTGAAGCTTTGCCAACAAATCCCCCCGAGCCGGCGCGTGGGTCCTTGTTCCGTGTGGACGTCGAGCTTGCCGATACGAAAGGGCCTGAACCCCAGTTAAGGCCCACACTCTTTAGCGACGTCGCTGCTGCGTGGGGGCTCAACTTTACCTACGATAATGGGGCCCAAGGAAAGCTCCTTATGGTTGAGGCCACTGGTGGCGGCGCTGGATGGTTGGATTATGACGCAGATGGACGCTGGGATGTCTATTTTTGTCAGGGAGGCGACGCAGGAGCCGGCCCGCAAGCTGGACAACCGATCGACCGACTTTTCCGCCGACTGGAAGATCGGTTTCACGAGGTACCGGCCGCTCTGCCTCGCGAAACGTATTACAGTCAAGGTGTGGCCGTTGGCGATTTTAACAACGACGGTTTTGACGACGTTTACATTACGAATGTCGGACGCAACACGCTTTTGCAAAATCAGGGAGATGGAACGTTTATCGATGTCACCGATGCGTCGCAAACGGGGGACGTGCGTTGGAGCAGCTCGGCGGCCTGGTACGACATCGACCAGGATGGTGATCTGGATCTTTACGTGTGCAACTACTGCATTTATGATCCCCAACATCCTATACCATGTTTGAATGCCCTGGGTGAACCTTCGATTTGTCACCCCAAAGATGTGGAAGCCTGGGAGGACGAGCTATTTATCAATGGTGGAGATGGCTCGTTTTCTGCGGAAGCCAAAGCGCGGGGGGTATTTGGTCCCGGAAATAAGGCTTTGGGAGTGGTGATTGCCGATTTTACTGCGGATCATCTGCCAGATATCTATGTGGCAAATGATACAACTCCCAATTTTTTCTTCCACAATCTCGGCGACGCTCGCTTTTTGGAAGAAGCGAAAGTGCGCGGTTGTGCGGTAGATCGAAATGGTGCGCGTCAAGCAAGTATGGGATTGGCAGTCGGGGACTACGACAACAATGGGCTCTTGGATATTTATTCGACGCATTTTCGTAATGAGTCTAACACCCTATATAAGAATCTCTGGCCCATTGGATTCGAAGATGTCACGGGGATCGAGGGATTGCATGAACCGACGTTGGGCTATTTGGGCTTTGGATCCGTGATGGTAGATTTTGACCAAGATGGGCGGACAGAGCTCTTCGTGGCGAACGGCCATATCGATTCGAAGAATCCCGAACATGAAATGGAACCTCAACTCTTTAAGTTCAACGGTATGCCCGATAGGCCACGTTGGTATGAATTTTCGAAGCAAGGCGGACCCTATTTTTCACGTCGCGTCGTAGGTCGCGGCGTGGCAACCGTGGATTTTGATGACGACGGGGGCGAAGATTTGTTGGTGGTTCACCAAAATGCTCCGGTAGCCCTTTTGCATAACCAATCAGAGCGCGGTCATTGGATCAAATTTTCCTTCCGAGGGCGTCGTCAAAATCGCCGCGGTATAGGTGTCGAAGTTTCTGTCCGGCAAGGAGCCAATCGCTACGTGCAGCAGCTCTGTGGGGGAACGAGCTATCTGGTGACGCACCAGCCTATAATGGTGTTCGGACTAGGGGAGAACAGCGGGCCGGTAACCGTCGACGTACGATGGCCCGATGGCAGATCGCAGCGCTTCGAGGGGCTGGCGGTGGAGGCCGCTTGGTGCATCGACGAGAATGGCACTGTCACGGCGATGAAAGGGCAGTAAACACACCGTCAAAACTTCGCGCCCGATCCATCCAGGAAGCCACATGGTAGGCAGACGGTGATGTGCGATTTAACACGCCTCACCGTAATTCCCATACGAAGTCTGGGGTTTGTCGTAGGAGGGTTGTCAGCGATGGTCAGTCCATCCCACCATGCGTCGGGTTCGACCGTGGTATTCCTGTTAATTATTGGAGCGGCGCTGGTGGTCATTTTCGTGGGAATCGCCTGGTGGTTTGTACCCCTCCCGTCCGAAGCGCCGCTTACGCCGCCGCATCCGGCATCATCGACCGTTTCGAAGCCGGCTTTTGCACCCTTGTTGAAGCCACAGCCGCCTGCGGAGGGGTACGTGGGCAGCAAGGTTTGCGCCGAGTGTCACGAGGAGATCGCGGCACGTTATGCGCGACATGCTATGGCACGTTCGATGGCTGCAGTCGAGGAGGCAGAAGTTGTCGAGAATTATGGTGCGCCGCCATGTGCACCTCCTGGGCCACGGCGTTATTGGGCCGAACGTCGTGACGGCCGTGTCTTTCACCACGAAATAATGCTCGATAAAGACGGGCAGCCCATCTATGACCAGGAAGTGGAGATCCGTTACGTGTTGGGATCCGGAACTCGGGGACGTGCATATCTTATTTATGAAAACGGTCAGTTCTTTCAGTCGTCGTTGGGTTGGTATAGCTCGGAGGGAAAATGGGATCTGTCGCCTGGTTATCCTCCGGACCGACATCCGCGGTTTTCTCGACGTTTGGGCGAAGGTTGTTTCTATTGTCACGTAGGGCGGATGCAGACAGCCGGATCTCCGGACCGGTTTGCAGAACAGCCATTTCCGGAGCCGGGAATCGGCTGTGAGCGTTGTCATGGGCCAGGGCAAGAGCATGTGGCTTTTCACCAGGGTGGCGCGTCGCCGACAGAAACCGATCGGATTATTAATCCAGCACGTTTGGATCCGGAACGTCGCGAGGACGTCTGCAATCACTGCCATTTGCAGGGGGATGCAGCTGTATTGCGCTATGGTAGGCGCCACACGGACTTTCGCCCTGGTCAGCGGTTGGAAGATATTTGGGTGGTTTTCGTTGCTGGCGAGCGCATTCGTGGCGAGGGACATACACTGGCTGTTAGCCAGGTACAACAGATGCGGGCTAGTGCGTGTTTTCAGAAAAGTAGGGGACTTTTTGGGTGCACCTCCTGTCATGACCCGCACCGCGAACCGTCGGAAACCGAGCGAGTAGCGTTTTATCGACAGCGCTGTAACTTCTGTCACAACGAACATGGCTGCTCGCTGCCCCTGGAACAGCGCTTGGCAAAATCGGCAGAAGATTCGTGCATTGAATGCCATATGCCGACACTGTCGGCTGCCGATGTGCCGCACACGGCGCAGACCGATCATCGCGTGTTGCGACGACCGGAAGTTGATTCGTCACGACTATTGACTCCAGGAGCCGCTGTGCTGGAAGCTCAAGTTTTTGATGATGCTCATCACCGACTGCCGAAACGGGAACTGGATCGGGCCAAAGGATTGGCCATGCTGAGTCGAATGGAGATCTTGCGCAATCCTGCGCAGATCTCATATGCTCAACAATTGCTGGCTCCTGTGGATCCGGCACTGAACCCGTCCGATTTGTCGTTCTTGGAACTTTTGGGGGACGATGTTCCGGCGTTGATCTTGATGGGGCGTGCTTTTCAAATGTTGAACGACTTTCGGCGGGCCGATGCCTGCTGGAGCCGTTTGTTGCAGATCGATCCCAATCAGGAAGATGCTCTATGGTGGAAAATGGTGAACGCCCACGAGATGCTTGATTTAGAGCAGGCGGCCACGTATCTGGATCGCCTGCTGCCCTTGAACCCATGGGATGCGAACTTGCACGGTCGCAAAGCTCATATTCTGGGCCAAGCCGGGCAATTACGTCGCGCATGCATTTCGGCAGAAAAGGCCTTGGAGTTAGACCCCACGCTCATCCAGGTTCGACAGTGGTTGGTGGAGGCTTATGATCGCCTGGGTGAAGAGCAGAAAAAACAAGCGCAACTCGACATTTTGCGGCGAATGCGCGAGGTACAACCGAACCTGTTTTGGCAGTAACGCCCGCCGGTCTGAAGTTTCGATGTGTCGAGCGGATCAACCGGATCCATTGACCCGGGGCATTGCTTTCTTTTGTCGTGATTGTTTGTTATCCTCAGCCATAGTGTACAAAGCATGGTGCTGGCGTATTGAGGGAGTTTTCGATGGCCAAGGTATTGTCGATCGTGCCCGACCGCTGTACCGGTTGCATGCAGTGCGAATTGGCGTGTTCGTGGGTGCAAACGGGTACCTTCCAACCGTCACGGAGCTTGATCCGGGTGAATATCTTCGATGAAGAGGCAAGCTATGCTCCCTATACGTGCCTGCAGTGTGACGAAGCCTGGTGTATGACGGCCTGCCCGGTCAATGCCATCTCTGTCGACCCCAGGACAGGTGCCAAAGTTGTACTTGAGCGTCACTGCATCGGATGCCATTTGTGCACAATCGCATGTCCGTTTGGCACCGTATTCACCACACCCAAAACCGATTTGGCTGCTAAGTGTCATTTGTGCGGTGGAGAACCGGCCTGCGCGGTGAGCTGTCCGACAAAGGCCATCGAATTTCTGGAGATCGACCAAACGGGAAGTTGGTTTCTTCCTTGGAGTGACAAGATCACTCGGAATTTGGTTGATGCACATGCCGGATGATTCACAGAGCGTTGCCGCTTCTTGAAGAAGGAGCGTTTTATGTACGGCTGGACAGGCAAATTGTTGCGAGTGGATCTATCGCGGGGCACGTGGCGCATCGAACCGCTGCAGGAGCAGTGGTGCCGCGATTATATCGGTGGGCGCGGGCTGGGAGCTCGCTATCTTTACGAAGAGGTCGATCCACGTGTCGATCCCCTGTCACCTGAGAACAAGTTGATCTTCGCCTGCGGTCCGTTGACCGGCACTCCGGTCCCCTGCGGTGCTCGATACATGGTCGTCACCAAAGGCTATTTGACCGGTGCCATTACCACATCGAACTCTGGAGGTCACTGGGGGCCGGAACTGCGCTTTGCGGGTTATGACTTGTTGATTCTCGAGGGCAAAGCGCCGCGGCCGTCGTATTTGTTCATTTATGACGATCATGTCGAAATTCGTGATGCGCGCTCGTACTGGGGAAAAACCGTTTCTGAAACGGAAGATGGTTTGCGTCGCGAGCTGGGAATACCGGGTTTGCGCATAGCCCTTATAGGGCCTGCTGGTGAGCGATTGGTGCGTTTTGCTTGTATTATGAACGACAAACATCGAGCCGCCGGCCGAAGTGGTGTCGGCGCGGTCATGGGCTCAAAAAATCTAAAAGCCATTGCCGTTCGTGGTACAGGAGGGATCCGTATCGCGGATCCCGAGGGGTTTATGCGAGCCGTATGGCAAATGCGCGCGGCAATGGAATATCATCCGGGGCGGCGTTCTTTTGCCGAGTTGGGTACAGCAGCCACCATAGACTTGACACAAGCTTTTGGCGGATTGCCAACGCGAAACTTCCAGCAGGGTCAATTCGAACACTACGAAAAACTGAATGGCAACTCGATTCGCGCTACGCGCCTGGTGGCCAATAAAGCCTGTTTTGCCTGTACCATAGCCTGTGGACGTGTTACGCGTCTGGGGGATGGGGCCGATAAATATCTTGTCAACACGCACCCGCGCAATTGGCGCATCGCTGGGGAAGGTCCCGAATATGAAGGGGCCTGGGCTTTGGGAGCCGACACCGGAGTTGGGGATCTGGATGCCGTACTAAAAGCCAATTGGCTGTGTAACGATCTGGGTATGGATCCCATCTCGATGGGGGCTACCTTGGCGGCTGCAATGGAGTTGTATCAGCGCGGTGTCCTGTCGGATGGCCAAGTAGAACTGCCTTTAGAATTCGGTTCCGCCGAAGCTCTGGTACGTATGGTCGAGGCCACCGGATATCGTGAAGGGTTTGGCGACGAGTTAGCTGAGGGTGCTAAACGGCTGGGAGAAAAATTCGGACAGCCCGAAGTTTTCATGGGTTCCAAGGGCCAGGAGTTTCCAGCTTACGATCCGCGAGGTTTTCAAGGGATGGGCGTGGCATATGCCACGTGCAACCGGGGAGCCTGCCATTTACGGGCCTGGACTCCGGCTATTGAAACGAGCGGTGAGTACGATCCGCACACACCCGAGGGTAAGGCGGCGTGGGTGGTCAAAGAGCAGAACCGCAGCACAGCCCACGACGCGACAGGTATTTGTCTGTTCGTCGGTGCGGCGGGAGGGCCGCTGGAAACGTTCGTGCCGTGTACGGCCGCGGCTACCGGAGTGCCGTATACGGTCGAAGATTTTGTCCGCATTGGGGAACGTACCTGGAATTTGGAACGCTTATGGAATTTGAAAGCCGGGTTTACGCGGGCAGACGACTCGCTTCCCCAACGACTTCTCAAAGAACCCCACACCAGCGGTCCTTCGCGAGGTGTGGTTGTGCAATTGGATAAGATGTTGGACGATTATTATCGAGAACGAGGATGGACATCGGACGGAATTCCAACACCTGAAAAACTGGCAGAACTCGGTTTGGCCAACATCTGAGTAGGGGTTCGCAGCTAAAAGCCGTTAGCGTTTGCAATCACGCATTGAGGCTAAGACAAGGAGCATTCCTGATGCCTGTGCATGTGATCGTCGGGGGCGGTCCGGCGGCAACGAATGCGGCGGAAACGGTTCGGCAATTGGACAACGCTGGGGCGCGCGTCATCTTAATCAGCGACGAACCGGCTCATTCGCGAATGGCGCTCCCCTATTGGTTAGCAGGAAAAATTACCCGCGAACATACGTATACCGGAGACGACGCGTATTTTGCACGCTTAGCGGTCGAAACGCGGTTCGGGCGGCGTGTCGTCGAGCTGGACGTTGACGCCAAGCGTGTCCGACTCGATGATGGTGAGGCTATCAACTTCGACAACTTGCTTTTGGCAACCGGAGCCCGTCCGCTACGCCCCGATTTGCCGGGAGTCGATTTGCCAGGCGTAGTGCCGATGTGGACTTTGGCCCATGCCTCTCAGGCCATTCCGGTGCTGGAGGCACATAGCAATCCGCGGGTGGTCCTGGTAGGAGCTGGGTTTATCGGATTTATCGTTCTTAATGCGCTCCATAAGCGCGGTTGTCGTCTAGCGGTCGTAGAGCGCGAAAGCCAAGTTCTCCCGCGTATGCTCGATCCCCTGGCTGCACATATCGTCGAGCAGTGGCTCCGTGAAAAGCAAGTCGAAGTGCATACCGGTACGGTGGTGACGCGAATTGAACCGCTGTCCGATGGTACCAAACAAGTCTGTTTGGCCAATGGTAGGAATTTAGTCGCGGACCTCGTCGTGTTAGCGGTCGGCATTCAACCCAATGTCGAACTGGCTCGTTCAGCCGGCCTAGAAATTGACCAGGGTATTTTAGTAGACGACCGCATGCAGACTAGCGTACCTTTTGTTTACGCCGGGGGAGATGTTGCTCAAGGTCCCGTGCTGGGTTCTTCGGACCGTGCTATTCACGCGATTCAACCAACTGCCGTGGATCACGGAAGGATTGCTGGGGCTAACATGGCAGGTAAGCCTGTACGGTACTCCGGTAGTCTCGCCATGAATATTGTCGACGTGTGCGGTTTACAGACGGCGAGTTTCGGACGGTGGGACTCCGGCGCCGCCCATGCTGTGGTGATCCATAACCCCCAAGACAAGATTTATCGAAAGCTGGTTTGGGAAAAGGACCGCGTCGTGGGCGCCATTTTCATCGGGCGCGCCGAAGACATGGGTATGCTTACGGATGTGGGTATGGTCAAGGGAATGATTCAAACGCAAGTGCCGCTCGGCATCTGGAAGCACTATTTAGAAAAGAACCCGTTCGATATACGCCGTGCCTTCGTTGGCGCGGGTGTGCCCCAACGCTTGCTCCAGAGCACACTGCTGGGCAGCCCGTCCCGTCCCCGCCGTTATCAACCGGCTGGTGAAGCTCGTGCTCCGATCGGCAGTTCCCACCAGGCTTATGTCTCGACGCGACATGCGACTTCGTGAGGCTGAAAATGCACATCCGTGTAAAGCTCATGGGAGTCCTAAAAGAAAAATCTCCTCCGGACGGGCGGTTAGATGTGCCGCAGAATGCCACGGTGGCATCGGTCCTTGAACAACTCCAAATTCCAGCGTCGTTGGTCCAGACCTGCACCATCAATGGACAATGGGTACGAGACCGAAACGTCACCTTGAACGAAGGCGACGAGCTAGTGGTTCTGCCACCCGTTGGGGGTGGTTAGTCGCGACTGATTGCTTGATTCGCGGAACGTTTCGGATCGAACTCCGTTAAGCCCAAAGGCTGAGCTGCTGTTGCTTGTAGTCGTGATCGACAATCCGGTCGTGAGTGTTCCGGTCGAGCTACACAAACGGCAAACACATGATGGCTAAGAGCGTTAAGGGTGGCGGAGGAGTTCCACTGGCGAGAGGTGTTTTACAGCGCCTGTGGAAAACCTTCTTACCAGTGGTACGTGGGACTCCACGGAGTTGATTTCCCAGCGTGATGGATTGCGACCGGCCATAGATTGACAAAGAATGCCGTTTCGGGTGAGTCGGAGACGGTTTCGATCGATGAAAGAACCACGTTCCTAAACCAGGCGCGGAGAGCTAATGGGCGCAACAATGTGTGCGTTCGCTAAAAAGTGGCGACAGAAGTCGCGTTATCCGATGCGCTCAGGCGCGATACGTTATAACGATCATCGGGAGCCATCAACGTGGGTTGGACAGACACGAGGACACATCGCCAGTCGCTCGCCTCTGGGTTGTGTCGTGCCTTCCGACTCACTGATGATATGGAAGCCGGCGACTAGCCGGTTCGATTTTCAACCGGAAATGCAATTCGATTCCCTCACGCAGATGGCATCTAACGTCGTTTTGAACGGGCGGTGTGTTACTCAATGGATCGGTCAAACGTGCATCGCCGGGATTTGGCTCGTTTTTATAATTGGTACGCTGGCTATGGCGCAAACGGCGGATGTGGTGTTTTACGGTGGATTTGTTGCCACTCTGGATGATGCCGCTTCACCTGCCACGGCTGTGGCTATCTCGGGAGAGCGAATCTTAGCGGTTGGCAGGGACGAAGAGATCCTCAAATTGGCAAGAAGTCATACGCGGCGTATTGATTTGGATGGTCGTTTCTTGATGCCAGGTTTTATTGATTGCCATGGCCATTTTTTAAGTCTTGGTGAGAGTCGACTTCAGGTTGACGTCAGCGGGGTCGCGGATTGGCAGGAATTAGTGCGGCGTGTGGCGGGCGCAGCAAAAAACAAGGCCCCTGGGCAGTGGATTGTGGGACGCGGATGGCACCAAGAGAAATGGACTTCGTTGCCTGCTGATGCCGTAGCTGGTTATCCGGTTCACGATGCGTTGAGTATTGCCGTGCCCGACCATCCGGTATTACTGGTCCATGCCACGGGCCATATGGTATTGGCAAATCAATACGCGATGCAGCGAGCGGGAGTTACGGCGCAGACAGCAGACGTTCCCGGCGGCCTGATACTGCGCAAGCCAGACGGTGCGCCAACCGGAGTCTTTCGCGAAAACGCCATGCGCTTGATTTATCGAGCCTATGAACGTTGGAAACAAGAGCGTCCCGAATCCGAAAAGAAGTCGGAACGTTTACGCGCTTTAGAATTGGCGCAAGAGGAGTGTCTGCGCTTCGGGGTAACCAGCTTTCACGATGCAGGCTCGTCGCTGGAGGACGTAGAGCTTTTCCGTGAGGCAGTAGACCAAGACCGATTGCGTATTCGGCTTTATGTGATGCTGAACGAAAGTAACGAACGATTGGAGCCTCATTTGGCCTGGCTACGTATGGTGGATTATGGCGGAGGACGGTTGACGGTTCGAGCGATCAAACGAATTGCGGACGGAGCCTTGGGTACCCATGGTGCGTGGATGTTAGCGCCGTATGACGACATGCCGGGCGAGCTGGGTAACGTAGTGACGCCGATGGATGTACTACGCCGTACCGCCCACCTAGCTCTGAAGCACGACTACCAGCTCTGTGTGCACGCCATCGGAGACCGCGCTAATCGTGAGGTGCTGGATGTATTTGAGGAGCTGATGACTGCTTCGGGTAAAGGGGCAGAGCTGCGTTGGCGCATCGAACATGCTCAGCACCTGCACCCGGACGATATTCCGCGTTTTGGACGTCTGGGAATCATTGCTTCCATGCAAGCGGTACATGCGGTTTCGGATGGACCGTTCGTCGTGGAGCGCCTCGGTTGGCGCCGGGCTGCTGAGGGAGCCTATGCTTGGGCCAGCCTGTTAAAGCACGGCGCTCGCATAGCCAACGGTACGGATGTTCCCGTCGAGCCGATCGACCCGATCGGCAATTACTTGGCGGCGATTACACGCCGCATGTCCAATGGCGAGCCATTTTTCCCAGAACAGGCCATGAACCGGCTTCAGGCCCTTCGCTCGTATACACGTGACGCCGCATTTGCTGCTTTCGAGGAAGATCGAAAAGGCATCTTGAGACCGGGTGCATGGGCCGATCTAGTGGTTGTTTCTGAAAACTTGCTGGAAGCACCGGAGGAAAAGCTCCGCCAAGCTCGCATCGAGTCGACAATGATCGGGGGGCGAATTGAATATGCGATCCGCCCTCAGGATCGTAGCCCATGACCTGAAGCTACTAAGCGGGCAATTTCGGTGATCGGTTCCTGCCGACATGACGGAAAGGTTCCTGCTGACGCAACGGATATGTTTCGGGGTACAACGAACCTGATATAGCAATGAGCCTCACTCGCGACCAGATCGCTCACGAATACTTTTCTCAGTTGCTGGTCGAACCCTATCCCATGCAGGAAGAGGCCTTGTTAGCTTGGTTCACGTCGGATCAAGGCGTTCTGGTTAGCGCTCCCACGGGCACCGGCAAAACACTCATCGCAGAAGCGGCTGTTTTCGAAGCATTGCGCACCGGGAAAATGCTGTATTACACGACGCCCTTAATTGCCTTGACCGAGCAGAAATATACCGAGCTGCAAATAACCGCAGCGCGCTGGGGCTTTGATCCGGCGCGAATCGGTTTAGTCACGGGACACCGTCGCGTGAATCCTCAGGCGAGCATCTTAGTGGTGGTGGCTGAGATCTTATTGAACCGATTATTGCACCGTGATTTGTTTCGATGGGAGGACGTGACGGCGGTGGTCATGGATGAATTCCACAGTTTTAATGACCCGGAAAGAGGAATTGTTTGGGAGTTCACGCTCGGCTTGTTACCCCCGCATGTTCGTTTACTCTTACTTTCAGCAACCGTGGGCAATGTATATGAATTCTCACAATGGCTACGCGTGCAGCACCATCGGTCCTTGGAATTGGTTGTAAGTAGTGAGCGTCGGGTACCTCTGGTCTACCATTGGGTGGACGACCAATTACTCGACGAGCAAATTGAACACATGGCCCAGGGTGAAGAACCGAACCGCCTGACTCCGGCCCTCGTCTTTTGTTTTAACCGTGAAGAATGTTGGGTGATCGCCGATCGGTTAAAAGGCCGGCGCCTGCTCCTGGACGGTCGACAAGAACAGATCGCTCGCGTGTTGGAATCGGTTGACCTTTCGAAAGGGGCTGGCCCGAAACTCAAACAATTATTATTGCGCGGTGTGGGAGTGCACCACGCCGGCGTGTTAGGAAAATATCGCCGTTTAGTGGAACGTTTGTTCCAAGAGAAATTGTTGGCCGTGACGGTTTGTACGGAGACCTTGGCAGCCGGAGTGAATCTGCCGGCACGGAGCGTCGTATTGCCCACGCTGGTCAAGGGCCCACATGGTGACAAGAAATTATTGGATTCCAGCACTGCTCATCAGATGTTCGGGCGTGCCGGAAGGCCACAATATGATCGGCGCGGGTACGTCATTGCGCTGGCCCATGAAGACGACGTGCATTACCTGCGGTGGAAGCAGAAGTACGATCAGATTCCGGCAGACACTCAGGATCCGCAGTTATTGCGAGCCAAGAAGGCCTTAGAGCGCAAGCGGCCGCGGCGCCGCAGCACCGAACAGTATTGGGAAAAGTCGCATTTTGAGAGACTCTGTGCCGCGCCGCCACGAAAACTCCGCAGCCGGGGCCGGCTTCCCTGGCGGATGTTAGCGTACCTGTTGGAAGCATCACCTGACGTGGATCGCGTACGAACCTTGATCGCACAGCGGTTATTGCCGGCTAAAGAACTCCTGGAACAGCAGCAGTATGTCGAACGCATGCTATTAGTGCTGCATCGCGCTGGGTACGTGCAACTGGAGCCCCCACCGCCAATCGGCACTGCGATCGAGGCTGCTACTGCCACTGCGTACCGTCCACAATGGGCTTATCCCACAGACCGATTACCGCTCTTAATGCAACTGCGCAGCGTTAACCCAGTTTACGGTCTTTTCCTCGCACAACACTTAGGTGCCGGCGATAGTTCCGAGCGTCTGCTTGCGTGGGAAAGTGTACTGGATATTCCCTCGAGTCTTGTTCCCGTGTTGGCAATTCCCCCCTACGAACAGATGCCACCCGGTTCTTTGGCTACCACGCGTTTGGATCCACTCCTTCTTCAACTGGGACTGGCTACTGCCGAACAACTAACACTAGTGGGTGACCAGGACAAGCGCGAAACGCAACCGCGGACTCGAGGTCGATTCGAAGAGCCACCGCCGCGGATTCTCTCACTCCCCGAAAAGCTGTGGCTCTTGTTCCAATACGATTACCCGGAAGTTCAAGATGTTTCCATTCGTCCGGTCTGGGCCACAGGTGCTCTGCTCGAATACGGAGGTAACTTCAACAAATTCATCACCAGTCGTGGCTTGCAGAAACAAGAGGGCATTGTGTTTCGCCACCTTCTGCGGCTCATTCTGTTAATCTACGAATTCCAACAAATCCCACCTGCCGACACGCCTTTGGAGCAATGGCGCGATGAACTTCAGCAGATTTTAATGCAGTTGGTTGCAACATGCCGCGAGGTGGATCCGGAAAGCACCAATAAAGCATTGGAAGAAGCCGACGAGGTATTGCGCGATTAGGCGGAGATTGCACCGATCCGTGTAGCGAGTGTGCCCACGTGCTTTCGCCATCTGTCGAAGGATCTAGTCGAATCGGATCGCATTTGATGAGGATATGGCATGCCGTATCCGCATGTTCCGCCAGCCTCCAAACGCCTAGAACCAGGATTGTGCATGCGCGTCGATGAAATCAATGTTTCGCGTTGGCCGCGACCCGTTCCTTGACGGGCGCGATGACGCGGTGCCACGTACAGCGGAGATGTATACAAGAACCGAGCCGCGACCGTGAGGGAACGGCACAAACCGTCTGCCACCAAGCGACCCCACCCAACAGAGCTGCGGCCGTAAGAAAGCGGCGCTTTACTGCGGTAAATAACGCCAAGTCGCTGCGGTGCAGGGAGCCGATGGATTTGCTTAGTTCGTTTTCCTTGCACCGCTGCGCCTTCGCGCCTTTGCACTTTTGCGTTAGATCAACAAATCGCGACCGTAAGAGAGCGGCGCTTAGCAAGTCAACTCAGCTTCCATGTTCGCGTCTTGATACGAAGTCAGTCGTTCCGATTGCTAAGGAGTTGGCGGGTGATGGGCGTGACTCCAGGATGGCTGCGCTTGTGCCAACGCTTGGCCGGTCCACGAATGGTGTCGAACAGGGGCAGCGAGATGAGTACTTCCTCAAACATGGAAAGCCGCGGTCCGCGTGAAGTCAATTTAAGGAACGTCTGATCAACTGGCGGTAAACGAGCGTATTGGCTCGATGGAT
>CAYRMD010000097.1:0-16858 GCA_964425225.1 uncultured Pirellulaceae bacterium | reverse complement strand
CGACTTGTTAAAAGGTTCCGTACAATACGGGCGAATTATGCAGAGGTTCCTTAAGTATTGCGCTTTCGAAGCGTTTTCGATTATCGGCACAAGGTTACCGTACAATGAATGGAAACAGATAAGCGAGGATAAACTCTGCGCGGCAAGATTACCTTTAACACGATTTCTATGGACGGCCATTCTCACCGGAGGTTTTGGATGGCGTCTGCCTTTACTGCGCCGCGCAATGAAGCGTATGACGTGCACGTTATCTAGCAGCTTACCACAACACGCCAAACCAACTCGTGGTCAAATAAGCCGTAATAGGCCCGAGCGAATGACCTCACGGACCGCTTCTGCCGAACATAGGTCGACGACTACTTCCATATTGTTTTGCCAAGCAGCGGTATTACGGCGATCGAACACCGTTTGGCCTGTTGTCAATTCGCCGTGTAATTCTACATCACCAGCCATAGCCCGCACTTCAAATAGCTCGGGGCGCAACAAGAAAACCAGGGCAACCGTTCTCGGCAAAAGGATGTGCTCCCAGCCGAAGTGCTGATGATACATACGGAAATAGTGCGAGATAATTTTTCTCACGGCATCGGTGCTAGCCGAGCCATCGGACGGCAAGCAGTCCAAAATGTCAAGATAGATCGGGACTCGGCGGGCTACTTCCAATGGCACAAGCGTTTTACTACAGGGAGATCGGAGGACGATTCGTGCTGCCGGCGGATCGCAATAGATATTCGACTCCGCGACCGGTGTAACGTCCCCCACGGCGGTGAATGACCCACCAGCGACTACGAGCCTTCCTAACCGGCGCACCAATTCCGGATCGCGCTGGAAAGCGCGCGCGACGTTCGTCAGAGGTCCTAGCGTCAAGAGTGTTGTATCGTCCGGCGAGGAGTAGATTTCATCGTAGATTACTTTCTCCGAAGGATGTTCCCGGTGTCGACTCACTTGCCGCAATTTCAAGTCCGCCAGTCCATCGGAACCCAACAGATGGCGCCAGGGCCAGCAAGGAGCTTCCTCGCGCGCCGTGGCAGAGCCTAAGCGCGGCAAGCGCGGAGGATCCAACAACTCAATCCAGGCTTGCACGTTGTCCGTAGCTTGCCGAGCCGACGCGCACCCTTCGACCGCCGTCACGGCGACGATCTCCACTTTCGGATCGAAAAGCGCAATGGCCAATGCAATCGCATCGTCGATGCCGGGCGAACAGTCGATAAGTACTTTTTGTGGCATAATCCAATGGGCCGCTCGTTGCCCTAAATGAGTCTTCCTACGATCACTCGTGGCGGTACGCAACGCTTTGCACCGACTCCGTATGTAGGATACCGCACGGATTGACCCCAGCCAAGCCACAGTTGCGGCAGACCGAACCCTGGATTCCCAAACACCACCGGCCCCAGCATCTGGTGACGGTTCGATCGGATGTGCTGTGGCATAGCAAGCCCATTCGTCGATCGAGAGGCAGCTTGTCCCAGAATCCCCAGCGGTGGCTAGACAGCGAATGGCTCGTTGCTCGACTATGGCTCCAAGTGACAGAGAAAGCTGCTTGTGTCTGATCGTGAAGCGATTACTTTTTTAGCCAAAGTCACCAACGCGTGCTTGATAACGTGAGCAGTGCTTGTCCCCAGTAACTTAACCACACTACTAGCTTTGCGACCAGCAAGTATCATTCGGCCATTCGGTAATCCCTCCCCGTAAAACATTTCAGACAAGGGTTCGTTTCTCAAAAAATGTAGGGCTAGCATTGGGGAAAACTTTTTCAGGCCAGGATACTTTGATCACTATAATCAAGAGCAATCCGTGTCCGTGCGGGCACGCCGGCTTGCCCACTAACGCCCTAGCCGGATCCGAATAAAGTATGTAGTCTCGCCGAGAACATAAAAAACAAGTACGCTGCACAGCATCGCGCTTCGACATCGTAGTGCTGTAGATGGATCCAGACGTATTGAGCCGACGGGAGTTGGCAACATGGAATTAAAAGAGGTAGTAGCACTCTTAAGAGAGGGCAAGGATCTAGATTTCCACCAGATGAAGGACGCCGTAAACATTTTGATGCAAGGTGGATGCAATCCCGAATTGGCCGGAGAATTTTTGCTGGCACTTCGAGCCAAGGGCGAAACGGTTACCGAATTGGCTGCGGCAGCTGCCGCATTACGGGAACATATGATCGCCATCCCCACCGCGCGCACGGATGTGTTGGACACCTGCGGTACCGGTGGCGATGCCCAGCGTACGTTCAACATCAGCACAGCCGCAGCCATCGTTGCGGCCGGTGCGGGAGCTGCTGTAGCCAAGCATGGCAATCGCAAGGTCACCAGCAGCAGTGGCTCAGCCGATGTGCTGACCGAGCTGGGTGTCCGAGTCGATGCACCGGTCAGTGTAGTGACTCGTTGTCTGGACGAATTGGGATTGTGCTTCTGTTTTGCACAACAACTGCACCCGGCTATGAAACATGTGGCGGCAGTTCGGCAATCGCTTGGGGTACCTACCGTTTTCAACTTACTCGGCCCATTGGCCAACCCTGCCGGAGCCCGTCACCAGTTACTGGGCGCAGGATGCCACGAGTACCACGAAAAACTCGCTGGTGCTCTGCGATTGCTCGGAACGCATCATGCCGCAGTCGTTACGGGACAAGACGGCTTAGATGAAGTGACGATAACGACCCTGACCGACGTGACGGTTGTCTCCCCCGACAAGGTCAGTAAACGCTTTTGGGCACCGGAAGATTTTGGGCTGCAACGTCATCCGATTGCGGCTTTACGCGTAGAGACTGTCACCGAGAGTGCCCGGGTCATTCGCCGAGTCTTGTCCGGCCATCCGGGACCTGCTCGCGATGTAGTGATTGCAAATGCTGCAGCGGCTCTTTGGGTCTGTGGCCGTGCAAGAAGTTTGGCGGAAGGGGCAATGCAAGCCGCCGAAGCAATCGATTCGCAAAAAGCGGCCCGGCTGCTCGATGCTCTAGCTCGCTTAAGCCATCTGCCAGCCTGACCCGCCGAGCGCAATTCGGGCACGGGTCGCTGCGGGTTCCCTGCATTGGCAGGCCGTTCGACCCTGCCCCTTGTGCTGGTAAGCGAGCGATTCTCGATAAGAAGCACGTGACGTCCCGCACACGCGAAAACAGTCGCACCATGCCAACCTATCTATCGAAGCGCAACAGCACAACGATGCAAACCACACGTTTATTCTTGCGCTTCTGCGCCTTTGCGCCATTGCGTTACATCGCTTTTTCATCCTCAGGCGTCTCAAGTCGTGTTAAATCGGGGAAATTATAGCGGTAAGCCGTCCCATCGCACGAAGGCTTCCATTGCATAGTATTCGGGCAGGCCGATCCGATTGAACCGCTCGGCTGTGGCACGATTGCGATCCTCGGCACGTTGCCAAAATTCTCGCGGATCATTTCCAGGAAAGAGCGCCTCATCTTTCTGGCTTTCATGCATGAAAATCGCTTGGCGCTTGGTCTCGATATCCTGCGGGCTAAGCGGCACCGCTATGTCGATCTCGTACAACTCGTACTCCTGCCAAGCACCGCGATACAGCAGCACCTCCGGCTGAACGGCCATTTGCCTTTCAAGCCGTACCAAGGCTTCAAAAACAGCCTCAGCGCAAAGTCGATGAGTTCCATGCGGATCGGACAGGTCACCGGCGACATACACTTGATCGGGGACGATTTTTCGTAGCAGGTCCACGAGGATTTGGATGTCCTCCTCACCAATGGGTTTTTTGTCGACCGTGCCCGTGCGGTAAAACGGCAGATCTAAGAAATGCAGGTTTTCTTCCCGACAGCCAACAACTGCGGCTGCCGCTTTCGCCTCGCTCCAGCGAATCAAGCTCTTGACCTTTTGCACGGCTTCATCATCGGGATCGCCGGGTTTTTTACGAGCCAGCCATTCGTCGACGGCACGATATACTTCCGTGGATCGTTGCGCATCGATGCCAAACAACCGATTGTATTCGACCACCAGATCGGCTACTCGCCGCGCATCGTGATCGAAAACCGCAATATTACCACTGGTCATATAGGCAACGTGGACTTCATGTCCGTCGGCCACCAAACGAATCAATGTTCCGCCCATGCTGATGACATCATCGTCCGGGTGGGGGCTGAAGCAGAGGATACGTTTACGAGCGCGACCGGCTGGATGGTATTCGATGGTGTTCATCATCCAACGGAACACTTGATGGGCCAACTTTTCAGCCGGGCCATGGTGGCGCAGGAGTTGATGCAAATTGTGGTTACGAAAATCATCGTCATCCAACTTGAGTAGCGCCTTGCCAGTTTGTTCGGCCAGCCACAGCACAGCCCGTTTGATCCAATAGTCATTCCAAGCGACGCTTTCCAGCAGCCAGGGTGTGGCACAGGCAGTGAGATCCCTACCGGCTGCTGCATCCACATACACCGCCGCATCAGGGTGTTCTTGCAGATAGCTGGCGGGCACGCGAGGGGTTACGGGAGATTCGCACGTCTCCTTGATAATAGCGGCTTTGTGCTCACCCATCGCCATCAGAATGATCTTGCGAGCATCCAAGATCGTGGCCAAGCCCATCGTGATTGCCTGTTGGGGAACATTTTGTTCACCGAAAAAATCGCTCGCCGCATTGCGTCGGGTGACAGGATCGAGCGTGCACAGACGGGTTCGACTATAACGCTGGCTAAAGGGTTCGTTGAACCCAATGTGACCGTTCGTGCCGATGCCCAGGAGCATCAGGTCAATACCACCTGCTTGCTGGATCATCGCCTCATATTCACGACAATATGTTTCCAGTCGATCAATCGGCGTCAGACCATCGGGAATATGGATGTTTTGTGGTGGTATGTTGACATGCCGGAAAAACTGTTCATGCATCCAGCGGTGATAGCTCTGCAAACAATCAGGACCCAATCCGTAGTATTCATCCAGGTTGAACGTTACGACACGCGAAAAGTCTAATTCCCCCGCCCGATACATACGGATTAGTTCTCGATAGACTCCGATCGGGGTCGAACCGGTCGGGAGGCCTAAAACTGCGTTCTGTCCCAGAGCGTTGCGGTCCCGGATAACTTGGGCGATTTGTTGCGCTACATAGCGTGCCAATGTCTTGCCGCTTTGGAAAACATACGTCGGTACACGCGTTCCGGGTACTCGACGGAATGATTCCATACGATCGCGCGTGGCTTTGTGCTTGGATGCTTCCATGGTGTTGTCTGCTTAAAAAAGGGTCATGGCTTGGACGATTCCAGCTCTTCTTCCGGCAATATCACCAGATTATCGCGATGGATCAACTCTTCGTAGGGGCGATGGCCGAGCACTTCGGCGATACGTTGGCTACGCAGACCTCGGATCTTCTGCACTTCGTCGGATGCGTAGTTCGTTAAGCCGCGTGCGATCTCCTTTCCTTGCGGATCACACACCGACACGACATCCCCCTTGCGAAACTGTCCTTCGACCGCCACGACACCGATGGGCAGGAGGCTACGGCCCTGCCGTATGATAGCTCGACAGGCTCCGGCATCGGCTACGATGGCCCCTCGCGGACGTGCTGCAAAACCGATCCATCTCCTCCGGGGATCTACCGATTTACCTTGTGCTACGAACAATGTGCCTACCGCTTCGCCACGAGCGATGCGCAGCAGTACATCCGGTTCGCGGCCGCCGGCAATGATCACGTTTTCACCGGCAGCCGTCACGATCTTGGCGGCCCGCAATTTGCTCGCCATCCCGCCTCGCGTCCATTGGCTGCGGCCGTCCGATACCCACTGTTCCACCGTACGATCGATCTTCCATACAACGTCGACTAAACGCGCTCCAGGTCGACGCGGATGTCCATCATACAGCCCGGCCACATCGGACAAGATTACAAGCAGTGGAGCACGCAGTAGGTTGGTGACACGAGCGGCAAGGGCGTCGTTGTCTCCGAAGGTCAGCATCAGTTCATCAACAGCCACCGTATCGTTTTCATTGATAATGGGCAGCGCTCCATACTCTAACAAGCACCAGAGCGTATTGCGCACATTCAGATAACGTGTGCGGTGGTCCAAGTCATCCGCCGTCAGGAGTACTTGAGCCGACACGACGCCAAAGTGACGCAACACGCTGTCGTACGCTTCGATAAGCCGAGCCTGCCCCACGGCAGCGACGGCTTGCAAGTGGGCTAGGTCCGTCGGGCGGCGGGTCAGTCCCAACTGACCTAAACCCGCTCCCACCGCGCCGGAGCTTACCAACACCACCTGTCGGCGCTGGGCCCGCAGCGCACACAGTTGTTCCGCCAAGCGAGAGACTTGATCGTGATCCAACCGGCCATCGAGCCCCGTTATCACACGAGTGCCAACTTTGACAACGATTAGGCGAGCCGATGCAGCGATCTCCTGGCGCACCAAGTCGGTTTTTCCTGAATTGCCCATCCCCACCCCTACGACTGTATAGTCCACTTGCAATTCCCCGCGCCGCCTACGACACTCGGTAAAGGTAGCGGTCATGGGGAGGCTGCTGGGATACAGCCGGACCCTACCTTCACTGCGCGGGAAAGTTCTGTGGTTCCATGAGTGAACTTCGACACGCATGCGGCATTGCTGCAGTTTACCATCTTCCGGGCCAGCAGGTCAGTCCGCACTGTCCGATGGCCGATCCGACACAAGCCACGCGGCTGTTGCCGCGCATGCTCCTGGACATTCAGAATCGCGGGCAATTAGCAGCCGGGATTTCGACATATAATCCGAACCGACAACTGCTAATCGACACCTACAAAGATGTCGGCACGGTCACCGAAGTGTTTCGCTTGTCGCATAGCGGTAAAAGTGAAAGTCTCATGCGGCGCCTGGCCGGGCCTGCGGGAATCGGCCACGTGCGTTACGCAACCTGTGGTCAGGAGGACCGCAACTACGCCCAACCGTACGAGCGACCGCACATCGAAAAACGCAAGTGGTTCAGCTTCGCATTTAACGGGCAGTTGGCGAACTATCCAGAACTGCGCGAGCGTATCTTGCGCGAAGCCGACCATCATTTGGTGCGGCAAAATGACACAGAAATTATCGTGCATGAAATCTGCCGTGAATTAGCCGGAGATCGCCGTCCCACGCTGGTCCAGGTGATGAGCCGCGTCGGTCAGCGCTTCGACGGCGCCTATAGCCTCGCTCTGCTCACCGCGCAAGGTACCATGCTCCTGGCACGCGATCCGCTCGGCATCAAACCGCTCTGTTACGCCGTTGAGGGACCGCTTTTCGTGGCCGCAAGCGAAAGCGTCGCCCTGCTGAACCTGGGTATCCGTCCAGAGAATATTCGTTCCGTAGAACCAGGAACGGCGATCATCATCGCCGATGGTGGCGTGAGTATTGAGCGGTTCGCCGAGTCGCGTCGGCGAGCACATTGCTTTTTCGAGTGGATCTATTTTGCTAACGTCGCCAGTACGCTTGACGAACGGAGCGTCTATCTGTCGCGAACGGCTCTCGGCGTCGAGTTGGCTCGCCTTGAACTCAAAGAACGGCTTTTCCCCTTGGACGACCAGACCATTGTCGTGCCCGTACCGGACACCAGCAAAGCTGCGGCTGACGCCATGGCCTTCCAGTTAGGGATCCCCTCCCGCGAAGGCCTGATCCGCAACCGGTATGCTGGGCGTACTTTCATTGAGGGGAGTAGTTCTCGACTGGAAAAAGCAACGCTGAAATATGTCCCGTTGCGCGAGGTACTGGAGAACAAACGGGTGATCCTCGTCGAAGACTCCATCGTGCGTTCGACGACGATGCGTGTCCTGCTGGCTAAGCTGCGGAGCGTGGGCAAAGCGCGAGAAATACACGTGCGCGTCGCCTGCCCACCGATTATCGCTCCGTGTTTTTACGGGATCGATATGTCAACGGTCAGCGAACTATTTGCCCCACCCTATTTAGAGAACAATCGCTTAACCCGTGAAGCCCAAGACAAAATGGCCCGAGATCTCGGAGCCGACTCGCTTCGCTATTTGCCCGTGGAAGCCGTAGCTCGGGCTATCGGTATCGAAGAAGCCGCACTGTGCCGTGCTTGTATTACAGGCCAGTACCCTACCCCGGCTGGTGAGAGACTGTATCAGATCGCCTTGAACGAAAGGCTAGTTCCGCCCGGACAACGCACCTACGAAGTGTGCCAAATGACCGGCCCGAGTTGAACATCCAAAAAAGTTCGTACCACGTGTCACATAGAATCACGTCCGACACACACGTCGCTCGCGGCTGATTCTTCCCGGAAAGTGGTTAACCTTGTGCAGATAGCACTCACTGGCTGTAACGGAATAACGCCTTGCAGTATGGTTCGGTAGGTCTGATCACAGGCGAACAAAACGGGCGCGATACACCGGTCGACCTTCCAGTAAAGTTCGGCGCTCAAAATGCGTGCGGTAGCTGCTACTGGATTCGTCAACCTGTTGTACTTCGTGCATGGCGGTGGCTTGGCGAATCGCCTGACAGCCAAGGGCAAAATACTCCGCCACGTCGGTCCAGAAGTGCAACAGCCCGCCGGGAACCAACACCCGCTCGACCTGCGTAACAAATTCGGGTGTCATGAGGCGGCGCTTGTGATGGCGCTTCTTCCACCACGGATCCGGAAAATAGATGTGGACCACCGCAATGACCGCTTCGGGCAAGTATTCGCCTAGAACCCGTCGCGCATCGCCGTGAATGACGCGGACATTGGAAGCCCCGGTCTTCCACACGCGCAAAGCACTGTACATGGCGTACCGAAGCGAGAGCTCTACGCCCAGGAACCAGTGATGGGGTCTTTCACGCGCGGCTTCGGCTAAGAACAAGCCCTTTCCACTACCAATCTCCAGCTCGACCGGCCGCTCTTCCCCAAAGAAATCAACCGGGACCAATGGTCGCGGCAGTTCGGCTAGCTCCACCAAGACCTTACTCAGATCGAACTGCTGGCGGATCGCACGCAAGGATTTGCGTCGCATAGCTTTGCGATGGCCCGCGACCAGCCTAGGACCGCGCACCGGTTTGAAGAGCTTCAACCGGTATGGGTACTCCCTTTAATTGTCCTTCAACCACCAGCCGGCTGTCCACCCACCCCTCGAAGCGGCTGATAATAATTCGGTGACGGCGAAGTTTGATCAGTTGGCAGACGATCACTAGCCGATCGCCCGGTACCACCGGGTCGCGAAAACGCACTTCATCCAAGCCGCCAAAACCGACCATTTGAGCCCCAAGCAGGTCATACTTCTGGGTAAAGTAGCCACACAATTGGGCGGCAGCTTCCAGCATCATGACACCCGGCATCAGCGGTAAGCCAGGCATGTGGCCTCGCACCCAGAACTCGTCCGGCCGCACGTCCTTATAGCCTACACAGATCTTTCGCTCTGGATCCTCATAGACTACCGCCGTCAATTGCTCCATCTCAAAACGTTGCGGATTGTAGCGGCGGATTTCCTGAATGTCCGCCACGATGTGATTCAAATCAATTTGAGCCACATCTAGAATCGGTTCTCGCGCGGTCACACGTTGGTCTCCATCGCATTCCGAAAGACCATGACTGTTAGGTGCGTACGTTCCAACGCTTGGCACGCCGCGCTTTCGGATTGGCCGGACGTTTCCCGTGATTGGCTTTCTTGACAACGCGATGAGGCTTAGCCATAGTATCCCCCGTTTGTAACTTCAATCGCTCCTTGCCCCAACCGACGGTGGGGAAAATCCAGCTTTTCTTCCCAAAAACGATGGCACTACCACACTACCATCATCGCACCCATTCGCAAAGGGCTACACGTTAGGCCATTGCCTATTGTACGACCGGGTCACAATCCGCCACAATACCGCCCGGTTACCAAGGAGCGGAGGAACCGAGCAATACGCGGCGCCTGTTCGAACAGGTCCAGACGCTCGTTTGCCCTATCGGCGGCCGGGGACTAAACTGAGGATTCTTAGTGCATTACGCAACATGAGGGAAGACGACTGTGAAAACCAAGGCCAAAAACGGTCCATCGTACCCCTTAGTACGCGCGGTGGCGACTAAGTGTCTGACTGTTGGTTTTGTTCTAGTCGCCGCCGCTGCTGCCGGTCCGAGCTTCGCCCAATTGGCCAGCCGGCCCCTTTATCCGCTAGCCATCGCAGTAGACGCTCAAGGCCGAATATTCCTTGGGGATCGAAATCTGCCAGGTGTCTGGTTGCTGGAAAACGGTCAGGTAAAACTTTTTTTTGAAGGGTCGCGGCGATTCCGTACACCACTGAATGCTTTGCGTTGTTTGGCCGTGGACCGAGGCGGACGACTGCTGGCTGGTGATAGTAGCACGCGACAAATCTACCGCTTCGACACGGAAAACCGCCCACAACCGCTTGCCCAACCCTGGGATGCTGAACACCAACTGGGCCCGCTCGGTATCCCGATGGGAATCGTCCAAAATCAGAAAGGAGAGTTGATTGTTTCCGACCTGGAGTTCCACTGCCTCTGGAAAATACCCGGCGAAGGCGGGGAAGCAGTCAAGTGGGTAGAGTTGCAAGCGCCCACAGGATTGGCGATCGACTCCGAAGATCGTGTCTGGGTAGTATCGCGGGTGGAAAACCCTGTGCGTCGTGTAGCCCCCGATGGCCAAGTGGAGATCGTGGTAGCCGGTCGCCCGTTTGAATTTCCTCATAGCGTCGCACTCGATGACCAAGGCAATGCCTTGATTGTGGATGGCTACGCCCGCACGGTATGGAAAATCGAACCCGGAAAGGCCCCCGTGGCATGGATTAAACACGAAAGGTTCGTCAATCCAGTCGATATCAAGCGCTCTGGGGACTCTTGGGTGGTGGTTGATCCTCGAGCCAACGCGATATTCAAAATTGACGCACAGGGAAATACTCAGGTTTTCGAACTTAACCTCCCTCAATAACTCCTTGCTCCTTGTGCGCATGCTACCGAGAACGACTGTGGGCATTCGAAACGCCAACTTGGTTCGGCGTGCCATACGCTCATTCGACGACAGTTGCGTTGCACCACGCACCACCGCTGAAGACTGCCGGTTCCTACCGACGAACTCCTGTGGTGTGCAGCGTAGAACCCCGCCGATCCGATGAGAACTACCCCCCGTTTTTTCTGCCCGGGGCTTGCTTTCTGTACGTGTGTATATTAGGATATGGATGTACGGTAGTCTGCGGCATGGCAGTGCGGGCTTCCGTCGTGCCAAGACATGAGCCAGCTCTCACAAGAGGAGATACAAGATGAATGAAGGGCGAATTTTGACGGAGCGACAAAAGCGCGTCTTTGCCTTTATCCACGACTTTATTCGCCGCCACGGTTACGGGCCTACGGTGCGTGAAATCGCCGACCAGTTCGGCATCCGATCACCGAACGGAGTCATCTGTCACTTGCGTGCGCTGGAAAAAAAAGGCCTTATCCGGCGCTCGCCGAATAAGTCGCGAACCATTGAGCTTACCGATGAAGCCCAGCGCGCAACTCGCGGCTTACCACTGGTAGGAGAAGTGGCTGCGGGAACAGCGCGATTGGCCTTCGAACAAGCCGAACGTGTCGACTTCGATGATCTGTTCTGCCGCCCTGACCTATTCGTGCTGCGGGTGCGAGGTGACTCGATGATCGAAGCACAAATTGCCGATGGGGACTATGTGCTGATCCGCAAACAACCGGTGGCACGCCCGGGACAGATTGTCGTAGCGCAAACGGACGAAGGAGAAGCTACCCTCAAGTATTGGTACCCAGAACAGAACCGTATCCGTTTGCAGCCCGCCAATAGCTCCATGCCACCGATCTACGTTCGTAATGCTACGGTACTCGGTGTGCTGGTCGGTGTAGTTCGCCGCACTGAATAGAGAGTGGAACGACGACTAAGCGCAGCAACGATTGGCCGCGCGCCGCTATCGAGAAGGCAAGAACGGTTCTCGAACCACAAAACAACGCTCACTCAAACTACAGTCTCGTTGCCCCTTGTATAGAAGCCCTGCGCGTGGCTTTGCAGTTCCGTCCTTATGTCGATTGAGCCAATCGTTGGCTTCAACGCCGGGATTGTTTCGCTGAGAGGTTCGGCAGAATTTGCTTTTGCGGCGCGATTTCGCGGATCTGTACGTCTGTAGGTAGGATCTGGCTGGCTTCGTCGAAGCGCCGGGCAAACCAGTGGGTTTATGAAAGCCGCAACGGAACTCGCGGTTCGGATCGTTATCGGGAACTCGTTCGACAGCACACCGGCTTATAGCAGCGTCAGAAGCATCAGGCTGTCTTCCGTAGGTTTTGCATCTGGTTGAGTCGATTGTACAACGTTTTAAGGCTGATTCCGAGCTCTTCAGCCGCAGCCGGCTTGTTACCCTGATGTCGCTCGAGCGCCTCATAGATCGCCTGCATTTCCAGTTCTTCTAGCGTTACCGGACCGAGCGCACGCAGCTTGCGGCGCAGGGGATGCAGATTGAAATTCGACGGCAAGTGTTCAGGCGTAATCGGTGGATGATCACAGAGAATCGTGGCATGCTCAATTACATTGGCCAGTTCACGCACGTTTCCCGGCCACGAGTGACTTTGAAGGACGGCAATTGCTTCGGCAGTAAAATGGGGCTCGTTGGCGGCGGCCTGGGGTCGGAACCGACGATAGAGGTGTTCGGCCAATTCGGGGATATCTTCTAACCGGGCTCGTAATGGCGGCAACCAGATTTCAAAGGTATTGATACGAAACATCAAGTCTTCTCGGAATTCACCGGCTTCGACCATCTCCTGAATATTTCGATGGGTCGCACAAATGACACGTACATCAACTCGAAATGAATGATTGTCACCTACTCGCCGGATCTCACCACTTTCCAAGACACGCAACAATTTCGCTTGCAGGCCCTTGGGTAATTCACCAATTTCATCGAGGAACACGGTTCCCCCGTCGGCTACTTCGAATAACCCGGCACGGTGATCATCTGCACCGGTAAACGCTCCCTTGCGGTGTCCGAACAGCTCGCTTTCGATGAGCGTTTCGGGAAGTGCCCCGCAGTTGATTGCCACGAACGGTTCGTCGGCGCGATCGCTTTGTTCATGGAGGAGTCGAGCGACAAGTTCTTTGCCGGTCCCAGTTTCACCTCGAATCAATACGGTGGAATGGGTCGGTGCCACCCGTGCTATGAGCTCACGTACTTTGGCCATTGCCTGACTGGATCCGACCAACTGCGTGCCACCGGTCACGTGCTCTAATTGGCGTTTGACAGCTCGATATCGTTTGGTCAACGCACGTTTTTCGGCGACGCGCTCCAAGAGCGACTTGAGCTCGATCAAGCGACACGGTTTGGTCAAATAGTCAAAGGCTCCGTAGCGCAGCGCCGAAATGGCTGATTCAAGCGAAGACTTGCCCGTCAATACCACAGCTTCAGTGTCCGGGGATATTTCCCGGAGGCGTGCAATAACTTCTAAACCGGACATGCCGGGCATATCGAGGTCAACAATCAAGCAGTCGTACATCGACTTTTCCAGCTCGGCGGTAGCCGTGGCTCCGTCTGGGCAAACCGTCACATCGTACCCCATGCGGGGCAATTCGTCGCGGATCAGTTCTCGCAGAGCCGGCTCATCGTCGGCAAACAAGACGCGGAGTCGATTCGCTTGTCGAGCGTCGTCCTTGTACGAGCGTTTCATGTTGCACCTTCGGTAACGTAACCACAAACAGGGATCCTTTCCCGGGACCGTCGCTGTGCGCCGTGATTTGGCCTCCATGGTCTTGAATAATGCGATACGTGATCGACAGCCCCAGTCCCGTTCCTTGACCGTCTCGGCGGCGTGTAAAAAAAGGTTCGAACAGATGTTCCAATACTTCGCTGGTCATCCCGCACCCGTCGTCGCTGACGCGCAATTCGACGTTCGGGCCATTATCGCGCACATCGATCCAAACGGTACCTTTTTCGTCGACAGCATCCAAGGCATTGGTCAGAAGGTTGAGAACCACCTGCTTCATTTCTTGACGATTAGCCAAGCAGCGGCTTTGTGCCGTGCAGCGACACTGGATATTCTTGGCGCGGTATTTTCCCAGGTGCTGCACCATTTCCACCACGCTCTGGACAATCGCACCTAGGTCGGTGGGTTCGCGTTCAACATGTCCCAGACGAGAGAAGTCGAGCAATCCTTCGGTAATCTCTTTGCAGCGAAACGCCTCTTCTTGAATCAATTTCAAGTAGCGGTGTGCCGTAGCCAGTTCTCCGTCGCTCAACTGTATGGAACCCCGTCGAATCCACTCATCGAATCGCGACTCGAGCCCATCCGCTGCTAAGGCGATGGCACCAATTGGGTTGTTGATTTCATGAGCGACGCCGGCTGCCAAAAAGCCGACACTGGCCAATTGTTCGCTCCGCACAACTTCCTTGGTTCGTTCGCGCACTTGCCGGTGCAAGTCGTCGCGGATTTCCAAAAATCGCTCCGTCATGGCGTTCATGGCTGCTGCTAGCTCCGCCATTTCGTCCTGAGTGGCGACGCAAATCCGGTGATTAAAATCGCCGGCAGCAACGCGTCGCGAACCGTGGATTAAGATCGCCAGTGGCCGGAAAACCCACCGTTGCACCCACCACAGCATCGCCAATAAAAGCCCGACGGCAGCCGACGACGACACCCAACACAAAACGATCCATGTTCGGTACTGGCCGCGCACCGTGCTCTGCAAATCGCGCAGACGCGAATACAGGTAGCTCTGCAGTTGGCGAACCGACTCGCCCGCACTCTCCACTGGCGGAATCAATCGATCCACATGCGCTTGACGCTGCAGTAACCAGTCGTCGTTTCCATCGGTCTGTTCGACTTGTTTCAGTAGTTGATCAATCTGCTCTAAGATTGCTAGCTCTTCGCCTAGGTCTCCCATCTTGCCATCGTCTGGTTCCAGGGACTGCAGTAGCTGTCGGTACTGATCTAGAGCCAGTTGGGCGTCACGCAAATGCTCGCGAAATTTTTCCCGCATCAACAACTCGTAAGCCACATCGTCGGTCCAATGTGATACAGACACCGACTGGCTCAAAACGAATCGCATTCCGTCGACGTGTCGCGCCAGTTCGCCGGCTTGCGGGATCTCCACAGCTCGATGGCTAATGCTACGAACCAAATGGCGATAGCCGTAAGCGCCACTGAAGGCAGCAAACGCCAGCAGACCAACGATCGTCAATAAAATGACCGCTGTGGCAATAAGTTTTACGCGGATGGGCCACCGCGCCCGCATCGATTAAGTTCCTTCGTCCCTCGAATCCGGTGTTTCCTCCCGAGAGAGCCCCAAGTGTAACGAAAAGCCTCTTATTGCCACAACCCCGATTGGACAAATGGGCAAGCGGAGTCTGTGGGTGAAGTTTGTAGTTGAAGAATTATCTAACGCAGAGACGCAGAGGAAAGATAAGTAACCTGGCAACACCCGCTGCCGGTTGGGAAAGATCCATTTTTGCCCAAGGCCTTTACAGGGGCCAGCGGTGATACTGCCACGGCTCGGGGTAGCTAGTTTCACCAAAATCACGCGGGTTACGCGAAAAATTCGTGACCAAGCCGCTACCGGATTTTGCCAAGCGTCTGTTTTACTGCGCCTTTGCTCGTTGGCGTCAAGTCCTCACACCCATCAAATGGCAAATGCCGAACACGCACGACAACGGAGTACTCAGCGCGAACGACTTACCTACAATCAAGACGCACACACGCAACTCGGCAACTCGGTGTGTGCGTCCTGCATGAAGGCGGAATTCTGGTGTAAAGGCCAGGCCGTCGGAGAAGCTTTCCTATCTTCCGCGGCAGGTGTGAAAAGTGTGTGTACGGGTTGATAGTAGGTGAAATGATTCCTTCGTTTGCCGGGCTTGGTGTTGGTATGGCTTTTTTCGTTCCACCAGATGTAATCGGGTGCGGATGCTTCTTGGCAAGCGCGTTCTATCGAGCCTCAGCCTCGAGCAGGTCTTGAAGCGAGCTTTGTATGCCTTCGATTTGACTGAAGAGCACCGCTTCCTTACTCACGTACAAAAGATCGGGCTTAGGTAGCCTGAACACGGAACCATCGAGCCGGCCCAGTGCATGGCTCGCTTCGGCCAGCAAGCCTTGGAGTTCCTCCGTCCGTAGTGGTGGGTCAGGTCGAAGTGGCGCTGGCAGAAATGCCCGGTAGCCCGTCGGCTGCCATACGTGCTGGCCCGCGCGGCCATTATCCCCAGGTTTGCAATGTGGCATGTTCCCTCCTACACACAGCATACGTGTACGGGCTGGCCGCATTAAGCGCTGCCATTAACATGCCCAGACCACGCGTCCATCTGAATGCCAGGCATTAACATGGATGCCCCCCGCGATCTATTGAACGCCTGTTATTTCCATAGTGCCTCGTGGTACACATCGTGCAGGTCGAACACCAGCCGCGGCAATGCCTCCTGGCTGGTGTAGGTATCTAAATCCTAGGTGAATCTCTCTGGCGGGCTGCCCGATTCGGATGCAAGTTCCCCTATTTTCTATCCCAAGACTTGTCACGGCGGCACTGCGCGGATCGCGCGGCTCGGCACGCGGAGGTGCTTACTCAGTTTCGGAATCAGCAGAAGAACCGATCCGAGTCGGATCGCATTTTGGGAGACACGTAGCAACGTGCCCCTACACATTCCTCCCCCTGCTTTCCTGAACCGGCAGCACAGGCCCCGGCACCATTTGGCCTGGCCAATCTGAATCATGCATCGTCCATAAGAACAAGCGTTCCCAACCGTCGGCGATGAAATAACGAGCTTGCTTCGGCAAAGCGTCGCTTCTTGCTGGTTGCGGCTCTGCGAGGGTGCTTCGAAATCCGTACCGTCCCACAAGACCCGACGTTAAAACCCGACGTTAACCCTCTACTCGCTCGGTGGGACTGGGACAACACGAGCCTAGATCAAACCAAAACACGCCAAGGACGAAGCTGGACTCTTGCCATCTTGTAGGTTCCAGGATGAAAAATGACTTAAGGAACGTCTGATCAACTGGCGGTAAACGAGCGTATTGGCTCGATG
>CAYRMD010000096.1:7321-16985 GCA_964425225.1 uncultured Pirellulaceae bacterium | reverse complement strand
TTAAATAAACCGACAGGGCACTCGCGCCGCATTGGCTCAAAAAAATCCGAAGCCCTTTTATCTTACTCACGGCTTGCTCCTTCTTCGTGTAACAATGTTTGCAAACGTTCAACAAGCTGGGCAGCATCCTCAGCTAGGGAACATTCGAATTGCTGGCCCGATCGCATATCTTTCAATAAGCAACAACCCGACTGGAATTCGTTTGAACCGGCCACAACGACGTAACTGAAGCCACGACGGTTGGCATATTTGAGCTGGTGGCTGATTTTTTTGGATTCCGGATACAACTCGACCCCGATGCCGGCTTGCCGCAATCGGGACGCCAGCTTTAAGTACTCGTGATAGTACTGCTGATCGAAGAAAACGATCATAACGGGTGCTGCCGTACGGACCGGCTGTACGAGTTGGAGCTCTTCTAGGGCTGCCAGCAAGCGGTCTAGACCGAGTGAGGCTCCGACTCCCGGAAGGCGTTGTCGGCAATAAAGGCCGGCAAGATCGTCATAGCGGCCTCCGGAACATACGCTGCCGATCGACGGCAACTCATCCAAATAGGTCTCGAAAATGGGCCCCGTATAGTAGTCTAGTCCTCGAGCGATGGACGGGTCGATGCGAATGCGCAGAGCAGCTCCTGTTGCCGCTGTGAAAGCTGCCAGAATCTGCCGCAATTGATCGACACCTTTTTCGGCCAGTTCGCTCCCGGCGCTCCACCGCTCGAGCTTTCGCAATAGTTCGTCGTTACTTCCTTGAGCGGTGACCATTTCCAGGAGGGCAACGAGTGCGGACTCTTCTAGTTGCAATTCCTCGCGCAACTCGCGCTCCACTTGCGCCGCCCCGATTTTGCACAGCTTGTCGATCGTGCGCAATATGGCTGCGGCCTGGGAACGCAGTCCCCAGCGCTCGGCCCAACCGTTGAAGATTAGGCGGTTGTTGATGCGAATGGTGAACTGTCTTATGCCGATGGCTCGCAAAAGATCGTGGATCACGAGCGCCGTTTCGGCGTCGGCAACGACGGATTCGACACCGATCGTATCAAAGTCGCACTGGAGAAATTCGCGGTAACGACCTCGCTGCGTATTCTCACCTCGCCATACGGGAGCGATGTGGTAGCGCTTAAAAGGCAAGTCGATGTGGGACAGATGTTGTGCCACAAATCGGGCCAAAGGTACGGTCAGATCAAAACGCATCCCTACCCACCGACCTCCATGATCCTGGAAGCGATACAATTGTTTGTCGCTTTCGGCTCCGCCTTTTCCTTCTAAAATGTCCAAATACTCCAGCGCCGGCGTATCGATAGGCACGAAGCCGTACGAACGATAAACGCGACGAGCTGTTTCGATTAACTGTTCCCGCGCTAGCATATGCTCGGGAAGATAATCGCGAAAACCCTTTAATGTACGCGGCGTAATAAGCTCCGGGATCGATTTGTCTGTTGTCTCGCTCATCGAAAAATCCATCTACTCTGAACGACGTGATTTCCTTCTTGCGAGGCCGTACTTTCGGCAAAACACGTCGGGCTCCGAAAGCAACGAACCGTTCCATCCATTAAGCTATCCAGATTCATTCTCTCGACAAACCACCCTCCTGTGTATTCCGAGATGCGCCGGGCTTTGCGGACCGCAGGACGCAACGGGAAATCTGCCCAATGTGCTTCTACGAACGGGCGCTGTGGTCTGTCTGGCTGTAGCAAATTACTCAGACTAGATTACTCAGACTAGGATCGGGAGCAGTTCGGGGCGTCGGCTGCGCAATCGTCCGTCTGGATTGCCCAGTACCGCCTCCACATATTCCTCGACTTGTTCCGGAAGCTCAAAATACCGATCGTACACCGCGTCATCTTCATATTCGCAGTTTGACGTCGAATAATCGCGGCAGATTTGCGGCCGGTCCGGGTATATCCCGCAACGATGGTCGGCGCGGAGGTGGCGGCATTCGGTATGCACTAGCAAGTACCAAGTCTCGCCCTCGACGAAAACCGTCGCGCGATCATGCAGCAAGAACCATCGGATATAGTCAAAGTCTTGCCGCGTCGAGGGGGTTTCAATGGGGAGGGCAAAATACCGGCAGCAC
The DNA here is from genome assembly GCA_964425225.1 of uncultured Pirellulaceae bacterium. Lineage (GTDB taxonomy): Bacteria > Planctomycetota > Planctomycetia > Pirellulales > Pirellulaceae > BPJU01. The sequence goes on along the minus strand of CAYRMD010000096.1, from coordinate 14,918 downwards.
TTCGCGGTGCAATACTCGCATAGCTTTTCGGCCGGCACCGTCTCCCGGGGAGGTTTCCTTTTCGCTGGAATTCCGCATTCCGGACGTTCGTGTTGAGAAATCGGTGTTGTTCCCATAGAGATTGCCCTGGAAAATGCGCTCACCCAACGTATTGCCAAACTAGCCTATCACGTATCGTGGTCCTTGATTATTGAGGAAACGTGTCATGGAAATCGTTATCACTGCTGTAGGGCCTGACAATGTTCGTTTGGCAGACCCGATTATTCATTATGTAACGGGTGAGGGGGCGAACATTGCAGAGATTCAGATGTATAACCACGACGAACAGGCAGTGTTCGCAATGCTGGTCCGATTGCATATATCGCGTGTGGATCTAGCGGGGTTGCGGCTGGCGCTTGCCGAAATAGGCAAGCGAAAAAAACTGTCGGTGCGTGTTTGGTCTGCCGAAGAGCGTTGTGCTCGACCTCGACTGGCTATCTGTACTACGTATCGCATGGAACCGGCACTGGCTTTGTTGCGGGCGTTGGCCGACCAGAGAGTTCCGGCACAGGCAGTCGTCATGATCGGTAATCGCCCGGCGTGCCAAGGAATAGCTGAACAGTTTCGGGTGGATTGGCATCTGATCGGCGATAGGCAGGGCAACCCAGATAACGACCGTTTGGTGGAGCTGCTCGATGAGTACCAGGTGGATTATATTGTCTTAGCCCGTTACATGCGTATCTTACCGGCTCACGTGTGTTGGAAATTCGCCGGAGGCCGCATTGTGAACTTGCATCACGGACTTTTGCCTAGCTTTCCGGGAATACGTCCGTATCACGACGCATACGCGGCACGCATGCTAACGTACGGTGCTACGTGCCATTTCGTGGTCCCAGAATTGGATGCAGGAAATCAGATCATCCATCAAACAGCGTTTTCGGTAATGCCTGGAACTCGGTTAGAAGACATCATCCGATTCGGGCAGGAGGAAAACGAACCCTGCTGCTTGATTGAAGGTGTCCGGAGAGTTGTCACTCGGGAAGTACAGTTGCATTTTCACCGAGTTGTCCGACAACCAGGGCAGTAACACCGAGCTCAATGGGGAAACGATCGAATCCGTACGATGGGGTCACCGACATGAGCTTGTTGTACTACGATCCGATTTTCTTGGAGCATGACACCGGGGATCATCCGGAATGCGCCGAGCGGTTGCGTCGTACTGTGGCATACCTGAGGCAAGCCGGATGGTGGGATCGTTGTCAGGTAATGCCGGTGCAGGAGGCATCGCAGGAAACGCTGGCTTCTGTACACGCGGCCCAATATTTGCAGTGGCTCGACGAAACGTGTCGGCGGGGAGGTGGGCGGATTGAAGTTGATACGGTAGTCAGCCAGCTGTCGTTCCGTGCCGCGCGATGTGCATCGTATGCTGTTTGCGACGCCGTGCAACACGTCGTTTCCGGCCCACAGCGTACGGCCTTTTGCCTGGTACGGCCCCCTGGTCACCATGCCCGACCTTCCGCCCCCATGGGGTTTTGTATCGTGAACCATATTGCCGTTGCAGCTCAGGCCGCTCTGGAAACGTGCGGCCTAGATCGAGTGCTCGTCGTCGATTGGGATGTTCATCATGGCAATGGGACCCAAGAAATATTTTGGACCAGTGATCGTGTTGGATTTTTCTCTATTCATCGCTATCCGTTCTATCCTGGAACGGGTGCAGCCGACGAAATCGGAGCCGGTGCCGGATTGGGTTATACGTGTAACGTGCCCATACGTTTCGGTACGTCCGTAGCCGACTATCACAAACGGTTTGAGGAACAGTTAGCAGCATTTGCCGACAAACTGCGACCTCAGTTAATCCTTGTGAGTGCCGGATTCGATGCCCACCGGTGCGATCCCATAGGCGGTCTGGGACTTGAAGTCGATGACTATCGCATCCTCACCCAGGTAATCCGGAACCTTGCTGATCAGTATACCGAGGGGCGCGTCGTCAGTTGTCTAGAGGGGGGCTACCATCTTGATTATTTGCCTCTGTGTGTGGAGGCTCACCTCGCCTCACTCTGGGAAACCGACTGCCTTCCCACAGTCTAACTAGATCCGACAGCAGTGCTAATAGGGACAACAAAATTAAAGGCGCAGAAGTTACCACAATTACCAGGATGACTCGATGCGATCGGGCAGGCGTCTGTATGGCACGCAATAAATAATGCACCATGACCGAGACCGCAGCACAGACTACCATCAAGGCCATCAAGTCCCGTAAAGAAATCTGCAACCGACTAAGAAATGTTCGTCGCGGCATATATGACTACCTATGCGATGGCTCTCATAACGTAAAAAAATGGAGCCGGTCTGGTGACGGGGCCAAAACGCTGCGCGCAGCGGACTAAACTCCTCCGTGCTTATAAAACAAGTATCTGCGTAAATTAGGCTCGAATCTGGCCATTATTTCCTCTCCCTATGGTGCGCGGAGACACGTGTACGTCAGTGCGTGGGTACTTCCAAAGTAAACTACCCAACGTGATTTCGTAGTACCACGCACCCTGCCGGCCGAAGAACATGATTCCTGCGTGTAGGTCAGCTTGGAGAATGTGAAGGGCCATCGACGGTTATCGCTCGTGGCTGTTTTGCTGCGCCGCACGGACTCTCCACAACAACGGTTACTACGAAAACTCCAGCGAGGACCACCGTCGCACAAGGCGGGCATCCATCGCAGCACAATTCGTGCGGATTCGGGAACGAACATTCGGGCGGCCTTGGGGGAACTGTAGAAACGCGAGGCTGTAAGTACGGCACGAGCAGGTGGGCCACGGATCTAGACACGTTGTATCCGTTGCGGCTCTACGTTGGATTAGCTTGGCTGCTCTCCATCGGTCGTGGATCTGCTGCACGGCGCGTTAGCCGGACGTTTGCCTCTATCCCTTTTGATGAGAGCGATTGTAAAGACAAGAGCGTTGCGGCGAACCGTTTCTTTCCATCCTACGACTACCACCACTAGGTACTCAAAAGGCGCAAGTACACCTATGTTTCGTGTTGGTCGACAAGTGTGAGTCCACAGGCCGGCTGCGGTTCTTCGGGTATCCCTTGCGGGGAAGGGGGGCTATTGTTGCGTAACGCTTAAACGAGAGAAGCGGACGCTACATCTGGTTGCGTGTCGTTTGCCCGCTTACCCAAGAAGGGCATTAGTGTCAGCCGGGAGGAACCCGAGCCGCGTGCATAGTGCTGACACGACTCGCCTTGTCCAGTCTCGCTCCGTACCGGCAATGGAGCGGTGCTTGTTTCTAGCCCTGGGCAATATGGTCAAGGCACCCGACTGCGATCGCATCGCGACTTTGCTGAGCAGCCGGCCGCGAGGCCCAATTCACAGGCACCGGTAGCGATATCAATCGGGGAGCGCGTGCGAGCGGGGGCGGCGTGAGGTTATGACCGAGCCGTAGGTACGTGGCCATTGTGTGAGCTGGCTTTAACTGATGCAGCGAGTAATTGATACTCTTGGGGACCTATGAGATGGTCGAGCCGTTGGCGTAATTCCTGGGTCACTTCAACGCGTAATCGATTGGATCGCAACAGAACGCGGTGGCCGTCCGGCAAGACCAACAGTAACTGCACATCACGTTCACCGGGATATCCGCGGAGGATTTCTCGAAGATCCTGCAGCGTCTGTTCGTTATGGCAATTGGCATTCAGGCGGATGCGGATTCCGGTGGTAAATCGGGATTCAACTTGATCAATCGGGATCAGCTCGTCGACCACCAATACCGGTTCATCGCCACGACTTCGATCGATGGTACCGCGTGCTACAACCACCGTATCGGGTTGAACCAGGTGCCCATAATGAGCGAAAGGTTCGGGCCACAGGATACAGCGGATCAAGCCGTCGCGGTCTTCGAGGTCGAAATTTGCATAACGTGTCGGTTGGCCGGGGCGTTGGTTACGCGTGTGGCGTACAGCGATGGCCGAAATAATTCCCCCAACCCCAACTTCGTCATGGTGAGCCAGTTGTCGTAGTTGGTCTATGCGATGCGAACAGTATCGGGCCAACAGAGGCTCGTGTTGGGTAAGGGGGTGATTCGATAGATAGCAACCGAGAACCTCTTTTTCAAAAGCGAGCTTTTGGCGCTCAGAGAATTCAGGAATATGAGGTATATGTTCTTCCTGAATCGACGGGCCATCGTTTAGCTCGGCCAAGAGGTTAAGTTGCCCGCGTCGGCGGTCCGCCTGGGCAGCGACCCCGGCTTGAATCGCTCGATCCAGCGATTCCAGAAGAGCCCGGCGGCTATGTCCGAAGCTGTCCATAGCGCCAGCTTTAATCAAACTTTCCAACACGGAGCGCGAACAAACCGAAGCCTCGACGCGTTGGCACAAATCGAATAATCCGCGAAACGGACCGTGGGCTTGTCGTTCGGCCACAATGGCTTCGGCAGCCGCGCCGCCACAGCCCTTAATTGCAGCCAAGGCAAACACGATACGGTTCTGATCGACGATAAACTCGACTCCCGAGCTATTGACATCTGGAGGCACAATCTCGATTTGCATGCGCCGGCAATCATCCAGGTGCTCGACAAGTGAGTCCTTGGTTTTGAAATTGCGCTCCGATATGTCTCCGGATAATACGGCTGCCATGAATTGGACCGGATAGTGCGCTTTTAAATAGGCCGTCTGATACGCGATAAGCGCATATGCTGTGGAATGACTTTTATTGAAGCCATAGCCGGCGAATTTTAAGATCAGTTGCCAACACTCTTCTGCATCCTGCCTGGTCATGCCATTGGCGATGGCACCTTGCAGAAACTTTTCGCGGTTAGCTGCTATAACATCTTCTTTTTTCTTGCTAATGGCTTTGATACAAGTGTATGCGGCTGCCAGTTCAATTCCCCCGAGTCGGTTCAATATGCGCATCACCTGTTCTTGGTACACCATGACGCCATGGGTTTCTTCTAGTATTTCTTTGAGAATCGGATGTTTATACACAGCTTGCCTGCGGCCGTGTTTGACGTCGACGTAGTCGTCCACCATTCCGCCTTCCAACGGGCCAGGGCGGTAAAGTGCGTTGACCGCAATAATGTCGCGAAAGCTGTCTGGTTTCAGGCGCTGTAACAGGTCACGAATCCCGCCGCTCTCGAGTTGGAAAATACCTTTGGTTTCGCCGCGGCAGAGCAACGCGTAGGTCTCTCCGTCATCTAAGGGTAGTCGCTCCAGTTTTAAACGTTGGCCGGTGCTTTGTTCGATCAGTCGAACTGCTTTCGAAAGTACCGTAAGGTTTTTTAGTCCAAGGAAATCCATTTTCATCAGGCCAGCCGCTTCGACGTCGTTCATGGACCATTGGGTGATGACGTCGTCTTTTCCAGCGACTTTGCCGAGCGGCAAGTACTCGGTGAGCGGTTTATCGGCTATGACGACACCGGCAGCGTGAGTGCCAATGTTGCGCGCGAGCCCTTCGACGCGCTGGGCATAATCAAGCCATTCGCGCACCTCCGGATCCTCATCGTAAAGGCGCTTTAGGTCTACATTTTCTTCGAGGGCACGCGCTATGGTGATCTTGGGTTGCGAGGGCACCATGTTGGTTATTGTTGCAATACGAGATTCAGGCATGCCCAATACTTTGCCCACATCGCGAATGGCCTGGCGGGCCGCCATCGTGCCAAAGGTAGCGATTTGAGCCACATTGGCTTCGCCGTATTTCCGCTTGACATATTGGATAATCTCGTCGCGGCGTTCTTTGCAAAAGTCAATATCGATATCGGGAGCTTCACGGCGGTTAACATCTAAAAAGCGCTCGAACAACAGGTCGTATTTGATTGGGCATACATGACTCAAATAAAGAGCGTACGAAACAAGAGCACCTACACCGCTACCGCGCGCGCTGGCCGGTATGTTGAGCTGGCGGGCATAGCGCACGAAATCCCAAACAATAAGAAAATACTCAGAAAAACCGAGTTTGCTGATCACGTTCAGCTCGTGATCGAGGCGCGCTCGCACCGAAGGAGCCAAATCCCCCTGCGGGCAGAGCTCCTCGTTACCCGCATAGCGTTCTTTTAAACCCCGCTCACACAGCTCCCGCAAGTACTGATCCGCAGTTTTGCCGTCGGGTACCGGATAGGTGGGGAAGTGCCGGCGGCCAAGCTCTAAATCGATGTGGACGCTGTCAGCGATTTCTTGCGTACGAGCAACGGCATCTTCTAATCCAGGAAAGCAAGCGTACATTTCTGCCGGACTGCGCAAATAATACTGGTTGCCATCCATCCGAAGGCGATTGGTGTCCGTGCGGTATTTGCCCGTGTTGATACATAGGAGGATGTCCTGCACGTCAGCGTCCTCGGGAAATACATAATGGCAATCGCTGGTAGCGACCAAAGGCAATCCGACGCGCTGTGCCACCTGAATGGCACCCTCCAAGGCTAATCGTTGTGCTTCGACGCCGTTATTCATGATTTCGATAAAGTAGCGGTCGCCAAAAACACTCTGGAACCAATGCGCTAGTTCCTCGGCTTCGCGTAAACAGCGCTCGTTCAAGTCGCGATGCTGCAAGATGATGCGACTCAGTTCGCTCGATACGCAGCCACTGAGGCAAATGATTCCATCGCTGTGCGTCGCAAGAAGCTCCTTGTCGATGCGCGGCTTGAAGTAGTAGCCCTCCAGCATAGCCTTCGAAGCCAACTGAATCAGATTGCGAAAACCAGTGCGGTTTTGAGCCAAAAGCGTCAAGTGATAACTGGCATCCTTGCTGCTCGTTGCATCGCGACGAAACCGGCTTCCCGGCGCCACGTACGCTTCGTAGCCGATGATCGGGTTAAGCCCCTCGGCTTTGGCTTTCCGATAGAACTCTAGCGCGCCAAATAAATTGCCGTGATCCGTTAACGCCAAAGCGTTCATTCCCAACTGGCGCGCTCGACGGACAAGTTGGTCAATCCTCGCCGCTCCATCGAGCAAGCTGTACTGACTGTGACAATGCAAGTGAACAAACGGCCGTTCCTTTGCCGTAGCCTCCATGATCCTAGCCCTTTCACGAACGGAAATTCCCCTCAGCTCTCCCTTGAGAACCTCGAAGATAAACCGTACCCCAGCTTCGTGCTATTCTAGGCGCTGATTGATAAGTGCAACACCCACAGTTCGTCCACCGCTTTTGAAGCTGCGAATGCTGAATTGCTGGCGGACGAGTATTGACCGATCGATAGCGCTTAGTGGGGCGTTGTAGTGCCGACTAACGATTTGTCAGTCCCCACCGACATACGTCGGTCACAGGTACCAATTCGCATTTTGGAAGAATCTTTTCGAAACACCTCGCCCACAACCATGCCGTAGGGGCAGGCCTTGTGACTGCCCAACATATCTAACCAACCGCCTGCCGAACATGTCTAATCAACCACGTACCCCATTGTCCTAACCAACCGCTTGCCCCACACACCGGTGCCAAAACGCGCCTGCCCGACGTGCGCCTGCCCGACATGTGGCTGCCCGACATGCTTCCACCGAACACACTCGCCCCACATGCCGCTGACCAACACGTGCTCATCCAAGGCGAACGCCCAATCACCCACAGGGCAATCGCCGCCATGGGGCAACTGCCGAAGAGGCAACCACGCATGGGGTAATCAACGATGCGGTAATCACACGATGCGGC
>CAYRMD010000096.1:0-7221 GCA_964425225.1 uncultured Pirellulaceae bacterium | reverse complement strand
CGATGCGGCTACCACCACGGGGTGATCGCCAATGAGATAATTTCTCATGGGGCAATTACATTGGAGGGCAACCGCGAGGGTTGCCCCTACCATCGGTGACATTGTCCAGGCGTTTAAATGGTAAACGACAGTGCCGCTATCCGTGGGGGTCAGACCATGCGGGTGGGTGCCGTTTCAAGGACAATTATGGCATCGCAATTATTATTACGAGAATTTATGCGGTCCTCCTCCGCCTCTTCCCATTCTAAAAGATCCACACGCCCTTGGAAGCAAAGAATGACAGGAAATTGCGATTTCAAAAAAGGTAACCGTGGCCTGCCAGATTGGTGAAAAACCAACTAGCAGCGGGGAGGAAAAGCCATGCCCGACAGGAACAGTTTTGCAATTTCCAAGGAGACTTACAGGCTCGTTTGCATATTGTTCGGAGTGAGCTTCGATCGTCGGTATTACGTGCGGTCATTCGTTGGGGCTTTCGCGGACTCGAGAATAAAACCCGTTCCCAAGCCCTTCGCATCTTTCTTGCTGGGTTCGCTCGACAACCGCGACTCGTGGTACACATTATGGCTTAGCTTGGGATGGCACATCCGCGACTTATAGCCGATTATAATGGTTAATATCCGTGAAGTGCCGTGACCAACCAAATGCGGCAACGCATGACAAGTTTCTGACGCCCAAAGTGATGAGTTCGAGAGCTATGATTCCAGTCTTTCGTTGGACAATCGGGCTATTAATCCTGCTTGGAGGTGCTGGGGCTCTTTGGGGTCAAGGTGCTAACCGACTTCCAAACCGCTTGGTGGGTCCAAGTTCGTCTCACCTAGGTCCTGCCGGTCCGAAGCTCGGTGAAGCGCTCGTCCAACGCTGGAAATTAGGGGTGGAAATCACGGCACGCGCGCCCTGTGGGGGTATCGTCGCAACTGCCCCAGTACCTGTTAATTGGCCCGAGCAGCAAGTGCAGGTGATCGAAGAGGAGATTTCACCAGAAGTGGCGCAAATCACTTACCGACAGCTGGAGGACGGAGTTACTCAGATGCTGGTCCATATCCCGCAATTGGCAGCAGGGCGGACCGCCAAAGCTTTTGTTACGGTTCAGGTAACTCGCCACGCGCTTCTACCGCCAGACAACCCGCAAGAATTGGTTGTTCCCCGACGTGTTCCAGCTTCCGTCCGGAAGTGGCTCGGTGCCAGTCCGTACATCGAAACGCGTAGCGCAGAAATTCGACGTAAAGCCCAGGAAATCGTGCAGGGTAAGGAATCAGCTTGGGAGCAAGTCGAGGCGATTTATGATTGGGTGCGAGAAAATGTCAAGTATCAGGATGGATCCCTGAAGGGAGCTCTGGCCGCGTTGCACGATGGTACCGGTGATTGCGAAGAATTGACCTCGTTGTTTATCGCCATGTGCCGTGTCAATCGCATACCGGCTCGTACCGTGTGGGTCCCTAATCACTGCTATCCAGAGTTCTATTTGGAAGACAAACAAGGCAACGGATATTGGATACCGTGTCAGGCTGCTGGAGCACGCTCGTTTGGCGGCATTCCGGAACAACGCCCCATTCTTCAGAAGGGAGATAACTTTACTGTCCCTGAGTTAAAACAGCCACAACGCTACGTCTCCGAGTTTTTGCAGGCGAAGTCCCTTACCGGCGCTCCACCAGAAGTGAGATTCATTCGCGAGCTGCTGCCAGGAAAATAAAAGCGCCGAAAATCGTCTTCTTGGACGAATATTCGCGCTACATTGTGCACCACGAGCTGTTGCCCAGGATGGACAGTCACTCGGTGAGCCTGGTGTTGTAGGTAGCGTTGGAAAAGTTTCCGCGCGACGAGCATCGGGAGCTCGTCGATCTCTCGGAGATCCCAAGCGACAATGGCAGCGGATACATTGGCGGGAGTTTGCTGAGGTGCTGGACGAGTACGGGCTGAGCCACCGGCGGATCAAGCCGCACTGTACGGACAAGAAGGGGCCAGTGGCGCGGGTACAGCGGACGCTGGGTGAGCTCTTAGCGGGCGAAGACCTGGAGGTATACCATCGGCGCGTGCAGGTGATCGATCGAGCGATCCGCTGCTACAACGAGAATCAGTTGCACAGTCCTTTGGGGTTCCTGCGCCCGGTGGACTACAACCGCGGCGCCCCGGCGGTCCTACACGAAGCGCCTCGTCGCAGGATGGCTCAGGCCCGACATCGGCGCAAGGGGAACCCGTCTTGTGCCCGATCCGTTGAAACAAAGCATCACGGAATCATCATCGTAGGGGCAACCCACGTGGTTGCGCCATAACCATCTACCGCGTGCGCGTCTACGGCCCCTGCTGCGGTTCGGCGGGAATAGCGTGCAGTCGGTGGAGTTCCTCGAGGCCGACGCCACGGGCAACGGCAACAGGGGCCGCCTGTCTGCGTGCGAACACGCACAGGCAGGCGCCCGCAGGCCGAGCAGCATCTACGGGCAGGAGCTGAACTATACCGCCTGGTGGCTGGCCAAGATGAACCTGGACAACCGCGGCATCGGCGGCTGGATCGAGCAGGGCGACACCTTCCACGACAAGCGCCTCCCCGAGCGCAAGGCCGACTTCACCCTGGCGAATCCACGGTTCAATATAAAAGAGTAGGGCGGTGATCACGTGCGCGAGCACAAGCGCTGGAACCTCGGCCTACCGCCCGTGCGCAACGCCAACGTCGATTGGGTGCAGCATATCGTCCACCACCTTGCGCCGGCGGGGTAGGCCGGTTTCGTCTTGGCCAAAGGCTCAATGTCGATGAGCGAGTTTAGCGGGAAAGGATCTAGGTGGTATATGTAGTGGGATTTGGTATGTTCTTTGCTGGGGGGTGCTTTGCTGCGAAAAAGGCGTAGGGCATGGCTGAGGATCGCCTTTCAACCCTGATTGGATGGCAGATCTCCCTGCCGGGACACTTTGACGTTCCTGTCCAGCTCGAAGCCGTTAGGGTGCTGGGTGCAGACGGCTCCGCCGGTTACGAGATTCGTGTGCAGCTCCCCGATGGCACGCTCGAGGAGGCGGTGATTTCACCGGCAGAAGCAGCGCGACTTTTAGACAGGGACCAGGAAGCGCCGATCGCGACCAGGCCCGCGGAGGCGGAGAGGCTCCGGCTGTTGATCGAGCCGGCCCGAATTCGCCTGGCCTACGCCCACGACCGCCAATTTGCTGTGGGCCTGTCCGGCATCCGCACCCTCCCGCACCAAATCGAGGCCGTCTACCAGGCCATGCTGCCCCAGCCCCGCCTGCGCTTCCTGCTGGCCGATGACCCCGGGGACGGTAAAACCATCATGGCGGGTCTCCTCCTCAAGGAGCTGAAACTCCGCGAAGCCATCGAACGGATCCTCATCCTATGCCCCGCTCCGCTGACGATTCAGCAGCTTACGAACCCGTGGCAGCGCTCCTCGCAGGTCATCGCTTCCATCGACTATGCCAAGCAGGACGATGTCCGTGAGCGCGTGTGTCAGCAGCGCTGGGACCTCGTCGTGGTCGACGAGGCCCACAAGTGTTCGGCTTACACCAAGGCGCATTCCGGACGGAGCGACGAGGTGGCACAAACAAAGCGCTACCAGGTAGCTAAGCGGCTCTCGGAAGCGGCCGATCACGTGCTGCTACTCACCGCTACCCCACATCACGGGGACGAGCCCCGCTTCGCCCATTTCCTCCGGCGGATCGATCCGGACCTCTTTCCAGAGCCGCATCGCCTGCGCCAGGAGGCGGCATCGGTCCGCAGGGATATCCTTCGGCTCGGAAAAAATTCGCCGTGGTGTTTGCGCCGGCTCAAGGAAGACCTGCGCGACCTCAACAGCAAGCGCCTGTTTACCGACCGGCACACCAGGACCGTGACCTTCCAGCTCAACGGGGAGGAGTATGCTCTCTACAAGTCGGTTACGGCGTATATCAATGAGTTCATTCCCCGGCAGACGGGTCAACGCAGGTCGTCTGCCGCGCTCACGCGCACGGTACTCCAGCGACGGTTGGTCATCTCGACGTGCGCCATTCACGAGTCCCTCAAGCGGCGCCTCAAGAAGCAGCAGGACCTGCTCGACGAGCTGGAAGGACTTTCCCCGGCCCAGCGGGCCCAGCGGCTCGCGGCTCTTCGAGGACGCCTGCCCGACGCCGAAAAGGAGGAAGACGATCTTGACGAGGCGGTCCGCGATCAGCTGGTGGATGAGTACACCGGGGCTTTGGGGCTTGAACAGCTTCGTCGCGAAATTACTGTCCTTAAGGATCTGGTCGAACAGGCGCACAGGGTGCGGGAGCTGGCCAGCGACTCCAAACTGGCCGCTTTGAAGAAGTGTCTCGGGGAGGCGCGGTTTGCCGAGCTGCGCGACCGTCGCGAGAAGTTGCCGATCTTCACCGAACATCGCGACACGCTGGGTTACGTGTTGAAGCACCTTGACGGCGGGGGCTTCAGCACGTGCCAGATCCACGGCGGCATGAACCCGCACGAGCGCAAGCGAGCGCAGGAGCAGTTCCGCACCACCGCGCAGGTGTGTGTGGCAACGGAGGCGGCGGGCGAAGGCATCAACCTCCAGTTTTGCCACCTCATGATCAACTACGACATGCCGTGGAACCCCACGCGCCTGGAGCAACGCTTGGGGCGCATCCAGCGCATCAGCCAATATCGAGACGTCCATGTCTTCAACTTCGTGGCCACGGAGTCCGAGGACGGGGAACCAGTCGTCGAGGGTCGCATCCTGCATCGTCTGCTCGAAAAGCTCGAGGCGATGAACGAGGCCCTGGACGGGCGGGTCTTCGACCTCATCGGTGAGGTGCTGTCGCTGAACGACGTCAACCTGGCCGACATGCTGACGGAAGCGGCCTACGATCCACGTCGGCTTGACGAATACCTGGATCAGATCGATCGCATCGATCCAAACAAGTTGAAGGCATACGAGGATGCCACCAGGATTGCGTTGGCCAGGAGCCACGTGGATTTCACGGGCTTTCAGCGCCGCAACCTGGAGGTGGAGGAGAAGCGGCTGATGCCCCGCTACGTGGAGGCGCAGTTCATCGCAGCGGCCAAGGAAATCGGGCTGCGCGTCGAGCCCAGGGCGGACGGCCTGTGGCGCATCGAGCACGTGCTGGCCGAGCTCCGCTCGGAACGCCTCTGCTCGATTCAACGGCTCGGTAAACCCGATCCTTCGTATCGAAAGATCACCCTCCACAAAGAGCATTTAGAGCAAGACGCGCACCTCGATGCGGTCCTCATGGGACCAGGTCACCCGCTGTATGCGGCAGTCGACGAGAAGCTCAACGAGAAGCTGTCCTCCCTTCAGGGAGGAATCGGGTTCTACCTTGACCCGATGGCGACCGAGCCATACCGCCTCCGTCTCTTCGAGATCTCCATTCGCGGAAAGGACTCCAGAGGGAACGACGTTCCGCTCCATGGTGAGCTCGTGGCGGTCCGCGAGCACCTGCCCGCGCGCGGCGCGCAGGCGGCGCGCGGACAGTTCGAAATCGTCCCGAGCGACATCCTGCTCAACCTGCCTCCCCACCCCAATCCTCCGGCTGTGGCCGAACCGGTCGCTACCCAGGCAGCGTCTGACTACCTCAAGACCACCTACCAGCTCGAATGGCGCGCTCGGTGCCAAGAGGAGCGCCAGCGCTTCGCCCGCATTTGCCGGGAATGTTTGGAACGCTCGTTCGAGGCCCGGATCAATCGGGCCCAGCAGCGGGCGATGGCGTTCATGGCGGAGGCGACTCACAAACCGGAATTCAAACTCGCGGCTGATGAGGCGCGTAAGTACGTCGAGGAACTGGAACGCGCCCGAACCGAGCGGCTCGCGGGGCTGAGCAAGCTCGAGATCACCCGGACCGGACCTGTCCGGCATCTGGCCGCGGCCATCGTCCTGACACCCAGCACGGATACCGAAGCCCAGCTTGTGGATCTCGTGGACGAACTCGACCCCAGTGTGCGAAAAAAGAGCGAGCTGGCTGCCGAAGAGATCGTTGTTGCTTCGCTGCGCGACGAGGGCTTCCCCGAAAACCGCATCGAGCGCGTCGGACACCTAAAGCTCGGATTCGATATCCGCGCCCATCGAATCGCCGACCCCGCAACCGGCGAGGTCTTCGTCAAACGCATCGAGGTCAAGGGCCGGATGCGCGGGCAGCCGGTGCGCCTTACGACCAACGAGTGGTACAAAGCGCAACAGCTTGCGGAGACCTATTGGCTTTATATAGTCTGGGATCCGCTCGGGCCGAACCCGGAACTGGTCCGCATCCAGAACCCAGCGGCGCGACTCGACTACGCGAAGCGTGAGATCGTTGCGGCCCGGTTCGTCGAGTCCCCGCGGAGGCGCTTGTGGCAGTCAGCCGGCAACAGGAGGCGAACGCATGAACGAGAACATCCAACGGGTTCTCCAGGAATTGAAGGAACATCTGGGCCACCTCTACGGGGAGCGCCTGAAAGGGGTCTATCTCTTCGGCTCCTATGCCCGCGGCGAGGCCGACGAGGAATCGGAAATCGACGTGTTGATCGTACTGGACCGCGTCGAGAACTACTCGCGGGAGATCGACCGGACGAGCGAGCTGATCGCGCGGCTCTCCCTAGAATGTGATCGAAGCATCAGTTGCGTGTATCTCCCTGAAGATAGGTGGAAGCATGAAGAGACGATGTTCCTGATCAACGTGCGAAAGGAAGCGGTGCCGGCGTGAAAGAAGAAACACGAAAACTCCTCGGCAAGGCGCAACGTGCGCTGTGTGCTGCGGAGACCCTGCTGAAGGCGGGGGACGGAGAATTCGCAGTCGGGCGGGCCTACTATGTGATGTTCCACACCGCCCAGGCCCTGCTCCGGGAGCGAGATCTGCAATTCCGCAAACATGGCAGTGTCCATGCAGCCTTTGGCCGACATTTCGCCAAGACGGGCATCCTGGATCCGAAGTTCCACCGATGGTTGCTGCCGGCTTTCAACAAGCGGATCAAGAGCGATTACGATCTCGATCCGGTCCTCGACGACGAGGCTACCAAGGAGACAATCAAGCAGGCGCGGGAGTTTCTCGAAGGCGCCCGCCACTACCTGGAGGGAGGCCACAACAGATGACCGACGCCCCCAGGCTCATCGAAGGCTACCTGCCCATCGAGGCCATGAGCAAGGAGGCCGCGCGGGAGAAGTCCGTGCGCAAGGGGCACGTCGCGGCGCGGTTCTTCGAGATCCTGGCAATGGCGGTCCAAAGTGCAGTCAAGGAACCTCTGCATAATTCGCCCGTATTGTACGGAACCTTTTAACAAGTCGT
>CAYRMD010000095.1:0-17122 GCA_964425225.1 uncultured Pirellulaceae bacterium | reverse complement strand
TTAAAAATACGGCCAGCCGGATATTCAGGCGACGCCGCTTGGCAGTTTGCCCAGCGGGAATCTGGTGTCTTACATGATCCGGCTTGAGCAAAGTGGCCGTTTTGGGGAGCTGTTCGGTATAGTGGAAGAGCTGGGGTGAGACTCATCGGCTACAGACGACGAGGCGTTGCGGCTTGCGTTTTTCCGTTGGGTGGTAGGGGTACTGGTTCCGGATACTGTGCGTCGCCGGGCTAGTCGGGAAGCGATCCGGGATTTTGTTGAGGGGACGACGATGTTGCGTGAGCAATGGCGGCAGTGGCTTGAGGAAGCTCAACGGGAGGCTCGACAGCAAGGCATCGAACAAGGCATCGTTCAGGGCAGGCTACAGGCGGAGCGCGAGATTCTGCTTCGGCAACTGTGAGCCAAGTTCGGTCGGGTACCTAAAGCGGTACGAGAGCGCATCGAACGAGCTGATTCGCCGGAGCGGCTTGTGTGGGCAGAGCGCGTAGTACTGGCCGACCGTGTATCCGATGTTTTCGATGGCTCATAGCATCATGGTCGCCCAAGCGCGGCAACAAAGTCCGATGCATTGCGGCAACCTTTCGGAATCTACCGCACCGCTTTGGGTGACGAGCAGGTAGACAAGGGCCGCGAAACGGTACGCCAAGCACTTACCGAGACGAAGGAGCTCTCTTTCCGGCGCAGGCTCTTAGCGAACACCGCTTATGGGTGGGACTGATCTAAACGGCGCGCAGTCCGTAACGTACTCGCCGGAGCCCTTGGGTGAACACCAACCCTACGGTGGACTGCCATCCATCAGCCTTGAGTTCAGACGTCTCATTTAGCCGTCAGCTAGTTGATTTGCAAGTGCAGCTAGTTTTAGCGCAGCGGATCGACGCCATATGTCGTCGACTCGTGTCACACGGTGATTCTTGCGTGTGAGCACAAGTGTATTGGACGAACTCTGTTGGGACAACAGTTCTTTCGCACCCTGGATATCATATTCGTGGCGCCTTGGCGCTGAAGTATTCGATTCGCGTGCCAGGAATCATTTATCGGCGAGGTATGGGGTCACATCGGGTCGAGGGTAAAAAGACGGACTTACGCTAGGCCTGGAAATTTAAGGGATCATTTCGCCTACAATAAAAACACACGCAGGTCGGTCTTCACCGTTGGCGCTGAAGAACCGATCGATATTCCCATCGCTCTTTCCACGCCTCCAGCCACGGCTCGTACTCTTCCGCTTCGTACCACGCTCGGGATGGTGGATCGGGAGGCACCAACCGACGTTCCGGATAGTCGCCGCCGGCGAAACTGTTGTCGACGCTTTGACACCACTGTTCCAATAGCCGCTTCATTCGATCAAACACTACGCGCTCCTGTTGGGAAAGATCCTGGGCTTCTTGTGGGTCTTGCGTCAGGTCGTATAGTTCCCAAGGTTCCTGCGGGAATTGGCGTGCCAGGATTTTCCACCGGTTGTCGATCAGTGCGGCTTGTCGCTGATAGCGAAAACCGATCGGCCGAGGGCGCTCGCCAAGCTCTTCACGGAAGAGCGGCACCAAGCTGATGCCGTCCTGTGGTCGAAGCATCGTTTCCACCGACAAGCCGGTGATTTCGGCGATCGTCGGGAAAATATCCATCGTGCAAGCTGGATACCGACTTACCCGAGGGTGAATAACCGCAGGCCATTCGATAATGGCCGGCACCCGAATGCCTCCCTCGTACAGCGTGCCCTTGTGACCACGCAGCCCACCCACAGTGTCGGGACGGATATTGGCTAAACCGCCATTATCGCTACAGAAGAACAGCAGGGTGTCTTGCGCAATGCCCAACTGCCTTAGGCCCTCCCTTAAGCTGCCCACCGCGCGATCCATAGCCACGAGTTCGCCATAGTGATGAGCCGATGAGTTATCCAACGTGCGAAACGGGGCCATATCTTCGGCAGACGCCCGGAAAGGACTGTGAGGCGATCCGAACCAAATCACCACAAACATGGGACGTCGTTTTCCAGCGTGTTCGCGCATAAAGTTTAATGCCTCGCGAACGATAACTTCCGACGAGTCACCCGTGAACTCCTCGAATTGCCCCATGCGACTCATTAGAGGATCCCGGTCAAAAAAGTTCGTGACCGACAGCCAATAGTCGAATCCGAACTGTCCCGGATGATATGGGTCGGTTCCGAGGAGCGGCGCCCCAGGCCCGCGAAAGCCATTCAAATGCCACTTCCCGAAATGTGCCGTGATGTAACCCAGTTGGCGGAGAGCCTGGGCAACGGTTCTTTCCTGTTTCCGTAAAGCGTAGCCATGGCTAAGTACCCCCGACCGATTGGGGCTGCGTCCCGTAAGCACGCTGGCACGTGTAGGTGAACAGACAGGACTACCGGCGTAAAACCGTTCCAAGCGAAGTCCGTTGGCTGCCATCTGATCTAAATTCGGTGTCTTCAGAATCGGGTGTCCTCGATAACCGGTTTGCCCCCAACCCATATCGTCTGCCATAACCAGGACGATATGCGGCTTGTCTGAGGTCTCGATCCCGGTTGCCGCAGCAACCACCGACAGACTGCTCCACATCAAACCACCTATCTTCAGCATGGCCAACAAGGCTCTAGCACGCTGGCTCATCGGCTGCCTCCTCCTTCACAGTGGTTGAACGAGTCGCTCGGCGTTGGTTTAGCGCACCTCGTAGGCGATGCCATCGAACGGATCGTCTAGTATAAGGACGTGCAAGGAATCACCTCAAATGCTCACGCGCGAATTCACGCATACCGTTGGTTGCATGTTCATGGACCGTGGTCGAGCTGGGCATCGTCCCACTGAGATCTGGCCAAATGCTGAAGTCCGGCTCCAAAAAAAGACACACTACGCCAAATAACTTAGGATAAACATGCGTATTATGCCATACTCCCTGTATTGTGTGTGACTCCAAAATGCAAGGCTTGGCTGAGCTACCCGTATCCACGCGTCGAAAATGCGTCGTGCTATCGACTCAATTAGCCGTGTGTTTTCCTTCTGCTATAATCCATGAGGTGGCCTACCCCAAATACATTTCTCAATCGGTCAATACTTCGATAGCTCGACTTCGATAGCTCGACGATGAGATTGCCCTATCTACCACGATAATTTTGCCAAAGCATACTGAAACGTTACACAATTACTAAGCTGTCAGGCGAACTGTAAGGAATTGGAATGAACCAGTTTACCCGGCGAGGCGTCGTGGGAGTAATTCAACGAGCAGATGGACGGCTCTTGGTGATTCGCCGGTCGGCTTACGTTGAAGCTCCCCTGGCCTATTGTTTTCCCGGAGGGGCTATCGAACCGGGTGAAACGGAGCCAGAAGCCCTGCGACGTGAATTACTCGAGGAGCTCGGCCTGACGATCTTACCCCTACAACGCCTATGGGAGTGCCGAGCTGCGTGGGGAGTGCATCTTAGTTGGTGGTTGGCGCGCCTGGAGGATCCTCAGGCCATTCCCACCCCATCGACGGGTGAGGTGGTCGACGTGGTGTGGTTGGGTATTCCCGAAATACTAGCTTTGCCGGACTTACTCAGTACCAATCGCGATTTTTTGTTTGCTTGTCGCGCTCAGTTGGAACGTGCCACCGACAACGGTGATTGGCGCTCTAGGAGCGCAGGTCCATAACCGGATGGCTCGCTCCCTATGGGAAAGAAACGGCGCTTGTAAGCGTTGGCGCGGGGTGCGATGTTTGAGTTTCGCCTTGCAGCAACAGTTGCAGGCGAATACAACACAAGCGAATTGTGGGTGAAGATAAGGACGAACGACTAAGGACCACCGTTGTGCGTTCCAGGCGCCGGATAAGCATGCGTCGCATTCTAAGTACGGCGGCCATTCGGGCTTTCGTTTGGCTTCTGGTAGGTGGGGCATGTGGAGTGTTCACCATGGCGGACGAACGTCGGAAAGAACGCCCGATTGTGATCGCCCATCGCGGTGCCAGCGGCTATCTTCCGGAACATACCCTGGCTGCAGCGGCAGTCGCGATCGCCCAGGGAGCTGATTATGTCGAACCGGACGTCGTGCTTTCCAAAGACGGAACCCCCATTGTGTTGCACGACATCTATTTGGACACGGTTACCAACGTGCGCGATGTTTTCCCCAATCGTGTGCGCGCGGACCAGCGTTACTATGCCGTCGATTTTACCCTCGATGAAATTAAGCTGCTGCGTGTCAATGAGCGGATCGACATACGCACCGGGCGGCGCGTGTACCCCCAGCGATTTCCTCGCAAAAAAACCGACCTGCGTGTACCAACGCTTGCCGAATGGATTGAAATGGTTCAGGGGCTGAGCCAGTCGATGGGACGACCGGTTGGCATCTATCCGGAAATCAAGAATCCGGCTTGGCATCGCCAACATAACCTGGATATTTCAACCATCGTATTAACAACGCTTTCGCGCTATGGCTATCGAGATCGGCGCGCCGCCTGTTTTTTGCAATGTTTCGATCAAGCGGAACTGCGCCGGTTACGTTACGAACTGCAAACCGATTTACACCTTGTGCAACTGTTTTCGGAAGATGCCTGGCGGAACAAGGACGGAGTTTGGGATGAAGACGGGATGAAGCGTGATTTGCAGGCTTGTGCCGAGTACTGCGCCGGAATCGGAGTGGATTTGCGACTGTTAGTCCATGTCAACCCCGAGGGGCAGGCCGTTGCCAATTCTGTCGCCCGCGAAGCCCACCGCCTCGGGTTGGTCGTGCATGCTTACACCCTCCGGCGCGATGCGCTACCAGATTTTGCACCTTCGTTTGACGAACTAGTCCGTATGTTCGTGCAGCATATCCAGGTGGACGGGCTCTTTACCGACTTCCCCGATGTAACCCGTGACATCCTTTCGCGATTGATACCGTAATCCCAAAAGTTATTCGGTCTTACTGAGCCCTATTTAAAGAGATTCTGATATGTATGACACCTCTGTCTCGGGAACGGGACTGTCGAGTATACTTAAAAGGGTTGTCCGGGTAGAATGAGAAACTTTCACTCCTCGGAGGTGTTTAGAGAAAACAGCCGAATTCCAGACATTCGTAGGCCAAAGGCATAGATACAGGTAATACGTCGCTGTAGCTAGGCAGCTTCATGCGGGAGGCGCCATCGCAGCAGGCCACTCGCAGCGATGCCGGTTCACAGGGCAAAATCATCCATTAATCGTTGAAGTTGTTGCAAACATCGACCGACGACTTATGAGTACACCCTCTGTTCGGCCTAGTGTTACGGGTGAGGAGCCTTTGGGGCGTCGCGAGGAATTGCGCGCCCGAGTACGCTCGTTACAATTGCCCGAATCCACTTCCACCCCGAGAGCCTGGTTATGGATCGCAGCGACCATCATTCTGTTTGTCACTACAGTAGTCGGCGCATTAGGCAGTTGGTACTTTTTTCGCCAGGCGCAACGCTCTGGCCAAGTCGCCAGTACAGACGCGAATCGCGCCACAACTGGAGACGCCGGTCAACCCGTAGCCGATGCTACAGGACGGCGCGTGGAAGCACCCCAGGTGGGCGTTCGACCCGAAGCCAATCAAATTGCATTGCAGGCTACCGGCTATATCGTGCCAGCGCGTCAGATCTTGGTAAGTCCGCAAGTGTCCGGTCGCTTAATTGCCTTGAACATCGAAGAGGGCATGCGCGTGAAGAAGGGCCAGGTAATTGGTCTCATCGAGTCGACCCAGTATCAAGCCGAATACCAACGCGCCATGGCTGCAATGGAACAAGCTCGGCAACAACTGCGCGAACTAGAAAACGGCAGTAGACCCGAAGAAATCGAACAGGTGCGGGCGGAGTTGGCTGAAGCGCGTGAGAGGTTGGTCGAGCTGGAAAGCAACTATGCCCGTATCCGCCAGTTGGCCACCGGCCGGGCTGCGACGGAAGAAGAGCTGGTGTCGGCTGAGCAGCAGTATCGGGCTCAGCAGCGACGGGTCGAACGACTTATTTTCGCGCTGACCTTAATGGAAAAAGGACCGCGTGAGGAAAGGATCGCTGCGGCAAAAGCTGCCGTAGCCCAAGCCGAAGCCGAGCTGCTGCGTGCCCAGTGGCAATTGGACAATTGCACGATTGTTGCTCCCATTTCCGGAACAGTTCTGAAGAAAAATGCCGAAGAAGGCAATATGGTAAACCCGGTGGCCTTCAACGGCAGCTTTTCCATTTGTGAAATGGCGGATCTTTCCGACCTGGAGGTGGAGCTGAGTATTCAGCAACGCGACATCCGCCATGTATTTGTCGGACAAAAGTGCAAAGTACGGGCCGTCGCCTATCAGGAACGGTATTACGACGGCGTGGTGGATCGCCTGATGCCGATTGCCGACCGCGCCAAAGAAGCCGTGCCGGTGCGCGTCAAGATCTCCATCCCACCGGAAGAAGAAGGGATTTATTTGAAACCCGAAATGACCGCGGAAGTGACGTTTCTCCAACCCGATAACACCACCACTGAAAAGCAATCCCTACCGGCTGTGACGGGCTCACAGCCCAATTAACGTCCATCGCGGTGCGCGGTAGACTCTTGCCATATCGTCAGCACATACATTAGACCTTAGAAACTGATAACCTTTGAAAATCACTTAAAGGATCGATTTATGTCCGATGGTTCGTCGCCCATTGTAGAAGTCCACGAGATCCATAAGTTTTTCACCCGAGGGAGTGAACGAATCGACGTGTTAAACGGGTTGAGTTTAGAAGTGCTCGAGGGGGAATTCCTGGCACTGATGGGCCCCAGTGGCTCCGGTAAAACCACGCTCTTGAATCTGATCGCTGGTTTGGACCAACCCAGTCAAGGTACGATCTTCGTCCGCGGTCAGGAGATCTCGTCAATGACCGAGGGACAGCTTGCCAGTTGGCGCACTAGGAATATCGGCTTCGTATTCCAGTTCTATCATCTGATTCCGGTTATGACAGCGTATCGGAACGTGGAATTGCCGTTGTTGCTATTGCCTTTGTCGCGGGCTCAACGTCGCAAGCAGGTCATGAATGCCTTAGAGATCGTCGGCCTTGCGGATCGGATCCATCATCGACCCGGCCAACTATCCGGCGGTCAACAACAGCGCGTCGGTATAGCGCGAGCCATTGTGACCGACCCCGCGATCATTGTGGCGGACGAGCCGACGGGAGATCTGGACGCCCGTTCAGCCGAAGAGATTTTGGATTTGTTATGCGAGTTGCGTGCTTCGCTCGGTAAAACCATCATCATGGTCACCCATGATCCACGTGCGGCACAGCGCGCCGACCGCATTCTGCACTTGGATAAGGGTCGGCTGGCTACCGAGGCTCCTAGTATGCTGTAAACGGTCAACCTTTCCTGAGTCACCGACCGGGGTTGGCACAGAAGTGTCAAAGGAGTTCCTTCTATGCGATGGACGGGTTTGATGTGGGACAACATTTTCCGAAACCCTGTGCGATCCTTATTGACCGTGTTAGGCACGATGGTCCTGGTCTTTGTTGTAACCCTGGTGTGGTCGATTTTGGACTTTTTGAGCGCGGCAACGGCCACACGCACATCGAACTTCAAGGCCATTGTCACCGAACGCTGGCGACTCCCCAGCCAGATGCCGTACAGCTATGCGGCTACGCTACGCCAAGGGGCGGCACGTGAGCCAGAACATATTCGGCCGCGCGACTCGATGTGCTGGTCCTTTTATGGCGGTTCGCTCGATCCACAAAAGCGAACCCGTGACAACAGCCTTTTCGCCTTTGCTCTAGAACCGGCTAAACTTCTTACAATGATGGACGAACTTGATTCGTTGCCCCCGGATCAGCATCGGCAATTCGCCGAAGTAGTGCAGCGGCTGGAGCAAAACCGTCAAGGAATCATCCTAGGCCGACAACGCTTGGAAGCTCTTAACAAACGCGTCGGCGACCGCATTACGATCTACTCACTCAACTATCGGGGTATCGATCTGGAGTTCGAAATCGTAGGGTTGTTCCCTCCAGGGCGTTACGATAATAGCGCCGCGATGAATATCGACTATCTGATGGCCGCATTGGATGCCTATCAAAAACAAACTGGCCAACCTCACATGTTGGCTGATCGCAGTTTGAACTTAGTCTGGCTCCGCATGCAAGACACGCGGGAATTCGACCAAATTGCCCAACAGATTTTGACGGCACCCTATTACACGAATCCAGCGGTCAAAATTGAAACGGCCTCTTCTGGTATTGCTACCTTCCTAGAGGCGTATCGCGACCTACTTTGGGGAATGCGCTATTTATTGGCACCGGCTATCTTGGTCACGATGGCACTGGTGATTTCCAACGCTATTAGTATTAGTGTGCGGGAAAGGCAAGTAGAATTCGCCGTTCTCAAAGTCTTGGGCTATCGTCCCCGTCACATCATGGCCATGGTAGTTGGCGAGGCAGTACTCGTGGGAGCCTTGTCTGGCCTGGTAAGTGCCACATTGACCTGGAGCATCGTCAATCATGTTTTTGGCGGTGTGAAATTTCCCATAGCGTTTTTTGGCGCTTTTTTTGTGCCAACCGAGGCGCTGGTATGGGGTACCTTGGTCGGTGGCCTTGCTGCATTCGCCGGGAGCTTTTTACCTGCGTGGACTGCGTGCCGAGTGAAAGTCACCGACGTTTTCGCTCGCGTGGGTTAATGGGCTATCCCCGTACGACGTGGACTCAATAAGGTACTAATAATGAATGTCGCCGAACTGTTCGACGTTCCAGTGATTTGGGCAGGCATCATACCGGGGATGACCCGGTTCGTTACCGTGGGAATGATCGCAGCTCTACTTGTCATTCTCCTGCTTTACGGAGCAAGCCGCATCCCGACCAGTTATAACTTATTGAACTTGCAAGTTCGGTGGCGCACCACCGTGCTAACAGCCCTAGCCTTTACCTTGGTCACAGCTTTATTAACCGTGATGCTGGCCTTCGTTAATGGAATGTATGCGCTCACCTTGGGTAGCGGCCACCCGGAAAATGTAATCATTCTCTCGGAAGGTTCCACGGACGAAGGCTTCAGCAACCTGGGCTTTTCCGATGTAAACGACATCGCAAACCAGCCGGGTATTCTCAAGGAGAACGGAGTCCCGCTATTGAGTCGCGAAACCTACCTGGTGGTAAACCAACCGATCGCTAATGCGCGCCCCGGCCGGCCGAAACGCCGTTTCCTTCAACTGCGGGGCATCGACGATCCTCAGATCGCGTCACTCGTGCACCAAGTAAGCCTCTATCCAGGAGGCACTTGGTTTAGTGATGCCGGCGTACGATCGTTGGACGATGGTGAAGTAGCCATTGAAGTGGTTCTTGGCGAGGGAATTGCACGCGAATTGGCCAAAGACCGTCCCGACCTAGCCAAGGACCAGGCACGCCTCGATGTGGGCGACCGGTTTATTTTAAACGATCGACCATGGCTGGTTGTTGGGGTCATGCAATCCGCAGGCTCGACTTTCGATTCGGAAGTCTGGGCCAAACGCTCGCTGATCGGTCCGATGTTTGGCAAAGAAACGTACTCGACACTCGTAGCCAGAACCGCATCGGCCGAAGACGCCGTTAAGTTGCGCGATTTCTTTAATCGAGACTATAAGCGTGCGGCTGTCAACGCTCAAATCGAGACAGACTATTTTGCAAGTCTTTCGGAAACGAACAAACAGTTTTTAGTAGCCATCGGGTTTGTCACGATTGTTTTAGCGATTGGGGGCGTATTTGGCATAATGAACACCATGTTTGCGGCGATCAGTCAAAGAACCAAGGATATCGGGGTATTGCGGCTGCTTGGTTTCAGACGTCATCAGATCCTGGTAGCCTTTTTGATGGAATCCCTCCTGATTGCGCTGGCTGGCGGAATCGTCGGTATTGCTCTTGGTAGTTTCGCCCACGGTTGGACGGCCAACAGTGTCGTGGGAGGGCAAGGCGGCGGAAAATTCGTCGTCTTACGATTGGTGGTCGATCAAGAGACGATTGCCCTCGGATTACTCTTAGCGGTGACGACCGGCTTGGTGGGCGGATTACTTCCCGCGTTGCGTGCCATGCGGATGTCGGCTTTGGATGCGTTACGGTAACGAGCAATGCAGCGATGGATCGCCGGCAAGATCAGTCCCCGATTGCCCCTGTTGTTTTTTGCGTGGCTGTTCCTTTTCTACAGCGTGTGGTTTTCGTTGGTTGTGACCAAAAAGCTCTGGCCGGTGGTGGTGGACCATTGGCCGATCGCTGTTGCCATGATGCTCGGCTCGTTTGTTGCCGGTTCGACTCCTATGGGTGGTGGTACCATCGGCTTTCCGGTACTGGTTCTCTTATTGGGCGAAGCGCCGGCTTTAGGCCGCGATTTTAGCTTCGCTATCCAATCCATCGGGATGACCAGTGCCTCGCTCTACATTCTCACCACGCGCAAGCCATTGGCTCGCGACATGCTGTTGGCGGCCTGTTGTGGTTCAGCCGTCGGAACGCCTCTGGGCATTTTGTACGTGGTCCCGTGGGTTCCCGGTCCGTTCATTACTGTGCTTTTCGCGGTTGTGTGGGCCAGTTTTGGCCTTTTGACATTACGCCACATGCATTCCCTCACACAACCACATCCTCTTAAGACCGGCTATCGCCGCCTGGACCGATGGCTGGGAGGCGCTGTAGGGTTTCTTGGCGGACTGCTGGTGGCGTCCGTTACCGGTGTCGGCATCGACATGTTGCTCTACTGTGTGCTCGTCTTGGTACGCCAGGCCGACCTTCGGGTGGCTGTGCCCTCGTCCGTGGTACTGATGGCCTTCACCTCGCTTGTCGGCATAACGACACGGGTGTTGACCGGCCAAATGCCGCCCGGAGTGTTTCCACACTGGTTGGCAGCCGCACCGATAGTGGCTCTCGGCGCTCCTTTCGGGGCGTGGGTTGCGGCACGCCTCGACCGGCGCCGCTTGCTGTTCTGGGTCGCTGCGTTATGCCTTTTTCAATTCGTGTTTACCTACTGGTATCACTGGGAAAAACTCGGCCGCGTGGGACTCTTGTTGGGGGTAACCGGACTGCTGTTCTTCCAATGGGTCTTCCGCGGGCTGCAATGGCTCAGCACGCAATTGCCCGTGTTACCGGCTGACGCCGACCTTTCACGTCAAACGTTTTGACCCGACCACATCGCCATTTCGTGTCCTAACAAAAAGCATCACCGCCGGACTCGCGAATCATTTGCTTCGAGCCCAAACGCATTCGGTATCTTGCGAATGTTCACACGCTCTTTTCCGAGCAACCCGCGATACCTGGCCGTGATAAATATCTGTGGACGATGATCTACCCAAGTAAAGTTGTTTGTCTCACCAGGCGACGTGAATGCCGACCGCGCATGGACTTACTCGCTCATCCCTAGGATGTAGGCTTCAAGTCCACGATGGATTACCCACCGGTGAGTTTGCTCGCATCGACGCGCAGCCCCGCGTCGGACATCGCTTGGTTTCGGTAGCAATTGCGCGCTCGGTGAGTTCGAAGAGGTGCCTCTATTTTCCAGCGAGCGATCGCACCACGGCAACCTACCCGGCAGAATTATATACTTGCTTCGTAGCGTATCGCTTTGCATCGTTATACAATAAGCAGCAAGATTTCCCGCCATCGGGAGTTCCCAATGTCGTAAGTCGTGCATGTAGAACGATCGCGTTTTGCCGAACCGTGCGTAACCATACGCTTCGTACGGTTTCCGACCCTGGGCGGACTGGATTGCCACGCGATAGCCGGCAGGCCCCCGTGGCACGCAAGAGCGAATGCGACTGTGCGCGTTGATACGCTCGAAAGGTCCTACAACCATTGAGTATTAAAGGAAGCGTATTCATGCTGATGCGAACCAAACACCGTGTCAGGTTGTACCCTGCCCTGATACTACTAAGCTCTTTGCTTGGACTCACACCTTTCGCATGGGCCGAAACACCGACGGGGAATTGGTATCGGGGCAATTTACACACTCACTCCCTTTGGAGCGACGGGAATGATTTCCCGGAGATGATTGTCGACTGGTATGTGCAGCACGGCTACCATTTTTTGGGAATATCAGATCACAATATTCTGCACCGAGGAGAAAAATGGATACCCTTGGATGCCATTGCCCGCCGCGGAGGCGATGCCGACTTATCGCGCTACAGCAATCGCTTCGGATCGGATTGGGTCGAAACTCGCGAACGCGATGGCAAAATTGAGGTTCGGCTAAAACGCCTGGAGGAATATCGTCCCTTGTTTGAAAAGTCCGGGGAGTTTCTCTTGTTAGAAGCCGAAGAAATCTCCGACTACTTCCAGCGGATCCCGATTCATGTCAACGCAAACAACCTACAAGAGTACATTCGTCCCCAAGGCGGTAACAGCGTACGCGAGGTGATGGCGAATAACCTTCGTGCCATTTTGGAACAGAGTCGACGCACGGGGCGTTCCATCCTAGGTCACATTAATCACCCGAATTACGGTTATGCCATCACGGCCGAAGACATGGCAGCGGTACCCGAGGAACGCTTTTTCGAGGTCTACAATGGTCATCCAGGAGTGCATCATTTGGGTGACCCGCATCATCCGAGTGTCGAACGGTTATGGGACATTGCCAATACGCTGCGCATCCTACAATATCAACGGCCTCCACTTCTGGGTCTTGCCACCGATGACTCTCATACCTACTTCACCCGGTACAATTCACCCGGCAGGGGTTGGGTATGGGTGCGCGCCCAGCGTTTGGAAGCCGAGGCGATTATTCAAGCGCTCTTTCGCGGAGATTTCTATGCCTCGAGTGGTGTCAAACTGCAAGATATCCAGTTCGATTTCAGGAACGGGCAGTTACGCATTACCATTGAACCGGAAGACGGCGTGTCGTATACAACCGAGTTCATCGGCACGTTGAAAACTGTCGATCTAACAGGCCAGCCGGTTGTCGATCAAAACGGTGAACCTATTCGTGCCACTCAGAAATATTCTGCCGAAATTGGTAAGGTCTTGGCCCAAGTAAGCGGTACCGAGGCTGTGTATACGATGTCTGGTGAGGAGTTGTATGTACGGGCTGTGGTGACGTCCAGCAAAGACCATCCCAATCCGTCCTTCAAGGATCAAAAAGAACAAGCTTGGACGCAGCCCGTCGTGTGGAAATCACCGAATGGGCAGTCTGCAGAGCAAACCTGCAGGTGATGCTGCCGCAATACTTTTTACGACAAGGTGGAATCAGCTATGATAATTTGCCAAATTAGAAATGACATGACGAGGTGTCTTTCAATTCTAACGCGGCTAGTTCTTGCGTTCCCGTGGCGTCATGCCGGTTGGCTTCTCAGTTTTTTTGGATGCCTTGGGCAACTTTCTGCTGTTGTGTACTCAGCTCAAGAAGCATCCCGTCCTAATATCATTATTATTATGAGTGATGATATGGGATTTTCGGATCTGGGATGCTATGGAGGAGAAATTCATACTCCTTATTTGGATGCGTTAGCCGCGTCAGGATTGCGATATACACAGTTTTATAATACGGCTCGGTGCTGTCCGACTCGTGCCAGTTTGCTTACGGGGCTCTATCCCCATCAGGCCGGCATCGGGCACATGATGGACGACCGAGGATTTCCTGGGTACCGCGGCGACCTGAATTCGGCCTGTCGCACGATCGCCGAAGTGTTACGTAACATCGGTTATCGCACGTACATGGTAGGCAAGTGGCATGTCACGCGATTTCATGACCCAGAAGGACCGAAACACAACTGGCCCTTGCAGAGGGGATTCGACCGGTTTTACGGAACGATTCATGGCGGAGGCAGTTATTACGACCCGTGGTCGTTGGTTCGCGACAATACGATGATTAGCCCTTATGCCGATCCGGAGTACCGGCCCGAACACTTTTACTATACGGATGCCATATCGGATCATGCCGTACGGTTCATCGAAGAGCATGCCGAAAAGTGGGCAGATCGTCCGTTTTTCCTGTATGTGGCATACACGGCAGCTCATTGGCCGCTTCATGCGTTGCCCGAGGACATTGAGCGTTATCGTGGCAAATACGACACGGGTTACGAGCCCATACGTCAAGCGCGCTTCGCTCGCGCAGCAGCTTTGGTAATCATCGACCCTGAGCAAGGCATGTGCCCTACGGCCGCCGATTGGGAAAAAATCATGGATCGTCGTTGGGAAGCCGCGTGCATGGAAGTTTACGCGGCGATGGTCGACCGGATGGATCAGGGTATAGGCAGAATTATAACTGCCCTTCAAAAGACACGACGTTTCGAAAACACTGTGATTTTCTATTTGCAAGACAACGGTGGGTGTGCAGAAACAGTTGGCCGAAGCGGCAATGCCAAGCATCCGAATATTCCGCGCCCACCCCAACCTACCCTACCGCCGTTACCTCCCGACGCTTTCCCGACGCGGGGAAGCATTCCTGACCAGACACGAGACGGTTTTCCCGTGCGCATGGGACCACGTGTCATGCCTGGGCCTGAAGATACCTATATCGCTTATGGACTCGGCTGGGCCAACGTCTCGAACACCCCGTTTCGCGAGTACAAACATTGGGTACACGAAGGTGGCATCAGTACGCCGCTCATTGCGCATTGGCCGAAAGGAATCAAAGTCCCGGGACAACTTTGTCATGAACCGGGGCACGTGATCGATCTAGCACCCACATGCTACGCCATTGCCGGAGCCGAGTATCCTCAGGATGCCCCGCCGCTGGAGGGTATTAGTTTGCTGCCGACTTTTACGGGCCAAGCTCTGCCGCAGCGAGAGCTTTATTGGGAACATGAGGGTAACCGTGCCGTGCGATCGGGGAACTGGAAACTAGTGGCCAAGCACAACCAGCCGTGGGAGTTGTACGATGTGAGCCGCGACCGCGTCGAAATGCGCAATCTCGCAAGACAATATCCCGAGCGTGTGCATGAGCTATCGAGCCGATATGAAAGTTGGGCGCAACGAGTTGGTGTACAACCGTGGCCGCCGCGTCGCCAATGAGGCGCGTTAGGGGCTCGTGATATCTGGACCATGTCTGCTCGCCCAACGCGTCGCAAGGGAATTCTTGTGCAGGGCCTAGAAGACGTATTCGTGTCGTGAACCGATTTTTTTAAGGATGTTTCAGCAGACATCTGCCAGTCCGGCCAGATAGCTCTACCGGTGATGGATAACAGCACCGAGGTAGGAGCTATGCCATTGCCTGCGCTTGACATCGGGGAAACTCAGTTGGGTATAATCTGATTTGCCTGCCATAAGCCCTGCCATAGTTGCATCAGCCTTTCCGAATCGATAGGGATACGGTGATCGAGATAGTTTCGTGTCTTAGCTTGGGCGTAATTGGGGCCTAGCATGCGGTTTGTGTCTGCGAAACGAAATCCGTCGAAGGCCAATCCATGGTCCACAACACATGGCTGCCTGGTTGGCATCTTGCTAAGCGGGATTCTGCAAGCGGCGGTTGCCGACGAATTACCACCGGAAGACGTGCTGTTTTTCGAGCGGCACATACGGCCGATTTTTGTCGAGCACTGTTATGGTTGTCATTCAGCTCGAGCCGACAAGATTCAGGCGGGACTGCGGCTTGACAGCCGAGCTGGATGGATGAAGGGCGGTGAGTCGGGACCTGCCATATTTCCTGGGAAGGTGAACGAAAGTCTGCTGATTCAAGCGGTTCGTTACGAGTCGCTCCAGATGCCTCCGTCGGGTAAGTTACCGGATGCCAAGATTCGCTTGTTGGAAGAATGGGTAGCCCGCGGAGCTCCTGACCCACGAAGCGATGAGCGCGAACCCACACGCAAGGACGTGACTGTCGAGATGGGGCGGGCGCATTGGGCATTTCGAGCCCCCACCCTAGCCGCACTTCGGGAGGTGAAGCGGCTTGGCTGGCCGCGTGGAATGCTCGATTGTTACTTGTTGGCGCGACTCGAACAGGCAGATATTCCTCCGTCACCGGAAGCCAGCCGTGATGTGTTGATTCGGCGCGTCTATTTCGACTTGCTCGGTTTACGACCGACCTACGAGGAAATCCAACAATTCCTTTCCGACCACTCTCCCGACGCGTATGAGCGCTTGGTGGATCGGTTACTGAGTACACCGATGTTTGGAGAACGCTGGGCACGCCACTGGCTCGATGTCGCCCGTTATGCGGACACCAAAGGGTATGTTTTTCAAGAAGACCGCACTTATCCCCAGGCGTATCAATATCGGGATTGGGTTATCCAGGTTCTCAATCGCGATTTACCATACGATGAGTTCTTAAAATACCAAATTGCCGCAGATCTCTTGCCGCCTTTAGAAGGGCTGGGTGTACCGACCACCGCGGCGATGGGATATTTCACCCTAGGTCGCCGATTTTTGAACAACAAGCACGACGTGATCGACGATCGGATCGACGTTTTAACGCGCGGCATGCTCGGATTGACGGTCACCTGTGCCCGCTGTCATGATCACAAGTACGATCCGGTGTCGATGCAAGATTACTATGCTCTTTATGGCATTTTTGACTCTTCGCTGGAGCCGCTCAAAGATCGCGCTCTATTAGAAATGATGGAAAGTAGCGAGCCGAGGAATGCTCGCGTGTTCCTACGTGGACAGCCGGGCAATCCTGGACCCGAAGTTCCGCGGCGGTTCATCGAGGTGTTATGTCGCGGTGAACCACAGCCGTTTCAAGTGGGCAGTGGTCGGCGTGAGCTGGCCGAAGCCGTGGCTTCGGCCGACAATCCACTTACGGCTCGAGTTATTGCCAACCGCGTGTGGTTGCACCTTTTTGGTGAAGGTCTCGTTGCTACACCCAGCGATTTTGGCTTGCGCTGCGACCCACCACGACAACCAGAAGTCCTGGATTATTTAGCCTTGCAGCTCATGGAGCATCAGTGGTCGCTGAAGGCTCTTATCCGGCAAATTGTGCTTTCGGCTGCCTACCGCCAGCAAAGTTCGGTAACAGAATCCGTCCGGCATCGTGATCCCGACAATCGCCTTTTCGGCCGCCAAAATCGGCGCCGCCTCGATTTCGAGGCCATGCGCGACACGATGCTGGAAGTGTCCGGCCAACTGGATCCCTCGTTGGGTGGTCCGAGCGTCGACATCACCAAGCCACCCTTTCCCAAGCGGCGGACTGTTTATGCCTACATTGATCGCCAGAATCTGCCCGGCGTATTTCGCGTATTCGATTTTGCTGGTCCCGATACACACAGTCCGAAACGGCTGGAAACGATTACTCCTCAGCAGTCTTTAGGAACGTCTGATCAACTGGCGGTAAACGAGCGTATTGGCTCGATGGATA
>CAYRMD010000094.1:0-17453 GCA_964425225.1 uncultured Pirellulaceae bacterium | reverse complement strand
GACTTGTTAAAAGGTTCCGTACAATACGGGCGAATTATGCAGAGGTTCCTTTAGCAAGGATAAGGCAGAGTGCTGCTTCTATTTTCAGGAGTAGCTTGACCGGCAATTGATCTAGTCGATGTTGGGGGGAGTGTTTTCTGTCATGCGTCTGGCCGTGTTGAAATCCCGGTGCGAGACACTGTTCGTCTTGGCGCACGCAGCAGCCCTGTGGGGGCTGGCACCCCACAGGGAGCGATCGCTGCCAATGGGAATTGCCGAACAGGCTTAGCTACCGCCTGACGAACCAATCTGCGTGGCGACGTTATTAAAAGCCGTATTGGCATTCGTGCCAATCGCCCGTATGGCTGCCAAACATACGATGACAATTAGCGCCAACATCACGGCGTATTCAACGGCTGTTGGACCGTCTTCACTTGTAATGAACCGCTGTACTTTCTTGACGAGGTTTTCCATGGTGTAACTCCCAAAGTTGTAAACTCGACAACCCGGACCGATTCCGGCCAATAGCTTTAGCTCCTCACCTACCGTTTTCCTTGTACCTAGTGACCGCTGCAGCCGCGCTGCCGCCTAAACGGCCGATCACCAACTAAACTCGATCGTCCTTTCCCTCGCCTGTCGAAGAGAATCGCCAGCACGTGTCCGGCTAGGCTCGCTCTTCAATGATCCCTTTCGGCAGCCCGGCTACCTTGCTGCCAGCGGCAAGGCCCGTGGCTTTGCGCCCCGCACTCACATGCGGTTTGCCTTTATCGAGGGAGAAAGACAGCAAATATTGGCACACCTCGTGAACGATAGCACCAATACTTCGATAAGCATCCTGACCGAAAAGCTGTCTTGATACAGGGCGTTCTAACGCGCATGTACCCATCAATGTTGGACGTTTCCTGCATCCACAGTAACCTTACGACATAGGTGCGAAATGTCAAATCGAAAACGTGAATCTCGTGTGGTACCAACACCCGGTGTTTCGATGAAGTAATGATGGTTGCCTCCTTACCGCGACCAAAACGGATGTTCGACAGCCAAACACGTTGACCACACGCGCCAAAGCTGACCGGTACACCTGCGGGTTACAAAGCAGAACGGTCAGGATGTTACCAAATTTTGAGGTTTTCGATTCGCGCCTCGTCCCGATGGGAATTGCATCCTACGTTTCTGTTGAAGCGTATAGCAACGCCAAAACGCTCGGACGGGAGCCCAAAGCGGTAGTGGTTTTACCGTTTCACGAAGTAGTATCATCATGCCAAGAAGCGACGGTGCATTAATGAGCCTCCTGGACCGGCTCTCACGACTTGGCCGCTGGTCGTATCATGCCGATGAGCCGAGTGCCAGCGAACCGGCTGCCGTTACGGCGTTGGCCCTTCTGTCCCATGGCCGACTGAAGGAGGCTTTGCGTCCACTGGACTGGCTTTGTTCGTTACAGAGCGCCGAGGGGGACATTCCTGCGACCACGGAACCGAATGCAGCACCCTGGACAACTTCCTGGGCTGTACTGGGTTGGAGCGTCGCCCTGGAGGTCGAACCACGTCTGGCAGATCAATATCAGCCGTGTATTGTTCGCGCGGTGAAGGCCCTGCTGTCGACAAGCGGTCGAGCCGGCAATTCGAAAGACGGCCTGGTTCAACATAACGTGCAACTGAGAGGCTGGTCATGGGTACCGCAGACCCATTCTTGGGTAGAACCGACCGCCTTGGCTATTCTCGCGTTGGTCGCAGCCGGTGTAACTAAGTCAGGTCGCATCGATGAAGCCATCGAATTACTGCTCGATCGACAGCTAAAATGCGGCGGTTGGAATTACGGCAATTCAATGGTACTCGATCAAGAATTGCGGCCTGATCCCCAGCCAAGTGGCGTCGCCACGGCAGCACTGGTGACACGTCCAGAACTAAGTGAACCGATGCATCGGGCCTGCCGCTATCTGGAATCGCAAATCGACGTATGTTGGGGAGCCGCTTCGTTCAGTTGGTGTTGGCTGGGCCTGGCTGCTCACCAACGCGATCCTGTCGCAGGTTGTTGGGAAAAATGGCGAGCCCTTATCGACCAGCCCGCAGCATTCCAACGTGGCACCTATCACTGGGCACTCTTGGCATGGGCGGCTTCAGGAACGGAAAACCCGATATGGCAGCTCATACGGCGGAACGTTCGAACCGACGAGTTGCGGCACGGCAATGACTCCCATCCAGTATCCGATCGATCACCGTTGTCTTCGGCCCACGGTGTAAGAGGCCAGTTAGGCGGTAGTTGACGAGTTCATGGACCTTGGTTTTGGGGCACGGCGAGCACTATGAGGGACACTCAGAATCAACCCGGATCGGCCACACGCACCAGCGTGCCCGTTATGGGATTACTTGGCCGGCGCGACGTGCTCACGTCGGCAGTTGCCGCCCTCTTGGCAGCGAGTATCGGCCAATACTTCAGAAAAACACGCCCCAAAGTGCCGGTTTTCATTGCTGATGGCCAATCGTACGACCGCCCGCTTTCGACAACGATCGAAGAAGCAATCGCGGCTTTGGGGTGGACCAAAGCGGCTCTGCGAGGAAAACGTGTTTTATTGAAGCCCAATTTTGTGGAACCCCATCGCCAGTCCCCACACATCTCAACGCACCCGGCTGTCGTATCGGCTGCCGTCGAGTACTTCCGCAAAGCTGGCGCGACCGTGATGATCGGCGAAGCACCGGGACACGTGCGCGATACCGAAATGGCCTTGGAAGTGTCGGGAATCGCCCAGATAATTCGCGAACATCGTGTACCGTTCGCTGATTTGAACTATGCCTCCACCATCTGGTTGCCCAACCGCACAGGCGCTTGCAAGTTAACCGGCTTTTATGTCCCGGAAGAGGTAGTACAAGCCGACCTGGTAGTTACCATGCCTAAATTGAAAACTCATCACTGGGTCGGGATGACGGCTTCCATGAAAAACCTATACGGCATCCTGCCAGGGATCCGATACGGCTGGCCGAAAAACGTGCTTCATCACGCCGGAATTCCCCAAACGGTTCTTGATATTGCGACGTTGCTTTCCCACACCTTAGCTATCGTCGATGCGATCGATTGCATGGAAGGCGATGGTCCGATCATGGGACAAGTAAAACGCTTGGGAGCAGTTCTCGCGGGATACGACTTGACGGCTGTCGACGCAACGGCTGCCCGACTGATGAGCCTGCGAGCCGAAAAAATTCCCTATCTGGCGCTGGCACGATGCTGCGGCTATCCAGTGGAAGAGTACAGGATTGAACAACGTGGTGCGGATTGGCGCGGGCTGTGTCAAAGGTTTCAACTTCCGGATCGCCCGCATTTGAAGTGTCTGCTTCGGTAAGGTTTGCCCTGTTCCTTCCCGTTTTACCCTTATAGGGAAACGGCTGTGGCCAGCTTGGAGGATCCTCATCTCCTTGACGGTATTGCCATCTACTAACCCACGGGGCAAACGCGATCGCCAAGCGCGATTCAAATGTCATCAAGCAATCCGTCCTCTGTGATAAACCAACGCGCGTCATTTCACGAGCGTTACGTGTTGGGCGATTCCTAGCGATGTGTTGCGGCTACTACCGCGCACCGTTGCGACGCATCCAGCGTTCGCCGCGTTATACCTCAAAGCGGCTTCGGCAAAAACCGCAGATCGCCGTTATCTATCCGAACTCAGCATGTGTGGGGCAGCACGGCTAAAGCAGAGAATCACGCCGCGTAGACTCTTCACTACCGCGAGAAACTCAGTGAGTTGTCCCTCAACTTCTGCCGATCGCGAACACGCTCGTCCTGGTCCGTCGGCAACAACGTTATTCACATCGAGAATAGTTGGCGGTCACTTTTTCGCCGATTCGGAATTGACGCAATCGCATGGTAGCCGGCACGCGTTCGCCGCCATAGCAACAACTTAGTGCGGGCGAGAGGAGTCGAACCTCCACGGGAGTAATCCCACAGGATCCTGAATCCTGCGCGTCTGCCAATTCCGCCACGCCCGCAAATGCTCATACACTCGGCATTATAGGCAGCTAGAAATTTACGTTCCAGGCCGGGAAACTAATTGCGGACAACCGGCTGCCTGACTCGACTGCGATTCGGGGATTCGTCAGAAGCGATGATTTTTTCGTAACAATTGCGTAATCTTCCGCGAAACGGCAACCGCCTCGACTGTTCGACGCCACGTGGATACGCGATCTTGGTTTTCGATCTAGACGCCCCCACATAATCACCAACGGTAGGGGTAACCCTTTTGGTTGCCCCATCGGTGATTATCCCATCCGCGATTGCTCCATCGGCGGTTGTGCGTTCATGTTGGGCACGTGTGTGTTAGCCGGCACGTGGGGGCAGCACATGGGGGTTGGTACGTGTTGGTCGGTAGGAACGTGTTGGGCAGGCACGAAGCCCGTCCCTACGGGATGGTTAGGGACGATGGCGATAATTCGGTGCAGGTGATTGGGCGCCCCCAGAGGAACGTGGTTCTCGTGTCGAAACCGGAAGGACCGTGGATGCAACGCTTTTTCGCGCTCCGACTTCGACGAAGAACGAGAGTCAGAGCCGAGATTGGTAGCCGGACAAGCACGCAGGAGGGATAACACTGGTACTTTGGGGTGAAGTTGCATCAAGGCAACTCCAGAATCTCTGCGGCCCGCGTTTCACGAAGCGTGCGATCGACACCAATGTGCGACCGATCAAGCCATGATACTAGTTGCAGTGCATGTAGTGTAACTCGGTACCTAGAATGATCGAATCCGGGCAAGATAACGGAACCAGGGCGTTTTCCGTAAACGCCTGGTTTACTAGCTCCCCGTCACGATACAGTTTGATCTCCCGCTGTTTCTCGCCTGTCACCTCGGCTGTCATGGCGACGCGATGCCAACGGCTTGGGCACCGGCACATCGGACTGGACGTAAGATCCTGGTGGTAACTGAAGGGCAAAGCCACTACTACTGCCTGCGTCCGTCACCCATTTGTAGGTCGGGCGCTGATTGTGACCCGTCATAAACGGCATCTGCGGATCCCACCACGGTTCACTCATCGCTTTAGCTTTGGTGAATGTCAGCCGCGGCCACGGGTCGGCCCAGACGTAGTAGTGATTCGGATCCAGCCGAGGCGATTCCAGTAGTTTCGACGCTCGGAAAACTCGTTCGGCTTCCTCCGCTGGGTAGCCGGTGTAAGGGTCACGACTGCGGATGATCGTCCCGGCCGGCAGCGTAACAAATTCCCGTATCCTTAAGGGCCGAACATACGGCTATACGAATCCGTTGTGGAATTTTGACGTTCGGATCGTTGGGGCGAAGGCGGCTGGCTGGGTTCGATCGCATACTCTCCTGCCGGAGCCAGCAGCATCGGCTCATGATGTTCCCCATACCACATGCGCAAACCGTTTTGTCCAGCAATGTCGTGCATCGGCCCTGGATCGATCGGAAACACCGCCCGATGCACCAGCACACCTGTCGATTTGCGACTAACAAGGTACTTTCAGTTGAACGGGTCAAGCGGCGTGTGCTGTTCCGGCTCGAACGACTGAATGTGAAATGGTGGACCGCGAAGGATTTCAAGTTGCGCGTCCATGTCATACATGTAAGTTCCCCGTTGCTCGTCGAAACCGATGGTGAGCGTTGTCTTCGTCTGGAAATGATTCGGATAATGTTTCGCCTGCCAATCGGTTTGAAGTGGTCTTCCCCCACCGCGCCCTTGTGGTTCAGAGGACTTGGTGCCCCCTTCCTTCCAGGCCTCCTGGTGGGTAATGTCCCAATGGGTATTCCACATCAGCATCGGCTTCGGGCTGGGACGTAGCTTCGCGCTGTTGATGACTTGGAGGTAGTATGTGTCGCTCTGCTTGTATTGGATCGGTAGCATGAGGATTGATTCGTCGCCGTCAAACACCCAGGGATGGGCACCCAGCCACTTGCGCGACGAAAAGTTCGGCTGATGCGACGTGACCGGCGGCACCGGCTGAACGTTTTCGTTTACGGCTGGCAACCCTTTCAGTTCCACACGGGATAACTCCACGCCTCACCACTGCTGGTGAGAAGTCCGACCGAAGCCGCCGGCAGCAGCAGAAGCGGCTCGCGATACTGGATAACTTCCTGACCATCGATAGCCTCGCGGATATCGCGCCCGCGACGAACCACCTCTATCACAAATGGCTCGTCCTTTTCGATTCTGCAGTTGGCGACGCGAACGTACCCTCCTAGCGGATAACGAACCAGTGCTGCACATTGGTATTTCCGCGAGAACGGAACCCGATAACCAGACGGATTGTACGGGTCCACCGCGATGCCAATTCCAGCTTCAAAACCACCATCGCCGTACACCGGATCGGGCCAACCCCACCAACCCTAACCAAACCACTCGAATTCGGTTGCTAGTCGTGTGACGGTAATAGTCGTTTCTATTTCTGCATCGCGAGCCGGTGATTGGGTAAACCAGCCGACCGATTGCCAGGGGCGGGATTCGGCACCACGAAACAGTCCGGAGTCGAGCCGCAGATTATGGCCCGGTGGTTTGCCGCCGATAAACTCTGGAGGAAATGCAAACCAATTGGTGAAATCACTGGCGAACGACCTATCAACTCTACCACAGAGACTAACGCAACAAATGGCAACCACCGTCACAAGTTTTGTATAGCTAGAGTACACTCATCGTTACATTGTCCTTGACAGAGTCTTGAGTGCGCCCCAGCTTAGCCATGTGACGTTAATGGTGCCAGAGGTAACCGCGAGAATACGTATCCCAAACGCGTAGGTCCGTAAGTCGTTAACTGCGTCGTCAGTACGTTATATCAATCCGAGTAAAAGCAGCGAATTTTCTGGATCTGGCTGCCTCGTGCCACTTCGTCGGCCCAGCGTGAACGAATCTGAGCAATCGACTCTGGGGACAACTGCCAAGACAACGGGACTTCGATTCGTAGCGGAAAGTCCACAACCACGATCTCGACCTCTCCGCGGTCTGCCCAACGTTCCAGCAGGGATTCAAGCAACTGCTCATTCCGCGCTATCTGGCTCGAGGCTCCTGCGGTCAACAAAGTTATCAAAGGTCCATATACGGTAGAAGCCCAGCCATTCTGGTTTTGATTCGGGGGAGCAGTGAACTTCAATTCGCGAATCGTGATGCGGATAATAAGCAGCTTCGGACGTTGCACCGAACGAGCATATCGCGGAAGCACCGTATTGAGCCATTCGACAAGACTTACCATCCCATAGTTGTCAAAATAGGCTGCGTCCGCGATGTGCCAGCCAACCCCACCCGAATCCGGTGATGCTCGACAAATGGGCGATACCCATGGGAACGTGGCCGACAAACGGGCTGCC
Source organism: uncultured Pirellulaceae bacterium (assembly GCA_964425225.1). Lineage (GTDB taxonomy): Bacteria > Planctomycetota > Planctomycetia > Pirellulales > Pirellulaceae > BPJU01. The sequence goes on along the minus strand of CAYRMD010000094.1, from coordinate 10,182 downwards.
GTGACCCAATCCAAATCGCGTGATGGATATTCTGCACAGAAGCTCTGCGTAGCGGTGAATCGGTTGCCGTCTACTCGGTGAATATCGACGGGAGTCAACACGAAAGGTCTGCCCGTCTCAACGATTGTCGCATCGAACAACACGGCGGGCATAGTGCCAGCCCGAATTAAGTGACGCAGGGAATGCAGGGTGAGATGCGGGTATTGGAGGTGCGAGCGCCATGCTTCTTGCAAGGCCCAGCCTCGATCTTGATAGTCAAACGGTGACATAACGGGCGGCATCACGAGCCGCCACAAATCGGGGTAGGCTACCCCCCAGGTTAGAGCCGGCAACGACGAGTGGCTGGCAGCGCGACGAATGCGATCCAATTCGGTGGCCGAGCGCGGTCGCTGCGCATGAAAGCCATCGAGATAGTAAAGCGCAGCCACGCTGCCGCCCGACGCACTACACACAGCGTGCAACGATTCGGTAAAGGTTCGGCCTAGTTCCGCCTCTAAGCCCGTTAGAACCTCAATACCCCAAGCCGAAGCGGCAATGCCGCCACCACTGATAGCCACCACCGTCATCCGGTGCCGGGACTCCGGGCGTGTTTGCAGCCAAGCATCAAGCACCTCGGCCGGACTAAGTGAATCGACCCTTTCCTCGGGAGCCGGCAACGTTCGGTAGTAATGATCCGTTTGTGTGGCCCGGTAGCCGGCCCACATCACGATCACCAGCACGGGGATGACGGGAATGCGCCAACGATCCAAAAAAAACGACGCTGCCGGTAGCGCCCACACAGCAAGGAGAAGTACTACCAGCAAGTACCCAAGCGCCGGGAAATAGTTATTCCACCCGCCGGAAGGGCGAAACGCTACTCCGATCACTACGTAGATACAAGCCAACACCAAGAGCAACGTCAGCGCTAATAGATGTCCCGGTAGCGGTACTTGACGCTGGTGGTCGAAGTAGCCTGGCCCTAAGAAGCGTAACCACGCCGATACTATTGGCGGCACGTCCCGCTCTTCGTCTTCTGCCTCCTCATTGTCTGCCTCTTCATCCCAACGGCGGCGGAACCAGCTTCCGTTCAGCAACAAAGTCGAAGGTTCTGTTCCGGCCCGCACCACACGTTCGCGCTGCCAAGCAGTAAAGGCCAACAAGAGGAACGCAGCGACAGCTCCTACTGTGGCCCAAGCAAAGGCTCCCCAGGGATTTTCGGCGCGCAGCGTGGCCTTAAGGACAATTGGAACCGCGGGCAACGCAAAAATCCAATGACGCAAAAACCATAAAGCGTGCAACCATGTTGGTCGCCACTGAAGTTTTCCGCCCCCAAAGCGCTGCGGCCCGTACATCGTGACCAATTCCATCACCACCATGATCGACCAACTGTTCAACAAAGCCAAAGCCGTGATAGAAAAAAGGTCGAATTCTGCAACAGAAAAGAGCGAATCCAGTAGGCGGCGCATCGACGACGATGCCACAAATGGGAACGCCATTAATGCTGTGGCGCACAACAAAGGATAGCGGAGATAAAAAAGATAGCGTATCGTTTCCCCAGGTTCGTTGGCCAAAACTGCATCGTGGAGGCGACGCAAAAGCCCGCGATATCCCGCATAGGATAATAGAATGACAACGCCCCAGCAGAAAACGGACGCGGCGAATAGCTCGTGACGCCAAGAGTCGGCGGAGCTCGTGACGACCAACCACACGGAAATGAGAATCGCGCTCAGTTCGGCCAGCATGAGAAGGGCAAGTGAGAGCTTTCTCATGGCGATCGAGCCTCCCACCGGGTTGATTTGTACAACAACTCGGGTACAACGCGAATCGAGACGTACAAGAAGTATTGTGGCCCATTGATTGAGGCACCGTCTATGGCGCATAACTCGAATGTTCCGCAGAATGTGCTGATGTTTGCGGGAGCTCCGGCTGCCAACCCGGTCGTTTACCATCGGGTGCGGTTTTTGGTGGGCGATCCGACCGTGCTGATCGAATGGCTCGGGCCGGATGGTCGTCGCGAGAGGATATTCATCGTACGCGATATCGAAATGGAGCGAGCTCGACGGCAGGCTCGGGCCGATCGTGTCTACTGCCCAGGTGACTTTGCCCCAGCCGAGGGGCTGTCCGGTGACCGCGAGATCGCCACGGCTCAGGCAGCTGCCGAATTGTTGCGACGCCATGCGGTGCAGCACGTCAAGGTAGATCGAAGTTTACCGGCGATCTATGCGCATTTTCTGCAACAAGCGGGAATATCCGTTACATGCGACCCGATGCTGGGTGTCACTGAAAGGCGAGCCAAAGACGAGCAGGAAATCACGTGGCTGGAAGAAGCACAACGGGTGACCGAAGAGGCGGTCCTTATGGCTTGCCGTACCATCGCCCGAGCAACTGCGCGGCGAGATGGAGTCCTGTATTATGACGGAGCCGAATTGACCAGCGAACGTGTGCGGGAGCTCTTAGACGTGTCTCTCATGCAACGTGGATATGAGAACCCGGAAAGCATCGTGGCCGGTGGGCCTCAAGGTGCCGATTGCCATGACCATGGACATGGACCGCTTCGGACCGGTGAACCGATCATCGTGGATGTGTTTCCAAGATGTCGAGCCACGCGTTACTGGGGAGATTGCACGCGTACGGTGGTGCACGGAGATATCCCAGACCCCGTCCGTCGCATGCATCGAACCGTGTTGGCAGCCAAAGAGGCAGCCATTCGATCGGTGCGTTCCGGCGTGACAGGCCACCAGGTGCATCAGGCAACGGTGACGGTAATCTGTGAGGCTGGCTATGCCGTCGGGCTGCCGCCTGCTGATGCCCCGGCGGAGTATTGTGCTTTGACACATGGTACCGGACACGGCGTGGGACTCGAGGTGCATGAACCTCCGCTGTTGGACTGTGGCGGTCCGGAATTGATCACCGGCGACTGTGTGACGATCGAGCCGGGATTGTATTGCCGCCGCTGGGGTGGCGTGCGCGTTGAGGACATGGTCATTGTCACACCCGATGGCTGCCGTAATTTGAATCGGCTTCCGGAAGAGCTGGAGTGGCGGCACGTTTAGCACGCTTGTTCACCCGTCCGTTGCCGTTGGGACCAATCCCCAGGTGCCGACATTGCAGCAGATGGCGATTCACGGTCTGGAGCAACCGATCGGTTTGATGCAAAACACCACTGTCCAGACGGGTTCGGCCAAAGCGAACTCGATAGAACACCTCGACCAGTTCAGCCAGAGCTTGGCGGCACACCTCGTGCACCGGTTCCGGCGGCAGATCACCAGCTACACGGCTAGCGAATTCGCGCTGCGTCTCCTCTGGTTGGCGTTGGTATCCATAACGTTGCAGCAGCCGCTCCAAGCGTCGATAGAATGCCAACTGAGTATGTCGATATCGCCGGCGTCGGTAGGCCTCCAACCAGCCGTACAACCAGCGCGGTGCGGCTACCACCATCTGCCAGGTCAGATAGACGAGCATGGCTGCTACGGCAGCTACGATTCCCCCACGCCAGTTCCACCAGCCCGATTGCCGCCAATCTTCCCAGAATTCACGAGGTAGGTCCCGCAAGAAACGCAATCGTTCTAGCAGGTGTTGGGCGAAGGGAAAACGGCGCTGCGAACCAACTGCATCTTGCTCCGCAGAAGGCCGATTGTCCAGTTCCACAACATAGGTGTTCCAAAGAAGCTGAGCGTAATCGAGCACCTTGTCAATCACGCCAAATTGGAGGCCGGCTTCCTGAGATGCCAAAACGTCCGGTGGAGTTGGATCGAGTCGATACCAGGCCGCACCACCCGGCGGAATAGCCTGCGCGAGCAAGCCTTCGGGTACCTCGTGCGGTTCCAAATAGGCTTCCACCCATGCATGGGCATTACGCTCATAAACTTGATAGTAGTTTCCCAGCGGGTTGTACTCCCCTCCGACATAGCCGATGACCAAGCGTGCGGGAATGCCGGCTGCGCGAAGCATTAAGGTCAAGGCTCCGGCAAAGTATTCGCAGTGGCCCGTACGATGGTTGGCAACAAAGTCTTCAAGCGGATCAAGGCCCGGTATACGGCGGCGTGCTACTTCCCGAAAATCTAAAGTATACGTAAAACGATTGGTGTCATGAAAATAGCTTTGCAAGAGACGCGCATGATACAATCGTGTGTCAGTTTCAGATGCCGAGCGAAGTATTTCGTGGGTAATGGCAATCAACCGAGGAAAACGCGCTCGGTCAATTTCCAAGAGAGCCATTTTTTCATTTGGCGGAAGTTCATAGATAATTTTCTGATGGCGCACATCATAATACACGACCGGAGTCAGGGGAAGCTGGATTCTATCACGAAAGGCATTCGAGTACAACGTATAGCGTAGAGGCCGCCTCGATGGATGTTCCCCGAATTCGTGACGGAATATGCGGCTGGTGAATCGATCGAAGCGCAGCGAGCTAGCCGTATCGACTCCGGCAAACGGAGCAGCTACATATAGCAGACTACCGTCATCGGACGGTTCTCGTAAAAAATCCAGCCGTATCCGTTCGCCCGGCATATCATGCGGCATCGGCCAAAGCGGGCGTCCCAGTGATCGGCCGAAACTGCGCCATAAAGCCCGCCCCGATGTATCCGTGGTATAGAACGTGAGGGTCTGAGCATGAAAGTAAACCTGCTCGAAAAACGGATAGGGTTTACCGGTTCGAGCATCACTGGCCGCCACGCGAAATGCTAATTGGTTACTTTCGTAAATGCGAGACGTTTCCTCATAAGTTACTTCCGTAGTCAATCCGATCAATGCTCGTTTTGGGTCGCGAGCAGCTCGCCAGTCGGCCGTTCCAACACGCGGCACTAGATAAAAGAAACCGACGGCAAAAACAGCGGTGCTTAGCGACAAGCCCAGTACATGCCACAATAAGCCTCGCGGCCACACGTGGTGCCGATCGGGCAGCGATTCGGGTTCTTGATAGGCTATGGGCGATCCATCTAGGAGTCTCTGCTGCGCCGATTGCATTTGATGGTGCAGTTGGCGATGTTGCCGGGCAAAGGCTTCGTAAAGCGCGGCATGGCCACTGTATGCATATAATAAGACCAGTGATAGAATGCCAAGAAAATGATAAAACAATAATAGCAGAGCAAACAACAGACTACTATTTAATATTGCGGCAATAACCACAAGTAGCAACGATAATACGATAAGGCTTCCAAAAACGCGAGGATTTTTTTCTTGGAAGAATATCACAGACAACCAAAAGGTTAGTAGCCAGCTAATTCGTGAAAGTTGGGAAAAAGTATCTTGTCCTAAAAACTGGTTCCAGATCGGTACAATGGCGGCCAAAGTCAGAATGGCTACGGCCCAGCGAGGTAGCCGTATCCAGCCCAAGGAATCGGTAATGATCCACGCGCTAACGCCCGCAGCCGCCAAGGCGGTGGCGTGTGCGATAACCCCGGAGGCCAAGTCGACCAACAGCCCTGCCAGCACTGCGGTGACGATAGTCACCAACTGCAAGAGCCGCTCCAGGCGCCGCGCGCCAAGCCTGTACCTGGGATTGATTAGGGCGTTCATGGCAAGGTGCCTGTAGCACGTTGAACGCTATAGTTCCTTTGATGTGTGCCCACCTGAAGCGTTAGCTCGGGTGGCAGTGCAGTCGCCTCTTTCCACTGGAAAAAGGTATTTATCTGGGAACTAGCCACATCGATCCACCGCATCGTATCGGCGCGGTTTAATGCCGGCTCTGAGCAGCTACGGCGTTGTTTCAAAGCGAGCCGTTGGTCGCTGCGGGTACTGATCACCACACCGGTAGCCCCCGTGGGCCAGTGGCGAAACAGTTGCTCGACGGTCTGTGGTAAGGTAGATTCACCTCCCACTTCCAGGGAGAGGGCGTCGGTTACTTCCTGCACGAACCCAGCGGTGGCTTGGCCGGAAAAGCAGGAGGCTTTTTTCCCGGCAATGGCTACGGCTAGCCTGCCGCTACCGCAACGCACCAAATCAGCTAGCGCTGTAGCAGCAAAACTGACAGCCAGTTCTAACAGGCGTCGATGTTGTGGGCTTGGGTTGGAGGGCAGCCACAAATCCAGCAACAGCGCGACGCTAAAATTGCGTTGCCGTTCGAATTGTCGAACCGCCGGTTCACCCAGGCGCGCCGTGGTGCGCCAATGCACCCAACGCACACTATCGCCTGGACGCCATTCGCGTAGACCATAATAGTCGGCTTCGGTTAGCCCTTGTCGATTGTGCGATGCGTGAACCCCAAGCGGTTCCGCCAGCACCAATCGCCGCCACGCCTCCGTCATTTGCCCCAAGCGCGGACCCACCAAAATCGTGTCGGATACCGGATAGGCACGGCCAGATTCGAGTAGGCCCAAGGGAAAGCGGGTAACGACTCGTATGGGACCAAACGTATATTGACCGCGTACGGCAAAATGCGCTCGGTAAGTAACCCAGGTTTGACTGGTAGGATCCACAACCGGTACGGCTGCCAAAACCTGCGTTGCCGCTTGACGCACGGCAGGTCCAGCCGTTTGGCGGATGGTATCCTGTAACTGAAGTAACCAGGCACCCGTGCGCTTGCGATGGTTCTCAACAGCCAGCCGTACATGCAACGGTTCACCTGCATGAATGCGGCGGGGAAGCCGGCGTCGGACCTGTAAGCCGCGGAGCGTCAGAGTTACCCACCGCGCATGGAGCACCAACGGGCCGACCATCAAACCCGCTAACAGCACTAACAGATTCAAGTGACGCGCAACGGCTCCTCCGATAACGAACAGCAAAACAAACAGAAAATACCAACCCTCGCGTGTTAAGCGTGGAAATCTCCAGCCGTTCCTCATGGTTTTGCCAGCCACACCGTGCAACCCGCTTACCTTTGGTTTTTGACGGTTTCTCGACACATACTCGACATGAACCTCCGGCACGGTTCACTGGAAATCACGCGATGGTCGACCGTTGGTCCATGTCGTACCACCCCGGACACGACTCATACCGGTACCGGAATAGCTCCGATCAACCGCTCGACAATCTCTTCGACTACTTCCCGCCGCGCTGTTCCTTGCATATAGGTGTGCGGTAAAACGCGATGTCCCAGTACCGGGATTGCCAATTGTTTGACGTCATCGGGCACCACAAACGAGCGCCCCTCCAGGAAAGCCCAGGCCTGGCAGGCGCGATACAGACTGATGGCTGCCCGAGTACTGGCGCCCACTTGAAGATCTTCGCTATTACGTGTGGCTTCAATGATGTCCAACAAGTACTCGTTGACCGATGCTTCCACTTCGACGTTGCGCACCTCTTGTTGCACGCGGCAAACCGCTTCACAGGTCAAGACCGGTTCTAACCATTCGACCGGCTCTCCCTGACGGTGCGAAATTAGCACCTGACGTTCGTTGGCGCGATCCGGATAGCCAATCGAAATGCGAAACAGGAAGCGGTCCAATTGGCTCTCCGGCAGCGCATATGTCCCTTCGAACTCGAAGGGATTTTGGGTCGCAATCACCATAAATGGTTCAGGTAGGCTGTGGGTACGACCATCGACGGAAACCTGCCGGTCGCTCATTGCTTCTAAGAGTGCGCTTTGTGTGCGCGGCGGAGCTCGATTGATTTCGTCAGCCAGCACGAGGTTTGCGAAAATCGGTCCTGGATTGAAAACGAATTCCGAACTCTTGGATTGGAACACACTACTACCGACAATATCGCTCGGGAGTAGGTCTGGCGTAAACTGAATACGACAAAACTTTCCGTGGACGCTCCGAGCTAAGGCTTTAGCCAAAAGCGTTTTTCCGACGCCCGGAACGTCCTCCAATAAAATGTGCTCGCCGGCCAACAAACAAGCGATGCACATGCGCACCACGTCTCGCTTACCGAGCACGACGCGGCACATGTTTTCTTCTAGTTGCTGCACCAGCCGATGCAGATCCGTTAGCATGAACCGGTTCTCCTCCGACGGGGCGGAGCGTTTACAATAGAACGGCGGTTAGATCTGTTTGTTCATGGTAACGCGTCGCGTCGGTTTTGTCTCTATCCGGCCGGCAAGAACTTTACGAAGGAACGCTCGTTCGTAGTTTTCCGACATGATAGCATAATTATCCAGACGTCCGTCACGGGCAGAAAGGCCGGCTGTCGCATATCGTAGTGGGAATGGGCTCGGGGCGAGGAATAGGTCGTGAAGCTAGAGTGGATGACCTGGGATTCGGCGGATTCTTTGCCCGAGTTAGACGGCAAAGTCGCCGCATCGGCTCGGCTAACTACGTCCAAACGCAACTTGCATTTTTGGCTCGATGGTAGCGCCGTCCTTTGTGCGTGCCCGGATTGCCGGGCGCCGATGTCGGTGCGACTGTGGTTGATGGTGGCCGACTGTTGGCGCTGCGGTACCTCGATTGCTCTAACTGAGGAAGAGCAGCAGGCAATCGAAAACTTGCTCGATACAGCACAGGGCCTTGAGACTCCGGCTGATGCACGTTCAGGCGAGCGTCGTGAGCTTTCAATGCGGGAACCGCGGCCAGCGGTCCTTGGTGGCACTGCGGTAGCTGCGCCTGCGAGTGCCGCAGTAGAACATGTCTACACAGGCCCGGAACGCGATTTGGAAAAAGGGCTCCAGCCCGGTCGGCGTCACCAGACTCGAAAATCCGGGTGTCTCAACCGGCTGCTGCGGGACATGCCTGCGTGGCTCGTCAGCTTGATCGTGCACTTGATTCTACTGATCATTCTGGCGCTATTGAGGGTCGAAGAACCCCAGCGACGCAGCATTCTGTTGTCGGCTTCTGTCAGCCACCACCAGCGCGAGGGTGAACAGAACATTTTGGCCCCGCAACAAGACGAGCTGAAATTCGATCTTCCGCTGCCGGATAACGTTGATTTAACGAGTGATCGAACGCGCAAGGCACTGCTTCAGGCGGCCGAAGACGCTCGCGAATTACAGATGGACCCGGATGACCCGACAATCCCCTTGCCGGATTTGAAAACCGTGCGACAGCAGTTGGGTGAAGTCGGGCGGATCGAAACGGTGTTGGCGGCGCGCGATCCGAGGATTCGCGTCGAGATGGTACGGCGCGAAGGGGGAACCACACTAACCGAAGCAGCCGTGGCTCGAGGACTGCGCTGGTTAGCTGCCCAACAACTGCCGGACGGAAGCTGGCGATTGCAAGGTTACGACGGAGGTGCAGGTGTGGAAAGCCGAGCTGCCGCTACCGGACTTGCCTTGATGGCGTTCCTCGGTGCCGGGCAAACACACTTGGCAGGGCGTTACCGAGCCGAAGTGTCTCGAGGATTGCGTTGGTTGATCGAAAACCAGAGAGCCAACGGTGATTTGCGAGCAGACGGCGATCGGCAAGCCGGCATGTATGCGCATGGGCAAGCGGCGATCGTTCTGTGCGAAGCCTTCGCCATGACAGGTGACGAGCGGCTGCGTGATCCAGCGCAGCGAGCTATCCAGTTTATTGTCGACGCGCAATACCAAGACGGCGGTTGGCGATACACTCCCGACGAGCCGGCTGCCCCACGGGGTGGGGACACGAGTGTTGTCGGTTGGCAACTCATGGCCTTGCAAAGCGCTCGAGCTGCGCGGCTCGAAGTACCAGATTATACCCTGGAGTTGGCCGATCAATTTTTGGATCGCGTTGCTTCCCACGGTAGTAGCCGCTATGCGTACCGACCGGAATCACGGCCGACGCCGGCGATGACTGCCGAAGCTCTCCTGTGTCGGATTTATCTCGGTTGGCGACCCGACAATGCGGCATTACGCGACGGAATCCGCTATTTGGTAGAGCAAAACCTGGCGGACCCAAACGTCTGGAACATCTATTATTGGTACTACGCCACCCAAACGGTGCACCACTATGGCGGACCGGCATGGGAAACGTGGAATCGACGTATGCGCGATCTACTAGTTATGTCGCAAGAAAAACAGGGCCGTCACGCCGGAAGTTGGCCGCCCCGAGGGGAATGGGCAAGCGCAGGTGGCCGATTGTTCGTGACGTCGTTGGCCATCTGTACACTCGAAGTTTATTATCGCCATCTGCCCCTGTTTCGGCCGCTGAATGATCTGCCTCGCAAGAACTAAAACATGCCATCCTCCACCAGTACCCGGTCACTCAGCTTCAGAATTAAGGACCTCCCCGCGTTGCAAAACACCTGGTTTGTGACCGGTTGAAGCGCCGTGTGGTTGACCTCTTTATGCTGCCGGTTTTGGTTTCTGAAGTGTAAGCGTTCACCAGAACCATTCTTGACGGCCGGGATAAATTGAGGGCGTCGTGA
>CAYRMD010000093.1:0-17718 GCA_964425225.1 uncultured Pirellulaceae bacterium | reverse complement strand
ACTTGTTAAAAGGTTCCGTACAATACGGGCGAATTATGCAGAGGTTCCTTAAGATTGCCGAAAATAAAACTGTGAATTACGACAGCGCCAGTTGTTTGCGGTCGAGGCGCTGGAATCATAGAGCGGGGAGGGTTGGGCTAATGGGCTGGGCAGGAGGTGGCTGTTTCATTTGGGGTTTCACTGGGTGGTGGTGTGCGTGGTGCAGCCTACTGGCGATATCAGGTTTCGCTCAGGATGCGGCAGAACTGGACAAATTACCACAGCTCGTTGTCCGCAGGCTGCCCCGTGACCGGCTACTGGTTTATCTCGATGATCAAGGCTCGCCACAACCGATTCGCACTGCCGAGGATTGGATGAGGCGCCGTGAGCAAATTCTCAAGGCGATGCAATCGGTAATGGGGCGATTTCCTCCCCCCGCGCACAAACGCTGTCCATTGGATGTAGTCGTCGAAAAGGAAGTAGATTGCGGTGTCTATGTCCGGCGGCTGATTACGTATGCGTCAGAACCGGACTGCCGAGTACCTGCGTTCTTGCTTATCCCCAAACGCGTGTTAGACGAACCCGATCGCCGCGTGCCCGGTATCTTATGCTTGCATCCGACGGATAACCAGGTAGGTCATGGCGTGGTGGTGGGTATCGGAGGCCGCCCCAATCGACAGTATGCCAGTGAGCTTGCGGAGCGTGGGTTCGTGGTTCTAGCGCCCAGCTACCCGCTGCTGGCAAATTACCAACCAGACCTTCGAAAACTCGGCTGGGAAAGTGGTACGCTCAAAGCCGTGTGGGACAATGTTCGGGGGCTCGATCTTTTAGAATCGCTGCCCTACGTACAACCAGGCGGATTCGGTGCGATTGGCCATTCCCTGGGTGGTCACAATGCCGTTTTCACAGCAGCTTTCGAGCCACGTATCGTCGTCACGGTGACAAGCTGCGGGTTGGATTCATTTCTGGACTATTACGGCGGCGATGAGCGGCGATGGTACCCTGAGCAAGGTTGGGCGCAAACGCGATATATGCCGCGCCTGGCGCAGTATCGCGGACGATTGCAGGACATTCCCTTTGATTTTCACGAAGTGGTAGCGGCTTTGGCTCCGCGACGGTTGCTGATTATCGCCCCTTTGCACGACCACAATTTTCGCGCCGATAGTGTGGATCGCATCTTAGCGGCAGCTCGTCCGGTGTACGAATTGCTCGGTCGGCCGGATTATTTACAGTGCGAACATCCGGACTGTGGACACGACTTTCCGGATGCGTTGCGGCAGCGAGCGTACCGTTTTATTGAAGAAGCATTGTTGGCGGACAAGAGCGGAGCTACCCAGGTTCATTGACGGAGATCGATGTCCGCAACCATGGTTCGGCCCTCTCGACCTGCGGGTATGCGTCCAACGGTGTTTCGATCGTCATTTGGCCCAAGCCGCATACAGTATGCGGTATGGATTCGAGGCTGGAGGGTATGGCGGATCGGTTACTGCCGGGACATGCAGCCTGGGCATTATAGGCTCGGCCATTTAAGATGAAGCTCAAGTGACTTTGTTGTAGCTATCAAGCCGCTGAATCACCCGGCAGGGAACCAAGCGATCGCAAGACACGCTTAGCGTTCTATCCAAGAGATGTTTGAACGGGAGACAGATCACGAATGATTCGTGTGGGGATATTGGGAGCCACGGGTTACACGGGTCTTGAGCTGATTAAACTGTTGCTTCGGCACCCTCATGTGCGGATTGTGCGTGTTACGAGCCGACAAGAGGGAAGGCCGCATCTTGCGTCGGTTCACCCACAATTAACTGGGCAGTTGAATCTCGTTTTGGAAGATGTGGCGGCTGAAATAATAGCAGCCGAATGCGATTGTGTTTTTAGTTGCTTGCCCCATGGAGCGTCGTCGTCGGCTGTTCGCCCGCTCGTCGAACAAGGGGTACGTGTCATTGACTTGAGCGCAGACTACCGGCTCCGCGACCCAGCTACCTACAAGAAGTTTTATGGCGACCACCATGCCGATATCGAGCGGTTGGGTAAAGTACCGTATGGCCTACCCGAATGTTTTGCGGATGAAATCCGCTCCGCGCGGCTGGTGGCCAATCCTGGTTGCTACGCCACTTCGGCCATCCTACCTTTAACGGCACTGTTGGCTTTAGGGCTTATTGAACCTGCGGACGTGGTGATCGACTCGAAAAGTGGTGTCTCCGGAGCTGGGCGTACACCGTCGCCGACAACACATTTCCCAGAGTGCAATGAAAGCGTGGCTGCTTATGCGGTGGGCAATCACCGCCACACCCCTGAAATCGAGCAGATCACGTCGTTGGCTAGCGGCAAAACGGTCCAGGTCATTTTCACGCCGCATTTAATACCCATGGATAGAGGAATTCTAACAACGATCTATGCGCATCCGGTTGGTTCGGCGTCTGCCCAGGAAGCATTAGAGGCGCTGCGGGAATTCTATCGCGGAAAGCCTTTTGTGAGAGTCGTTGATCATTTGCCGGCTACGAAATATGTAACACACAGCAATTTCTGTGATATTACTATCCGAAGTAGTGGTTCTCATTACGTCGTTATAAGTTGCCTTGACAATCTAATAAAAGGCGCATCGGGGGCCGCCGTTCAGAATATGAATATCATGTTCGACCTACCGGAAACAACAGGGCTTCTTTAATAGTCTTGCACTGCGGTAAACGCTGATGGAGTTGGATGGCATGTCGCAATTCCACGTACCGTGCCCACCTGCTGGATTTCGCCTAACGGGTGTGGCTTGTGGCATTAAGGCCAAGGCTGGTGCCGAGGACTTGACACTGATTGTGGCAGACCAGCCGTCTGTCGCGGCGGGCGTTTATACCCAGAATCTCGTTCGTGCGGCACCGGTCGAGTGGGATCGTCGACACACGCCGTCCCATACCATACGCGCCGTGGTAGCCAACTCGGGCAATGCTAACGCATGTACCGGAAGGCGGGGATGGTCCGATGTGGTGGAGATGGCTCGGGTGACGGCCGAACTCACGGGCTCCACTACCGATCAGGTGCTGGTCATGTCGACTGGCATAATCGGAGATCCCCTGCCGATGGAGAAAATTCGCCACGGCATTCACCAGGCAGCTAAATCTTTAGGGAACGACCAACAATCGTTTCTTCGTGCGGCGCGCGGTATTTTGACCACGGACCGTAGCGAAAAGATCGCATCGACGCGATTGCAGTTGGATGGCCAACTAATTCAATTGGCTGCCTTTGCTAAGGGAGCAGGCATGATCGGCCCACACATGGCCACCATGCTGGCGGTGATCTTGACCGATGCTCCGTTAGCTCCCCAACAAGCGCAGCAGGCTTTAGCGGAAGCCGTCGACGTCAGTTTCAACTGTATCAGTGTGGAAGGTCACATGAGCACCAACGATACGGTTTTGTTACTTGCCAGTGGTACGGCAGGTAATCATCCACTAAGTGAGCGCCACTTGGCCGAGTTTACTCAAAGTTTGTCTCGATTATGTACCGAGCTGGCACAGATGATTCCCGACGACGGGGAGGGTGCTTCGCACCTGATTGAAATAAACGTCCGTGGTTGCCGGACACGAACTGATGCTCGCATGATCGCTCGGGCGATCGCCAACAGTTCATTGGTCAAATGTGCCATTGCCGGAGGTGGACCTTTTTGGGGGCGCATTCTTTCGGCGGCTGGATCTGCGGGTGTAGCTTTCGATCCGATGAAAGCGAGACTTTCCATCAACGGCATGCTCATGTTCGCTGAAGGAGAACCCGTATCCTTTGACGCCCAGGCTGCCTCGCATTCGATTCGCAAGAATCGCAAAACGTCGATCGAATTACAATTGCAGGAAGGATCAGCAGGCATTACTTTTTGGACGAGCGATTTAACCATCGACTACGTGCGATTCAACGCGGACTATCGCACTTGAAAAGAGTGTCCATTTGCAGTGCGGTGCCCATTAATCTGGTGAGGTTTTCGAACCCAGTCGCTCCCAAGCAATCTGTTGGAGCCGCTTCAAGTCGAGCTTTCCAGAGCCAAGAATCGGCAGCTCATCTACCTGTATGAAGCTATCCGGGGACGGAATGTATAGATTGGGCAATCCTTGTTCCCTCAATAGTCGGCAGATTTCGTGCGGTGATCGGTCGATCGGCAGATGGACGACTACCAGACGTTCGCCGCGTTTTTGATCGGGGATGGCGGTTACCGCAGCACGGAGTTCGCCCTCTTCATGGCTACCAAGCAATTGATTGATTTGCTCTTCGACAAGTCCGTGAGGTACCATTTCACCGCCGATTTTGGAGAATCGGCTAAGTCGCCCTGTGATAAATAGGAACCCATCTTCGTCGATTCTTGCCATATCGCCCGTCACGTACCAGCCGTCGCGTACTACTTGAGCCGTCAAATCGTCTCGCCCCAAGTAACCTTTCATTACGTTGGGTCCCCGCACCAGGAGAATTCCCTGTTCGTTGCAGCCGAGTTCCTGGTTGGTTTCTGGATGCACCACTTTCACGGCAACTCCTGGCACCGGGCGCCCCACGGAACCTTCTTTGCAACCGGGCTGTATGTTGGATCGGGCTCGGCTGGGTGGAATATTGGCGGACACCAAGGGGGCCAATTCGGTAGTACCATATCCTTCGACGGGCCGAACACCAAAGCGTTGCTCAAAGGCTTCGATCAAGTCCAGCGGCAGCTTTTCTGCACCGGCCACCACGACATCCAACGTGCGAAAATCCTCCGGTTCTACTCGCCGCAGGAAACCTCGCAGAAAGGTGGGAGTGGCCAACAGAATCGTTCCGCGGTGCTTCCTGCACAACGCGCCGATTTGTTTAGCGTCTAGGGGACTGAAATGGTATGCACCCGCAACATCGTTGCACAACACCGTCCACAAAGTAACCGTGTAACCAAACGAGTGAAAGAACGGCAGTATCCCGATGACGACGTCGCTTTTTCGCAAATGAATTAATTGATTCACCGCGGCAATATTGTGGGCGATATTTCCATGGGACAACATAACTCCCTTCGGCACACCGGTGGATCCGGATGTAAAGATAACCGTGAGCAAATCGTCGGGATGCACTCGATGCAATCCAAGCCAGCGCGTAAGAATCGAACTGGGCGCCACATACCCGGCCAGGGCGCCCGAAAATTTGTCCATGAACGTTATCTGGTCACGGAAATCTTCCAGGCAAACAAGGGGCACACTGAGCGAAAAATTCATCCGTTCCATGAATCGCCGACTGGTGAGCACTCGGCGGATCTTTGCCTGGTCAATACACGCTTGGATCACCTCGGATGAAGCGGAATAATTCAAGTTACAAGCAACGCGACGGTCCAGGGTAACAGCCAAGTTCACGACGACGGCGGCGGCCGAAGGCGGCAACAGGATACCTACGAATTGTTCATCAGGAGCGAGCACACTGCGCTGCAGCAGGCGACGCAATATCCAAGCGCGCATAATCAGCTGGCCCCCGGTCAGCGAGGCACCGGTCGAATCCACGATCTTCGGCCGAAACAATCGGCGGCGGATGACGCGCAACGCAGTTGAGGCTGGTAGCGGTAACCGACCGATACGGCTTTCCATTGCGCGAGCTCCCAGTTGTTGAACGGCTTGCCGAATCTGGTAAGCATCTGAGGGATCCGCAATCGGCTCGCCGACATGGATCGAGGTCCGATACGGAAACCGCTTGGGGAGTTTCCAAAAGAATCTTCCACCCGAAAAACTGAAAATACTACCCCAGAGTTCATCCAAGTAGACGGGTATTACGGGAGCTTCGGTATCTTGAAGGATCTTCATCACACCAGGACGGAAGCCCAGAAGCTGTCCGGTTCGGGTAATCCCGCCTTCAGGAAAAACGCACACCAGTTCCCCGTCTTGCAGTGCTTGACGCGCCTCTCGCAGCGCTCGTATTACCGACTTCGGATTGGCGGGCATCACCATGATCGCTCCGCCCATTTCGGAGAACCATCGAAGCACAGGAGGACTGAAATTCCCAGCCCAAGCGACAAATCGCACGCGGCGTGCCGTAAGCAATAACACCAAGGCGGCATCAATCCAGGTTACGTGATTGCTGACCAGCAAGCCCGGACCATCCTTCGGTATGTTGTTCTTGCCGTAGATCCGCACTCGATAGATCGTGAATCGAGCAAGCCAGGCCAGAAATCTAGCATATTCTTGAGGAACAACCCACATCACATAGAGCACGACCGGTATGGTACCAAAACCGGCGAGCAAAAAGACCAGGCGCGCCGAGCAAATAGGACGGGGGTTTGCCGTACGAAGAACGGCGCGGATCACGCGATGGTGCTCTGGGAATAAGCGTACGTAATCGCCCTCGGCAACTGCTTGCCGCTGTTCGCGACGCCATTGTACATCTTCCCACAGTAATCGAACGAAAGCCATTTGGTCCCGGATGGAAGACCTGCTCAGGAACGTCTTCAACGAAATTGTTCGATCGGTCTGTAAACAGCGTCGATATTCGCTTGCTAATTGCTCGATTTGCTTCCGGTAGGACGCATCGGCAATAGCCCTCCAATCGGCCGGCAAATCCTGAAAAGTACCAGCGGGCAAAAGTGGGAAACGCAAGCCATAATACACTACGGAAGATCCAAGAATGCCGGTGAAAATCAGAAGGTTTGTTGCGGCGAGAATCGTACCACGAACGTGAATCGGACTGCGATGTTGCAAATAGCTGTCGACCGGTACGGAGAACAATCCGGCACTACAACCGAGCAAAAAAAGTACGATGCACGCCGCAGAAAGTCCCACGAATTGGCTGTGCAGTGGCAATAACGGGTTAAAGAATTCTGACTTCACGGTAAACAGTAAGCACGCACTGAGCGCGATCCCCGTCACACCCACCGGCACCCAGTTCAGATGCACGCGTCCGGCGGAGAGCCATCCGGCTAGGACACTACCCGTTCCTACTCCCAAGATTAACCCCGCTAAGAGCGGGGTTTTCGCCATTTCGTGGACGGCTCCTGCTTCGACCGTAAACTGATCGATATTCAATTGGGCAAGCGAACCGAGCCCCCAAAAAAACACAAGCCCCAGCGCGGCTCGAAACAGCGGTCGATGCTGCCAAAGGATCCGCAGTTGACTAGCGGCCTCACGGTCGGCTCGCCAAGGAAATCGTCGCTGGGGATCGGCTACCGGTAGAGTCGGAATTACCAGACTAATCCCCCAACCGAGGATGGCCACAGCAATTAGCACCGCTGCCGAGATCCACCAACGATCTAATCCCCGCACACCGGTCCAATCCTTCAATTGGTTACCCAGAGCCATGCCAAAGACGGCGGCCAGCAGCGTCGCCACCACGAATGCTCCGTTAGCAGCCGGAATTGCCCCGGGCTGCAACAACTCCGGTATAGCCCCCAATTTAGAGGGCGCAAAAATGGCGCTTTGAGCCCCCATGAAAAAGAGCACTACTAACACGAGCCACAGTCGACCAGAAAGGATTGCTCCCGTGGCAGCCACCATCAAAATCACTTCAACCGCTTTGCACCAAACAATCACCTTCCGTTTATCAAAACGGTCGGCCACGTAGCCCGCTGGCCCAGCCATTACGATAAATGGCAAGACGAAGCAGATTGTGGCTAAGACCAAAATCCATCCTTGTTGGCCCGGCTCGACATAGTCTTTACCGATACCGATGGCTAGCCAGCGAAATATGTTATCGTTAAGAGCTGTGAGGAATTGCGTGATTAGTAGCGCGACAAATGGGGCCGAACGAATACTACTCGCCCGCTGGAATTGCCGTTCCGCCCCACAACTCACCTGTTGAGCCCTTTCTGGCAATGTTACCCGAAGAAAGCGTAACCCCTCGGACCTTGCCGCACATTAGGTTACCGTAGAATAACGCCTTAAGCCACTATCGTTTCGGAATCCATAGAGACTCGCTCATTGACAAGGGGTCGCAAGTTGTGATAGCACGTATTCGTTGCCAAAAAGCGGCTTCGATGGGCAAGAACTCTCGACTGCTGCCCCTCTGTAAAACGGCTCTTGTTCCTAAAACCGACACAATCGCCAAGGCCGGTTTACCAACATTACTAGTGAAGGTAGCGAGGCCCGCGGATCGATAGATGCGCTGTGCCACTGGACTCCGGATCGCTGTCCAAAACAGCGCGCTGCCTAGGGCAGACGGGTTCTGGGCGTCGAGGAGAAGCGGTGATGGAGTTGAATCGAAATCATTTTTTCATGGCAGGCATCATTATTCTGTTACTCGGCCTACAACTGCGTGCCGTAGATACGGTCACCTTAAATAAGGAAGCATCTCAATTCCTGGCCGCTCGCTTTCCTGCCAAGAACGAGGGACCGGTAGGCACTACGCTTACCCAGTGGTCCGTGGGAGCAAGCCCGCCGCCTCTACGAACCATTCGCCCGCCACGGTGGCTGGGATATGCTCTTATATCCGTGGGAACCGTCCTTATCTTGCAAAGCCTTGCCATGCCGCGGCCGAGCTGATCGGACATTCCCTTGAGGCTGGCCGATACCCCTATTGGGCCGCGCGAAGACGCTGCTCGTTCCTAGGGTAAGAACACGGCTTTAGCTCGCGCCTTACGGCCAAGAATGGAAATAAATCAACGCAGTGGCGCAACGGTGCTACGAAGACGCGCTGTACCTATCCACCGTTAACTTGCACGTTCGCGTCGCTGTATCTTCGCACGGCTACATTTCGTCGTCTTTCGCTCGGGCACGTTCGCTCCCCAATCCGTCGGACTTAGGGTTGTGCTGGACGCTCCCTCTGCGCAATGACGGTCACCACACGAAGAATCGCCGACCGGTTTGTTGGGAGCCAGAGGGCCAGGCTCGTTGTTTTTTAAGATTGTTCCGCCAAAAAAGCAACGAAGAGCTGTTAGTCACTCGGCCGATGGCGCTCCAGCCGCAACTGCTCGATAAGGGGCGGCGGACATGTCGAACACTCGGCAAAGGTGCACTTGGATCCCCAATGCGTGATGGCTATTCCAGTACACTACCAACGTGTTGTACAAGCAAACCAGGCGCTAGTTGCTGCACCGCGCGACCCCAAAACAATTAGACATGCTCTGGTACTCGCATTCGAAGGCGGCGGTAGCGCACTGCTAAACCGCAGCTAGCGCTGTTGATGTTCAAATGGAATGATCGGTTTCAGCGGTACCCAATCCAACCGCCGTTCGAAAACGCGCTGTCCCGGAACGACAATCCGTATGCGGATATATCCGAACGGTCCGGCCAACTGTCGGCGCTCGATGCGCAAAGCCGACAACGGCAATACGAGCGTCCGACCTAGAGCAGCGGGTGGCTGCCGCTGCAGAGTCGCTCGCCAACTGGCTACCTTCTCCCACACTGCGCCATTTCCTCGCGGGACGGCCACAAAATCGTGTATGACCGGGGCGTACAGGTCGATCGTTATCCCGGCTGTCGCTTGCACGGCGTTGCGCTGTTCATCCAACAACACGATCGTCAGCAGCAGAGTATCCGGATCGGGTTCGGCACCCGTAGCCATTAAAGAGACGCTCAATTGGGCGTCGGCGATCCGATGATGACTCAACCCGGGCTCGCTAAAGTCGTTGCCAGCCATCCGGCCAGCAAGGTCCTCGCGCGGAAGCCAATTTGGAGGCTGATAGGTACTCGCCAACTGATGTACTTTGCTACGCAGCTCTTCGATGCTGACGTCCAAGCCGTCCATCATCACCCGATCAATGGCATCCCAAGGAATAGCTTGTTCTATAGCAAAACGCTGACCTTCCACACGCAACCGGAGCGACGCTGGGTCAGTTTGTTCTGTGGGGAATCCGACAAACTGCGAGCCGTTCTTTAAATGAATCGAAACCGTAGTGGCTTGCGACCATACGGTTTCCCACGGTAGGGCAACGATCATCCAAACCAGTGCAAAACGAAAAGGTTGCATAATCAGTACGCGATGGCAAAAAGCGCAGGTGGCATCGACAGCGGGCGTTACCCAGGCCATTCCGCTCAAATGCTACTGGCAGCCCTCATGCCGCAATATGGATTATTTTCCAATTGGCGAACTAAGCTCAAGCGAGCGGGGCTCTTATGCCAAAACTACTGAGAAGTCGCCGCCGGCCTGTATGTAGACAACGGGCAACGGCGTTCCCCAATATCAACGGTTGAATAGCCCCAGGGCCACCTCGCCCGGCAAGCGAACCTTTAGTAGTCCAGCACGGTAGCGAGCGTTTGTAGCGCCGTCGATCGCGGGCAAAGATTAAGAGAGATCAAGTCGTGAAACACTACCCACGGCAAAGGTGACCTGCCTATCTAGTGCGAATGGAGAACCGTCATGAAGTTCGCATTTGCCCTGTTCGCTAGCGGCATCCTCTGTGGAGCGTGTGTACTCTTGATTGCCGAAGGCCAACAAACAAATGAGGTAATTCCAGAATCGAAAGCTGACCCTTTTCAAAGTGTGCAGAATGTCCAAAGGTCTTCTGAATCTCCAACGGACGGCCATAGAACAAGTGGACGCACTTCTATGCGGCGCCGCGAGGGTGAATGGTACGAAGGTTTGGGCAGGTTTGTCTTTAATGGAGAACGGGTTAGTTTTGTTCCCCACGAGGGACCCGAGTCTTTTCGCGTGCTGGAAAATCTAGCCTTGGAACGGGTAACGCGGATTTTAGAAGATCCGTCGGGGCTCGGACAAAAGAGACTGTGGCGTGTTGCCGGACGCATGACGGAGTACCGGGGCATGAACTACTTGCTCCTGGAACGAGCCGTATTGACAGCGCCACCCATCGATAACCCTCATGGCAAGGGGCAACAGTGATACGCCGTGGGGGCGAGGCGCTTTGTGACTCGTGTCGATAGAAAAATATTTTCGTTATGACATCTCGCAACAAGATACCACCGGCCTCCGAAAGATGCTAATAACTGGGCGGCCTCAAGGCACCGTTTCTCTCATGATAGAGCCGAGGGGATTGGCAAGGACTCGTCGTTGACACAGGGGCAAGTACGTCTAAGATAAACTAAGGACGGCGCAAAAGTGCGGAAATAATATGTTAGCTGACGACCTGACGCGTCGCGATGCGGACAAAAGATGCCTAACATGTGGTAACGAGGCCATCTGGGAACTTATCCGACGAGTTTTCCGCCAATTTGTAGGCTTTTTAAGTGAGACTGCGTCGTTACACGAATAGGATACTTCATGGACTCTATCGGGGGGTATCAATTCGAAGAAAGAACGTTTTGCTCGTTGCTTTCTGAGGCCAAACCGGTCGTCGAGCAAATTCTGGAGCAAGTTCACGGCTGCGGTTGGAGTGAACGCGAACTGTTTGCGATTCACTTAGCGCTGGAGGAAGCTCTGACAAATGCGCTGAAGCACGGCAACCAATGGGATCCTCAAAAACGCGTAACGGTGCGCTGGCAAGTAACTCACGAGCGGTTCTGGATCCAAATTAGCGACGAAGGACGGGGATTCGATCCGGAAACAGTGCCGGACCCGACACTCGATGAGAATCTCGAACAACCATCAGGGCGAGGTTTGATGTTGATGCGAAGTTATATGGATGTTGTGAGTTTTAACCGTGAAGGAAACTCGGTAGCGATGGTCAAGTTTCGCAAGCAGAAACAATAAGCCGTCACGCCACAGCAGGATTTCGCATTGACTTCCGTCTCAGCTAAGTAGACCGTGTTCACGTGCATGGTAGCTCGAAAACAACAGCATCGAAACGTGCACCGTTCTTCGCCGACTTGTGATGCTACCCGAAAGGAGGTAGATGGTCGTGTACCGCCAGGTCCTCCTTGGATCGGGGCGCACCTTTCGATTGCGGGTGGAATCGACCGAGCAGCTCTTGAGGCAGTGCGGCTGGGGATGAATACGTTTCAGTTATTCACTGCCAGCCCTCAGATCTGGCCTGTGCAATTGGAGCCGTCGATCAGAAAATGTACATCTCAGTGGAAGAATCCTGATAGCTGGACCGGCGAACCGCTCGATGGGCAGCAGATAGCGCGGTTTGTTGCTGCGGTGGATCGCTACAGACTCTATCGTCCCATTGCTCATAGTTGCTATTTAATAAACCTAGCAGCGACGGACGACGTTCTATGGGGCCGTAGTGTCGCCGCTTTGGTGTGTGAACTGCGGCGTGCCGGTCAGTTGGGTCTTAGTCACGTGGTGGTGCACCCCGGCGCCGCTACGGATGGCAATCCAACCAAGGCGGTCGAGCGCGTTATCATGGCCTTGGACGAAGTGGCCCAGCGCCGGACGGCTGGCGACGCCCGATTGATGCTGGAAAACACAGCCGGCCAAGGACGAACCCTGGGATGGCAATTCGAGCAACTAGCTGAAATCCTCGCACGTCTCCGCAATCCCGATTGGGTCGACATTTGCATCGATACCTGTCATGCTTATGCTGCAGGATACGACCTGCGCACCAGGCCGGCTTGGAAACGTGTCAAACGACAATTAGCGGCCACCGTTGGATGGTCAAAGATCCAGGCTTGGCACGTCAACGACTCAAAAAGAGAACTCGGCTCGCGTGTCGACAGACATGAACACATTGGACACGGCCAGTTGGGACTCGACGCATTCGGATGGCTCTTGACCGACGACGACGCCAGGCGAATTCCTATGTATTTAGAGACGCCGAAGGGCCAACGGGGAAAGCGCAGTTGGGACGAAGTAAACCTGGAAACGTTGCGACGCTGTGCAGAAAGATCTACCTGATCCGGGCTTCGAGGAACGCACGCCTTCGACAAGCGTTGCAGGCTACGGCCGGTAAACTCCGGTTGGCCGATCGTTGCGAGCCCCTACGGGTCCGTAGTACAATAAAAAGCGATCCGGTGAAATCGCGCAGTGCAAGCCAATGGTGCGGGTCAGCGATGCGCCCGGGTTGTGTGCGGGACAGCGGGAGGTCTCCGCATGTGGTGGCAGTTACTACTAATTCTGTTTGCAGTGGCGGTCGTCAGTACAGCGCTTTGCCTATGGTGGCTGCGTCCGAAATGTTGCCTGCCCACAAGAGCAGTTAAGCTCCAACAAGCACAGCGAGCCTTCCATTTGCAACGCGAGTATCTTGAACTGCGCTTCATGGCACTTGCCTCGAGCAGCGGCAAACCTCGTGGCCTAGAATGGGTCGATTGCGAATTCGACGATGCCGTACGATTCGCTCGCGATCGAGATACCGGTGAATTACGGGCATTTGTGGGAGTGGCCATCCGCTTCCGGGCTGTAGAAGGCGGTGGCATGGAAGATGTTTCGGCTGTGGGGAACTGGCGTGCTGCCACGGCAGTGTTCCACTACAACGCTTCAACGAAAAAATGGACTACCTACGGACGTGCCCTCTTCAACGTGAACCCCGATCAAGCCATCGATTACTTTCATCACGAATCGGAAACGGCCGAGTAGTCCGGAAGGGCCAAGCGCATCGCCTTCGGCGTAAACATCGACCTTGGGCCGATCCAAAAGTGGATTTAGATAATCCCGCACTGGTAAGGCGCTACGAGCCACCCGTCACACCGAGCACCAATTGCCAACCACATTTCCCTAGTCCTAAGAGTAACCATCCCTGGTTGTTACCGCATTATTTTCGCTTTTGTTTCGCATCGAGCACCAGTTGCCCAAACCGTATAACGAAAACGTGTGTTTAACAGCCATTGGCCTCAAGGCTCCCTAGTGAAAGAACGAAGCACTCTGGCCAAGCAGCCGTTCGCTTGCGGGCGCGGCTCGGTTGTGGCCCCATTCCCCTTGTTCATCAAAGCACTCGTTAGCGAAATATCACCCGACAACTCTGGGAACGAAAAACAGATAAACCTGCGCCAGTACGGGGTACACCGGGGGAGAAACTTACCTACAATCAAGGCGCAAACGCGCGGCGAATCACCCTTTTTCGAAAGCCACCGGTTATTGGATAGGTGAGTAGGTCAGCATCTTTGCTCCAAGCTTCTTTCGCCAGGAGCCAGGCATTGTAAACCGTTCCCCGAAGCCGAAAACTTTCAAGTCGTATGTACGTTGTGCTAAGTCGACTCGGCCTGTACTTAATTTGGCCTTGTTGGAACTTGCGCGAATCGCGGCGCTCGTGTTATTTTTTGCGCTTACGAACTGGCTGCGCTCCATCAGATGTACCGATACACCGATGGCACCATTCGCCCCGGCGAACCGGTAGAATTTACATGTCCAGTCCGGTTCAATGATAACTTGTTGTTTTGTAGCAAAAGCAGTCATCCGATTACATGTTGACAGGAGCCATCTCATGCCGTTCAATCGACGTCAGTTGCTCGCCGGTGTAGCCGTGGGAACCGTAGCGGCGACACTTTCTGCAAGTGCTAAGCAACCAGTGCTGCAAAAGCGTAAACGGCGCATCGCCGTCTCTACATACTCCTTCTGGCAATTTCGGCGTAACGAGTATCGGGACATCGAACGATGTATCATCTTGGCGGCCGAGCTTGGTTTCGATGGAGTCGAATTGTTACATCGTCAAATGACCGATGAGAGCCCGACGTTTCTGCGACGGCTCAAGCGCACCGCGTTCCTCCACGGGTTGGATTTATGTGGTTTTTCTACCCACCAGGGATTTCTTTCACCGGATGAAACGGTGCGCCAGCGGAACGTGGACCACACAATCCACTGTATCGAACTGTGTTACGAATTGGGCATCCCGACGATGCGCGTCAATACAGGAACGTGGGGAACCAGTAGGAATTTTGACGAGCTAATGCGAAATCGCGGTGTAGAACCTCTACTGCCCGGTTACAACGACGAAGACGGATACGGTTGGGTGGTCGATGGTTTGAGCCGCTGCCTAGAGGCAGCCGAAAAGTGCGGAGTAATTTTAGGCCTTGAAAATCACTGGGGCCTCGGCCGCACACCCGAAGGAGTGCTGCGGATCGTTCGGCAGATCGATTCGCCGTGGTTGCGCGTCACGATGGATACGGGCAATTTTTTGGAAGATCCGTACGACAAACTAGAAATGCTTGCCCCCTATACTGTTCTTGTCCAGGCAAAGACCTACTATGGCGGTGGATTGTGGTACACGTTGGATTTGGACTATGACAGAATCGGACGCATATTGGATAAATACGGATATCGAGGGTATGTTTCCTTGGAATTCGAGGGTAAGGAAGAGCCGATGACCGGCGTACAAAAAAGTCTCGAGTTGCTGAGAAAGACTTTGAGCTGAATCTGGCAGGACAGCCCTCTATCCCGTGTCCATCACAGCAAGTCGACGGAATGTATTCCAAATAGAAAGCATGATCAAGCGCACGTGTTGTTGCGGCATTATTCGAGGCCCTGGGCTTGCAGGTTGTACAAGGGTCGGAGAACCGAGGATTTTCTGGGCAAGTGGTCTCGGGACGCTCGCCGAGGCGTCGATCGTCGCAGCGTATGCTGTTTGATGGTAGGTAAGATCTGATTAACTGAAGACACGATAAGACGCTAACATGCAGTTAGGTAATTGACCCTGGATGTTGTCTGCCACGCGCCTTTGCGTTTAGTTTGCGTCCTTGCTTTAGAAAACGCCTTTACCAAGAATCATGCCTAGACAACGCATGTGATCACGTCGGACTGAGCGGTAGAAGGCAGACCTGTGCCAGCCAGGCAAACTAAGGAAAAACTGCAGCTGCAATCGACACGCGTATATGCCATGAGGTTTGCGTTCGCGTCTGGCTACTGCCATGCTTGTAGGGCAAAGAGCGTACAACGTATGGGAGATGAAAAGGTGTTTGTGGAAGTTCAGCAGGTGATACTCAACGAGCATGTCGCGGCATATGAGCAGACTTTCTAAAGCGAACCTCGGCGGACCACACGTAGTGCTCTACATTCAGGACTGGAACCTCGATCAATTCTGGGCCGCCATTTATGGGAAAACTTGCTTCGGCTGGTGCGGCATCGTGACAACGTCGGACGGCGTGGTAGCACTCCGATTCGGTGATCAGCACGAAGCTGGTATTTGCAACTGGTTGTCGCAAGAGTCTGGTCGCCATCGCATCAGGGCGGACCCGTTACCTACGGCCGTCACTCCAGGCCGACGCGCAGCCGAACGACTCGCTCGCCAAGCATTTGACGTTGTTCAAGCATATTTGGGAGGTTGTTACGTAAATTTCGAGGAAATTCCGGTGAACTGGCATCTGGTAGCCAAGACGGAATTTCAACTTAAGGTATGGCAAGCCTGCCGGCGAATAGCTTATGGGAGCGTGCTCACGTACGGGGAACTTGCCAGGCAAATTCGTCTTGCCAATGCAGCTCGAGCTGTTGGAGCCGCAATGCGACAAAATCCCATACCCCTGCTCATCCCATGTCATCGCGTTGTCGGAACTCGCGGGCAGTTAACCGGGTATTCGGCGCCTGGTGGTGTGGCGACGAAACGTCGGCTCCTAGAGATGGAAAAGCGTTGTATCCAATCACTCCAATAGCCTTAGCAAAGCGGGCGTCTCAAGTGGTGAGGTAACTCTTGCAAGTTATTATTTTGAGTTTTGGCACACTATCCGTTACTCAAGCTCGATTGTTGGTTTTTTGCCCCGATTTATGCTGCCGCAATTGCTCACGGTCACCACATTAACAAGTCACCATCGCTCTTTTGCCTGGTAGTGAGTGCGTCTCTATTGTAGGTAAGACGTGGCTGTGATCGAGTTGGCATTCGCCCGGGTTGTCCCTGCCGCTGCCAGAGATGGATCGTGTTACACAGGCGCAACCGTGAGGGAGCGGCACTATGCGAATCGGGCCAGCTTCTTTCACCGGGTCGGCTGGTGAATCCGCGCCTACAGGTCCTGCGTTGTCCGGGTGAACCCAGTTCGCGGGCGCTACCGCCAGGGGATGCTCACCCTATGCCGAAAGCTTTCTTAAAAATTCGCGAATTAGGGCATGCCCCACTGCGATGACGCACTTACTTACTGTCACGCCTGCAAACAACGTCGAAGGCCAGCCACGTCACTGGCTGCATCTTATGCTATCAAAACCTGCAAGGGAACGTGTTGCGAACCACAACGTCGAACAACCCCAACGCACCTTGTAGCGCGACTTAAGGCACCCCAGCTTCAGTGCGCCAACCTATCCGGACAATGGCGTTTTTTGTCACATAACTGGGAGCCAGGCCGAATTTTTCCAATATTTCTTCTTTGTTTATTATAGCCAAGCATCCTTGTTTATCTGACTTTCTTATTGGTATCATATTACCAAAACCAATGGTCGCGGTGCCTGTCCCCTTGCCCCAGGTGCCTGTCCCCGGGGCGGTGGAGCCTGTCTCCGGGCTCGGTACCACCCTCTTTGATTTACGACTATGATTATCTCCATACTTGTGTATGGCAGGTTCGCCTGGCACGGTTACGGTGGTTCAAACCACCTTGCGCCTTGAGGCGCACGATGCCAACGTTGCTGGACATGGGTGAGTGGAAGCCTCTTTACTATCGAGATTGCTGACACGCGGCTTTTCTTATCCCCATAGATAATTGCTAGCAGCCAAAGCCCAACAAGATGTTGTAAGTCGCTAAAAAAAGAAAGGCTACCCAATCGCTGCACGCCAGCTTTCCGAGTTGGAATCCTGGTGGGCGGCTAGTGGGTTAGGTGACCGTTCGGCTGCACTACACGATCGACCCACTAACAGTTGCATCGATACGTTTCTCGACGGCCATCGCTACTTGAAGTTGAGCATTAAGCACCACCGCCAGTTGCGGAGATCGGCGCGCAGACAATCACGCGTAGGCTTTGGACGAACGGAAATAACGCAAAGAAGCCGCGCCTCAACTAGGCGATCGCAAAGCACACGCAGTCGTCCTTGCGCCTCAGCGCCTTTGCGTTAAGGAACGTCTGATCAACTGGCGGTAAACGAGCGTATTGGCT
>CAYRMD010000092.1:0-17731 GCA_964425225.1 uncultured Pirellulaceae bacterium | reverse complement strand
GCCTGTCCCCGGGCGAAAAGGGCCTGTCCCCGGGCGAAAAGGGCCTGTCCCCTGGCTCGCTGCCACCCTATTTCATTTATGACTACGATTATCGACATACTTATGTACGGAGTGTTCGCCTCGAACCGTTACGGTGGTTTAAAGCACCTTGCCCCTTGGGGCGCATTACACGGACGCCGCTAGACACAGGGCGTTTGAATACCTCTTTTTAACGAGATTGCTGACACGCAGTGTTACTTATCGCCACAGATAAGCACTAGCAGCCAAACCCCAACAAGATGTTTAAAACGGTACCAGTAGAATCGCTACCAAACGGGTGCACGGCCGCTTTCCGAAGGGGAATCTTAGTTGGCGGCTCGTGGGTTAAGTAACCGTTTGGCAGCACCGCACGATCGGTCCACTATACCGTTGCGTGCGTCACATTTGTGGGTAAATAGTATTAACGCAAAGGCGCAGAGGCGCAACGTCGACGAGAGGTACATGTCCATTGCCTACGTGCGCCTCTGCGTTAAATCTCTCTACGCCTTTGCGTTGAATTGGCCGTTCTCTTACGGTGGCGGCTCTGTTGAGCCCTCCCTCAATGAAACGCTTCTGCCAAGACGCGCGCGGAGCGGCTCACATTGGATCGGGTCGAAAAGGCATATCTATAGCAGATCCGGCAAATAACCGATGATTTCATCCACCATCAGGACAGATACCTTGTTTCCATTCCTGTCGCGGACCGTAGGCCAACTTCCGCGATGGCCCGCCTGTTACACCAACATCCCATCTACATTCAAGACGCACACGCTTGGTCACTGCCGGGCTGAAACTGACCTCCCCAATCGACTTGGTTCATAACTTCTATAGCCCCCGGTCTGTGTAGCCGGGTGGCGCGTAGATAGGGCTCTTGGCCAAAGCAATCCGTTTCGATCGAAGTGATTTACCGGAGAATTTCAACGGCTGCCGGTAATTACTCGGCGATAATACGGAAGATGACGGTAGTAGACCTCGAGCGTCAACAAAGCCATGCTCGTGGAGTAAATTCGGCCACCGCGTTTTCCGTGGTCCGCACCCGAGGGATCCCAGCTTCCATGACGGTGCCCACCGGTTTCTTGGGTACGCAACAGATGTTCTCTCATGCGATGGTTCCACAAATCGAATTCTGGCCCCTCCATGTTATGCAATAATTGAGTGGCATAGTGGTAATAGTAGATCGGTCCGAGTTTATCGCCTTGTTCTGGCGGCATATTTTGAGCGACATAGCGGCAACCCGCCACCAGATTAGGATCGTTTTGCGACCAACCAAGGAACTGACGCGTTAGTAAACCAGCGGCTGTCATCGACAGTCGCCCTTGTTCACCTGGAAGGTACGCATAGCGGGTCAATGGGGCATCCGAAGGTCCCGCCGCACAGGAATTGACGAATTGCTCGGCTTTCTGCAAAGCCGTTCGCGGCCACGGAAGACCAGCCGATTGGGCGCTTCGTATAGCGAAAAACACCCAACTGGTAACCGAAAGATCCCCAGGGGCACCTCGACCATAGCGCCATCCTCCCTCGGCATGTTGTGAATCGGCCAAGTATTTAACGGCTGTTTGTGTAGGGATCCGTAATCGATCATCACGGGACAGGCCATATGCTTCGCAAAACAACATGGTGGCCAGAGCATGGGCGTACATTCCACCACCGAAGTACCCGTAGTTAGACGATTTCGTGTCCTTATTCTGCTTGGAGATGAGAAAGGCCAGCCCTTTTTCTACGGCACTGCAGAACTCACTAAGTTCGCTGGGTTCCTCCGGAGCACTGCGATGAGTCACCCCGGCCCCCAACATCGGCAACAGCGCCAAGGCCGTAGCCGCGATATCGTTGTCGTCCACGTCGTTTTCAAACTCCGTGTGGCAATCACATTCCGGCAATCCACTGTTGTAGAACTTGAGCGACCAGCCTCCGTCGGCCATTTGATGGTTGAGTAGCCACCGCAAACCGCGGAGGACCGCTTTTTCAGATTCCTCTGTACCGCCATAGGCTCGCAACAACGCTTGTTTACTCTTACTGTCCAGCCGCCCACCGAATGAACCTCGCCGCAATAGCGGAGCCTTGGATGGATCGAAGACAATTTCCCGGGGCAAAAAACCTGTTTCTCCGTGGGAGACGCGAACCACCATGTAGTCCGTTTGTATCAACCCACCTCCTTCGGCCACCACAACCACTGACTTGACCCGCTCTGGGGCTTCGGGCGTTGCGATCAGTTTCAGTTCCGCCTGGCCGGCACCATCGGCTACCTGCACTGGTTCGGCGGAGACACCCTCCGGCAAATCGCGGACCTCGATACGCACCTGCCCACGGTAACTGCGACGATCCACAGGAATCCTTACCGATTTTTGCTCGCCAGGTTTGATCACCACCGCTTGAAAACCGCGAATTCGAAACGCGAATCGTTCGACCTGAACTGGCACCTTCGTGCTCACATTCTTTCCATAAGCCGTTAAGCTGACGGATACCGAGTGTTGACCTTCCGGGCAATCGGCGGCAGCCGTGATCGACAGTTCACTTGTATCAACCCCATCGGCAATAGCAGGAGCTTGAACGACAATCTTCGCAGGAGCTTCCACCACGAGCGGTAACGCTCCGGTAACTCCACGCCGATTCACCTTCAGGCTAAGGCTCTTCGTTTGCCCGGGTTGTAGCACTAGAGGCTCCGGTTGCACGAACTCCGGAAGCTGCGGCGGCTGAATGGTCACTTGCAGGGGTTTGGACAAAAGATGCGAGCCGAGTCGTACCCGGACCTGCAGCGTTAGATTCGTGGGATTTTCAATCAGTGGTGTGTCGGCTACTAATTGGATCATTCCCTGATTTTGCTGATCGGGAATCGGCTGGGTTATGACGCGAAGTCCTTGCAGTGTGGACTGCACTTCAATAGCGGCCTCTCCTGCAACGCCCGCGCGATCCAGCCGTATGGGCACGTCTGCGCCACGACCAACTGTTAACCGGACCGGTGCTAAGTCGTACAATTGCGGAAGTTGTCTTGTCCCCGCACCACTTTCGGCTGTTGATTGGCTACCACTCGATGTCTGCGCTCCAGCAGCGTCGATCGAGGTGGGACTCGCGGAAGAATCCGAAGTACCGGATGTGGCCTGGGAAGACGAATGAGATCGTGCGCACCCGCATTGAACCAGCAGTAAAAGCGCCAGTGTCACCAGCATGACCGATGATTGGCCGAATAAGAACGCGCCCCGTGACCGTTCAGGCTGTGGCATGATAAAAGTGTCACAGATCCTGGACCTAATTGACCAGTCTAAACACATTAAACTCGAACGTACGGAGAGATAAGGATGTCGAAACCCTCGTCGCATCTCTAATCCCCCATGAGCTCCAGTTTCGCAACGTCCCGCAATGGTGACTCCAAGCGTGTCACTACGTTGACGACTCGGCCACCGTGAACACCCTTGTTTTGGTATACTAGCCTACCGCACCTGATCTAGCAAATAGCCGGAATGTAGGGCGGTTCGCCGACGGAGCATCTAGAAACAGATAGAGAAAAGTCGTGTCAAACGACGGACTCCTTCTGCTATCTTCGAAGGGTCCAAAAAACGAATCGGGCTAAGTGGAGCGCAGAAGCCGCTAGTTACTCATGGAGTTATCTCTGAGGCTGCATGCGACGAAGCCCGTGCCAACACATGTCCAAGACTACCATCGCATCATGCGCCGTGTGTGCTTCTTGGTTCCAGGTGAAATTTTGGAGTACACGGTTGGCCATGGCGGAAGTTTGTTTATTTTTCGTGGCGGCAATGGAAACGCAGTATCTGTCTTAACGGTCGGTGAAATGGTTCGGTCATTTGACGGGTCGGGGGTAGGTATACCTTTTTGGGCCGATGCATTATGAGCCGATGCGGGTGCTTTTTCGAAAGGCGCTGTGTCGAGCGACGGCTCAATAGAGCCGCAACTTTAAGGGAGCGGCGCGAGACTCTCACGCCAAGGCGCTACGGCGCAAAGGCGCGATCGACAAGGTGTATACATTGCGATCGGCTGCCTGCGCCTTGGCGTCCTAGTAGCTTTGCGATGAACTAAGCGGATCGTTCGGCTACGTAGCAGCACAACGAGCGTCCGGCGAGTAGGAGTTTTTGGGACTCGGGCGGCGGGGGGCCATCCAAATTAGGATAAACATCGTAAGGCGGCTTAGCGGCTGTGTCGATGAACAATCGCCAACGGGTTCCCTTTGCCACCGGGGGTAGAATAAACTCACGTGTCGCCGGCGATGCGTTAATCAACAGCAGTACATCACTCGCCACTCGTTGCGGATCGTCCTCAGGCCCCGGCGCAGTCAAGAGCGCTATAAGCGCTGAATCACCATGCCAATCGACTGCCGTTCCCAAGGGGCTAAACCAACTCACATCTGGCAATGCACCCGGATGGGGCGGCTGTCCGGTCAAGAAGCGTTTGCGGCGCACGGTTGGTTGCGATCGTCGGAAATGGCATAGTGCCCGGACAAATCGTACCAGGTCCTGATGCTGTTCTACCAAGTTCCAGTCGAACCAAGAGATTTCGTTGTCTTGGCAGTAAGCGTTGTTGTTACCTCGTTGCGTCCGGCGACATTCATCACCGGCAACAAACATCGGTACCCCCTGACTCAACAATAACGTCGCGAAGAAATTACGGATCTGCCTGGCACGTACCTCAGCGATCTCCCGCCGCCGTGTAGGCCCTTCGACTCCATAGTTCTCGCTATAGTTGTTCACTTCGCCGTCACGGTTGTCTTCACCGTTCGCCTCATTGTGTTTTTCCCGGTAGGTAACTAGATCATTCATAGTAAAGCCGTCGTGTGAGGTGACAAAATTAATGGAACAGTAGGGAGGACGGCCGGCGTGTTCATACAAGTCGCTGGAGCCTGAGAGGCGCGTGGCAAACGCTCCCAGCATTCCCGAATCCCCGCGCCAGAAACGTCGCACGTCATCTCGGTACCTTCCATTCCATTCAGCCCAATGCCGGCTTGCCTCAGCATCGGGCCAACGAAACAGGCCAAACGACCCAACTTGATACGCACCGGCTGCATCCCATGCTTCGGCGATGATTTTGGTATCAGCCAGCAGAGGGTCTTCAGCGATTACTTCCAAGAGCGGCGGATTGGGTGTCAAGTTTCCGCTTCGATCACGACTGAGAATGGATGCAAGGTCAAAGCGAAAACCATCCACGTGATAGTTGTGTACCCAGTGTCTCAAGCAATGGAAAATCATTTCCCGGACAATCGGATGATTCCCGTTGATGGTGTTGCCACAGCCCGAGTAATTCGCGTAGCCGCTACCGCCGTTCGTTAGCATGTAGTAGACGCGGTTTTCCAAACCTTTGAAACTTAATATGGGCCCATGTTCGTTTCCTTCACACGTATGGTTGAACACCACATCCAAGATCACTTCGATACCGGCCTGGTGCAACGCTTTGACCATCTGTTTGAACTCACGTACCTGAGCCCCTGGTTCGCTACTTACGGCATACCCGCGGTGGGGCGCAAAAAAAGCCATGGGATCGTATCCCCAGTAATTCGGGCGTGCCGGCATATTTCCCCAAATGTCCCGTATGGGAAACTCGTGCACCGGCATCAGTTCGATGGCCGTAACGCCTAACTCTTTCAAATACGGAATCTTCTCGATAATACCCAAGTACGTCCCCGGATGCTCTACACGACTGCTCTTATGCCGAGTAAACCCGCGCACATGCGCCTCGTAGATAATCGTCTCCGACAAGTCTCGCTTCAGGTGGCGATCCCCCTCCCAGTCAAAGTAGTCGTCCACGACAACACATTTCGGAGGGCGAATAATTCCATCCGGACTCGGCAAAAAATCGCCCGCTAAGGCTTTGGCGTACGGGTCGATCAATCGAGCCCGACCATCGAACCATTGGCCACGGTGCGGGTCGTACGGCCCGTCGGCCTGGAAATGATACAATTGCCCCGGACCGATACCCGGCACGAAGACACTCCAAACATCCCCCCAGCGGTCCGTTTCTGGATCGAAAGCGATAATGTTTGCGGGTTCTAGGTCCTCGACTCGATCGTAGAGCAACACGCGCATGGCTGTAGCGCTACGACTAAAAACAACAAACTGCACCCCCCGTTCGTGCACGACGGCACCGAACGGCACTACATGCGTCAATTGAAGTTCCGGATGAGGATATCGCATCAGCATGGTGTCGCCTCAATGCATCGGTCCGATCAACCTCGTCGCGTTACTCCCTGCGCGACGTAACATACCACCGGACTAAGATGCGTGAGGCGATTGCCCGTTGTTTCTGGCCCACAAAAAGCCAAACTTCTGCTCACGAAAGCAATTGGCTAAGCTCTATTGTAAAAAAAACTCGCACGTTCCGGTGAAAGTGTACCGTATAGATAAACATAACGAGCCCTGGAGCCGGAGGCAGGCTTGGTCTGCCCTACCCTGCAATTACAATCGGTATGGCCACTACAACCGGTCTGCCGTGTGTGCGCCTCATTTGCAGGTAGGGCGTGGCAGTAACCGAGTTGACCATCACCGGGGGTTGGCCCTTTTGCTTCTGAAGATTGATAGTTTTACCGAGCCGTGACCGTTAGGGAGCGGCTCTGTTGAGCCGTCGCTCGACGCAGCGCCTTTGCCTGACGCACCCGCAGCGGCTGGCATTCGGTCGGGCCGACAAAGGCAAACCTACGCCAGGCCCGGCAAATGACCGAACCATTTCACCTACCATTACGATAGATACCCCGTTACGATTATCTGGAATGGCCAGTGGACCGTTGCTCACAAAACTTCGCATCACGGTCAATCGTCAACAGCACTTACCAGTCCGTAGTCGCCTGAATTCTCGTTTCCACCACTCCGGAGGAAGTCCTTACGAAGATCCGCCACGAATCAACCGGTCGATGAGTTCTAACTCGCGGGTCGCCCAGAACGCCGTTCATGCAAGGTACGAAGCGGCTGTTCAAGGCCGTCGTGTTTCCTACACGACAAACATTCTGGATCAGTCGGCTGGTTAATTTCGGACGCGGTTGGGCCCGTTGCAGACAAGAGTTGTTCTTGTAACCCGGCCCCGGAGTCTGCACCTGGGGCACCGCCTGGAACTAGAACTCAGCCCAGCCGGGTGTACGTGGGAAGGGTATCACGTCGCGAATATTGCCCATTCCCGTTACGAACTGCACAAAGCGCTCTAAGCCCAAACCGAATCCGGAGTGAGGCACGGTGCCGAAGCGTCGCAGATCAAGGTACCACCAATAATCGTCGAGATTCATCTGGAGTTCCTGCATACGCTGCTGGAGTACTTCGAGCCGCTCCTCGCGCTGGCTTCCGCCGATGATTTCCCCGACCTCAGGTACCAAGACGTCCATAGCTCGGACGGTTGTTTGGTCGTCGTTCAGACGCATGTAGAACGGCTTTATCTGTTTGGGGTAATCAAACAGGATCACCGGGCCACCAAAATGCTGTTCGGTCAGGTATCGTTCGTGTTCGGATTGAAGGTCGTTACCCCACGCTACCGGAAACTCGAAGGAATGAGCACTATTCTCGAGGATTCGGATTGCGTCGGTATACGAACATCGTTCAAACGGGCGTTGTACGATTGCTTCTAGCCGCTGGCAGACCTTCGGATCGATGAACTTTTCAAAAAACGCCATGTCTTCCTGGCAATGCTCTAAGAGATCTTGGACCAGACATTTCAAGAACTTTTCCGCCAATTGCATGTTGTCTTCAAGGTCAAAGAACGCCATTTCGGGCTCGACCATCCAGAATTCTGCCAGGTGGCGGGTCGTGTACGACTTTTCCGCACGGAACGTGGGGCCGAAAGTATAGACTTTCGAGAGGGCGGTGGCGAATACTTCGGCTTCCAACTGACCGCTCACGGTAAGATACGTGGGTTTTCCGAAGAAATCCTGGTGGTAGTCTATGCGCCCGTCATCGGCGCGCGGAAGGTTTTCCAACGGCAAGGTGGTAACGCGGAATAGGGCACCGGCTCCTTCGCAATCGCTAGCTGTGATGATCGGTGTGTGGACGTAAAGAAAGCCCTCTTTTTGGAAGAATTCATGGATGGAAAAGGCCACCCGATTGCGCACGCGCGCAATAGCACCAAAGGTGTTGGTTCGGGCGCGCAGGTGCGCCCATTCCCGCAGTTTTTCGAAAGAATGTCGTTTTTTCTGCAACGGGTACTTTTCCGGGTCAGCCCATCCGTGAACGACAACGCTCGATGCCTTTAATTCGGTGGCCTGTTCCGTTCCAACGGACGCCACGATTTGTCCTTGAACGGAAACACTACAGCCTGCCGAAAGATACTTGATTTGATCGTGATAATTGGGCAACGAAGCTTCGGCTATGACTTGCAAATTGGCTAAGCAGGAACCATCGTTGATCTCTAAAAAGCTGAAACCTGCCTTGGAATCACGGCGTGTTCGAATCCAACCTCGTACCAGAACAGAGCGACCGATTGCTGAGGTCTGCCGCGCTTCGGCCACGGTGAGGTTTTCCATTGCCGTAGTATACCCTTCGCGAATTTCGGATTCTGGACCGGTGGCAGCTACAGCCCGTGATGAGTCAGGTACCGCTCAGCATCCAGCGCTGCCATACATCCGGTGCCGGCTGACGTGACGGCTTGGCGATAATAATCATCTGCTACATCACCGGCTGCAAACACTCCTTCCACACTGGTGTATGTGCGGAACGGTTTTTTCCAGACGATATACCCTTTGTCGGTTAGCTCGAGTTTTCCGCGTAAGAACTGCGTGTTGGGCGTATGCCCGATAGCCAAGAACATACCCGCTGCTTCGAGGACACGTTGTTGTCCGGTCTGCACGTGCTCGATGCGCACTCCGGTCACGCCTTCTTGGTCCGTACCCAATACTTCCACGACGCGGTGATTCCAAACCAGTTCGATTTTGGGGTTGCCGAACGCCCGTTGCTGCATGATCTGTGAAGCCCGCAACTGGTCGCGCCGGTGTACTATGAAGACTTGAGAAGCAAACTTGGTTAGATATGTAGCTTCCTCGACAGCCGAATCGCCGCCACCGACCACCACCAAGGGACGGTTACGGAAGCGCGGCAGCGCTCCATCGCACACGGCGCAGGCGCTGACACCTCGATTCTTAAAGGCGGCTTCCGAAGGCAATCCCAAATAATTGGCCCGAGCCCCGGTGGCAATGATCACGGTGTGACAGCGGACGGTGCGGCCCGTGTCGGACGTGAGCGTAAACGGTCGATTCGAGAAGTCTACATCGACTATATCTTCGGTTACGACGCGCGTGCCGAAATTC
Source organism: uncultured Pirellulaceae bacterium (assembly GCA_964425225.1). Classification (GTDB taxonomy): domain Bacteria; phylum Planctomycetota; class Planctomycetia; order Pirellulales; family Pirellulaceae; genus BPJU01. Next base: position 8,493 of record CAYRMD010000092.1, on the reverse strand, counting down.
AACGCCTGTTGTTTCATCAATCGCATCAGTTCAGGCCCCGTCACGGCATGCTTACCCTCGTGCAACGGTTCAAGCATGGCCAGCTCATCCGCCGCCAAAGCTGACCGTAGAAACTCCGTCAATTTGCCTGCCGGAAAACCTGGGTAGTTTTCTACCTCGGTGGTCAAATTCAGTTGCCCCAGAGGCAGAGTGCCATTCATGCGGTTCTCTTCCGTGATCGCCCCTTCAAAAACCAGTGGCCGAAGGTTAGCACGCGATGCATAAATGGCTGCTGTCCATCCAGCAGGACCACTTCCAATAATGACGACTTTTTCCGCCTCTTGCATAGCTGTTACGATCCCCCTCAGTTCCCAACCCAATGTAAACAACCGCTAGCAAAAGCTCCTTATTGTAAAAAGCACGCCCAGGCGCGTAGCACGGTTGGCAACATTTACTTTGAACCGTCTTTTCTTTGTCGATGGAAACCGACATTATAAAAGAGGTAGCCGCTGAGCGTCGAGCGGGAATCGGCGGTACCGCAGCATTCAACGATGGATTTGTTCCAGGCTTCGTTGTTTCTTGAAAACATCGCGTATTAGCCGACCTGCATCTGAATTTGCGCAAGGGGACAAACTTTTATGACCACATTGTTGGTGGCATTGGTGTGTGCGGTTGCTTTGCTGGGAGCTTATTTTAGCTATGGAAGATGGCTGGCGCGCAGCGTCTTTCAACTCGATCCCAAGGCCGAAGTACCCAGCCGTTTACTGCGCGACGACGTCGATTTCGTACCGACACATCGGCAGGTTATTTTCGGTCACCATTTTACGAGCATTGCCGGTACAGGTCCGATTGTCGGGCCGGCCATTGCTGTGTTTTGGGGATGGTTACCTGCTTTGGCTTGGATTGTGCTTGGGGCTATTTTGGTTGGAGCTGTGCACGATTTAGGTGCTTTGGTAGTGTCGATGCGCAATCGCGGACAAACGATTGGGGAGATTGCCGGTCGACTGATTAGCCCTCGGGCACGTCTGCTATTTCTTGTTGTACTGTTCCTGGCTTTGATTTTGGTGCTTGCTGTTTTTGGTCTGATTATTGCTACGATCTTTGCCATTTATCCGGAATCCGTCCTCCCAACGTGGATTTCCCTGCCACTGGCTATCTTTCTTGGCCTGGCTATTCACCGCCGCGGCTGGCCCCTGTTATGGCCCTCACTCGCATGCCTGGGGCTGGTGTGCTTTGCGGTGTATCTTGGGGCCTACCACTGGCCCATTGACGTATCGCAATTGCTGGGCATTCCAATTACGGGCGGTTTCCCGAATGCTGTTCTATTGTGGACCTTCCTGCTGTTGATTTATTGTTTCGTTGCCTCAGTATTACCGGTTTGGGTCCTGCTTCAACCTCGTGACTATATTAATAGCCATCTTTTGGTTCTGGCCTTGGCCTTGTTGTTCCTGGGTGGGATTGTGGCGAGTGTCACGGGAAAAGCGGAATTGATTACGAGCGCTCCGGCTGTTGCCTCGCCAGCGGATCGACCGGCCGATGCGCCTCCCATTTGGCCTTTCCTCTTTATAACCATCGCCTGCGGAGCATGTAGCGGATTCCATTGTCTGGTAAGCAGTGGCACCACCAGTAAGCAGATCGCTCGTGAGCCCGACGCACAATACGTGGCTTACGGATCCATGTTGTTGGAAGCAGCGTTAGCCGTTGCGGTGGTCCTGGCGTGCACGGCCGGTGTGGGCATGGTGCGATACGAGCGCACAACGACCGGGGCTTCGCCACGTGTCACGTATCGCATTATGACGGATGCCGAAGGACGGCCCTTGCACGGAAAGGCGGCTTGGGAATCGCGCTACAATCCGCATGGCGAACGTGCGTGGAGTAGTTTTGAACTCAAAGAACCGGTTGGGGCATTTGTAGAAGGTGGTGCCAACTTTTTGTCAGCCATTGGAATTCCGGTGCGCCTCGGGGTTGCTTTGATCGCAGTTCTGGTGGCCTGTTTTGCTGCGACCACCATGGATACGGCGACGCGTCTGCAACGCTATGTGATTCAAGAGCTGGCCGCCGCCGCACGTTTCCCGGCGCTGACGAACCCGTATGCAGCCACCGGTTTTGCGGTAGTGCTGAGCGGGTTGGTGGCACTCGTCCCGGCTACTCCCCAATTAGGACCCGGCAGTGGGGGCAAACTGCTGTGGCCCTTATTTGGCGCCACGAACCAACTGTTAGCGGGCCTTGCTTTCTTAGTCGTCGCTTTTTACTTACGCCGCCGAAATCGGCCTATAGCTTTCCTCGTCTTGCCCATGCTCCTCATGATCGTCATGCCCGCTTGGGCGATGGTTTACCAGATGTTTCATCCGCAAAACGGTTGGTGGGCCCAAGGCCGATACGTGTTATTTGCCGGCAGCGCGGCTATCCTGTTCGTACAGATATGGATGGTCGTCGAAGCGCTACGCTTATGGCCTCGCGTCCGTGGAGTTTTAGAAGCGCCCTTGCCACCGTTGCCCAGCCCGGTGAAATCGTGAGCCGTTGGTAAAAGCGCCGAGTCGGGTGGTAGAATTCGAGAACCGGTCGCGTGGTTGGATTATTAGGGGGCTACAGTGTGTGCGTGTCGGTTGGGGATACGTTGTTCGGGTGGTTCCCTGGTTCTGAGAGAGTTTCGCCGCTTTTCCACGGCTAAAGTTGTCGCGGCCGACTGCTAAAGCCGCGCCACTTCAGCACAGCGGTTGTGCCCACCCAATTAAACCACCCACCACGGGACGTCGCCGAGTCGGATCGCATTCGGTGGGGCACGGCATGCCGGGCCGCTACTACCGTTGCTCGTTTCCCCTGCTTTCCTTCCCTGGTTGGCGGAATCCTTTACACAATCCACCTTGCCACGCCAAATTCCGCGATCTTTGTAGCAACAAGTGTCAACTCGGCCTGATTACCGAACCTATCTCGACCCGCAAACGGCCACTCCCTTACCGTCGCGGCTCCGCAAGAAAAAGGCGAAGCCAGGCAACATCCTGATCCCATAGGGTTCGGTTCCACCTACGATCCAGACGCACACGCGCGCGGTCATCCGCTACCGCTTCACCGCAGTTTGAGCCAAATAGAGCGCAATCCACTTTGTATGACTAGCGTTTCCAGAGTGGTTTTTCGGTCAAGCACGGTGAGCATGGAGTATTTTCATCGGGCAACAGTACCGGTGTCAATTGGTTATCTATAAGAGCACCCAGGTTATTCATAAGTGGTAACGACCACTGAGCAAGATTTGCAGGCAGGGATTCACTGGGCCGCTGTCTTGCAACCGACCTCACTGGGCGTCACAATCAGCAGCACAAACGATTCGGGCACGTTGGCTGTGTAATCGCCAGAGCATGCCGGTGAATGAGGAGTTCATCTCTATGCGTTTTGAACCGTTGGGTGATAAGGTAATTGTTAAACGCGCTGAACCGGAGGAGCGCACGTTGGCCGGAATCCTGTTGCCCGACGTAGCTCGACAAAAGCCGCGGCTGGGGCGCGTGCTGTCCGTTGGTCCTGGTCGCCAACTGGCCGACGGGCAGCGCATACCGCTCCAGGTTCAGGAAGGCGACCGGGTTGTGTTTTCCCCATGGGGAGCCACGGAACTGGAAGTAGACGGCGATCAGCTACTGATCCTTACGGAAGATGACATCCTTGCGGTAATTGAATAGCCCTACGGCCCGACAGAGGCATTGCGGGCCCGTCGTATCTTTTCGCCTTTCTCGTATAGCTGGCGCGGCATGTCTGGTGTATCATGGAATGGATGCGCGTGGGGAAGTGTAAAGTGAATGGTTCGGACCAAGGGTGTCGTTTATAGACAAGGAGACCGTGATGCGCATAAGGCTTAGCATAATTTGGCTCCCTTCGTTAGGCGGGTTGGTGACGACGGTACTTTGCGGGATGATAATTAGTTCCGCGCAATTGAATTCCCAGACCGTTCAGTCCCTAAGGGAGGCACGGCAAGCGGCTCCGCCTTGGTCTGCCGAAGAAGTTCGCCAGTGGGAGGAGACCCGGACCAAGGGGCTTGCCTACCTTACTTCAAAAGGCCAGGCTGACGATGGTTCGTTCAGCAAAGAAGCCGGTCCGGCTATTACGGCTCTGTGCACCTACGCAATGATCCGCCATGGTCGTAGTACCGCCGACCCGTCTGTGGCCCGAGCATTGCGTTATCTTGAGTCCTTTGTGCAACCGGATGGCGGCGTTTATGCCCCAGGCTCGTACTATCAAAACTATGAAACAGCCATTGCGCTCCTATGCTTTCAGGCTGCTGATGTTCAAAAATATCGCGAAGTCATTCAGCGAGCCGATCTTTTTTTGAAGCGTATCCAATGGGATGAAACCGAGGAAGTAGAACCTTCGGATTTTCGATACGGAGGGGCTGGCTACGGGCGTAGTGCTCGGCCGGACTTGTCAAACACGTCGTTTTTGATTGAGGCCCTGCGAGCCGCCGGCAATCCGGCTGAAGACGAAGCAATTCAGCGAGCACTCCTGTTTGTGTCGCGTTGCCAGAACTTCGAAAGCCCTCACAACACCACGCCGTTTGCTGCCAAAAACCCGGATGGTGGTTTTTATTATACTCCGGCTGGAGGAGGCCAGAGCCAAGCGGGTACAACGGAAACCGGCGGCCTGCGTAGCTACGCATCTATGACATATGCAGGCCTGAAAAGCATGATCTATGCTGGTGTCGGTCCCGAAGATCCGCGAGTCAAGGCTGCCTTCGAGTGGGCTCGGCAGCACTATGACCTAACGAGCAATCCGGGAATGGGCTCGGCGGGCCTGTTCTATTACTACCACACGTTTGCCAAAGCTTTGGATGCGATGGGAGTCGCCGTAATGGTGGACGCCAGTGGCCAGCCGCACGACTGGCGTAAGGAACTGACGCAGGAACTTGCTCGCCGCCAACGTTCCGACGGATCCTGGGTAAACGAGAATTCTCGGTGGTTAGAAGGTGATCCCAATTTGGTTACTGCCTATGCCTTGTTATCACTGGCCTATTGTCGACCGCTAGATCGAGAACGGTAAATTACCTACGTCAACATGCAAACCCCGTACGTTCACCAGATATGACTTTCCTTGGGGAGGAATTGCCTCATGCGAAGTGTGCGGTGGGTGTTGCTGTGGCTTAGCATGTCGTGGTCGGGTCAGTACGTAAGTTCTGCTATCGGGCAGGAAACCAGCACGATTCCCGGTTTGCATGACGGGTGGGTTACATCCGTAGCTATTACCGACCGATTTTGGATCGTCGGTGGTGGGCAAAGTCTTTTGTATCGCCCTGGGTTCGTTCGAGCATATGATCGCCAAACTGGGCAACCCGTTTGGGCTCTACAAGGTGCCGAGTCAAACGTTTGGGACGTTGCGTGCCGTCCCGATGGTCGAACCGTAGTTGCCGCGACGTACGACGGAAAAGTCTTGGTTTGGGATGTCGCTTCCGGGCAATTAAAGGCGCAGCTAACCGAGCATAAAGGCTGGATCCGATCGGTAGCCACCAATTCCGATGGGACTCGGTTTGCCTCAAGTGGCGAAGATGGCCACGTAGTCATTTGGGATGGGGAAAGCTGGCAACCGCTCAAGAAATTCAAAGCTCATGATAGCACCGTTTATCAAGTCGTTTTTTCACCCGACGGGCAGCACGTGGCCACTGCAGGATTGGACAAGACGGCTCGCATCTGGAGCTGGAACGAGGAAGAGCCTCGGGAAGTTTTGAAACTTGAAGGACACGAGGAGGCGGTATGGAGTGTTGCCTTTTCGCCCGATGGTCAACGCCTGGCCACCGGAGGAGCTGACCGTAAGATTCGCCTGTGGGATCGACAAGGACAACAGGTACGTGCCCTGGAAGGCCACCGCGATTGGATCTCGCGCGTCGCGTTTTCTCCAAATGGACAGCTCCTTGCCTCAGCCGACTTGGGCCGAACCGTCAAACTTTGGAGCGTCGAACAGGGGGAGCTAATGCGCGAGGTAACCGATTTTACCGGCAGTGTCTGGTATGTTGGTTTTTCTCCCGAAGGAACGCAGCTTGTCGCCGGTTCGCGGAAAGAAGGATTACGAGTGTGGACGGTGGCGGACGGTCAGGAATTATTTCCGGCTGCGTCCCAACCCCCGAATTAGGTCAACCGGCCAGATAAATCACACGGTCGGTGGCTTTACCGGTGGGGTGCTGAGCGAACGGTAAAGGCATAACGAGCATGCCACGCTTCGTTGTTCGCTACGGTGCGATGCGGTTGTTGGCCATTGGTACGGCGAGGGAAGGTGACGATTTCCGGCGCGGTACACAGCTTATCGTACGTACGCAACGAGGTTTAGAAGTGGCAGAAGTTCTTTGTGAAGCAACGTCCGAAGCCTCCGACAGTTTGACGAATTCTCCCGCGGTACAAATCTTGCGCGAAATGACCCAAGAAGACATTCACGAATGGGATCATATCCGGGCACAGGAACGTCAGGAATTTGAAACCTGCAAGAAGCTTATCTCCCAAATGCAGTTGCCGATGGAACTGGTCGATGTGGAACATCTTTTCGGTGGCGAACGGATCGTGGTGTATTACTTGGCAGAACAGCGCGTGGATTTTCGGGAATTGGTCAAGTGCTTGGCATCAGAGTTTCAGACACGAATCGAAATGCGGCAGATCGGTGTACGTGATGAAGCAAAACTACTGGCTGACTACGGCGATTGTGGGAAGCCCGTCTGCTGTAATACCCACCTGAGCACTATGCCTCCGGTTTCCATGAAAATGGCAAAGTTGCAAAAGGCAACGCTTGACCCATCGAAAATCTCGGGTAGGTGCGGGCGATTGAAATGTTGTTTGCGCTACGAGTTCGATACCTACGAGGAGCTTCAGCGAGAACTACCACCAGTCGGCTCCTATGTGATCACTTCCTTTGGTACGGCTCGTATCGTGGGTCATGAAATCCTAGCACAACAACTTCTTGTCGAAACGGAAGACAATCGGCGGCTTCTGTTGGACTTAAAGGAAGTGCTGTCCGTAGTTCGCCAAGGTAACGCCAATTAGCCTCCCAAGCACCTTGCCTCAGCTCGTGTTAATCGACGTAAAAGCGTTCACGGAACAAAATCACCGTTACTTGAACTGGGGGATTAGCCTATAATAACCCTTTGGGAATGCAGTCCCACACGGGTTTGTAGGGGATTTATTTACGGGAGTATCGGCCTCATGGGATCTTCGCCTATGTCGGCAGATCATCGGGCGGCTCTAGCTGCGTTACTGCATGAGACGCATCGGTTTTCATTGGACGCCTATATATTTGTGGCGGAGGCGCTGCGATATGGTCAGGACGTGTTAGGCATGAGGAGGATTTCTCCGCAAGCAACCCCATTCGACCGACCGGAACGACATGTGACTGGCCAAGAATTGTGCGAGGCCGTACGGTTGTACGCACTGGAGCAGTTCGGATTGCTGGCGCGTCTGGTTCTCGCAAGTTGGGGAATCCGTTCAACCAGCGATATCGGTGACGTAGTTTACGACTTGATTGCCATTGGCGAAATGAAGAAATCGGAAACGGACCGCCGTGAAGATTTCAATGATGTGTACGATTTTCACGAGGCATTCGAGGGACAGTATGAGGTCGTTATCCCCGGGCAGGAGGGTTTAAGTTCGACGAGCGCCGGCGCAAGAGAACCTTGGCACGGACCGGAAGTCCCTCGATAGTTGCGGCAGTCACAGTTCGGTGAGCTTCCCATCATTGCGGGACACGCGCTGGACTGCGTTGAGTACTCGGAGCCTATGCGAAGCAATCCATCTTGGGGATAGTTGTCGTGGGTAACACAAGAACATGCGGCGGGGAAACATCGTTGCGCAAGTATCGACTCGGTTTTCTTGCGGCAGCGATAAGCTATATCATATGGTTAGTCTACCTCGTATGGTTGGCTATGGGTGGTGCGCCAATCTAAGCGCCCGGCTAACTGAATGGGTTTTAAGCGGTGGGTAGTGCGGCCTTCGACTTCTTGGATTTTTTTGGTACCGTGGCAGGCGAGCCGACCGTGAGTTGTCCCAGGATACGCCGCGACACGACGAGTCTCTTAGGCCCATTACCTACTCATGGTGACGAAAAGGTCTATTGAAATGCGGCACTTCCAATACCTCGTGCCTGTAGGATGGGTATTGTGGGTATCGCTGGCCGAGAATTTTGTCGCTGCCCAGCCGCCTGCGACCAGCCCAGCCGTCATCATCTTTTTGGAAGGTCCGGTTGGGCCCGTCATGGTCCAAACCGCTCGTCGCTGCTTGGAGCAAGCTCGTCGCTGGAACTCACCCTGTGTCATATTCCAAATCGACAGCCCTGGCGGGCTATTGTCGGAAAGTTTCACATTGGCTGAGATGTTTCAGCAGATTGGATGGACGCGGTCGGTAGTCTATATACCTCGTGAAGCGTTAAGCGGTGCGGCCATCGCCGCTTTAGGCTGCCCGGAGATTTATATCGCGCCCGACGCGCGTTTCGGCAACGCGGGTACTATCTACTTAAGGAACCTCTGCATAATTCGCCCGTATTGTACGGAACCTTTTAACAAGT
>CAYRMD010000091.1:0-18075 GCA_964425225.1 uncultured Pirellulaceae bacterium | reverse complement strand
CGACTTGTTAAAAGGTTCCGTACAATACGGGCGAATTATGCAGAGGTTCCTAAAGCCTATCTTTGCCACTTGCCCGGATTGTCAGCTTGTCGCACTAAAGTCTGTGCGATACGATAGCCAAAAGAAAAGATAATATCGGTGATCCTGTCGTGCTTCGTTAACAGGGAAGGATTGTCCTATGACCCAGCTCGAAGCTGCCCGAGCCGGAGAAATTACGCCAGAAATGGAATTTGTCGCTCGGCGCGAGAACCTTCCGCCAGAAACCATTCGACAAGAAGTCGCCAAAGGGCGTATGGTCATCCCGGCAAATAAGGTGCATCTTGCCGGACGACTCGAACCGATGGGAATCGGCATCGCAGCGCGATGCAAGATCAATGCCAATATCGGTAACTCCGCGGTTACGGGTGATATCGCAGCCGAACTGGAAAAACTGCGCGTCGCTATCCAGTTCGGGGCGGATACGGTAATGGATCTATCCACCGGTAAGAATATTGACCAGATCCGCGAGGCGATTATCGCTAACTCACCGGTGCCGATCGGAACGGTGCCGATTTACCAAATCGTCGAGGAGCTGGGCGGGCATATTGAAGAAATGCGTCCCCAGGATTTCCTCGACATGGTCGAGCATCAGGCTAAGCAGGGGGTCGACTATATGACGATCCACTGCGGCGTGCTCCTGGAGCATCTGCCATTGACGATGCATCGCGTCACAGGGATCGTTAGCCGAGGCGGTTCCCTTATCGCTAAATGGATGATGGCACATCGGAAACAGAATCCGCTGTATGAACACTTTGATGATCTGTGCGATATTATGCGCCAATACGACGTTACCTGGAGCCTCGGCGATGGTCTGCGTCCAGGTTCGATCGCCGATGCTAGCGATGCCGCCCAATTTGCCGAATTGGAAGTGTTGGGGCAATTGGTGGAACGCAGTTGGAAAAATGGTACCCAGGTGATGGTGGAAGGTCCCGGGCACATACCGATGGACCAGATCGAAATGAACGTCAAGCGGCAGATTGACATTTGTAAAGGCGCCCCGTTCTATGTGCTGGGACCGTTGGTTACCGATATTGCGCCGGGTTATGACCATATTACGAGTGCCATCGGTGCGGCAATCGCCGGCTGGGCGGGTGCGGCCATGCTCTGCTATGTTACTCCAAAGGAGCATTTAGGACTACCCAATAAGGAGGACGTAAAGCAAGGCGTGATCGCTTACCGTATTGCTGCCCATGCCGCTGATCTGGCTCGACATCGACCCGGGGCCCGCGATTGGGATGATGCGCTGAGCCGTGCCCGGTTTGCTTTCGATTGGAACGAACAATTTCGCTTGGCGATCGATCCGGAAACAGCTCGTGCCTACCACGATGAAACCTTGCCGCAAGATACGTTCAAAAGTGCTCATTTTTGCAGCATGTGCGGACCAAAATATTGTTCTATGCGCATCACGGAAGATATCCGACGCATGGCCGAGGAAGAGAACCTCGTGTTGCTTGCCACAAGCCAGGGGCGGTAACGGTTCAGCACGTCTGAGCGGTGGGACAAGTGCGACACAGTGAACGATGACATAGCGCACACGGCAAGGTCGACAAGTTCACGGTCCGCGCCGGACTTGACAACTCAGGCGGGCGTCGGCTCCGTGCGGGAGACTCGGCTCGGCCCCTACGGCAACCCGGCATTCTGGGGTTTAAGCATCACGCAGTTTTTGGGTGCGTTTAACGACAATCTATATAAGCAGATTCTGCTGTTATTGTTCGTCGCCGTACCGTGGCAGGGGCAAACCAAGGACCTCCAGTGGTTAGCTACGGGCTGTTTTGCGTTACCGTTCGTACTCTTTTCAGGATACGCCGGTTACTTATCGGATCGATTTAGTAAACGCCGCGTCATTATCGCAAGCAAGGTTGCGGAGATCGTCATCATGGCGATTGGAATCGTCGGTTTTACGATTCTCGATCGCTGGGGAATGACAGCCGCCACGATCACCTTTCTATGTGCCACGATTTTTTGTATGGGTGCGCAGAGCGCTTTTTTTGGCCCGGGCAAATACGGGATCTTGCCCGAGTTCTTGCCGGAAAGGCAGTTACCGGATGCCAATGGTTTTTTGTTGATGACCACGTTTTTGGCGATTATTTTCGGAAGCGCGATAGCTGGAACCTTATTGGAGTGGTTTCGGCAGCATTTATGGATGGCGGGCACGGTGTGTACGGCCATAGCCGTGGTGGGTACGTTGAGTTCCTTAGCGGTAGCGCGCGTGCCGGTTGCCCAACCTCAATTGCGCTTCGACCCGACTACCCTAGCTATTCCCCGACAACTCTGGGAACATTTTCGTAAGGACGGTTCGCTGCCGGGCGCGATTGTTGTTTCCAGCATTTTCTGGATGGCAGCAGCTATCGCCCAAATGGCTGTGAATGCGTTAGGAAAACTACAACTCCAAGTCGGGGATCGGCGCACCAGTCTTTTAGTTGCCTCCATCAGTATTGGCATTGCCGCGGGAAGTATGATTGCAGCGCGGATGTCGCGCCATCGTTTCCACACCAAGGTACTGGTGACCGGTCTATGGGGCTTATGCATCTGTTTGGTATTGCTTGCCTTGCCGGCTGCCAACGCGCATAAACACTTTTTGGGCTATAGCGGCAGTCTCGCTACACTGATTATCGCAGGAGCGTTCACTGGAATGTTTGCGGTGCCGCTCCAGGTCTTCCTTCAAGCCCGTCCGCCTCCCTCACTCAAGGGACGTATGATCGCTTCGCAGAATTTGTTGAACTGGATCGGCATCACCGCGTCGGCTCCAATTTACCATTTGGCCACCGTACTGCTGAATACTACGGGCTTTCCGCCGTGCGGTATGTTTCTGGTAGTTAGTCTTTTGTTAGCCGCCGTGGGGTTGTATCTTCACCTGGTGTGGCTTCCGCGCTGGGTGGTAAGAGCCGCAGCAGGATAGTTCTTGTTGAGGCGAGCGATCCGTAGGTAAAGAAGAGCCACACGGTTGGCGCTGCAACAAAACCAACATCGAACGAGGAGACGACAACGATGCTCGGTGCGACACTCGAAGCCGACTCGTATCTCACACGCCTCAAAGTAGAGCTGGATCGCATAGACCGGTCGGCACTTCGCCGTTGGGCCGATCTCATCTATCGTGCTTGGCAAGAGGAGCGATTTATCTTTCTTATCGGTAACGGCGGGTCAGGAACCACAGCCAGCCATATGGCCGAGGATTTGGGTAAAAGCACGCTTATGGAGAAGGATCTCTTGGACGAGACGCGGCGACGTTTAAAGGTCTTGAGCTTAACGGACAATGCTGGATGGTTAATGGCGGTCGCTAATGATCTTTCTTACGAGCAGATCTTTGTGCAGCAACTGATGAATTACGGTCGAGCAGGGGACGTGCTGATTGCCATCAGTGGTTCGGGTAACAGTCCGAACGTGCTGCGCGCCGTGGAATGGGCCAATCGACACGGGCTGATAAGCTTTGGGCTGACGGGCTACAACGGCGGACGACTCAAACAGATCCAGCAGGACGGGTTGCACGTCGACCTAGCAGATATGGGGATGGTGGAGAGCATTCATCTATGCTTGTTCCACTGGGTCTTAAATGATGTTTTCGCGCGGATCAACCGCGTAGGGCGCTACGCCGAGTCTGCCGAGCCGTCGACAGTGCCGGCACCGTAGAGGGAGCATTCGACGTCCGACGCGAACCGCTATTCGCTCGAGTCGGTGCGACATTCTTCGTTCGGGTAAACGTTTCTCAACCGGGAAGTTCCTTCGATGGCCTATATCCTGGGAATCGAAATCGGCGGAACGAAACTCCAGTTAGCCGTAGGTGACGGCCAAAAAAGCCGGCTCATGGTCTGCGAGCGTTACGAAGTCGACCGGACCCAAGGAGCGGCCGGGATTCTGCAAACGATCCAGACCGCCGGGCGGCTGCTTGTCGATCGTTATAACGTAAGTCGAATCGGCGTTGGTTTTGGTGGCCCTGTCTACATGGGTACGGTGGTGCGTAGCCATCAAGTACCAGGGTGGGAAGCGTTTCCTCTAGAGGCGTGGTGCCGCGAAACCTTGCAACGCCCCACCGTCGTGGGTAACGATTGTGATGTGGCCGCGCTTGCCGAATCGCACTGGGGTGCTGGCTCTGGCAAAAGAGTGGTGATGTATGTGACGGTCGGAACCGGTATTGGCGGTGGACTGGTGGTGGATGGACAGCTATTTGGCCAAGGACGGCCAGCCGTCATGGAGATTGGGCATTTGCGACCCATGGAGCCGTCACCTTGGGAGGATCGCCAATTGTGGACAGTCGAAGGATTGGCAAGCGGTTTAGGGATCGTGGATACCGTAAAACGGTTTGTGCTTGAACCGATTCACCCGCATACCCGAGCCGCCCGAGACCGCGTAGGTCTCCGTCGCTGGGAGGACGACTTGGAAGTAATACGCACAAAGCTTTTGGGTCAGGCCGATCCGGATCGTGCCATTTCTGCTCGAGATGTCGCACATTGGGCACAACAGGATAACCAAGTGGCACGTGCAGCGCTTGATTTAGCCATCGAGACTCTTGGATGGGCTGTTGCGCAAGCCATTATGCTTGTCGCGCCCGAAGTCGTGGTTGTCGGAGGTGGTGTATCGTTGTTGGGGGAAAAGCTGTTCTTTGAGCCGCTGCGACGTGCCGTGCAACGCTTTGGTTTTGCACCGTTGCAGTCAAGTTACGAGTTGCTACCGGCCGCATTGGGTGAATCGGTAGTGGTAATCGGTGCCATCCACCTTGCTGCCACCAAATTGGAGCCGAGGCCGTCGGCCTGAGCTGACGGAAGCGGCCGTTCAGGCCGGAGGCTCAACCAACCCAGGTTACGAGCTTGAAAGGCCGCCTCTACCAGCCCAGGCCTATGGTCTGGACTCAGGGAATTGGAGGTGTGGTATCCGGGGTGTTTGCTTGTATAGTCATCGTGATTAACCCAGAGAATCTCATCGAATGCGCAGACTCGATTTTTGTCACGAAATCACCTAAACTAGAAGCTGCCGGCACGATGCGTTCCGCGATGGAGGACGCGCGGCACATGCAACGACAGGGCATGGCGCGCCGATTCTTGCGGGCCTAGTACTTCTTACGGATAGCTTATTTGCCACGGTCGACTTGGGCATCCCGCTAGTGGATGTCGTTGCCGAACACCGGATGGATCACCCGGTACGGCAGGAAGCTCATCTTAGTTCAGCATTCCCAAGCGCGCGTGGGTGTTTACCAGGAGCGCAGCACGTTTTTTTGATCGGAGCACGTATTATGTGCCAAGAGCTTGCCGACGTGGAGGAATTCCGACGTGCATTAGCCGAGGGTCCCACTGAGGAGATTTGCCGGCAGTTGGAAATGTATGTTGTCGCTCGTCGTGAGCGGCGCGGCGGTCACGCGCAATGGGCGCTGTTGTGTGAAGAGTGCGGCTTGTGGCAATTAGCGTTCCGTGAGTTCCAGTTGGCGCTGCGGGACGATCCAGAAGATTGGCTAGCGTTGGAGCGGCTGGCATGTTTGTATCGAGAGCGTGGTGAATTGGACAAAGCTGCGGACCTGTTACAGCGCATGGTAACACTGCGCCCGAACCAGTTCGATGCGTGGCGCCGGTACATAGAGGTGTTGCTGGAACAGGACGCTGTCGTAGCAGCAGCCGAGGTCCTGGATCAGGCCAAGCGATCTGGATTCTCCGAACCACAGATCGCCGCATTAAGGAGCATCCTTGATAACCACCTTCACAGCGCCCGACCTCAGGCAAGCCAGCCCGATGAGGAACCAATCAGTTCGCTCAATCCGACGGAGGCAGACTGCACGCGTTTCTGCTTACTGTTCTCCGGCCGAGAAGAGGTGTATGCACGGCAGTGGGTGCGTGGAACCGAGACTGGCTATACGCCGGTGTATGAGCCGCTTACGCCTCAGGTTGCTCGGAACCATTTTTTGGGCAATTACACGATTGGGGTTTATCCACTGCGAGCCGACGGAACGGCAACGTTTTTCGTGGTAGATCTGGACATTGACCGAGCCGCCTTACACCGAGCGCGTTCCGATCCGGCTTATGCTCAATGGCTGCGCGACACGTTGCGAAAGGAAGCTCCACGTTTGGTGCAGGCTTTGAGCGACTATGGTTTTCCCGTGCTGTTTGAGAATTCCGGTTACAAGGGGCGTCACTTCTGGGTGTTCCTGGAGAATCCAGAAACGGCCGCAACGCTGCAAGTACTGGGCAAATGCCTCTTACACCGGTTGCTTCCGTTGATTTCACCCGGGTTTCATCTGGAGTTTTTCCCTAAACAGTCGGAGTTGAAAGGCAAGGGGCTGGGCAATCTCATCAAACTCCCTTTGGGGATCCATCGGCGAACGGGCCGTCGCAGCACGCTGCTCGATGCTCAAGGGAATGTTATTGCTGATCCGCTAGCCCACCTGCGCACCGTACAGCGCTGCAGTAAGGACACGCTTTACAGTGCCATCGAACGTCTGAAGCGGGAGACTGCGGGGCGTCATGGAGAACCAGCTTGGGCCGAGAAAGCCGTTGCCGACGCTCCCGAGGTAGAAATGCCCGCAGCCGACGCGCAACCCGCGGTCGCGCCTGCGGAAGCAGCGCTGACTCCCATACCAGCTCCGCCCCAGTGGACCGAGGGAGATTTTCAGGCGGATCCAGCGGTGCGCCACATGTTGGCGCGTTGCCCGGTATTGGCAGAGCTGAAACGCCGAGTGGACGAACATCGACATCTGGCATACGAAGAACAGCTTGTATTAATTCACACGATGGGACATTTAGAGTCCGGCCCGCTGGCCGTCAACTACCTATTAGAAAAATGTGTCGATGTTAGTCCAGACAAATTGTTGAAATCCCCATTACGCGGCAATCCAATGTCCTGTCCGGCGATCCGGCGCCGCATCCCGCATATTACCAGTCGGGTACCGTGCAACTGCGACTTCAGTTTTGCCAGTGATCGGTACCCGAGCCCGGTGGTACATCTGGTAACCCTGGACGTTTCGGCCGCCAGTACACGGCCTACGAACGAAGTGCAACCCTTGACTGACGTAGCTCACCGTTTAGCGCACCTGGAGCGCCGTAGACGCCAGTTGGAACAAGAGTATCAGGCATTACGGGACCATCTGGTCGAAAGGCTTCGACGCGTACCGGAGCGATCGGTTAGCTGTCCGGACGGAATCTATCGGCTTATCGAGCGTGAGGGAGTCGAGGAACTGATCTGGGCGGCTTCGTCAGACGCATCGAAAGGCAACGGTAACGAGCTGGGCCAAACCGGCACTGGGAAACCGGAAATGGCCGATGGCGAGTCGCGCTGTGATAGGCACTCGGAAAAGCGTCTGTCTGAAGCTCACAGTGCGGTGGCACCACTGACTGCTGGAACATAACAGGCGCGGAGTTGGTCTAGGGATGCGTTCGGTCGCTATTTCGGAGCAAGGCACGCGGTTGTCTGCTGAGGGAGATTGCTTGGTGCTGTCGCGGGGCGACTACCCGGTACGGCGGTTTCGCGCCGCCGACTTGGACCAACTCCTCATATATGGACACGTGGATGTAACTCACGGGGCGATTCTACTTTTGTTGCGTCGTGGTGTCGACCTGGTGTGGCTGACCCAAGGGGGGCAGTTCCGCGCCCGATTATTAGGAGCTTTGAGAAAGAATAGTTTGTTACGGCTGGCACAGTATCGTCGCGTTTGCGATCCGCAATTTGCTGCGTCCATCGCCAGGCGTGTAGTGGCGACGAAGATATACCAACAGCGACAGATTCTCTTGCGAGCACAGCGACGGCTGCGCGACGAGCAAGTTGCTGGTGCCGTGGGCGAGCTACGGTTGCTTTCTGAACGTGTGGAGAAGGCAAGCGATCTCGATGTGTTGCGTGGTCTGGAAGGGCGGGCCGCCGCAGTTTATTTCGCTCAATTCGGCCGCTTGATCCTCAATTCCGATTTTACATTTACTGGCAGAAATCGGCGCCCACCGCGTGACCCAGTCAACGCAATGCTCTCGTTCGGCTACGCTGTATTGGGAAGCCATCTGCTTTCGGATTTGTTAACCTGTGGGCTCGATCCTTTGCTGGGCTTTTTCCACCAACCTGTCCATGGCCGCCCGGCTTTGATGTTGGACCTCTTAGAAATGTTCCGTCCCTGGGTCGATCAACTGGTGTTGAGGACCGTCAATCGCAGACAGATAGGATTGGGCGATTTTGACCGGCGATCCGAGCAACCATTGGAGCTCTTATTATCCGAAAACGATGCCGTCGCTGGCGACGATGTGCTGGACGGCTTTACCTGGCCCGATGCCAATGGAAACGCGCAGCCTGACGGCGATGATTCATCCGTCCCACAAAGTCCACCGCTTCGGGATGGGGAACGCTCTCGAGCATTGCATCCGTCTCCTTTGCCAGAAACTGCCTCCGATTCTCCGAGCGGAACCACGGTGCCGCCACCGTTTGACGACTGGCCGACAGGCGTAACGCAACATAGCCTGGCAAAACCCGGCACGCGAGTAGTAACCCAGGCTACGGAAGCCCAACCACAACTAGCTGTAGGCGTGTATTTGAATGAAACAGGACGCAAAATATTCCTCGCCGAATTCTTCCAAAAGCTGCGTGAGGAGCGCTACTATCCGCGACGAGAAGCGCGTTTTTCCACGCGAGATATCATGCGCGAAGAGATGTACCACTTAGCACGTGTAATCGAAGGGAAAGAAGAATGTTATGAACCGTTTATATTAGACGAACGGTAAGTTGTCTCCTGCATATTGTCGGGGGAAACATATTTCCACATTGTAGTACACATCGACTCGCACTGTAGATACCGGCGTCTTATAAATTCCTCAGCAGCAGTGTGATAGTCAGAATCTTTGGCAATGGTCGGAAACATAACGATTTCGGCAACATTGGTATTGCGTCCGGGGTTTGTTAATGTATGTGGTAATAGCTTATGACATCGTTTTAGATCGACGCCGAACGCGTTTGGCGAAGCGTTTGAAAGGTTTTCTACAACATGTCCAAAAAAGCGTATTTGAAGGTGAGATTTCGGAAGATCGGTTAGAAGAATTGCGCTCGATTATTTGGAGCGAGATCGACCCGGCAGAAGATAGTGTACGAATCTATCATCTTTGCCAACGCTGTATCCCCATGACCGAAATTATGGGGCAGGGCATTTACGTGATGCCAGAAGTAGACGAGGTGCTGTGACCATGCGAAGCAAAGGGGCGGAATAACCACGCATATCAGGTGACTTGCCATGGCAACGGTAACGTTCCAACAAGCGGATCAATGGCGTCAATCAGGTCAGTTGCACGAGGCATGTGAGGCATTTCGGGTCTTATGGGAGCAGCAGGGAAGTAGTGCTGCAGCGTGGCGATACTTATATTGCCTGCGAAAGCTCGGCCGACACGTCGACGCGCAAGTTGCCATGGAGAAAGCGCTGGAACAATTTCCCGATGACCGATACGTGCAATCGGAGGCAGCTTGGATTATCTACTACATGAAGTTCATACCCGCTGCGCGTCAAGAAGATCTGACAGCGGTGCTAGAGGCTGCCGAGCGGATTGGGCAATTAGATAAAGACGCGTTTTTGTTGCCGCGGACGGTTTTGACGGTAATGAAAACGGCGAAAAAAAGAGGAAATTGGCCCGTAGTACTGGCGTGGGCAAACCGGTTGAGTGCTGACAAACTCGGGGCCGAACCTCGAGTTGTCCAGGGAAAACAGATCATGCCCGACCGGCAAATCTGGTACATCAACCGCACACGCGCGATGTTGGAAGTTGGGCAGTATGCAGAAGCGCGCCAAGCTGCGCTGGAAGCCTTAGCGGTTTATCCCAATTGTCTGTTTCTAAAACGCCTAGCGGCCCTGGCGCTAGCTGGACTGGGGCAAGTGGCTGGGGCGATCGAAGAGATGCGGCGCCTGGTTGCCGATCCGCGGGCTGCCTGGTACATGCGGGCCGAACTGGCGGAGCTGGAGCATCGGGCGGGTAATGTCCAAGAGGCGTATCGCGTGATGAGCACCGCACTGCTCCAAACTCGCCAATCGGGTCAATATAAACTGACGTACTTTGTGAGCTTCGCTAGGATCGCTCTAGCTTTAGACAAACCGGACGTGGCTGCGGCCCACCTCACGCTGGCCCGCCAGATCCGAGCCCAACAGGGATGGAAGATTCCACAAGCACTTCAAGAGGCCGAACAACAGGTGCGCCAGTATTTCCAACAGCGCAACCTCGTTTGGCCTAATTTGCCAGCTAAACCGGAGGATTTGGAGCGCGTGTGCCGCCGTTCTTGGCAAGAGGGCAGCCGCGAAGGGATGACGCTTTACAAGGGCACGGTAAAGCCGTTTCCTCAGGGACGGCCGTTTTGTTATATTCGCCGTGACGACGGACAAGGCGACGTGTATGCTCTGGTGGCGGACCTGCCCGGCGAATCCCGGCGGCCCGGAAGCCGTGTCGAGTTCGCTATAATCACGGCCTTTGACAAGAAAAAGCAACAACCGTCGCTCCGGGCTACCTGCATTCGTGCACTTCCAGCAAACTAGCCGGTCTGTTGCCGATCGGCCACCCTGCATTGACGAATAGAACAAAAAGAGAGAAAACGCTAACGGGTCGGCATCCACGTCGGATCGCCGGATAGTCAACCCGTGGCTTCTGCGACAAACGGCTGTTTACGGTTTGGCAGGCGCCGTCGAGGAGCCAGGTGGTCCAGCTCGATCGGTTTATAGTAAGTTCATGGTGGAACGATGTCCTTTTTTGAGGGATGGCTGAATCTTTCCATTGCCGTGCGCCTGATAGTCGTTTGGTGCTTAGGATTGGTGCTTGGCGCCGTCATTACCTGGGCTCACACGCAGCTATCCTGGACCGGACCGAGTATAACGCCCTGGAGCGGTGTAGTCAGCCCAGTTCGGAAGCGCACCCCGTTGCGGTACGTTCCGGTGGTGGGTTGGTTACTCCTTTATCGCTCGAGCTCCTTAAAAGGATCCTGGTGGGGGCTGCGGGCCGCCTTTGTGGAAATGTTAGTAGCCTTTGGCATCGCGGCTTTGTACTGGTGGGAATGCGACCAGTTCGGCTTGTTTGAAGTACGGGCGCTAGCCGGTGGCCGACACCCGGCAGAACTAGTTGCTCACCTGCAATGGGTGACGCATGTCGTTCTGTTTTTATTCCTGGGGGTCGCAACGCTGATCGATCTCGATGAAAAAACTATCCCCGACGAGATCACTCTGCCCGGAACGCTGGTAGGCATATGGTGGGCCGCCATTTGCCCTGGAGCCTTCCTGCGAGACTATTTCTATTGGCAAGAAGGAAGGCTGGTAGATCAACCGCTATGGGCGCGAAGCGATTTGCTGGATTCCACCTGGAACGGATCGGTAGGCCTACTTTTGGCGGCTGCCATTCTACTGGTGTGGGGCTGGGGACTGCTGGACAAGACGTGTACGCTACGGCGTGGTTGGTTGCGTGGCCTGATTTATGCCCTGGTGAGCGCTTATCGGTATGGAACCTGGAAAATAATTGTACCTGTGGTCGGCCTAGCCGGGGCAGCAGTTGTTTGGGGATGGTGGCAGGGGGGATGGTCTCGGGCCGCGGTGCTCTCGTCGGTGATCGGCCTGGGATTCGGCGGTGGAGTGATCTGGGCGGTGCGCATTTTGGCACGCTGGGCGTTGCGCGTCGAAGCCATGGGATTCGGCGATGTGACGTTGATGGCGATGATTGGCAGCTTCCTCGGATGGCAACCTTCTCTGTTGGTGTTTTTTGTCGCGCCGTTCGCTGCACTGATCATAGCTGTAGCTCAATATGTTTTGACTCGGTCGCACGAAATTGCCTTTGGTCCCTACTTGAGCCTGGCCACGGTCGTTGTCCTGGTACGCTGGCAGACGATGTGGTCAGTCGGGGGACGGGAGTATTTTCGTTTGCCCGGAATGCTTTTAGGACTTTTGGCCGCAGGGCTCTTGATTATGGCGCTATCGCTTTGGTGCTGGCGCCAGTTGCGCTCCTGGCTTTTTGGTCTTGAGTCTTCCTAAGCGGGTTGCTACTATCCGCCAGCCATGAAGCAGCCAAAGCTGCTAGAAGGCTTTTTCATGCGCATGAGGAACACGGGCTTGCCTCAGAAAGTTGGCTTACAGGGACCAGGGCCATGCAACGCTATGGCACGATTGCCGTATGGTTGATAGTGGCCATGGCCGGCTGCGCGCAGAACCCGTTCGGATTAACTAACTCTGGATCCCTATTCTCTCCAGCAAGTCCCACCTCCTCTGCCGCCACTAATGACTCAACCCTGGCACAAGCTCGGCAATGGGAGGAGCGCGCCAAAAAGCTGGATGCCGATAATGCCGAACTACATAGCCAATTAGCGCAGTCCTCACGGCAGATCCAGTTGTTGCGCGAAGAGCTCTCCGTGTTGCGCCGACAATTGGAGGCAACCGCTAACCAATTGGAAAGCGCCCAGCTCGCCAAACAACAAGCCGAACAGCGTTTGGAAAGTTATTTGACAGCGACCCGCAATCGAGTAGGCGCAACAATCACGGCAAATAACAGCTTGACTCAGCCTCTGAAAATGATCGACGTCCCCGGGCTTCAAGTACGGCGCGACGGAGATGTACTACGGGTGGAAATTCCAGCCGACCAGTTATTTGAGCCAGGGACCGTGCGCTGGCAACCGGGGGCAGCACGCCTGTTGGATCTAGCCGGCTCGGTACTGCGCGCGCAGTTTCCTCGCAATATCATCGGCATCGAGGCCCATACGGACAACGCCACCTTGATCGAAGGTAGTTCGCTGCACCAGCTAGCGGCTTCCCAGGCTCTGGCAGTTCTACAACATCTGGTGCAACAAACCGGCCTGCCGGAACGTCAACTGTTCACGATCGCTCACGGTCCTAATGTGCCCATGGTATCCAATGGCACACCGGCCGGACGACAGCGCAACCGGCGCATCGAACTGGTCGTCTACCCAGAAACGTTTTAGCTTTCTTTTTTAAGCCGTCTGATGCTGGTACCGCCAGCGACCGACAGCTCCAGCATGGACGTTGCCGGAGCTCGAGTTCTCTGAGGTTCTTCCGGTGAGAGCCTAGGAGTGCCATGCATCATGGAAGGCATAGCGAATTCGTGGCTGCCACGTAACCGCACTCTTGTGCGCCAGTTGGCGGCTGCCGGAATTGTGGCGATAAGGATTTAACGCAGAGGAACAAAGGCGCTGAGGCGCAGAGGGAGCCCCCGGCACATTTTGATGGCATATCGACGTTTGGGTGGATGCGGTTCCTTACGAAGGAAACTTCGAGCTCGGCTGTTTTGGCATTGGACGCGTATGCCAGCGCAATGTAGCCCAGTAACACCGCTCGCTCTTAAGAAACCAAACGACACAACGCGGCGATCGGGCAAGTGGCCAGTCCAGCTCTTCGTACCCCACGTTTTTATTGTGCTCTTGCCCGCTCGCGTTGAAACTCTTTGCATTCTGATCCCCCAATCAAAGGGCAAGCGTCGCGCTTAGCGCTGCACGCGTCCACCGGCTTGACCTGCCACAAGGGCCTCGATTTCGGCCACTGAACAATAGGCGAAGTCACCCGGAATGCTGTGTTTTAAACATCCGCTAGCGACGGCAAATGCCAACGCCCGTTGAGGCTGTTCTGGCCAACAATAAAGTCCGTGGATCAGCCCTGCAGCAAATGCATCTCCCGCGCCAATCCGGTCTACGATGTCACGGATTTGGTAGGGAGCATACGCGCCGTCCGAAGCGAGCGGCGCCAGGAGTACCTGTTCGTTTCGCACATCGAACAGCAGCCCACCCCAGCCGTTGTAGTCGGCTGAATAGCTTTGCCGCAAAGTAATAGCAACCCAGCGAGTTTGAGGGAAACGCGAGGCAATTTCCCGGGCTGTCCTGGCATAAGCCTCGACGTTCAATCGCCCGGTCTCAAGGTCAGTTCCCGCCGTGTAGATTCCCAGCACGTCCGTCGCATCTTCCTCGTTTCCGATCATTAGATCAGCCAGACGCAATAATTCAGGCATGCACAGGCGGGCTAAGTCCGTGGGAGTTGTGTGGGGTTGCCAACGCCATAGTTTTTTGCGGAAGTTCATGTCGACCGACAGCACGGCTCCTTGCCGCTTTGCTTGTTCGGCACAGGCGATGGTCGCTTGGAAAGCCTGGCGGCTCAAGGCAGGCGTAATTCCGGAAAGATGAACCCATCGAGCACCAGCTAACGCCTCGGGCCAACGGTATTCGGAGGGCTCCGCCAGGCTCACGGCACTAGCCTCTCGATCGTAAAGTACGGTAGATCCGCGTTGGTTTGCCCCCATTTCGACAAAATAGAGCCCAAGACGCCCATCGCGCCGTAGGATCCACTGCGTATCGATGCCCAAACCGGTCAGGCTGCTCACCAGGGCATCGCCCACCGCATGTTGGGGCAGCGCGGTGACGAAGCGAACTGCGTGGCCCCACAAGGCAAGAGCGGCACACACGTTGGCTTCCGCACCGCCCCACGTGATCTCCACCATACCTGGCAAAGCTTGCCGCCAGCGCTGATGATTCGGCGCCGTTAAGCGTGCCATCACCTCGCCAAAGCCCACGATCATGGTTTCCTCCCATTTAGAAAAACAGTCCGGCTAACTTTACCGTGTATTCCTACTCTTCCAAAAGCCACCGTTTTAGCTCCGAGTCCTCTACCACCTTGGTGAGAAACTTGGCAATCCAGGAGATTTTCGCCCAAGTATGCCGCGATCCGCTAGCCGATACAACAAACCAAGATAGACTTTCGAGCTCTTTTGGGCGGCAGACGCGGGAAGTGCCGTGCGGGGCTGTAAAGGTGGTCGATCTCGGGCGTTCAAGGAGAGCATAGCGTGACGCGCTGGGTAATAGTCGGCTGGACTTGGCTCATGTTGTTGCTGGTCATCCAACCCGTCGAGGCGGGGCAAACGGCGGCATCCTGGTTGCCACCCGACACCAAGGGCTTCATCACCATTCCGGATGTCGCACGCTTAAAAAACGATTGGAAGGGCACACAACTGGGTCAACTTCTCTCCGATCCGGCAATGAAGCCCTTCGTCGAGCAGCTTTGGCAGCGAATTCGGTCTGAATTGAGCGAAACGTACCACGCCCTTGCGCTGGATTGGCCAACCATCGAAAGGCTGGCCCATCGCGAATTGGCAGTAGCCGTGCGGCAACCGGACGGCGAGGATAGTCACGCGATCATCCTCTTAATACAAGTAAATAACACCTCCCCTGTGCAACAAATCATGGAGTTGGTGGACCGTCATTGGACGACCCGAGCCGCCGTGCGTTCGACGGAAACGGTTGGTCCGGCAAAAGTCACCTCGTACCAGATTGCCGCGGCCAACGGCCGCTCGCTTTGGCGCCACGCCTATTACACGGTGGTCTCCGGTTGGTTCATCGCTTCGGATAACCACCCGACACTCGAGTATGTCGTCAGGCGAGTTGCTGGAGAATCCCTGCCGGCGTTGGCCGATCAGGAATCCTACCGAGTGACACAAGATAGGACCGCACTGCAAGACGGCACCATGGAACCCCATGTACGCTGGTATGTGGAACCATTCGGTTATGCTCGTATCGTTCGCGCCGTCACGCGGCAGGAGCGCCAACGAGGCACCGACATCTTGAAAGTGATTCAAGAACAGGGTTTCGGTGATATTCAGGCGATCGGTGGGCAGATCGCATTATTGGCCGGTCCGTACCAAATCCTCCATCGAACCCTGGTGTACTTACCAGAACCGAGACGAGCCGCAGCACGGATTCTTGATTTCCCCAATGGCCCGGTGCTCGATCCACCGGCTTGGGTGCCGGCCGACGTTGCTAATTATGCTGCATTCCGGTGGAATCTTCAGCAGGCTTTTGCGTCGATAGGCAGTCTTGTGGACGCTCTGACGAACGACGGTTTCTTCGAGGAATTCCTGGTAAACTTGGAACAAGATCCCAAAGGCCCCCAGGTCAATTTGCGACGTGAGTTGGTCGAGCACCTAGGGCAACACATCGTATTCGTGAGTCACGGTGACCATCGCGCACCGTCCCCCGGCGAGCGTTTCGCGGTGGCGATCGAATTAAAGAATGAACGGGTGGTCGCGGCAGCGATTGAAAAAATGCTTCGCAACGATCGAACCAGCATCCGTCACGATCGAAATGGCCTGGTATTGTGGCAGATGACTACCACACAAGACGAGCCGGAGATCATGCTAACGGTCGAAATAGACACAACGCCGGGTTTCAATTTTGGAACCCCACGCCAAGAGGAAAACGTCCCTGAACAGGTACCAAGCCTCCCGGAAACGGCCGTTGCCGTAGCGGCCGGCCTACTTTGGATTGCTTCGGATGTGGATTACATCGAAGAGCTCGTCCGAATTGCAGGAACATCTTCTTTAGCAGCCGAGCGGGACTATCAACGCGTTTGCGCGGCCTTAGAGCAGTTAGGGGCTGGCCAAGAAGCTCTGCGCGTTTTCAGTCGCAGCGATAAAACCTATGAGGCAACCTATGAACTCCTACGCGAGGGCCGGCTCGAAGAATCGCACTCACTGCTCGGTAAACTACTCAACCAATTGAGCTCACCGGAGCGACCCATGCACAAAAATCAGGCCAACGGTTACAACCTTCCTCCTTTCGACCAGGTGCGCAAGTATCTTGGACCGGCCGGAATCTATAGCCAGCAACACGCCTATGGCTGGACAATCACCGGTTGCCTGTTGGAAGCCGAAACGCGCTAATTCCGCCCCTGTTAGCAAGCAGCATCCCCGGGGATCGAGACTTACGTCGAGATTCTCCCTGGGTACGCCATGGTATGCATCGGATACGGTGCCCACGCGTTGGGTTTCCCTCAGGGACGAAAAACGCTCTTTTTTCTCCGACACCTACCACTCGGGAGGTGGGAGGAAGCGGTGCTTAGAACCAGTGCCTCAGATGAGCCCGACGGTACTTCAAGGTACCGCCGTGCAAAGGCCTAACGAAGGCAACGATTACTTATCGATCGGCTACCTGCGGCTTGGCGCTTTGCACCGTTGCGGTTCTATAGTTCGTCCCAGTTCGTTCTTGAATGTCTGTTCTTCAAATCCGGACGACGTGCGGTTGTACCGGGCTCTCTCTTTGGGTGACGACGGTCATCGGCGAACTTACCTCGGTGGCCGGTGCCAAGCTCCGTTCGTGCGATGCGCGAAAACAGGTACAGAGCCAGTAGCTTCGGGTTGGGATTCGAATTCGGAGAGGCAGAATATCTAACCTCGCTGTCGTGCAAGTTAGTAAGCTACGGCGGTGACGTACCCACCTCGGGCCTGAGGAGTGCTGGTAGCTTCTGGCCATGGTCTGCATAATGGTTGAGCATGAAACCCTACCACTTAGAGAATCTCAGTCACGATCCGATTCACGGCTACATAGCGTTTACTTCCGACACGCAAGCCGACCAACCCGGGGAAGTATCCGAGCGGCAATTGATCGATCATCCGTGGGTGCAACGGCTGCGACAGATCCATCAGTTACAGACTGCCTGGTGGGTGTTTCCGTCGGCTGAGCACACACGCTTTCCCCATGTCATTGGGGCGATGCACCTGGGGAGTTTGGTGGCCAGAGCCACCTATGAAAGCTTGGCCGAGTCGTGTTCGGATTGTCCGAGTCGCGGTTATGTTGAATCGTTGCTTAGGCTGGCGGGTTTGTTACATGACGTCGGACACGGGCCTTTTGGTCACTTTTTTGATGAACACTTTTTGAAGGAATTTCACGAAACACACGAAACTTTGGGCGCGAAAATCATTCGCTCCCAACTGGCGCCATTGGTGGCAGGAATTCGCCGTAATCCATTTTCGCAATTACGTGCTGATGAATGTCTTGATCCAGAACATCTGGCGTGGCTCATCGTGCGACCGCGGGCCGAGGAGACGGAGCAGCCCAAATGGTTGCGGCACTTGCGGGCTTGGCTCAGTGGCCTTTATACGATCGACAATATGGACTTTGTTTTGCGCGATGCCTACATGGCCGGCTATAGCCAACGAGCTTTTGACTTGGAACGGCTTCTGCATTACTCGTTTTTCACGGAGCAAGGATTGACTATTTATGACCGCGGGTTGGATACCCTGCTGCGGTTTTTAAGGAACGTCTGATCAACTGGCGGTAAACGAGCGTATTGGCTCGATGGAT
>CAYRMD010000090.1:0-18287 GCA_964425225.1 uncultured Pirellulaceae bacterium | reverse complement strand
ATCCATCGAGCCAATACGCTCGTTTACCGCCAGTTGATCAGACGTTCCTAAAGTCTCGGCGGTTGACATGTCTGGCCAGCAGCTTCACCCTGTATAGAAAGGTGGTTTGTTTTCCCAGAATGTGACCGCGAGGCATTTAAAATACGACACCCCTCGTGCGCATGCCATCTACCCAGAAGAAAGTTAGCCATACCCATGACGAACCACGCCCATTCAGAATCTGTCAGCGGCTGGACGGTGAATGCTACTTCGGAGAGCTTTCAGCGGGACGTCTTTGAGAACTCAACTCGACAACCTGTAGTGGTCGATTTTTGGGCTGCAGGGTGCCAGCCGTGTCGCCTGCTGGCGCCACTTTTGGAAAAACTGGCCCAAGAATATCAGGGGCGATTCCTTTTAGTTAAGGTCAATATCGACGAGGTGCCGGAGGCTGCCCTGGCCTTCGGTGTCCAAAGTATCCCGGCCGTTTTCGCCGTATTCGACCAGAAAACGTTAGACGGTTTTGTTGGGCTCGTCACGGAAGATGCAGTGCGCCAATGGTTGCAGCGTGCCATAACCGAAGCGGAATTGGCATTGGCTGGTCGGCTAGAAGCAAGTGAACCCGAACGTGCCTCTGCCCTTTACCAGCGCATCCTTTCCGAGCAACCTCGAACGTGGGCGGCCGTCATCGGCTTAGCACGGTTAGCCGTAAGTTCTGGTGATTGGCACACAGCGCGGCAGCTTTTTGAGCGGCTGTCTGAACGCGGGTATCTCGAACCGGAAGCCGAGAAAATCCGGGCAGCTTTGCAACTGCATGAAAAACAATCCCTGGATCTTGATGCTTTGCGAGCCGACGCGATACAGTACTCAAATGATCCATCCCGGCAGATTGCTTATGCCGAAGCTCTGGCGGCACATCAGCGTCATGAAGAAGCGCTTGAGCTACTCTTATCGATCGTGGAAAATCAGCAGGGTGAGTTTCGGGATCGAGCCCGCCAGGCCATGCTCGATATTTTTCGTGTGTTGCCCGATGACTCACCCGTGGTAGCCACTTATCGCCGCCGCTTGGCGGCAGCACTGTATTGACCGGGCCAAAGGGAAAAAGCCCGTTGTGTTACTACTAATAACGCGTCACCGAGCGCAATTGACCCGAATTGTGGCCTCCGGACGCTTCAAAGTTGTCTTGCCAGAGCCACCGGGTAATCGTTGTGGCCTGAACACCGTCAGCCCATTGCTTGGGTCCGCTCACCAAATCAGGCCACCGACAGGTAACTACCCGGCAGACGTCCGCGAGTGACTAAGGTAGGGCAATTTCCCGCGAAAGACCACAAGGGAAAGTAATTTTCCATTGTGCCATTTGTGCCGGGCCTTCGAGCCTCAAAGGCCACATAGGAATATGTTTTATTTTATCCAGATTCTTTCGTTGTTAATTCGACGTTTCCTTTTGGGTTTGCGGGTCCAGCGGCCGCTTTAGCATGTTAACCATTTTTCCCTTGGTCGCACTATTCTAGGAAGTGCCCAATGGGTAGAATGGCGGCGCGGGCAAGATCTTGGGGCTTCTAAATGGTTGGGCGGGAGAGCGGAACGATGTCTACGTTATCACGACCTCCGCGGGTAGAGCACAGTTTTCGGCGGGTTGCGATCTTGTTTGCCGGTGGCCCGGCACCGGCTGCCAACGCCGTAATTAGTACGGCTGCCGTTTCTTTCTTGCGAAACGACATCGAAGTGATCGGTATTTTGCACGGTTATTCCAACTTAGTGCAGTATGGTCCTGAAAGGCCGTTGCGCCTCGGGCAGGATTATGTCTTCATCGACCACAAAATGCTCAAGCGGACTCGTAGCAGCCAAGGGATATTGATCGGTTCAGCTCGAACCAATCCCGGAGCAGACATCGAGGAGCCGTCGCATTTGGATGACCCTGTTCGTACCGCTCGCCTGCGCCGCGTCTACGAGGCGTTGTGCTCGATTCAAGTTGACGCGCTGGTGTCGATTGGTGGCGACGATACGCTCAAAACAGCTAATAAACTGAAAGTTTTCCAAGACCGGCTACCCCCGGAGGCCAAGCGGATTCCGATCGTGCATGTGCCGAAGACGATCGATAACGACTACATCGGAATCGATTTTACTTTCGGGTATTTCACGGCTGTGGAGGTGCTTTCCACGGAGATTCGCAACTTGCTTTATGATGCCGAAGCAAGCCGCTCGTATTTTGTTGCCGAAACCATGGGACGTTCGGCCGGCTGGTTAGCTTATGGCGCGGCGATAGCCGGTGAAGCCAGTTTGGTTATCAGTGTGGAAGATATCGCGGGCGAGTACGCCTCGTCGGAAGAAGTCGTAGATAAGGATGGCACCCGATCCCATCGTAAGATCATGGATCTAGAACGCGTCGTCGAACGTATTGTCCGTAGCATGTTAGCCCGCGAGCACGAGAATAAAGAATTCGGCGTCATAGTTATTGCCGAAGGATTAGCCGAGCTTTTGCCGAACAGCTTCCTCCACGACATTCCCCGGGACGAACACGGTCATATCGCCATTTCGCATCTAAATCTATCTCGGCTATTCGCGAAGCGCGTTGCCGAGAAGTACAAAGCGGTGACGGGGCGTGAGCGACGCGTCGTGGGTGTACAGCTTGGATACGAAGCGCGCTGCGCTAAGCCTCAAGCCTTCGATATTATGCTGGGAAGCCAATTGGGCGTCGGCGCCTATCGGGCCCTCGTTGAGAAAAAGCTCAACGGGGTCATGGTATCCGTTTCCGGACAGTTAGATTTGCATTACGTGGATTTCGCACGACTTATCAATCCAGAAAACTTACAAACCATCGTGCGCTACATTCGCCCAGACAGTGATTTTCACGCCCTTGCCCGGTTCCTCGAAACGTACGTTAATGAGTAGTATCGCCCATAGTTAGTTGTGTACGGCCTTCGACTACGGGACAGAACCTATTTGAGGCTCTATCGATTCCCTTGAACATCGAACCAGCCCCCGGTTAACAAACCCTCGGGCCCATAGGTTTCTTCTAGCCCCTACAATGGATTCACATGGGGCTAGATAGGCGGACAAAAACCTGAAGAGCCCTTCCCAGCCCGCCCCGATTAAAGAAAGGGGCTCGAGTCTGTGCGTCTCATTTGTGGGCAGGACGTGGTTGTAACCGAGTTAACGACCACCGGGGGTTCACCCTATCGCTTCCGAAGATGGATGGCTTTACCGAGCCGCGACCGTCAGGGAGCGGCACTTTGCGAATCGGGCGAACTTCTTTTATCAGACCGGGGGGAACCCGCTCCTCTAGGCCATGCGTTTCCCGGCTGCACCAGGTTCGCAGCGTCACCACCAAGGGACGCAGATGCACTTATGCCGTGTTATTTTCAGAATCTCGCGATCAGGGTACATTGCTACTGCGATGACGCACGTACCGACAATCGCGACGCACACAGTGCGAAAGGCTCGTCACGTTGGCCGCCACATCTCGTGCTAGCAATGCCCGTAAGTAAACGTGTTACGAACGACTGCGTCGAACACCCCCTACCCGCCATGTAGCGCGACTTAAGCCATTTCAGCACCAGTTTTGTAACCTATCGCGACAATGGCGGTTTTCTTCACGTTACGGTGAAACGTGTCAGGTTTTTCCAAAGTTGTTTTTTTGTCCAATGCAGCCAGTCTTCCCTGATTTGCGAGTCTTTCTAGTTTTCGCAACTCACCAAAACACAGGGGCGCGGTGCCTCTCCCCTTGCCCACGGTGCCTGTCCCCGAGGCCTCTGGAGCCTGTCTTTGGACTTGGTACCACCCTCTTTGATTTACGACCGTGATTATCGACATACTTGTGTATAGATCGTTCGCCTGGCACGGTTATGGTACTTTAAAACACATTGCTCATTGAGGCGTACGACGCGAATGCCGCTGGAGACCGGCGCGGGGACACCTCATTACTATCCAGATTGCTGACACCCGGTGTTGCTTATCGGCACCGTTGAGTGCTAGCAGCCAAAGCCCAACAAGATGTTGTGAGACGTTAGCAATAGAAACGCTACCAAAAGGAGGCACGGCAGCTTTCCGAATGGCAATCCGCGCCAGCAGCTCGTCGGTTAGGTAACCGCTTGCCGGCACTGCACGATCTGTCCACTCTACCAATTGCTCCGATACGCTCCTCGACGAGCAACGTTACTTGAAGCCGAGTGTCCAGCAACAGCGACAGAAGGGCGGTTGAGCGCCTTGGCACACACAGTCACACGCAAGCTCCAACGAACTGGATTAACAGAAAGCCACCGAGGCCCACGTAGGCGATCCAGATGTACAGGCAGTCTTCGTTACGCCCTTGCGCCCTTGCATTGAATGGAATTGGCCACGCCCTTACGGTGGCGGCTCGGTTGGGGTGCCTATTGTGGTGCCGCTCCCTGATGGTCGCGGTTCGGTTGGGGTGTCGCTCGCTTGCGGTTTCGGCTCTGCTGAGCGTTTAGACGTATAACACCGTCAACAGCTTGGCCACGTAATTGGCGTGTTTCGTACTTCAACCAGAAACGCAACCGATTTATAGCGAAAGCCGTTTTTGTGCGCAGAGCAGTCGTGCCCGCGCTGCAGGAATCTTGTGGACTTATTCCATCGTACTACTCAACTCCTTCTGACTCATCAAAGACAGAGGACTTGTTGATGATACTCTGGAGACATCGTTGTATACTGAGCAACGTCTCGTCCGACGACGATTATGTAACCAGTCGTTGACGAACTTTAGCCCAAAGCGCTTCTAGTCTCTTTTCCGAAACCGAAACCAGGGTACCGAGCGGTTGCGCAAAGAGGGCCACACGAAATTCTTCCAACAGCCAGCGGTATTCCTCAAGTGCTGGATCAGGCACGGCAAGCTGAAGTGGTTCCCGGCTGTACTCGTCATAGCGTGCAGCAAGCTGCTTCCATTTTTCCAACGCTCGCCGATCATAATCCCATCCACCTGAGTGGATGCGGTCGCAACGATAAACAATGGCCTGGAAGTAGCGAGGATACTGCTGTAACCATCGCCAGGGAGTATCCACCAGGAAGCGACCTTGGGTGAGCTTTGCGATCTGCTGATGGATATCGTGGTATGCTTCACGGAAAGCCGGGTGTGGCTCGGCCGGCAATCGCTGGTAGACCTCGTGAAAGCGTTGGAACAATTTAGGCAATAACATAGCCACTTCCTGGACCCCGCTCGGAAGGCGCTGGCTTACGTGATGTCGCAGGCGCTCGAATGCTTCCCGAGTGCGCGGCAGCGGCTGCTGACCTTCCATCGCTCGCTCGACCAACAGGAGCATCAACTGCTCTTCGAATTGTTGGGGATCCAGGATGGGCAGAGCCCACTGCCGCAGCCGCTCGATTTCCGGCATCCAAGCCACAGCCGCCCGCAGCGCTGCTCGCTCGGCAAACATCACCAACCGGCGTACGCCGCCATGGAGTTGGCGTGCGGCGACTTCCGGCGAGCTTACCGTCGTCAATGCTACGGAGCTTGTCTGATCCACCAGCGTCGGAAACCGCGGCACTTGGACTGGCCCGAATTTGATCGTCACTTGTTCGGGCAGTTCGTCAAAATCCCAAGTCACCAGCCCTTCGCGCCGCCATACTGCGTTCGTGGTGGGTGACGCGTGCTGGGCAGCAGCCTGCTGTATTGCTTGCCAATCTTGACTGACAAGCAGCGTTTGTCCGCACGAATCGATCAAACGGAAATGAAAACGCAAGTAAGTGGGGATCTCGGCCAGGTTAAAATCTTCTGGGCGAATGGCCAGACCCGCACGCGCCGAAAGTGCTCGTGCCAAAACCCGTAATAACGGCCCTCGGCCAAACGGCAACTGTGCCATCACCGCACGGGCTGTGTCGGGAGCCGGAATTAAACAGCGCCGCAAATGGGTCGGCAAGCTGCGAATCAATTCCGTCACTTTCTCGTGAATCCGCCCCGGAATGAACCATTCGAATTGTTCCCCATCCAATTCCCCTACCAGCGCAATCGGAATGGTCACTGTCACGCCGTCGAGCGGCTCACCAGGGGCGTACCGATATTCGAGGGGAAGCGGGTTGGCCGGATCGGGCAACTCGTCGGGGAACTCCGCGCATTCTGGTACCGGTTGCTCATCCGGCACCAGATCCTCGAGTTTCATCCGAAGCAACTCAGGCTGCCGCCGTTCCGCCTCGGGTAACCACGAACGAAGTGTGGCAACATCGTATACATGGGGAGGCAATCGCTCATCGTAAAATGCCGCCTGCCGTTCGAGAATGCGGTACCATACCGAATCTCGTGATTTACCGGCGAATTCCAGGAGTTTTTGCACCACCCGTGCGTTATGTTCCAAGAATCGAAAGCGGCGAGGCAGTTGTCCCGCTACTAAACCTTGGTCGATGAACAGACGGCGCGCTGTAGTCCGATCCACTGGGTGAAGCGGGACAATGCGTCGGTGAACCAGTGGTAGGCCAAACAGGGACACTTTCTCGATCACCAATGCCGTACCGCGGCGGCGACTCCAGAAAGGCTCCACATATCGTTTTTCCACCAGATGGCTCGCCAGCGGTTCGGCCCACTCCGGTTCGATCTGAGCCACGTACCGGGCGTAGCGCCGGGTGGTTTCCACGATTTCAGCGGCCATAATCCACTTGGGGCGCAGCCGAAAAACACTCGAACCGGGCCATAAATAAAACCGCAACTGCCCCGCTCCCCGGTATTCGTAAGTCTGATGGCGATAGGCAATTCCCGACAGTAGGCCTGCCAACAGCGCCTGATGTACGGCTGCATAATCTCTGAAGCTAGTGGGCGTCTGGCCGGTTCGTTGTACTAAAAGGCACAACTGTCGGTACAGTTCGGACCATTGTTGGAGCTTATTTACGGAGAGGAATTGTTCGCGGCAAGCCATCCGCAACGCAGCGCGCGAGCCACCGCGCCGCATCGCTTGATAGGCATCCCACAATTGGAGCAAGGTCCAAAAATCCGAGCGTTCATCCGCCCAACGGCGATGTACCTGATCGGCAGCTTCCGGATTTTCGGCCGGCCGCAAGCGCGGATCTCCCACTTCCAAGGCAGCGGCGATTACCAGCACCTCTTGAACACACCCGCGCTGAACGGCCTCCCAAATCATGCGTCCGACACGGGGGTCCACGGGCAACTGACCCAACCATCGTCCCAGTTCCGTTAAACGTTGCTGCTGGTCAATGGCCCCCAGTTCAAAGAGGGTGCGATAGCCGTCGCGGACCATTTCCGGCCGCGGTGGATCGAGAAATTCCAGTTGGTGGAGCTCACCTAGACCCAAACATTTGGCCTGAAGGATGACCGATGCCAAGTTGGTACGTCGAATTTCGGGTGTCGTGACGGCATCACGCGCTAAGTAGTCCTCTTCACTGTAAAGACGCACACAAATTCCGGGAGCGAGGCGCCCGCAACGACCTGCTCGCTGGTCAGCCGAGGCACGGCTGATCGGTTCAATGGGCAATCGTTGGAGTTTCGCTCGAGGCGAATACCGGCTGATGCGTGCTGTACCGACATCGATCACATAACGGATTCCCGGAACGGTCAATGAGGACTCAGCCACATTGGTAGCCAGCACGATACGAGGCCGGTCATGAGGAGCGAAGATGCGTTGCTGCTCGGCCGGTGGCAGGCGGGCATACAGCGGGAGGATCTCCCATCGAATTCCCGACTGACCGAGCGACCAGCCGCGCAATGCTCGCGCCGCTTGGCGGATCTCGCGCTCCGTGGCCAAAAACACCAGCACATCGCCTGGCGGTTCATGGGCCAACTCCGCTAACGCTCGGCGTATGGCGGCCACCAGATCCGGCTCGACTTCCCCGGGCTCGGGTACGGCTGGTCGATAGCGAATCTCGATCGGATATCTACGGCCTGGGATTTCAATGACAGGTGCCGGACCCCGTGCGGTAGTGAAGAAGGCTGCGTAACGCGCCGCATCCAGTGTAGCGGACATCAGCAGCACGCGTAGATCTTTGCGCTTTACTACGAGTCGCCGAAGATAACCGAGTAAAAAGTCTATATTCAGCGATCGCTCGTGAACTTCATCAATAATCAGCGTATCGTACTGTTGCAAATACCGGTCACTTTGGATTTCTGCCAATAGAATTCCATCGGTCATCAGTTTGACCAACGTCGTCGCGTCGGTTCGCTCGCTGAATCGAATCTTGTATCCGACGACATGTCCCAATTCTGTATTCAATTCCGATGCCAATCGTGTAGCGACGGCGATGGCTGCCAATCGACGCGGCTGCGTATGGCCAATCGTGCCATCGATGCCCCGCCCTGCTTCCAAACACATCTTGGGGACTTGCGTGGACTTTCCCGAACCCGTATCGCCACACACAATAACCACCGGCCAACTTTGTATCGCTTCAACAATACGGTCTTTCCACGCACGGATCGGCAACAGAGGATCGTAGCTAATAGCCGGTACGGCAGCGGCCCGCAGTTGACGCAAGCGCCGCGAGTTATCGACGGCCTCCTGCCATGCCCTCCACTGGTCTTGGATCTGTTGCCCGGTCGATCGCCGCCGTTGGATACGCTTCCACCACTGGTAGAGCCGATAGAAATCCGAGCGCAACACTTGCCAGAGCTGCTCAGGAACTTCCCCCGCGTGATCAAAGAATCGGTTCACGGTATTAGATCAATACACGGCCACATGTCCGGGCACTGTAGCTTAGCAAAGTTTGAGAGCCTTGACGCCAAGGCTGGGTCCGACCTGCTATGGCTCCGGTACCGCCACCTGGACTTCATCGCCCACTACCCGCACGGGAAAGGTATCAATTCTAATTCGCGGGCTATCACACCAGGTTCCATCACACAGGGCAAATCGCCAGGCATGCCAGGGGCAGGTGACAATTCCGTTTTCGACATAGCCTCCGGCTAAGGAGGCTCCCATGTGGGGGCAAAAATCGTCGATGGCATAGACCTGCCCATCCACAAGAAACACTGCGATCATGCGGCCTTTTACGTTAAAGGCGCGCCCTTGTCCCTGCCTCAAATCACTCAAACGACAAACCGTGGTATAATCAGACATGTCCGGTCAAGTTAAAATAATTTGCCTCGTACGTCCTAGCGACACTGTAGCCATCACGCGTAGCGCCGGCCACCTGATGATTGAACGTATCGCGTCGAACACGAATCGACAAGCCGTACCCGGTGGGCGAGCGAGCGTACGAGCCGGCACTTGGGTTTTCCAACGAGGCTGACACGATGTTTAACCAACGGTTGAAAGATTACGTAGAGGCCCACATCCTGCCCCGCGTGCAAACCCCAGCCCAGTATTTGGGGGCTGAACATAATATTGTACGCAAGGATTATCGCCAGACGCGCGGTAAAGTTTGTCTGGCTTTCCCCGACGTGTATACGATCGGGATGAGCCATCATGGTTTGCAGGTTCTCTACACGTTAATGAATAACGACCCGGATTGGGCATGCGAGCGAGTCTTTACGCCGTGGCCCGATATGGAAGAACAATTGAGGCGAACGGGAGTACCCTTGTACAGTTTGGAGAACTTCACCCCGCTGGCGGAGTTCGACGTCATCGGCTTTTCGCTGCAGTACGAAATCGGTAGCGTGAACGTGCTCACGATGCTCGATCTGGCCGGGATTCCTCTGCGCAGCATCCAGCGCACAATGGAACATCCGCTGGTAATTGCTGGAGGGCCTTGCGCCCAAAATCCCGAACCGCTCGCACCTTTTATCGACGTTTTTGTGACCGGTGACGGAGAATTGTCCCTGCCGGAGATCTGTCGCACCTGGTTGGAGTTGAAGGAAGCCGAAAGAGCTTTGGATCGCTGGGCAACCGGTGAGGCTGGCACGCAACAACGAGCCGAAGCTCTTCTCGAGTTGGTTCGGCGGCTTCCGTACTGCTATGTGCCGCGCTTTTATGAACCGGAATACGTAAACGGAAAGTTCGTCGACCTCCACCCGCTGCATCCCGACGTGCCAGCTACCATCTCGCCGGTCGTTGTTAGTGACTTAGAAGCGATCGCACTGCCAACGCGACCACTGGTACCGCTGGTCGAATGCGTCCATGACCGTATTGCCATTGAGATCATGCGGGGCTGCCCATGGCAATGCCGCTTCTGTCAAAGCACGGTTATCAAACGACCTCTACGCGTTCGGTCGGTCGAATCCATCGTCCGGTCCGCCTTGGAAGCGTATCGTAATACCGGCTACAACGAGGTGTCGTTGCTTTCCTTATCCAGTAGCGATTATCCATACTTCGAGCAGTTGGTGCGCCGTCTTAAGGAGGTCTTCCGTCCGCTCGGGGTCAATGTGTCCGTACCTAGCCTCCGTGTCAACGAGCAATTAAGGACCCTAGCGGAATTGATTGGAAACGACCGCCGTTCCAGTCTGACTTTAGCACCCGAAGTAGCCCGAGACGACATGCGGGAGCAGATCCGCAAGAAAATCAAAAACGAAGATCTTTACGAAGGTTGTCGTACAGCGTTTCGCAACAACTACGAAAGTGTCAAGCTTTATTTCATGTGTGGCTTGCCAGGTGAGAGGCGAGTCGACCTGGAGGGGATTGTCCAGATGGCCGAACAGATCGCCTTGATTGGCAAGCAGGAACGCGGCCGACATGCGCGAGTGACCGCCAGCGTCTCGAATTTCGTTCCCAAGGCACACACGCCGTATCAATGGAACGGTATGGCGCGCAAAGAGTATTTCCAGCAGGCCCACGAGTATCTTAAATCCCTGCGTCGCACCCGCTCTGTGACCATCAAATGCCACAATATCGACACCAGTTTGCTTGAAGGCGTGCTAAGCCGAGGCGATCGGCGAGTCGCGGAAGCCATCGAGCTGGCATGGCGGCGCGGGGCCCGATTGGATAGCTGGTCTGAGTTTTTTGTTCCCGAACGCTGGTGGCAGGCTTTGGCTGACGCCGAACTGGACATCGATCGGCTGTTGCACGAACCGTATGCTCTAAACGACCGATTACCGTGGGACCACATTCAAGTCAAATATGGAAGAGCATTCCTGGAAAAAGAACAAACACGCTCCGTCGTTCAGCTTCAGGCAATGGCCGACGCTCGCTAAAGCTTGTACTCCAGTCCGACGGAGAAATCTGTCGATTCCAACTGGTTTTCCGTCGAAAACTCAAGCCGCATTAGCATCAGGAGAAGCACCCGATGGCATCGAGCCACCAAGCACATGACTCGGAGGATATGAGTCTTGCTTCATTCCAGGAGCTGATTCGGCGGATGTATCTGAAGAAGGATGTGGCTCGCGGCATCGACGGAACCTTTATGTGGTTGATGGAGGAGGTAGGCGAGTTAGCCGCAGCGTTACGCAGCGGTAGCCGTGAACAACAGGCTTCCGAGTTCGCAGACGTCCTGGCTTGGTTGGCCACCATCGCCAATGTAGCCGGTGTTGATTTAGCCGAAGCGGTCCAACGCAAATATGGGTCGGGGTGCCCCGGATGCGGA
This sequence comes from uncultured Pirellulaceae bacterium, assembly GCA_964425225.1. GTDB lineage: Bacteria > Planctomycetota > Planctomycetia > Pirellulales > Pirellulaceae > BPJU01. The sequence goes on along the minus strand of CAYRMD010000090.1, from coordinate 6,908 downwards.
GAATTGATCTGTGCATGCGATGATCAGGGAAAACCTTAGTTCCGCCCGCTTGTTGATCCAAAACCAGAGCCACCCAAGAGCTCCGTTGCAGCCAATCGGAAGGGATCGCCAGTCGTGCCTCGCGAGCCCAACTAGCCAGGCCGCGGGTAGCCTGAAGCTTATCTTTGTGTGCATCGTTCTAACATTCGCTTCACTGGGTGTCCTCGCCACTACGCCCGTATTTGCCGGTCCACCACGAATCGTCTCTATCGAAATCGGCGTGGACAATATCGCCAAAGCCGGCCATTGGACGGTTGCCCGGATCCTTATTCAGACCGATGAAGAACCATTTGGCGGGCATCTGGACCTGCGAGTCCCGGATGGGGATGGTTTGGTAGCGGATTGGCAGTTGGAAGACAAAGTGGGGCAGGAAGCTGTGATCGAGCTACAGCCGGGCGAGCGACGCGTTGTCGAGCGATACATCCGAATCGGGCGAACGCGGGGCCAGCTTGAGGCGCGTTTGCGAAAGGGTGAGCAAATCGTAGCGCGGTTGCCGGTAACTTTCGGGGAACGTTTCCGGCTCTTAGAGTCGACTCGTCCGTGGCATGTGCTGCTCGGCGGCCAATTGCCTTTGGAACGGGTCTGGGAAAAGATGCCGCGGACTACGGCGCTGCCACCGGTCGTCAGCATGTTAAACGATCCGACACACTTGCCCCGCTTTTGCCAAGGTTACGATGGCATCGATACACTCTGGTTCCTGACGGGCAATGCAACGTTTCTGGAAGGATGGTCGCCTGCCCAATGGCGAGCATTGGTTGAATGGGTCAAATCTGGCGGACGGTTGGTCTTATCGCTGGGGCGCAATGCACATCCATTTGCTGGCACCAACGCTCCTTTGCGCCAGTTGTTACCTGCCGAGCCGGGACCGCTCGTCCAAGTACGGGAGGTGCCCGGATTGGAGTCGTTTGCCCATGCCCAGGATCCTCTCGGACCACTTGTGGCCGTCAGTATGGATCCGTCTGGAGCCCGGGTACTGGCGTGGCTGGATGCGCCGCATGCTGGCCGTCGGCCAGCGATTTGTCGGTATGCTCTGGGATTGGGGGTGGTCACCTGGGTGATGTTCGACTTGGATCAATCGGCCGTGCAGCATTGGTCTGCGACGCCGGCTTTGTTGAGCGAAATCGCACGTGTAGAAGCCGCCGATTCCCCACCAGCTGGGCGCGAAGAGCTGACGCGGCGGGTGGTTCACCTGGGCTTCGAGGAAATCACCGGACAGTTGCGAAGTGCGTTAGATGTCTTCCCTGGTTCGCCTTCGGCCAAGGGCGTAGCGATGGTGTCGTTTACGGCCGTCGCCGGTCTGCTCGTTTTGTACATTGTGTGGCTGGGACCTGGAGAATTCGGTCTGGCCTGGCTCTTTCGCTATCCACGCCACTGGAGCTGGGCGACGTGGCTGGTGGGAATCGTCTCATTCTGCGCGTTGATCTTCGCCTTGCACCGGCTCTGGAGGTCGACTACGAGTCCCCTTGTCAATCTCGTCGAGCTTGTCGACATTGATGTCGATACGTCGCGCCTTCGGGGTACCCTGTGGGGCTCGGTCTACAGCGGCGGTTTAGCTAAGTACTCCTGGCAAATTCAGCCCGTATTGCCGATGGACGGAGTCTCACTCGACCTGCACCATCAAGTAGTGAGTTGGCAAGGTCTTCCTGGAACAGGACTGGGGGGCCTGGATCGAACCGCTATCGAAATGCTTTCGGGGATCCCGTACCGTATTCGCACGCAGGAGCATCTTCACAACACCCGACTTGTGGATGCACCTATTTTGGCGTCCGGAACGCGCGGCATCTGGGGGCAATGGTGGGGCGAATTGAGCCAACCGGTAGCCTCAAACCTATGGGCGGATCGCAACGGGTTTTTGAAAGGCTCGTTTCCAAATCCACTTGGTATTCCGCTCCAAGATACGCTGATTGCTTACGGAAGGTGGGCATATCGAGCCGAGGGGACGTGGGAACCGGGAGCTGTGCTACGCATCGACCAACTTCAGCGGCGTGACCTAGAATGGTTGCTGACGCGTCGCCGGATTGTTAGTGCGCAAACCAGTTATGCGTCAACTCCTTGGGATCGCCAAAGCCGGGATGTCGATCGAATCATGGAAATTATGCTGTTCCACACGGCTGCTGGGGGTCGCACCTACACGGGACTGGGCCACCAATACCAAGGTTATATCGATCTCAGTGAGCACTTGCAGTTGAACCGCGCTATCGTGGTAGGGCGAGTGCAGGTTCCAGTATCCGGGTTAAACTGCCAACCAATGGGCCATCCAACCATTGGGAGGCGATGGACGTATTATAGATTTGTAGTTCCGGTACGCCGCATTGATTCAATCGGGGAAAAGGTCACTCCACAGTGATTAAAACGGTCGATCTAACCAAAAAATACGGCGACGCATTTGCCATTCGTGGTATCGATCTAGTACTTGACCAGGGCGATCTGTTCGGGTTCATTGGGCCCAACGGGGCGGGTAAAACCACCACGATGCGGATTTTGGCGACGCTTCTGAATCCTACTTGGGGTGAGGCCTATGTCTGCGGTTATTCGATTTACACGCAGCCACGACAAATACGCCGCCTAGTCGGCTATATGCCGGATTTTTTTGGCGTGTACGACGATATGAAAGTCATCGAGTATCTGGAGTTTTTTGCTGCAGCCTATCGCATCCGTGGTCCACTACGTCGTAAACGCTGCAACGAGATGCTCGAAATCGTGGATTTGGAATTCAAGCGCGATGCCTATGCCAACACGCTTTCGCGAGGCCAAACCCAGCGGCTGGGATTGGCACGCGTCCTGTTGCACGATCCTCAAGTGCTTCTGCTGGATGAGCCGCTGAGCGGTCTGGACCCCCGTGCTCGAATTGAAATGCGCAACCTATTGCGCAAGCTCGGCAACATGGGCAAAACCATCATCGTTTCTAGTCACATCCTGCCGGAACTGGCCGACATCTGTAACAAGGTTGGAATCATCGATAAAGGGGTTATGCAAATTAACACCACGGTAGGTGACGTGATGCGCTTAGTGCGCCAAAAGACAGTTCTGTTGATCGAAGTAAGCCATGACCCGGATCGAGCTGGTGCGCTGCTGTCGGAGCATCCATTGGTGGACGGCGTGGAAATGAACAACGGACGGCTCCGCGTAACCCTCAAATCAAATGACGCTGACTACAGCGAATTGAGTAGCACACTGGTTGCCAATGGTTTTCGGTTGCGACATTTCGCCGAAGAGTCGATTAGTCTGGAATCAGCCTTCATGGCACTAACCAAAGGCCTAGGCAAGAAAATATAACCGAAGCGCCCGCTGTACGTACGCAATGCGGTTGTTCATGTTGTCTTTATTGGACTTCGTGCCTTTGCGCTGAGTTCTTCTCAATAGTTGGATGCTGCTTAAGCGGCAAGAGGCGGGCTAAGCACCCGAGCACCCGATAGCGTTGCCTACAGTGCGTCGGTAGGATGTTGTGCGGTCAGCAAATATGGGGCGTATCAAGGTCTTGGTTCAAGGGGAAAAGGTCATGGGACTTTTTCGGCGAGAAGAAATTCTCGAACGACTTCGGGCTAAAGTGGCAGCAGGTCGCCCGATTATTGGAGGCGGTGCTGGGACCGGCATCAGCGCCAAGATGTCCGAAGCTGCTGGAATTGACCTGTTGGTCATCTACAACTCGGGACGGTTCCGCATGGCCGGCCGAGGATCGCTCGCCGGAATGATGCCCTACGGTGACGCCAATCGCATCGTCTTAGAAATGGCAGGAGAAGTCATACCGGTTGTCGAACGTACGCCGGTTTTAGCCGGCGTTTGCGCGACTGACCCTTTTCGGCTTATGCGACACTTTCTTAGGCGACTCGATGACCTTGGGTTTTCCGGCGTACAAAACTTTCCAACCGTCGGACTGATCGATGGCCAATTCCGGCAGAACCTCGAAGAAACAGGCATGGGGTTCGGAAAAGAAGTGGACATGATCCGAATTGCGTATCAAATGGGAATGCTGACAACACCTTATTGCTTCAACGAAGACGAAGCGGTCGCCATGACTCATGCCGGTGCCGATATCCTCATTGCGCACATGGGTCTGACGACCAAAGGTACCATCGGCGCTAGGACTGCTCGATCGCTCGACGATTGCGTGCAGCTAATCCAAGCCATCCACGATGCGGCCAAGCGCGTACGATCCGATATCCTGGTACTGTGCCATGGTGGCCCTATCGCGGAACCCGACGATGCCCAATACGTGTTGGACCGTACTCAAGGTGTCGTTGGATTCTATGGCGCAAGTAGTATGGAGCGGCTGCCTGTGGAACGCGCAATTGTTGACCAGGTTCGGCGTTTTACGGAACTACGGTTGTGAGCAATGGCCGGTCCACGTACTCGCACCCCGCACGTCATAGACGAACCGGTTGCCTAGCCGGTCCTGCAAATCGCTTGACATAGCTCATGGGAAACCTAGTACCGTTCACCTGCATCAGCCCACGGTCGGCACGACCGCCTACCGGGAGCCAACCACTCAAAACGTAGGAAATCCATCTTTACCCGTTGCAGCCATGCGGTAGCCCACTACCGGCCCTGAAAAAGGCGACGTGTGGGCTTTTTCGATGGCCAACGCGGTTTAGGAATACGCCGTCTGACTTGCCGCATCGGTGTAGCCGGCACACTTGAAGGCTATGTTCGTTTTAACTCTTCGATTATGGGACAAGAGGACTGTGGTGCAGCTTGCTGACATTGTTGGAGTAGGGATCGAAGGCTACGTTTCAGTTGCTGCAGCGCCTGGAGTTTGCGCTCGATGTCTTGTAAGCGCGCTTCTAATAGAGGCTGAACGTCACAACATCGTGGGCGACTCGCTTGGTCACCAAGTACAACCTTGAGATCTTCCAAACGGAATCCGACGCTCTGTGCAGCTCGAATCCATCGCACTTTGCGCAGAGACGTCTCCGAGTAGAGTCGGTAATTTGCAGAAGATCGATCTTCCGGCACAAGAAGCCCTATCCTTTCGTAATAGCGTAACGTGGTCGTAGGCACACTTGCGGCGCGTGCCAATTGACTAATCGTGTACCTGATGGGATTCGACCTTCCTGAGCGCTGCTGTGGATCCATCGATCTGTTGCTCGTCATCTTTAAGTAGGACACGTCGGTTGAGAATTGTGGCGAATTATCTGTCATTATTCTACCTGACGACACTATGAGACACGTATCCCCTTTTTCCAATATGTAAACCACTCCCCTTCGCCTTCTGTATCTTCTCGGCTGGTGATCTGACCAAAGCAGGCTTAACCGAAATCGATTACCGCAGGGTTTGTTCTCTTTCTTGATCATCAAGTTACAGAATCATCGGCTTTGGAAAACGTACAATCCTCCGTGCCCTCCGTGTCTCTGTGATGCCAACCCCAACACACGCACCATCGAGCGCGAGGAGAACGTCGCGCTCGGCGATAATACTTCCGCACTAATTGCTTTATGCCCAGCGCCTTCCCGAAGAATACCGCTGACTTATACAGAGGTTCCTAGTCGAGCAACGAAGCAATGATCTCGTGACCGGCTCGAGTGGCCAACGCTGCGAAGGTAACCAACGATAGCGTTTCGGATACGAACTGGACTCTCCCATCGGCAAATAGCACGTAGATTCCACCGGAGTGCATACTGTAGGGCTCATTATCATTGCGGCGATTCATAGGGAAAGTGCTTCCCGCAATCGGCCCACCACCCTCCATCGAGCCATCGGCTGAACTGCCGTCCAAACTGAAAGCCCCCTCGCTATCAATCCAACCGATCCCTTGATCATTGGCAAGGTCTAAGCGGAGTCGGCCAGCACGGAAGACCGCCGGTCTTCCAGCCGCCTCAACGACCATAATGGTGTGGGTTACACCGTCGACGATGTCGGCCATCCGGGTCTGCGAATTACGGTGAAGTACTGCAAAACGATTCGTGGCGTTATAAACGGGCTGTGGTAGGTGAGGGTTGATTGACGAGGGTTGCACTCCCATCAGCGCCTCATAATCCGCGGGCGCCAGTGGTGCAGGAAGTCGCATGCTCGGCCGAGGAGGTTTGGCAATAATATCCAGCACGGCCACCCGCCCTCCAACGCTGGGACAAAGAAAAATCGCTAAGCCACTTTGCCCAATCTGCAAATTGGGCTCGTGCCACCAATGTTGTTGAAAATCATAAGTCGCCTGTATAGAAGATTGTTCCATATACGGCAGGATCATTGCCCTCCAACCGACATACTTTCCAGCCGGATTATTTGGTCCGACCGTCGTCCAGCCCGATGCGGGAAAGACTCGATGGGTAATTTCGAATGAATGGAGAGCTAAACCGATCTGCCGAAGGTTACTCGAGCAATGTGTTCGCCTGGCAGATTCCCGCGCCGCCTGCACAGCTGGAAGTACTAAACCGAGCAGCAGTCCAATGATTGCGACGCTCACCAGGAGTTCAACCAGCGATACGCCTCGCCGGTGCATCTTCGTATCTCCGGTAGATGAGATCAAAACATCGACACGCCATTTCATTTTAACCGCTACGCTCGACAAGTGCACGCGTCGGCCGACTCCCCTACACGAATCGGTGTGTGCGTCTTGATTGTAGGTGGGATTTTGCTGTAACAGGCGGGACATCGCGGAAGTTTGCCTATTTTCCGCCACGGAATGGAAACGAGGTATCCCTCTAAATCGTAAATTAAATGGTTCGTCAGTTAGCGGGCCTGGGGCAGGTACGCCTTTTCGGCTCGATCCGATGTGAGCCGATGCGAGTGCTTCTTGGCAGAGGCGTTGCGTCGACCGACCGCTCAACAGAGCCGCGAACGTAGGGGAGCGGCCAATTCAAGGCAACGCAAAGGCGTAGGGAGATTTAAGGAACGTCTGATCAACTGGCGGTAAACGAGCGTATTGGCTCGATGG
>CAYRMD010000089.1:0-18589 GCA_964425225.1 uncultured Pirellulaceae bacterium | reverse complement strand
GGGTTGAGGAGGCTCAGCGTGAGGCTCGACAACAAGGATGGCAGGAGGGGATCCAGCAAGGGATCCAACAGGGCGTAGTCCAGGGCAGGCTCCAAGCAGAGCGCGAGATCCTGCTCCGGCTATTACGAGTGAAGTTCGGTCGCTTAAGTAAATCGGTACGTGAGCGCATCGAACGTGCCGACTCGCCTGAGTTACGCCTGTGGGCTGAGCGCGTCGTATTAGCAGACCGCATATCTGATGTTTTCGACGGCTCGTAGCATGCGGTTGTCCTGGCGCGGCAACAAAAGACTGTGCATTGTGCCAGCCTATGGCAATCGGCAGCATGGCATAGGTAATGAGCACGTAACACAGCCGCCAGACGATAAGACAACCACCTGTGCAAAGGTATGTGCGGTCATTCCGACGCTGGCACTTCATAAAGGACGCTTTTGGCCACGCTAACCGGACCTGCACGCAGTCGTAAAATCACTCACCGGAGTCCTTTGGTGAACACCAGTCTCACGTGGTTAGGCCCCATTTGCCGCTGAATCTTGACGTGTATTTGGCCGTTAGTTAGTTGGTTGGTTCACTTGTGTAACCGGTTTTGATACGCTAGACTAATGCCATGGTCATTGGTTCCTTGCCTCATGCTGATTCCTTCGTTCTACTGTGAGCCTGACGGACGAGCCCTTTTTGTAACCACAGTTTTTTCAGAAAGTGCTGTTCGCTTAAATTTCGCCATCTAGGATGGGAATTGTTCACGGCACCGGCCAGACGACGCAAAAGCGCCTGTGAAAGTAATAGCACCGAATGGAGTGCTTGCGCTCGTGCGGCTTGCGTCTCCAAGAACGCGTTTTTTCCGAAGCTTCTCGTGTGTTTTTCTAGGTGTCTACCGATTAGGTCGACTCGAGCTTCCGTCGCCTAGTCCCACAGCAGCGGACCGAGTCGGAGATTCCACCCTGGGCGATTTTTTGTAGCTTAAATCGGCTACTCGTTGGGTGAGCAGAGCCGGTGAGGGCCGGCTTTGGGCGGGAATCTGTCCGTGCTTACCATCTTACGGTTGCTTGCGAAAACAATAAAGCGCTTGTTCAGTACGTAGATAAATGTTTCCGTCGCGGATGGTGGGCGTGGCCATGATACGCTCGCCGAAGTCGTACGACGAGACAATTTCCCACCTGCGTCCGGTCCGAACCACAGTAACCACGCCGCGCTCACTGCACACATACAGTTTACCGTCTCCCGCGACTAAGGAGGCGTAATAATTTCCCGGCCCAACGACACGACCTTGCTGCAACGGCTGCCCGGTAAGCGCATCGAGGCTGGTAAGAATGCCTCCGTCCTTTATCATGTAGAAAATGCCCTCGTAAACGACCGAGCTAGGAACTGTGGGCAAACTGCGTCGGAATTGCCACACCACGCCTGTGCCGGACAGATCACCTCGTCCCCGGGGATCGACCGCTAAAGCGGTATTCTTAGCTCGCTCGAACACTTGCGCGTATTTTTCCCATTCGTGCCGATCCAAGACCCCGTCCTGGTTAATGTCCATGCGATAAAAGCGCGTCCGAATCTCTCCTTCCGGAAGTTCTTCCTCGGAGATCAATAGATCGCGGTCTTTGTCATATTTGCTTAGAGCTTCCGAATAGGGTTCCATTCGGATACGGTTCTCGTCGTCTCCTCCAGGAGTCCACGTGGCCAGGTACACTAGGCCATTGGCATAGCAGGGTGTGCTGTCGACGATCCGCGAAATTCCTTCTACCCACCAAAGCCGTTCGCCGGTGGCCAAATCGTAACCGGTTAATTGAAGCGAACCGGCAACCACCACATGTTTGTGGCCCTCAACCTCAATGACAATCGGAGTTGAATAGCTACGGACAAAATCGGCTCGCGACGTCTTCCAGCGTGTCTGGCCCGTGAATTTGTCGATGGCAATCAGAAAACTATCTACGTCGTGGTCTTGGTTGAGCAACACGAGGTCGTCGGCCAAGACAGGAGAACTGCTGGCTCCAAACTCGTCCTGAAACGGTCCCATCGGATGGGACCACAGCAGTGTTCCCTGACGATCATAGCATAGCAACCCGAAACTTCCGAAGAAGACATATACTCGCTGTCCGTCGGTCGCCGGACTTGAAGCAGCCGGACTTCCCACAGGGTGAAACGGCTCGATGCACTGAGTGGGAGCCACTTGCCGCCAACGTACCTTTCCTGTCTTTCGATCAAGAGCTACCGTTGCTAACTCTCGTCGTTCTGCCTCGAACGTCGTCACGTAAATGCTGTCCTGGTCCAAACAGGGACTAGAATGGCCGGGGGAGAGCTCGGTCCGCCACAAAAGTTGTGCATCCTCACGAAAGTCCTCCGGGAGTGCAAAACCGTCGGTAACTACACCACCATCGCAGCGAAAATACCACACCTGTTCCGCTCGCGCCGCATCCAACACAAGCAGCGCAACGGCAAGGGGTACCGAGACGACTTCCAAAGCTGCACTGAGCAGTTTGACCGACATAGGGTGCCTCACATGGTTGAACGTTCGTGCATTTAATTACTCGTTTCGAAAGCCGGGACAGTTCGCAAAAACAACCCTTTATCTTAAAGCGCGAACCCCGAAACATCTTAAAGGGTTTCTATCGCTTTAAAAAGGTCCAGCCGAGTTGTCTCTCTCGGGCGAACTGTCAATTCGACGCGTCACGCGAATGAGCCCTGCGTCAAAACTTGCGACGATTTGGAACGATGCAAACGCTCGTGATTGTTTGTGCGTCTGGATTGTACGTAGAACGTGGCCCTAAAGCAGATGGCTATTACACGGGTTTTCGCTGTCGCCATTCGAAGATGGATAATGGAATGGTGCGTTATCAAGATTTCGATTCATTCAAAAAGGATCGATCAGTCGTTTATCTTTTCAGGACTGCGACCGTAAGGGAGCGGCACTCCAACCGAGCAGCGAGCATACGGGACAGACATTTCAACCGAGCCGCGACCGCAAGGGAGTGGCGCCACGCGCATCGCGGCACGTTTTTTCTCGGGGCAGGCTGGGACCCGTGCGTGCCGGTCATGCGTTCCGCGGGTGCATTAAGTTGGCGGCGCCTTCGGCAAGGGACGGAGATTTACTAGTGCCGTAAGGTGTCTCGAAAAACTCAGGATTCAGGGTGCGTCGCTGATCCAATAATGTAACGTAGCTCTAATCAACAGGCACACAACTGGCGATTTCATCGGAACAAGCTCGCGATGAGGTTACTACACTATCGGTTCATCGTGTCGAGCGGCAGAGGCCTGTGTTTGGGTGAATGTGGATAGCACAAGCCGCTGGCCTTATGCCGCGCCTGGTAGTGTTGCGGTTAGGCTGCTCGATACAGTCGGCTGTTGCCGCGCTTAGCCACACAGTGTACGGCGCCGACGTGTCGCAGAACGTACAAGACTTTTTGACTGAGCCATCGCGGAATGTTAAGGAGCGAAGCCAGGTTCGTCGAGTCGAAAGGTTCCGGCAAGTCCTGCGGCAGCAGTGCGCGGTAATCGGCCGGTGTTGCCAGACGTCGGGACTGGTGTACCGCAAGAAGACGCTGATCGAGCAGCCGATAGCGCCGCTGCCATGGTCGCCGTCGCGGCCGCCGTGCCGGGCAACGCCACTCCTCGATATCACATTCGACGATTTCCACGATTAGTCTAGAATTGTTCAATAGACTCGCCAGAGAAACCAATTCCGTAAATACCTCCCACCAACACGCCCGACGTGGACTGTAGCGTTGATAGAGGATTACCCCATGCGGAGCACTGAGTTGCACTAATTTTTTTCTCCGTACAATCGGCTTGACCAACACCAACCGGTGCCCCGCATCTAATAGTTGACGGAGCTTAGAACGTATGGATGCTATGGGAGTATGCTGGATCTCGATGAGCTGATCTTGGTAGACCACATCGGCGCGGAAACCGCCTATAGGCACTTCACAGATCCCGCCGGCAGCTGCATATAACTGCTTGAGCGATCGATGTAAGGATGACTCCATGGAGCTGATTTGCAAACGGCAAGGTTCCGGCAACGTGGCCGGTCGTAGTGCACTTGGATCCTGCCAAGCGCGTTGGGTCGCCGAAGGCCACGGTCTGTTCTATGCCTTGGTATCGGCATCTTCCTTGAAAGAAATCCGCAAAAGAACAAAGTTTCAAGTGTCACGGTAAGCCTGGTTGGCGTGACGCTGGATCGGGAACGCAATGGGGGTGTGTGCGTCACGTGTGTAGGTGAAAAATTATTTAACGCAGAGACGTAGAGGAAAGAATAAGTAAGCTGGCAACACCCGCGGCCGGTAGGGAAAGAACCATTTTTGTTCAAGGCCCCTACCTGGGACCCCAGTGATGATGATGCCACGGCTCGGGTTAGCTAGTTTCACCAAAATCACGAGGGTTCTGAGAAAAACTCGTTACCAAGCCGCTACCGGATCTTACCAAGTGTCTGTTTTACTGGGCCGTTGCTGGTTTGCGTCAAATCCTCACGCCCATGAGATGGCAAATGCCGAACACGCAGCACAACGGAGTACTCAGCGCGAACAACGTACCTAGCATCAAGACGCACCCACGCAATGGGGTGCTTCGTCCCGTTAAACGGGTCGGAGGCCTGGCATTCGGGTCTGCTGGATCTTCGTCAGCCGGCGGCCAAAGTGTGTGCCTATCGGTTGTAGGTAGGACGTATCTCTAATTGAGCGGCCCATCGCCGAGGTTTCTCGTGTTGCGTCCCCAGATGTGTACCGGTACGGGGTCAACGTTTCGATTCGCGCAAGAAGGATAGATCCTGCCCCAGCTTTAGCTTTACAGAGCCGTGACCGAAAGGCAGTGGCGCTCCAACAGAGCTGCGACCGTAGGAGAGCGACGCTTTGCGAATCGCCCCACGTTCGTCCATCGGAGCAAGTTGGATGCATGTCCCTAAAAGAGGGACAGTCGCGACACGACTTACGAGGGGATGCTATTGCGTGTGGTTCGTCGCCCACGTGCGCAAAGTTCGCCTTTCCTTCGCCGACAGACAGGACCCGCATTTCCCTTACGTTTTCGGAAAACTGCCGATCTAGGGAGCGTCGCCGGTACGATGACGGAACGCACCTACGCACATCTAGGTGGTGGCGGGGTGCTGCTGTAGCGCCGGATTCCAGGCCCTCAGCGGCACTGATCGCAGGTGCTGACCCGCGCCATTTGGTTGTCGAGCGCGCTGTAGCAGTTCTTCGCAAAACGCGGTACAGGGTAAAAAGTGGAAGAGGCTTTTCGAACGTTGACAATGCGCGATAGCTTCGCTTAGCAAAACTGGCAAACTTCGGATTTAGGGCGACCTATTCCTCGCCTCGGATGGATCGATGCCCAGATCCAAGACCGTGATCAGCGATTGAAACGGATAACCGCGGGCTCGAAAGGTTTCGGCCGCTCCTTCCAGGCGATCGACAACAGCGATGATCCCCACGACTTTCATTTCCGCAGCTTCTAATCGTTGGATTGCTTCTAATGAGCTCGAGCCGGTCGTAACAACATCCTCGACTACCAAGCAGCGATCCCCCGGCGACAATGGCCCTTCGACGCTACTGCGTGTCCCGTGCACCTTGGCCTCCTTTCGGACAATGAATCCTTTCAGAGGTCGTTGGCGCATCGCTGCCAACGTAATAACGGCACCGGTAATTGGATCGGCACCCACGGCCATGCCCCCCACAGCATCCGGCCAATTCCGTTCGATCAAATCGAAAATTCCCTCAGCAATCAGAAGCGCACCCGCCGCATCGAGAGTGACCTTTCGACAATCCAAGTAATACGAGGCAGTCTTGCCCGAGGCCAAAGTAAATTGCCCGAACCTAAGCGCCTGAGTTCGAATAAGATCAATCAGAGCTTGACGATCGTACACCCGTTCACCCTCTTCTACGGCGCATCAAAAGCTCCCTTGGACCATCGTTAGCCATCGCATTGGGCTAGTGTACTGGCAGGAATCGAAGTGGCAAGGCGTGCACGGCTCGAAACTCGAGCCTTGCAACGTTACGGATTGATCGATTGAGTGACCTACTCCAAAGATCGTAGACACCCGTGCTTAGATAGCTGCGTCTTGATTTTAGGTGAGTCGATCGCGCACGGTACTAGATTGTCAGGCACGTTCGAAGTTTGGGTATGTGCTTGTAAAGTGTAGGTACGATTTGGAGGTACGGGTGATACGCCGGAGCGCAACGACACTAAGGCTCAGTTAGGCGATGGACGCTGGATATGATCTTCGTTGCGCCTTGGCGTCTTTACCTTAAATAAGTTCACTCGCTTACTAAAACGCGTTTACCAGGAATCATGTAGTGACCCCGTATGCTCTTACATCCGGATAAGCAGAAAAAGGCATACCTTGGATAGGCCCGTCAAACATCCGAATCATCGCACTTAAAATCAAGCAGCGCACACTTTGGGGTATTCGACTCGACGCGTTAACCGACAATCTTGCGTCGCAAACTTCTGCAAGAAGCGATCCGACGGGAATGGCACAATTCACGGGCGAATCGTGACCCGCGAACCAATCGAAAGAATCGCGTAAATGTCTTCTGCGTCCTTTGGGCTGAGCGAGATGCATCCATTGGAGATCGCCGGGACAGAAGCCTTCGGACTCCCGTGGATGCAAAGATTGCGTGTCCCTAGGTCAAGCCATACCGAACCATAAGGGTTCATCGGATCATGTGGCGGTAGCGTGCGGCCGTCGGCCGCATAGTATGTGCGACCGTGCTGCTTGTTCAAGACTAGATACTCACCCGGTATCGGGGAAGGATCGCTACCGACGGAAATGGGGAATCGGCCCGCGTACAGGTCACTTAGATACAGAGTCATTTCGTTGCGGGACAGTTCCACTTCGGCGCGGAATGGACCACGCACTACTTTCAATTCCGTACCAGGCAGCAGCGATTCCGGATCACTGATTCGATTGATGTTTTGCAGTAGTTCCGTTGGGATTTGATAGGCCGTGGCGATTTGATCGAGCGTTTGGCCTGCCCGCACTCGATACGGCGGTTCCAACCAGTGCTGGTGCGAGTAAATTACAGCAGCCGCCAAGGGATCGAGCAGATCCAATGCGGCCTGTCGTTCACTGAGGCCGGCTTGTGCCTGGTGAACGATATAGGCTGCCGAAAGCCGTTGGAGCGCCTCGCGGTATTGCCCTTGCTCGACCAATTGGCGGGCTTGTCGCGTTGACTCGGTCAAACCCGTTATCCGCCCCGAAGTGTCGCCCTGTTGTATTCCGGCGTCGGGCGGCTGGCCAACCTCGGTGGTACCATGTCCGGACAACGCTGCCGAATTGGACACCCCAGAGGCCGCTCCATAGCGACTGCTCGTATCGTTGAAAGTAGAATCATGGTTCAAATGTTTCGATGCGTTTTCTAGCTCGGAAGTTTCCGAGGAAGGACTGGTACTGGCCCATCCGGTTACCACGGTGCCGCCTGAATCGCGGTTAGAACCATTCGTGCCCTCATGTGCCGGAGGCAGTCGTATGGGAACAGGTGGTTGGGTCGGGTCGACTGCACCGTCGCGTGCCGAGTCGATCCCTGAAGAGAAATCGGTCCCTGAAGAAATTGAGGATGGCGGTGGAGGCGTGATCGGAGAGGGTATCGGAACTGACGTAGAGGTTATGACGTCTGCAACCGGAGCCGTACGGGCCGGTGCTGTTGGTGCACGAGCTGCATCGGCAGCCGGTAACTCGTTTGTCGAAGATCCTTGTTCGAGACCTTGCGTCCCGAGAGCTGAAGGTGGCTCGACCTGCACGAAAATCCGTGGTTGGGAACCTTGCTTAGAATCGCTACGAGCAGCAGCGTCTCCGGGGGGCTGATCCGAAGAATGGTCCGTGTGCGTGTTACCCATGTCGATAGTGGGCGGAACAAGGGCCTCGTCGCTATTGAACTCGTTCAGCGCTTGGGTCACTTCCGGTGGCGGGGCTGGTTCTTCTCGAGTCAGCACCACATAAATCCCGTAAAGCACCGCCAGCAAGAGCGCTACAACTGCCGCTGTCTTGATCGTGTCCATGAGGCCCTCCCTGACAACGTGATACGCAGCGGGCTTATACGGTCGTTGACGAATGTTGACCGCTGGCCCAGCTTATCCAACTGTTTTTGGCTGACGCGGCATGCTACGCCATCTGTCGCACTGTGACTAGAGCAATTCTATGAATTCTGAAGAACATCCCGGCTTCTTTGATATATTTTGAGTTTATCCCTTTTGGCTACCTTCTCCGTCTTCGCTACATTCAGAGCCCGTCCGGTTTGCGTATCGCAGGTGTTCTGGCGGCGGGTGGTAATAGGTTCTCGGAATCTGGCCGTAACTTTGATCATCCGCTTGCGGGTCATACGCAGGGTTCCGGTAGCCGAGTCCGTGGCCCAGGCGTTTTGCTCCCGCGTAATGCGCATCGCGCAAATGACTGGGTACCGGATGTACGCGTCCTTGTTGGATGTCTTGACGAGCGGCGGCGATGGCATCGGTGGCGGCCCGCGACTTGGGTGCCAAAGCAAGATAGGTGACCAGTTGGGCGAGCGTCAATTGGCATTCGGGTAATCCGACGAATTCGACGGCTTGCATGCCGGCCACGGCTAAGAGCAATGCTTGTGGATCGGCGTTTCCGATGTCCTCACTGGCGAAAATGATTAACCGGCGGCACAAGAACCGCAGATCTTCACCGCCTTCCAACATCTTTGCCAGCCAATAAAGGGCAGCGTCGGCATCACTGCCGCGTAAACTCGTGATGAGAGCACTAGTCGTATCGTAATGCGCGTCGCCAGCCGCGTCGTAAAGAATTGCTTTTCGCTGCAGCGACTCCTCGGCTAGTTGACGGGTAAATTCCAGAGGCCGCCCGGGGCTAGAAAGCACGCCGATCTCTAAAGCGTTCAAGGCGCGACGTGCATCCCCGTCACAGGTCTCAGCTAAAAAACGCAAAGCATCCTCGTGCATGTGGACCTGATGGCGTCCCAACCCTCGTTCGGTGTCTGCCAAAGCGCGCAACAAAATCTGACAGATCTCGTCGACAGACAAAGGTTCGAACTGGAAAATATGGCTCCGGCTGATAAGGGCTGGGGTGAGCGAAAAGAACGGGTTATTAGCCGTAGCGCCCACCAACGTGACAACCCCTTGTTCGACATCGGGCAGAAGCGCGTCTTGTTGCGCTCGGTTGAAACGATGGATTTCGTCGATAAACAAAAGGGTTTTTGGGCCACCGGCAGCCAGTTGCTGGCGTGCTTCTTCCAGCAATTCGCGTAACTCTTTGACACCCGAAGTAACGGCATTTAATTGGCGAAAGGTTTTTCCCGTGGTTGTGGCGATTAACTGAGCCAGGGTTGTTTTGCCGGTACCGGGCGGCCCGTAGAAAACCACGCTGGTCAAGCGATCCGCCAGTAAGAGTCGCCGCAGCAGTTTGCCTTCACCCAGGAGGTGAGTTTGCCCTACGAATTCCTCGAGGGACCGCGGACGCATGCGGGCCGCCAAAGGCTGCGCGGCTCGCAGGTTGCGTGCTTCTTGATGGGCAAACAGCGATCCAGCCGGGCGTGACGACATGGCCATTCCTTACAAGGTATCGTTGCGGTTGCAACAAAATGCCGCTATGGGCCGTGCCCGGGGCACGGACAAAAAAACGGCTCGACGGCCTACGGTTCAGTGTACGGGCTCATTTGTGGCAGAAGCCAGAGGTGCGGTCGGATCGGCCAGGCTACCACGCCGTTCCTCTTGCTTCATTTGATCGATGGCCACAAACAGCTCGTCCAACTCGTCGCGAAACATGTCGCCCATCAGGAGATCTGTCAGAGCGCCTTGGAACTGGGGATAGCGCCGCACGAAACGTCCGAAGCTGAAGCCGTCATAGTATTCACAAACTAACCGCCGCATGCGTTCCATGCCGCGCACAAACGGTGCCGTCCAGCTCCCGAGGCGTGCTCGAGAGGTGTCTCCCGACTGAATTGCCTCTGCCACTGCGTCGGCGGCCAGTTCGCCCGACTTCAATGCCAACAGCACACCCGAGGAATAGAGCGGATCGAGGAATCCTAGGGCATCGCCCACCAAGACCCACCCGTCGCCAGCCATTTGGCGACTGCGGTAAGAGAAATCGCGAGTGGCGAAATAGCGGGCGATACGTTGTCCGGAAGCAAGCCGGTCTTGCACAGCAGGGCACCGCCGGAGCTCCTCTTCGAAAATTTTCTGGTGGTCCACGCCTCGATCAGAGAACAAATAATGAAAATCGGCTGTGATCCCCACGCTCACCACATCGTCATGAAGTGGGATGTACCAAAACCAACCCTTCTTGCCCTGCACCTGCAAAACAACCGTTGCTCCAGCATCCTGGCCTTGGTCCCGATAGGCGCCTCGGTAATACGTCCAGATGGCACCTTTGCGAAGTACGGGGTCGGGAATCTTCAGTTGAAGTTTGTGCATGAGGAGCGAACTTTGGCCGCTGGCATCCATTACCACGTCAGCCTTAATTTCGTGAACGTCGCCCTGTGCGGAACTTACTCGAATCCCAACGGCTCGGGAGCCTTCGAATAATACGTCGCTGACGCGGCTACCTTCATGAACCTGCGCTCCTTGTTCGGCGGCGGAATTCAGCAAAAGCTGGTCAAACTGACTTCGCAACACCTGCCACGTCTGCGAGGATTCGTGCGGACGATGCTGCATAAAGTAAAACGGGGCAGACAGCCGCCCATCTTCAGCTACAAATTGAACGCTGTATTTCTTGACGAAATGGCTGCGCTGCAGGGTTTCGATGAGCTTCATTCGTTTGAGCGTAAAATACGTGTCCGGAATGAGTGACTCGCCTATGTGAAACCTCGGGAAGCGCTCACGTTCGAATACCGCGCAGCGTATTCCATGTTGAGCCAGTATCGACGCGGCAGCCGAACCGGCCGGTCCACCACCGATGATTACAACCGGGTAATATCGATCGAACTTTGTCATGGGGGTAGTCCTCATCTAGTGACGGATAGTGTTGATGAGCGTTTCGGAAGGGGATGCGAGTCGGCAGGTGGCTCGTGGGGCAAACGAGCTTCACGCAAAAGCTCGACCAACTGGCGCAACTTAGCGCGGGACATGTGTCCTAGCTGACGTCGATGACATTCTTTAAGAGGCTCAGCCAAAGCCTCTAATAACGCAAGCCCCTCCTGCGTGATGGTTAGACGCACGGTGCGTCGGTTCTCAGTAGGGCGAACCCGCTGCACCAAACCCTGCTTTTCCAGCCGATCGATCAGCCGCGTCATATCGGGAGCACGGCTAATTAACCGGCTCGCTAATTGGCCGGCCGACATCCAACCGGGATAAACCGACCGCAACAAGCGCAAGGCATTGTATTGTTGAGCGGATAACTGATAACGAACAAATAGTGCCTCTTCCAACGCTTTCAAGCGATCGTAAGTGCGCCATAAGTTGAGGAACGCTTCTTGTTCTATCGAGTCGTAATGCGCCATAGGCCGCGAGTTACCCCGGCTGAAAACGAACCGCTCCGAATCCGTACGTCCCTCTTTGTCGTCGAAACAAATGTTGTTTAAACAAAAATATAGCTTAGCAATTCCCCTGGCTTGGGCTACTAGTGCAGTTGCGGAAGAAATAGATAGGCGATGTTAAAGTAAATCACGATACCGGTGACATCAACGAACGTAGCCACGAAGGGACTGGAAGCATAACCAGGATCGATGCGGAAGGCCTTGAATACCAGGGGCAGCATCGACCCAACCAGGGTACCCCACAGGCAGATGGCGGCAACCGATTGGCCAATCACCATGGCCAGGATCAGCTTATCGGCATCGCCCAACACACTTTTCGGGGTCAGATACGCGCGCAGAAAACCGATTAACCCCAACGTACTGCCCAAGGCTAGCCCCATCAGCAATTCGTGAAGGAATACCCGCAGCCATTGCGCCAGGCGAATTTGTCCCAGTGCCAGGGCTCGGGTAATAAGCGTAGCGGCTTGAGAACCGGAGTTCCCGCCAGTAGAAATGCAAAGCGGCACAAATAGGCTCAACGCCAATACCTGTTTGATTGCTTCTTCGTATCGGGCCAACGCGGAAAAGGTAAACAGCTCGGCAACGAAAAGAGCCGATAACCACAGGGCACGTTTACGCCAAACTGTTGCGAAGGCTGTTTCCAGGTAGTTGTCTTCGATTGGAAGAACACCGCCGAATTTTTGAGCGTCCTCGGTGGCCTCTTGAGTCAAGACGTCCATAATATCGTCATATGTCACGATTCCTACTAAGCGGTCTTGGGTATCCACCACCGGGATGGCCAGGAAGTCGTATTTGGCAAGAAGTTGGGCCACTTCTTCTTGGTCTTGCTCGACCCGTACGCGGATTACTTCTTCCTGCATGATGTCGCGCACAAGTGCCGTGGGGCGCGCTAGGACCAGATCGCGCAAGGAGACAAAACCGATCAACTTCCGTTGTTCGGCAACAACGTACACGTAGTAAATTGTTTCCGTCGAAGGGGCTTGCCGGCGAAGTATGGCAAGCGCATCGGATACCGTAATATCCGGGGGAAGCGTCGCATAATCGGTCGTCATGACCGCTCCGGCCGTGTGCTCCGGATAGGACATCAACCGCCGAATGTCCTCGCGATCCGCTCGAGCTACCAACGGTAAGAGATTCTCAACCAACTCATCGTTCAGCCGTTTCAGTAGGTCTACCCGGTCATCGTGCGACATGGCCTCCAACAACTTCGAAAGCCGTTCCCGACCTGCTCCCGTCGCCAGTTCAACCTGTTTGTGATGAGGATAAAAAGCAAAGACTTCTGCCCGGCGTTGTACGGGCAACAGCTCCAACAATCGCCAGGTCTCTTCGGATGTCAGTCCCTCGGAAAACTCCGCGAGACTCGCCGGATGAAGTTCGTCCAAGACTTCGGCAGCTTCGGGACGCTCCCGTGCTTCTTCCAACAACTCCCGCAGCTCCGGCAGCAGTAACGTGTTGACCATAGCTACGTCTCCTCAGTTGCACCCTAAGATAAACTCTGTAGTATACGCGTTATAGCGTGAAACGACTAGGAGAGGCACGGTTTGCCGCGGCGTTACCCCTCTTGAGACTGTTATCGAGCAAACTCCGGGAACCGGGATCCGCCCTCACCCGGGAGAGTGTGATGCGGCGAACGGAGTGATCCAGAACCGACGATCAGCTAGAGTCACGTTATCGCGTAGAACACCACAGCAAACGATAATGGCGAATCAAGCGGCGAATCATCTTGACTGCGATCTTGCCCATCTTCCACAATCTCACTCAGTCTTGTGGTCAGCAATTGTCCACTTGCTTTTCACAAAACTTGACGCTTTGTAATGAAAGAGATCCGTTTTTCACCTAAACGGGACAGGTGCAATAGGGCATGCGAAGCGCTATTTGGTGCAACACCAGCGTGGTAATCATCCTCGGCCTCAGCTACGGTGCGGCCAACGGTCAGCCGACTGAAGACTGGACGGTTCCGCGATCCTTACCGGGTTTGGAAAACGTGCTCCGCATTACCAGTCGGTTTTATACAGGGGGAGAACCAAAAGGCGATCTGGCCTTTTCGACGTTGCGTAACTTAGGAATTCGCGTCGTGGTCAGCGTCGATGGAGCGCGGCCGGATGTAGAGCGTGCCGCACGATTGGGGATGCGTTATGTACATATTCCGATCGGCTACGACGGAGTGGGCCCTGAGGCGCAAGCTGCACTGACCCGCTTGGTACGGGAATTCCAGGGGCCGTTTTATATCCACTGCCATCACGGGCAACATCGAGGACCGGCGGCTGCTGCCGTAGCTGCATTGGCTTGCCAAGCTATTGACCATTCTACGGCTCGGAGGATCCTTGAAGTTGCCGGTACCAGTCGCGCTTACCAGGGCTTATGGCGTGCCGTCGAACGATTCAAGCCACTACCACTGGATGCGCCCCTGCCCGAGTTGCACTCGATTGCGCCCGTTCCCTCGTTAGCTGCCGCGATGGCAACACTCGATCGACACTTCGATCTTCTCAAGCAACTGGAAAAGAATCGTTGGGAGCCCCTGGCTGACCACCCGGATGTGACGGCAGATCAAGAAGCCTTGCTTTTGGCTGAAGCGTTACACGAGGCTAAGCGTCGCTGGTCTGAGCAGCGAAATGCCACGGCAATGCCTGACTTTGGTCGACAACTCGATCGGGCAGAAAGCTTGGCCCGTATGGTGCGGCAGGCAATTCTGGACCAGAAACTAGCTGAAGCCACTGACCAGCTCGGCCGTTTGCAACAGTCGTGTATACAGTGCCATCGGCAGTACCGCGATGGCCCGTGACGGGCGCGATCCGCGCCGAGCTCTACATTGCTTAGGGACTCGAGTTGCGAAAGCTCCTTTTAGCTCTACGGTATTCAGAGTCGATAATTCTGACATGTACGACAAAGTCGTCCATTCCAAATGGAAATACCTAAACAAGTTAATTTGGATAATCGTGGCATTTAAACTGGCGGTGGCGTCCCATTTTCTCCGGTCAGCGCCTGTGCGAGCTTCCGACTCGCAGATTTGGGGTCCTACACCGACGGACTCACCACGAGGCTTATGGACACGTTGGGGCCTGCTGCTCGTAGGCGGATTGTGCCTCATCGGTGCCGGTAAGCTTTCTGGACAATCCGGTAGCTGGCCAGGGAACAATGTGCCCGATCAACTTCAGCATGATGGGAACGGCGGTGAGTTCTCAAGAAACGGAGTCCGAAAAGCTGGAGTTTCTATGGGCGAGCTAAGTTCGAGTGTGTCGGCGTCTCGTTCTAACCGGATTGGATTGCAGGCATATTGGAGCAACGGGCTTCAGTTGGAAAGTACGGATCAAGAATTTCGCCTGCATGTTGGCGGCCGCCTCCATGCCGATTTTGCATGGTGGACTGCTGAAGACCAAGTTGAACAAGGTCCTGCAGGTATAGGCCCGTTGCGTGATGGGGCCAATTTTCGTCGAGCGCGTCTGCGCGTCGGTGGCCGCATGTTTGACGCAGTGGAATGGATCACTGAATATGGATTCGAAAACGGCGTACCCGCCTTTTTCGATACCTATGGCGAACTTGTGGATTTGCCCTGCTGGGGTAACCTCCGTATTGGGCATTTCCGCGAGCCGTTCAGCATGGATGCCTTGATGAGCGGCAATCACCTGTTGATGTTAGAACGCTCGTTAATCCACGACGCCTTTGTGCCGTTTCGCAATATGGGCATTATGCTCCATCGCACATGGTACGACGATGCGGTGACGACAGCTTTGGGAGCATTTCGAGCCAACTCTGATGCGTTTGGTCGCGAAGCCGACGATGGTTCCTACGCTTTTACAAGCCGCATCACTTGGACGCCCAAGTATGACGAATCCGTGGCTGAGGTATTGCATCTGGGTTTTGCACTCAGCACTCGGAATCCCCCATTAGTTAATAGCAGTGGCAATCCTGTGCTTAGCGGCGGGCTGCGCGGTGTGCGATTCGCAACACGGCCTGAGCTTCGAGTCGGCGCACCGAATTTTGCCGACACGGGAGTCGTGGCAGCCGAATTGGTCAACCTGTTTGGGTTCGAGGCTGCCATGGGTAGAGGACCATGGGTGGTACAAAGTGAGTACGTATTGGCGCAAGTGGTCAACGGAACCGTTGGAGGTCCGCCAACGGATTTGTGGTTTCAAGGTTTCTACGTTCAAGCTGGCTGGGTCATCACGGGTGAAGTTCGTCGCTACCAAAGAAAAACGGGTGTATTCGGAGGTGTACGCCCCGAGGTTTTGTTCACGGCGGACGAGTCACACTCGGTACCTTTGGCTGTCGGTCCCCGCAAGGGCGCTTGGGAGATCACCGCTCGCTACTCGTGGTTGGACTTGAACGACGGTCCCGTGCGAAGCGGACGCGTGATGGACACTAGCTTTGGGCTTAACTGGCATTTGAATCCCCAGTGCCGCTTTATGTGGAATTATATCCTTGTATTCCGCGAACCAGCCAATCCGGCAGCCGAGGGCTTTGCCAGCGCGTTTGCTACTCGATTCCAAGTAGACTTCTAAGCGGCATTGCTGGCGCCACGGCCTTCGGCGCACCTTTATCTAATGCACTAACCAATAGCTCTTCGTAACTTGATTGGCTCGATAATGCTGTCAACCATTGTCAGACTTGCTCGTTACCGCTCGATCGAGAAGTACAGTGTCCTTGGGAGGATCGTTGCCCAGGTAACTTTCCGATAGTAGCCGTGACAATCACCGTTGCACGCCATACGATAGCCAAGGGAGGTAAGAAACATGAGTACAGTTTTCTCGGGAAGCAGCCGTTCGGCATTTGCAGCCGCTTTGAGTGATGCACCGACGGCGCGCCAGGCTATCGAAGAAGCAACGCGTCTGGTAAGCAACCAACTTGACCAAGAGCCCACGTGGGTTTGTCTTTTTGTGTCAGCAGCTTGGCGCGACGAGCTCGAGTCCATCGTGCAACACGTCATCCCAACACTCGGTACCGACAACGTAGTTGGTTGTACTGCCGAATCCTTGATAGGGACGCAGCGCGAATTAGAAGATCAGCCAGGGTTATGCCTTTGGGCTGCAAAGTTTCAAGAAAGGCCCGCCTGTTTTGCGTTGGATTTTGTCACCACTCCTGATGGTGGATCATGTGTCGGATGGCCGGAATGGTGGATCACGGGTGCGTCAAAGACCGGCACGCTCGTGATATTGGCCGACCCCTTTTCGTTTCCAGCTGATTACATGTTAGAGGCGCTTTTTGACGAGCACCCGAAATTGAAGGCAGTCGGTGGAATGGCAAGTGGGGCAATGGCACCCGGTGAGTGCCGGCTGGTACTGGGAGGATCAATTCTGGATCGAGGGGCCGTCGTAACCTGGTTACCGCCTTCGATTGCCGTGCGCCATGTCGTTGCCCAAGGCTGTAGGCCAGTGGGGCGCTCGTTCGTCATTACGCGAGCGGAACGAAATGTCGTCTATGAATTAGGAGGCCGCCCGGCTCTAGAACAACTGTATCGGACTTTTACCGAGTTACCCAATCATGAACAGCAACTCATGCAACAGGCGGTGCATTTAGGAAGGGTCGTCGACGAACATCAAGCTCAATTCGGTCTGGGCGACTTTCTGATACGAAATGTAATCGGAGCTGATCGTCAGACCGGAGCCCTGTTTGTGGCGGATTACCTCCGGGTGGGCCAAACGGTCCAATTTCATATTCGTGACGAAAATACCGCCGATTCAGAGCTGCGCGAGTTACTGGCGCGTGTTGCTCAGCCGCCTCCGCATGCCGGGCTGCTTTTTTCTTGTAACGGCCGTGGGACTCGACTTTTCTCCGTGCCGAATCACGATGCGATTGCCGTTGCCGATTGCTTGGGCCAGATACCCCTAGCCGGGTTTTTCGCTCAGGGCGAAATCGGCCCGATCGGTCACCGGAATTTTGTTCATGGATTCACCGCTTCCCTCATCCTGTTCGAATAGAGTCGCATGACTGGACAACCACCAAGCTAGGACGACGTCAATTACTTAACGACTTCGAGTTAAGGAGGGTGGTAGATAGCACCGGCTAGGGCGTAGATTGTAAGACCTGGCGCTGGCGCATCAGTTGTTCGGTAACGAAAGTGGAGCGTTGTGCGATCCGCATTCGGCGCAATTCTGCAACATACACCGCAATTCGCTGGCGGCGCAGCAACGCACTGTCCAAGGTTACTAAAAACGGTTGGCTCGCCACCGGGCGGCTAATACTTTGGTATTCGGTGATGTGCCGATCCAGAGCTTGCAATTCGGCCGCGGCGATCTGAATCGCATAGTCGAGTTGACGTCTTGCCGCTGGGTACTGGTAACGGCGATACAGGTGATAATTCAGCTTGGCCCACTCTAAAGCGGGTGCAACAGACTCGGACTTCGCACGGTCTTCGAACGGTGGGGTACGGATGATTTCGACCAAAGGTGGTTGCGCGTGCAATAGTCTGGCCCCAAGAAGAGCCCCCAACACTGCTTGGACGATTAGCTGCTTGCGCCCCAATGGAAACCTCCCGATAGTCAACAAGCCTTGCCGAGCGGGCAAACGAGCTACCCTGGAACATGCGCCTCTCTAACGTCTACGCTAGTTAGCCGGGCGTAGTAATGCAAGGGATGAAGCTACGGATTTACCACGAGTTTCCCAAGCCGGAACACAATATGTATTTATCTTGCTCGGCCGTGGCTGAGCCCTTAAGCCGCTGCCATCGATGATCATGCGAGCATCCGGCCGAGACAAGGCAACGATAGTTCGGGGTAGAAAACGTTCGTTGCGTTAGTCGACAATCTTGTGGACACGGCGCCATTCGTTGCTCGTCGTTGTGTGCACGTCGGATGCGGACGTGTTTATTCGATAGATTCAAGTCTCGTTGGTGACGGTTTCAACCCCACTCCCCTTGGCGAACGCTTCGTGCAGGTCCGGGTTGTCCGTGCCCAGGTATTGTTGCTTTCGATTTTCATTTTTGGTGTCCGGCAGGATACTTCGAGTGCTCGAGAAACGGACGATGGTTCGCCAAACAGCCATGCTGCGCGTTACCACCGGTTGAACTTCGGGAGTTATTTTTCCGCGAAGTTAACGCGAAGTTAAATCGACGGATGACTGAGTCACAGAGGCGCTTTGCGGGATAGGCTCGTTTACCCCTCTAGCCGCCTGTAA
Organism: uncultured Pirellulaceae bacterium; assembly: GCA_964425225.1. Classification (GTDB taxonomy): domain Bacteria; phylum Planctomycetota; class Planctomycetia; order Pirellulales; family Pirellulaceae; genus BPJU01. The sequence continues at coordinate 56 of CAYRMD010000089.1, read as the reverse complement.
AGTCTTAAGGAACCTCTGCATAATTCGCCCGTATTGTACGGAACCTTTTAACAAGT
>CAYRMD010000088.1:0-18994 GCA_964425225.1 uncultured Pirellulaceae bacterium | reverse complement strand
TTAACTACGCCTTCGCGCCTTTGCGTTTCTCCAGTTCGTCCGCAGCTTATCTACCATCAAGAAGTACGCACCCGGGAACCGATTGCTCGTACCTCGCGACGTATCTTCCTGCGACGAGTCGTTGCCGGACGAATTCCGTAGTAAGAGTCGCCTTCAACAAAATGCGCCTAGTCTGCCGACCAGATCAGCCGTGCGGCAACTGTAACCCCATTCGTTGTCGTACCAGGCGATAACCTTAATCAACTTTCCCCTGCCGCCTAATACTTCGGTGAAGTCGGCCGCAAATATGGCACTATGCGGGTCTCCGATGATATCGGTCGAGACGATGGGATCCTCTGTGTATCTGAGAATTCCACGAAGTCGGTCGCTCTCTGCAGCCTCCTTCATAGCGCCGTTGACTTCTTGCTTGGTAACTTCGCGCGCGAGGTTCGCCGTTAAATCCACTACGCTCCCAGTGGGAACGGGAACCCGTAAAGCGATACCCGTCAATTTACCACGAAGCTCTTCGAGTACTTCGCCTACAGCCTGCGCGGCCCCGGTCGTAGTGGGAATGATATTCAAAGCGGCAGCGCGAGCCCGATATGGGTCCTTGTGAGGCAGGTCCTGTACGTTTTGATCGTTCGTGTAGGCGTGAACGGTCGTCATTAAGCCGGATTCGATTCCGAATTTTTGGTGCAGAACCATAGCGACGGGTGCTAAACAATTCGTCGTACAGCTCGCATTCGAAATATATTTGAGCTCGGGTTTTAAGAGGTGGTCATTGACCCCCAAAACACATGTTAGATCTGGTTTGTCCTTAGCAGGAGCTGATAATACGACGCGTTTGGCCCCCGCTTCGATCACATGGGTATCGTATCCGGGCTTGCCGTTCTTGGCTCGAGCCGTAAATACCCCGGTGCTTTCTACTACCACATCTACTTCCAAATTCTTCCACGGCAATTTTGCTGGATCTTTTTCCGACAATACGCGAATTTTGGTGCTGTTAACTATGAGATGTTCATCGTCGAATTGCACTTCTCCTGGGAAGCAGCGATGGATACTATCATACTTCAGTAGTGTGGCGAGCATGCGTGGATCGGTTAAATCATTGATCGCTACTACTTCAAACTCATTTTTTCGCGCGATCATATTTCGAAACGTTAGGCGTCCAATGCGTCCAAAACCGTTAATTGCCACCCGTACGGCCACGCTTCAGACTCCTTATCCGATATGAGGTACCTAACCGGCTACGTGTCCAAACTCTGTGGGATGGGAAAAACTTCCCGGAACTGCTCGCACGCGGCTAGCAACAACCTCAGTGGCGATTATAGGCATGTTGTAAAGATCGTACAACCGAGCTACACGATCGTATTGAATCAAAATGCTTGCCTGCCGAAGCAGCGAGAAATCTTGTGGTGGCAAATCCGCCCCTAGGGATTTGGTTTGGGCTCGGATTCGACCTTGCGGTGCTTATCAAATGGTTGAGCATCGGATGGATCCTTGGACCGAGATCGGCGCCCGGGTCGGGTTCGGGGCGGTTCCAGGGGGGAAGCGCCACTAATCGAAACGCGAGTGGCTACCATTTGTCCGGGAACCATGGTATACCTCCATCCGTCGAGAACGACCTTGTCGCCAGCTTGAGCCCATGTTAGATCAGAGATTTCGACGAGGATCTTTGGCCGATCCGTGATCGGTACGGATAAGGGGACGGCGCCAGCAAGGACGGACATTTTCGCACGATTCAATCCGAGCAGGCGACCGGCCACGTGGCAAAGCTGCGATTTGGGCGCCGTATCGGCTTGTTTCTCGGGTAACGCGAAAATATCTTTTCCCAGCGAGCGTTGCGGGAAAACACCTATTTGAGAAGCTTCGTGGGGCGTAAAGACGGCAATCTCGCTCACGGCTGAGTCGGCCTCCAGGCGCGGCGTAAGCATCACTTGAAAGCGCACCCACATACCCGGAGTTAGCCACTGCGGAACCGCGCTACCCGAATAAACGATGTCACGTGCGGGGGCTTCGATTTTCGCAAGCCAGACCGTTCCCTGGTCGTCGACTACCTGAAGAAGCCCAGGACCAATTTGTTGGAGTTTCCCCTCGACATGAATGGCTTCGCGCTGCGGTTCTTGCCCGAGGGCAGCATTTCCTGACGCACAAAGAGTCCACCCGGTCAGCGCTAGCAACACGATTAGCCGCGCGATAAAGCGATAGCGGTTTTTCCCGTCACGCGGTATCATGGCCTTGGTCCTTCGGTGATAACGGTTAGCGAAACCACACATCGAACCGAGTCGGGTTGTCCCTGCGAGGTCTTGTAGGAGTGCACTCGTTTATCACTCCTCAAATTTGCGCTGGACCACTTGATCAGCAGTCGGAAAATCGTGCGGAATCGGCTGCGTTACTTTACCTGTGGCTGCCCACTCGGCTCCGCGCTGGAAACAAACGATAAAGCCGGCACACTCTTGGGAATAATCTCCGTGTCCCATCGGAGTATGAAAAACGCGCCCTTTTCCGTACTGAATTGTCATGAGCATCGGTTCATGCCGGCCAGAGCCGCCGTATTGGGGATCCGCAAAGGCGGTGGCCAAAACATGGAGGTTTTCGGCAGGGCCTCGTAGAAAATCGTATAACTCGTCTTTCGCATGCATCCATGCGGGTGGCATGCCTTGAGTTATCGGATGATGAGCGTCACGCACGACGATCAAAAACGGATGTTCGGCCCCATGATGCCCACCGGGACCGGGTTGAGAATCGCGTACCAGTTTTCCTTGCGAATCAACGTAAACGTATGGCCCAGACTTTTCGTCGCGACCACCCCAGCCACCAAGACCAATCATTTCGTTATATTCGGGCCAATCGGGAAACGCATTGTTGGCAGCGTGAACGACCACCAGCCCGCCTCCGTTGCGTACGTATTGGACCAGAGCTCCTCGGGTGGTTTCTGGCCATGGAGCTCCATTGTAATTTGAAACCACGACGTGGTATCGGGAGAATTCCGGGCGGAATTCCGAGTCGATGCCTTGTGGTTTGGTACGAGCCATCTCGACGGAAAATAGACCGGTCTGCTCCAAATACGCTTTCATCATTTTTGACGTCTTGGGCCATATGCCGTGGTTGTTTTGGCCGTCGACGATCAACGCCTTGAGCGGCGGATCGGCTACCGCCTGCGGCGGACTGTTACTTACCACGCACGCCGTAAGAATGATAATCAGGATGCGAATTCGGCCCATGTGGTTTTCCTTGGCTTGCCGATTGTGCCGCAGCGAAACTTTGCAACTTCAAGCTACGCGGGTTCGCTAATGTAGAGCATTGTCCTATTGTTGACCCTATTACAGGCTACACCCTACCACGGACCGAGTCCAGTGAGCCTATACAGAGCATCAAACATTGGTGTCAAATCGAGCGCAAGACAAAACCCTGGGTAAAAACACCGATAATCCACTGACGCTTCACTGCAAGCTGGGATCAACCGATGGATCAGCAAGTGGGTGCGGGCTATCGGGTAATCCATAGCTTGTCAGGTGGTTTGGGGTGCCGTGGCACCTGAGCGATTCGTAACAGGATCCCTACGAAGGTCTCGTGAGTTGGGGGCAAGATCGCCCCGCGGTTACTGATCCACTGCCAATCTGTATAATGCTGGCCGTCTGCATCACGGGTTATTGCGCCAGGAGCGGTCCGGTGCCGGACGGGTTATTAGCATTGCTTGCTCTGCTACCCATTGGTCTTGTGGCTGTTTTGTTGGTAGGTCTGCGCTGGCCTGCCAGTCGCGCGATGCCCTGTTCGTATGTGGCAGTTTTCGTGTTGGCCTATGGGCTGTGGCAGGTTCCGTTTTCCCGTATCGCGGCGGCTACGATAAACGGTCTAGTGATAGCCGTATCGCTTTTATACATCATTTTTGGAGCCATCTTGTTGTTGAACACACTGGAAGCCGGGGGAGCTTTGGGCACGATTCGTCAGCGATTAGCAAAAGTCACTCCCGACCGTCGTGTACAGGTAATTCTCATTGCGTGGCTGTTCGGGTCGTTTATCGAGGGAGCCTCAGGATTCGGCACTCCAGCGGCCGTGGCCGTGCCACTGTTGGTGGGATTAGGTTTCCCGCCCATGGCGGCTGTCGTGGCTGGAATGATTATCCAGAGTACGCCGGTGTCGTTCGGCGCTGTTGGCACGCCGGTCTTGCTGGGAATACGCGAAGGATTGCGCCAAGCCCCGGAAGTGACCCAATATGTACGCACCTTGTCCATTTCCGGACAAAGCGACCAGGCCCTCCTTGCGCTCTTGGGTGTGCGTATCGCGTTGCTTCATGCGATCACAGGAACCTTCGTACCCTTGGTCCTGGTTTGTACCGTTACGCGATTTTTCGGACCGAGCCGTTCGGCACGCGAAGGGCTCGCTGTCTGGCGATTCGCTCTGTTAGCCGCTGTGGCGATGACCGTCCCGTACTTGGTCGTTGCGATTCTGCTTGGTCCGGAGTTCCCGTCGTTGTTAGGAGGACTGATCGGCTTGGCGGTCGTTTCGTGGGCGGCCCGCCGCGGTTGGTGTATGCCCTCCGGCTCGGCTTGGGATTTCGATCCGCCGGATCGGTGGCCAGAACACTGGAGCGGACTTTTTAAACCGGTGCTGAGGTCGCCAAGCGCTTCCGCGATGCCCGCGTGGCGCGCGTGGGCACCCTATTTAGCGGTAGGTGTGCTGTTGGTGCTGACGCGGTGGAACCGCGTTTCGTGGACCGGTGACCCCCAACACAGCCTCGCTGCTTGGCTGCGGGCATGGACTTTGGTGTTCCCCAATCTGTTCGCTTCTGGTATCGAAGCCAAGTTCGAATGGGCTTACTCACCGGGTACCGTCTTCGTGCTGGTGTCACTTTTTTCCGCTGCCTGGTATGGTCTCGGTGGGAACCAGGTGGTAGAGTGTTTTTCGAAAGCTGGTCGAACGGCTGTGGCAGCCTCTACCGCTCTGCTTTTCACCGTGCCAATGGTGCAAGTTTTTATTCACAGTGAAGGTGGCGCCGGGTACGCCCGAATGCCGATTGCGTTGGCCAACGGCATGGCGCAATTGGTAGGTCTCGCCTGGCCTCTTCTAGCGCCGCTGGTTGGCGGATTGGGAGCATTTGTGGCCGGAAGCAATACGGTGAGCAATATGATGTTCGCCCTATTTCAATTCGGTATGGGTCTGCGACTGGGAATCGATCCAGGATGGATGGTGGCGTTGCAGGCCGTCGGTGGAGCTGCTGGCAATATGATCTGTGTTCACAACGTCGTGGCTGCCTCGGCCGTCGTTGGACTTTTAGGACGTGAGGGACAAGTTATTCGCAAAACTCTTTTGCCGTTCGCCTATTACATATCGGTGCCTGGTGCTTTGGGTTTCGCGTGGGTATGGTATCCCAAATACGGACTGCTGACCGCCGGTCCTTTGATAATCGTCGCGTGCTTGTGGCTGTTCGTCATGTTTTTGATCTCTCGAGGTAGCCCGCTTCGCGATCCGACGAACTCCCAAAAGCATCCCTACGGTTCAGCTGGCTAAGGTATAGCGGAAGACGCTCATGAGCACATCAAAAGGCTCGGATCCGGTTCCGCAGCACCGCGACATGTCAACGCAGCAACGCCTTAAGCTACCGGAGGCAACATCCAACCAATGGGTTATCCTGATCCACGGCTTGGCGTCGCACCGCTTACTTTTAACTCCCCTGGCACGCGCATTGAAGCGCGAAGGATTCCATTCCTTGACGTGGGGATATGAAAGTCTTTTGCGGCCTATCGGGCATCCTGCCGAGCGGTTCCGCATTTATTTGAGCGAGTTGGCCAGTCGTAGCGACGTCGCCACAATCCACTTGGTTGCTCATAGCATGGGGAATCTCATTGCCCGCTATGCCTTGGGTAAAACTCCCCTACACAAGATACATCGCTTCGTCATGCTGGCTCCCCCCAACCAGGGATCCCATGTGGCTCGTCGTGTCCGCCGATTTCTGGAAGCCTATTTTCCGCCGATTGCCCAACTATCCGATGAGCCGGATAGTTGGGTACGCACCTTGTGCGACGTGCCGGCTCCAATCGAAATCGGAATCATTGCTGCGCGCTATGACTTGGTAGTTGCCCAAAGCGCAATTCAGCTTCCCCGCTGCCCTCCGTGTGTGACCGTTGCCACAACGCACACGGGGCTGCTGTTCAGCCGGGAAACGGCTCGCTTTACCATCCGATTCCTTCAGACTGGAAAATTCCACGATTAATAGCGCTTACCATGCCACGCAGCTTTCGTATTACAGCGGTTTCGCTTTGAGCTTAACTCAACATTCCGACAGCGGAAGGTGATTTACGCCCAGGCGAAATGTACGAAGGCAAGGTAGTTTTCTACTTTGTTTGAAGTGACCCGATTCAGCGGATCCAAAACTGTAAGACAACAAAAAGGGCCGCGTGATGCCGTCGCTACGAACGCAGCTCCGCATGCAGCAAACATAAATTTTTGGATAGGCTCTAAGTGCCGCATCGGGATTGCGTTCGCCGTAAGGTCTCGATGTATTTAAAGTTGCGCCTACGCCATGTGCTCAAGCCATTCTATTGCCTTGAAGTAAAATCGCGCGACCCCTCAAAAGAATTTTGCTGGGCAAAAAATTATTTTGACCGATAAAAAATCACGGCAACCTGCGCCGGTCCAGGGCCAACAGTCGGTAATTGGACTCAATTCTCAGCCGTGGTGCGACAATAAGATAGTGAGCTACGCGAATGGGCAAGATAGCAACAGCCCGCCAGTGGTTTGTAAGCACTCTTTTGTGCATCCTTGTTAGTGACGGCTTATTGGTGGCCCACGCACAGAACTGGCCTTCGGTTTTGAAAATCGTTCGGCTGCCCGGCGCTATTTGGGAAGGGCGCACCGATTCATACGCCCCTCGGTTTGATCTCTGGCCGGTTACACATGACGCTATCCTCGACATGTGGCGCGCTCAGGATGCGGACGAGGAACCGATTGCAACGGATCGGCCAGATTTCACCGAGGCCAGCTCGACGGTCCCGCAAGGACGCATTCAATTCGAAAGCGGTTACACTTTTACCTATGAGGTAGCCGATGGGGCGATTCACCGAGCCCATACGGCGCCGGAGCTTCTGGTGAGATACGGCTACTCGGGCGACATCGAGTTTCGTTTAGCATGGACCTATCTTTGGGAGAGCACGAAGTTTGGTACCGTGCGCGAGGCACTCGACGGAGCTGAGGATCTGGTGGTGGGAGTCAAGTTAGCCTTGAGCCGGTAGCGCGTTTGGTGGCCGGAATCAGCCGTAATTCTCCAATTGGGAGTTCCTACGGGTGCTCGAGTGTTTTCTCATGACCATGTGGAATCCGGTGTAAACTTGCTGTATGGTTGGGACATCATGGAGGGATGGTCGGTTGCCGGATCCACTGGTGCCGAGACGGGCAGTGAGTTGGTATCCGTATCCTTACCCCTCGGGCAATTCTCCTTCCGCGATCAATTCATTGTCTATCACCAGTCGGTGACCACCGGTTGGGCTTTTACGGATCGATGGAGTGGGTACTTTGAGTACTTCGTGCTGCACACGGATGGAAGCCAGGAGGACCGGAGCAATCACTTTTTGGATGGTGGGTTCACGTATCTGATCAATAACGACACCCAATGGGATATTCGGGTGGGAATGGGATTAAACGACTCGGCCGATGATATATTCGCCGGCGTCGGCCTGTCGTATCGGCACTAACCTGCCAAGGTGTGTGCGTCTTGATTGTAGGTCAGGCTATTCCTCTATTTGGCGGACCTCGGTCAGGTCAGGCTTTTTGCGCTCACCCGACTGTGACCGCATACGGAGTCGATACTTAATTTGTGGCAAGGGCGTTTGGCGAGTGGAGTAGCTTGACGCAAAGGTGCTAGAGCGCAAGAGCGCGACGACAATACCGCCAGCGTCCATCGCCTTACTGCGTGTTCGTGAAGATGCGCCTGTGCGCTTCCTCCAGTTCGTCCCCATCTTGCCGACCATCATGGAATACTCACACCAACGTCGAACCTGGATTGTGACGTGCGACTCTGCGCAATCGATTCTTATCATCAGGACTCACACGCATCGCTTGCCGAAAAGCGCCGTGGACTCGGTGCACCCGGGTAATGCGCGATCTGTAGGGCGGGTTCGCAACTTGCCCTGACTAAAGGACGTGGCCCGATTCAAAAGGTGCCGCTCCCTTACGGTCGCGGCTCTGAAAAGCTAGAGCCCGATCTCATCTCTTCGACATGTGGACCACGCGCCATTTCATGATCCATATCGGTCTTCGGAGGCGATGGCCGGCCCGAGTAAAAGCGGGCACGACAGTTGCGTCCCGCCCAGTGGCAAGACGCATGCACCCGGTCACAGTAACCAGCTTATGGCGTAAAGAATTGCGAAAACAACAAGTAGAAAAACCGTGGTCCAAATTGCAGCCCAGAAAGCGTGTTCAAGAATCTTCGGCATACGCTCGTCACGCGTCGCGCCATAAACCAAGCTGAACGCAACCACCAGCGGGATGGCGTACCAAAAGAGCATCGGCCGATCAACCACTGCCCCCAAAAGAAGGTCACTCATCGACCTGATCCCCTTTGAACAAACGAATTACTTGGATACTAAGCAGTTGCCCCCTGGGGTTCGCTCTTCTTGTCGCTTTGCTTTTTGCGTGTTGAGTCGGATGCCTGAAGAAATGGTCCAGCGTATGCATCGTAAATTGCCAAAATATTCAACAATCCCGCGACCATGGTGTACAGCGTTCCTAACTCAAAGTACTGGTGATACCTGAGGTGCCACTCAGCCAGGAGGTCATTGTGGCTGGGAAAAACAGGATGAGGCGGTGCCATAAAGTCACCCCAGAGCGGAGGACGATTCAATTTGAAAACCTGAAAACTCTGCACCAGTGCCGGTAAGGCCGGCAAGCCTACGCCGATCTGGCACAAGTACTGCCACCGGCGGTCGTCTTTCCTAAGGGAAGCGTACACAACGTGTCCACCCCCCATAAAAAGTCCCCAAAAATAAGTGATGAGGATCGTTGCCATAAAAAGCCAACCCTTGGTGTAGCGGCGCTGGTAAAGGTGCCCAACTCCCGGCCACAACCAGGCAAGAAATGCAGCTAGTTTTGCGTTGCGTAAATCTACCTTCGGTTGGTCAGTCGGTAACGTCTCGGTCGATGCAGTATTCACGGTGCGTTCTTACTTCTACAATACAAACTTTGAATCATTCGACCGCAAACGGCTACGGCCGTGTACCCATTTTGTTCCGTAAATTCTAACGCTTCCTTTTTTCCCCAACCAGCCAGGCGATTCCAAGTTGCAGTGCCGATGGCAAATGTGGCAATTGGCAAACGTGCGCCCGGGCACCCGTCGGGGCGGATAGCCACGGATGTTAATCGTGTAAAGCAAGGTGGGCACTCCTGTGCCCGAGCAGCTCATTTGGTTAGAGCCTCCTGGTAAATGGGTAACCGGCGTGCGAGGGTCGTGATTGTAGGTGGAACTTTTTGGCCGAGGGCGGCCCACCGCCAAGTGTGGATGTCACAGCTTTAGATACGCATTATGGTACCACGGCTCAACATAGGCAGCGGCTGTCGTCGAATGAAAAAAGTTCATCGCCAACTGTCTGTCCCTTTGAAGTCTAGTTACGTCGTTTGACCCACTTGCTGCTAGCAAGATTCTTAAAAAACTGTTCTCCGGCGACAGCACGCAACAACCTCAACGGACTCTGCATCCTGTGCGCGTCTCGATCGTAGGTAGGACATCGTTGTTACAGGTAGGGCGTAGCTGTAACGCAGCTGGCTATCACCCGGGGTTTACTCTATCGCTTCTGAAGGTGGGTAACGGACTGGCGCGTGGTCCAAATGTCGATTCATGCAAAGACGTCAGATCGGGCTCTAGCTCCTCTGAGCCGCGACCGTAAGGAAGTAGCACCGCAACAGAGCCGCCGCCGTAAGCGAGCGGCGCTCTACGGATCGGAGCACGTTCTTTGATCCGCGCGGGTTGCCAACCCGCCCCTACGGATCGTCCGTTAGCCGGGTGCACCGAGTTCGCGGCGTTTTCGGGAAGGAACGTGTGCGCGTCTTGATTGTACGTGAAGCGATCGCGCAAAGTGGTAAGTTATAATGCGGTTTTGACGCCGGCGCGTGTGCTTCTTGGTGGTAAGCAAGATTGGGACGAACTGGGGAAGCAAAAAGGGGAAGGTACAGCAGGACGCAGCGAGGCGATGGACGCGGGATGATATCTTCGTTGCGCCGTAGCGTCTTTGCGTTGAACGAATTTCGCCGCTCCCTTACGGTCGCGGCTCGTTTGATCCTCCGCTCGACGGAACGCCCTTGCCAAGAAGCCGCCGCTTGGGGTCACATCCAGTGGAACGGAAAAAGACAGACCTGCGCTGAGCCGGGAAACGAAGGAGCCATTTGCCTGCCATCAAGACGGACACATCCTTTCTACTCCTCCGCAGAAAATAGGCAAACTTCCCCGATAGCCTGCCGTTTGCACCCGATTTCCACTTACCATCAAGGCGCACACACAACGAGGCATGCCAGATGCGACGTTTCTTTAGCGATAGGTCCATCGAGAGTTCATCAGTAGTGATCACCGGTCAGGAAGCCATTCACATGGCACGAGTGATTCGTGTGCGTGCCGGCGACCGCGTAGTGCTGTTCGATGGATCAGGAGCTCAATTCGAAGCAGAAGTCGTTCGTGTGGGGCGTAACCAAGTTGAGTTGAACATTGTCGAGAAACGATCGGTCCACCGAGAATTGCCTGGTGCACTCCATATAGGAGTGCCTCTTCCGAAGGGGGATCGACAACACTGGTTAGTTGAAAAAGCAGTCGAGTTGGGCGTTACTCACCTTATTGTGTTGAAGACCGCTCGCAGTACCGTCGAGCCGTCTTCGAGCGGACTAGAACGGCTGCGGCGCTACGTAATCGAAGCATCGAAGCAGTGCGGACGCAACCGCTTGATGCAAATCGACTGGCAACCCGAATGGGAATCATTCTTGAGGATGGCTCCATCACAGGCCTGTCGTTGGTTGGCACATGCCGATAGTCGGGCCACGGCCTGGCAGCTTCTCGTTGACCAACCCGCTAAGACGGCCTCGAACCCGTTCACGGAAATCTGGGCCGCTATCGGTCCGGAGGGAGGTTGGACGCAGGAGGAGGTTGCTGTGGCGGAATCACTCGGTTGGCATCCTGTCTGGTTAGGTCCGCGCATCCTGCGGGTCGAGACCGCGGCTTGCGTGGTAGCTACTTTAGCCGCGTTGCTGCTGGCGCGAACGGCTCGGTAACCCTCCGCAGCGACCGCTCTGATCCGCCCGTTGAAGGCAAACTCCGCCGCGTGTCGTCATTGGCCTAAACAATACGTCATGGGTCAAACCTAGGCCAATTCCACCAGCGCGATGTTCTAGGGCGAGGTCTGCTCCAGTTTTTCTATGGTTCCGAATAGATGGCCGCTTACCTTATCATGTCTCCACGTTCCGGCATATTTTCCGTCGTGCAATACGACGCGTGCGTCGAAAGTCCCAAGCCCCGGAATGGTGACCTGGTCCAGAGTGATAATAGGCGTATTGCCGGCCCATTTAACTTCTAGTGGGATAGGCAGCGTAACGTCATGCTGACCGTAGCGAATACGCGCCTGAAACAGCCACAGATCGCCTTCTGGGAGTTTAGTCACTTGCCGGATTTCGTACCGCTCTTCTTTTAGTTCTTTGGTATTCTGCCCACTGATAGTGAAATTTCCGATAAGCTGGACGCCCGAGAGCATCTTTTGCAGTTTTTCGTATCGTTCATCCGCGTTGGTCTGTTGGGGACCGGGGCTTTTGTCTTTCGACTCGTTGCTATCCTGAGCCACAAGGGAAACGTTGGCGATGAACCAGCCCAACACCAGAGGAATAAGGACTTGTACATGCTTCATCTTGATGTCTCCAAAAAAAACAGCCAGTGCCACTCTATCCCATCGAGCGACGTCCCGATCACGGGGCATCGTCGCGCCTCATAATGCGCCGTTACTGGCCGGCGAGGTTCTTCAGATACTGCACAGCGTCCGCCATTTCCTGTACAGGATTATTCGACTCGTCTTGACGCACCGTATAAAAACCGTTGTAGCGATGTTCATCCAAAACAGCCAGCAGGTACGGAAAGTCCGCCACGCCCCGTCCGAGTGGCACGGCCATGCCACGTTTGAGGCTCGGATCGCGTACGCCATCCGTTGCATAAACGTACTGCACGAAGGGGGCAAGTAGGTCAATAGCAGCCTTCGGGTCGAAGCCGTGCACCAGTAGCGCTCCAGGATTAAAAGCCACCCAGAGCGTTCCTTCCGGCAACTGAGAAAGGAGCCGGTGCAGTTGCTGCCCATCGTCTAAGCCCGTTTCAGCCGCAAGGAGGACGCCAACGTGATCCGCATAGTGACCTAAGTCCTTAAGTAGTTCAATGAGCAGGTTCCAAACTTGAGCTTGTTCACGGGGCGGCAACTGTCCTACTGGCAAGACGATTCGCCGCGTGCCTAGTCGGTAGCCTGCTTGCATCGTGCGACGCAGGGCGTCTAGTCGTCGATCAAGCTCTATTTCGGAGTAAAGGGGCCTGCGAGCCGGGAACGACAGCGCGGCTAACTGCAAATTCTGATCTTCCAGCATTTTCCGCACATGCCGGATTCCCGATTGCGACAATTCTTCCAATGGGAGCATCTGCCGCACATCTATTTCTACGGCCTGGGCTCCTAACCGCGAAGCTGTATGTAATGCTTGTTTGAATGGGAGTTTCAAACTAGCCAAGTGGATGCCTACGGCAATGCGCTCCATATGCCCTTCTATCCTCTTAAATGCCTGCATAATTGGCATCATTGTAGCCGGGCCAGCCGGAATACGCACCCCGTTCACTGGGCAGGTTTGGTGCCAGCAGACCACCAGCGCTCAAGGAGACTCTGCCTCGGAGGCAATCTTAGTTTACCATTGTCCCTTTGACGAACAGACGGACATCGACTGGGATCACTGGCCGGATGGTTGGAAGCGCGTGCAAGGAAAGGAATATCCGAAGTATGTGACCATCCAACTGGAACCGATACCACAACAGGGCCGGCCGCCAGAGCGCGATCGGCGGCTGGTGGTTCGGATGGACGGGGGAAAAGCCGCCGTATCGAGCCCTACGATTCCCGTATCTTCCTCGTTTAGTTACTTGATCTCGTCGCGACTGTATTTGGAACGAGCCGAAGGTTATGAAGTACGGGTCGTAATTAGCACTCATGACAGATCGGGTAAACCCCGTGATCGGATGGTCGTCGTTCCACAGTCGATTCCGGACCGGTGGCAAACCGTTTCCTTCGGACCGTGGGCGATTGAAGACGCCGAAGTGCGAACAGTTGCCATCGGGCTGGAAATCGAACCGTTGAAACCCGATGCGTTATTTGCCGTTGTCCAATGGGACGATATACGCCTCTGGGCGTTACCGCGCATGCGCCTGGAGGCTGATCGCCGACTTCCCTATTATCATCAGGGCGAGCGACCAACGATCCGATGTCAACTTTTTGGTCTTCAAACGCCCCAGGCCCAGGTATCGTTTTCGATTCGCGATTTTACGGATCGCGAAGTGTATAGTGAAACTCGCGCAGTGCACTTGTCAGCAACAAGCGCGGCATTCCCGTTGCCTTCCAGCCAGTCAGTCCATACGTACTCGGGAAGCCTTTCCTGGGAATTTCCCGTTTCGGAGCTTGGCTACTACCGCATTGTGGCTCAGGTCCGCCAGGCAGACAAACCGCTTCTGTCTCGTGAATTGGCTCTTGCCGTCTTGGACTCGTTGGGAACCGGGTCGGCGCGGGGGAACTTTGGTTGGACTTTTCCGTCTGGCACGTACGAGCTCTCGGTGCGCGATATACCGGACCTGGCATCCTGGGCGGGTTTACAGTGGGTAAAATACCCTGTGTGGTTCGACGAAAAGCAGTCGGGCATCGGTGATGAGTTAGCTTGGTTGGCCGAGCGTTTAGCGGCTCGTGGCGCGGAATTGGTAGGACTGCTGGATCAACCGCCTGCTGGCGCCGTGCGGCAGTTGTCCCGGGAGGTGCAACATGTACCAGCCGCTCTTGTCTTTCGCGATCCTGAGATATGGCAAAATTGGCTTAGCCCGGTGATGACCCGCTTGTCGCTTCGCGTCCGGTGGTGGCAATTGGGCTCAGACCACGATTATTCCCACGCGGGCTATCGACAAACCGAGCAACAGGTGCGGTCCGTTAAACAGTTCTTCGAACGGTTCGGACAAGAACCGCATCTGGTATTGCCTTGGAATTGGATGGATGAGCCACTACCAGTTTCCCAGCCACCATGGGATCACTTGAGCTTCGGTGTGCAACCGACACTCACTTCCGAAGAATTGGCCCGCTATGTCGGCTGGCAACGTGCGGCAGGAATGGCCTCTTGGGTCGTGCTTGAACCACTCGATCAGTCGTATCCCCTTACGACGCGCGCAGCGGAATTAATTCGCACCATTGTATCGGCACTTCAGGCTGGTGCCGACGCGGTATTTGTGCCCAATCCCTTTGATCCGGATCGGGGATTGGTTGACTCGAACGGTGCTCCGCGCCCCTTGTTTTTACCCTGGTACACAACAGCGCAGCTATTGGGGAGCTTACCGTATGCTGGTTCGCTATCCCTGCCCCATCAAAGCACGAACTTCGTGTTCGGCAGTGAAGCTCACTGGGTGGTTGTTTTGTGGAACGATCGCCCGGTGAAGGAGACATTATATGTAGGTGCTAGCCGCCACGTGCGGATGGTGAATATGTGGGGCCAGCCGGTCATGGCTGACCTAGGCGGTGCGCCAGCAGGCCGCGTGGACCTGGATGTAACGCCTGCTCCGCTGTTCCTCGTCGTGCAAGACGCTCCAGCGATCCGATGGCAACTTAACACCGTGCTGGTGAACCCTCAGTTGGAAACCGGTTTGGGTCAAGAACAAACCCTGCAACTTCGTTTCCGCAATACTTTTGGCCAGGGAATTGCAGGCCAGTTGACGGTTCACACGCCGAATTCATGGATTGTTCAACCGAACCGGCTGCGCTTTCTTGCGGCACCTGATGAGGAACTGCAACTGCCCATTCGTGTCTTGTTACGTCCGACGGCGGCAAGTGGCGACCAAGCGATTGATTTTGATTTCGAAGTGGAGGCTTCAACTGTCCATGCATTTCGCGTCCACCGCGTGGTTCGCGTGGGTGAGCACGACATCACCATCAGGCTATACCCAGCCTGGAATGAATCGGGAGATTTGGTAATCGAGCAGGAGTTCCACAATCTTTCGGACCGGAATGTCAGTTTCAATTGTGTGTTGTTCGTGCCAGGAAAGGGGCGCTATCGGCGACAAGTCCTTTATTTGGGACCGGGGCGACGAGTCGATTTTTACGTCATACCGGACGGCACCGACCTTCGTGGCCAATCGCTTTGGCTTCGGGCTACAGAAATCGGTGGAACAGGAAGGATTTTGAACTACGAGCTGCCACTACCACCTTAAAAAAACGCCAAGCTATTAGGAGCAGGCTTGGGGTTCGGATGCTGATTGGGTCAACCGGCTGCTCAGGGCTGGGATGGCTGCGGCGAGCACCTGTTCGACGCGATCGGCAAATACGAACTCCGTGGCCTTACGTACCGACGTCGGTAAGTCGGCCAGGTCTTTTTGGTTAGCTGTTGGTAGTATGACGCGCCGCAGGCCAGCTCGATGCGCCGCAAGTACTTTTTCTTTGATGCCGCCGACTGGTAGCACCAGACCAGTTAACGTTATTTCGCCCGTCATCGCCGTATCGGCTCGGACCGGCAACTGCGTATAGAGCGATGCCAGAGCGGTGGCGATGGTAACGCCAGCCGATGGACCATCCTTGGGTACTGCTCCAGCAGGAACGTGAACATGTACGGCGCTGTTGCGGAAGAGCTTAGGATTTATGTTCCATTGCCTACAGCGTGACCATACATAAGTGCGGGCGGCTGCCGCCGATTCGCGCATCACAGCACCCAACTGCCCCGTCAGGCGCATGCCCTTGCCTCCGGGCAAGAGCATAGCTTCCACATAGAGCACATCTCCACCGGTTTCCGTCCACGCTAATCCAGCGGCCACACCGGGAGGAAGTTCTTGCCGTGCTTCCTCCAAGAAAAATCGCTCCGGTCCTAAATACTCAGCGAGCCCTTCGGGTTGTAAAACCACCGGAGACAGATCTCCTTGGGCAACGCGCAGGGCTACTTTACGAGCTGCCTGTCCCAACATGCGCTCCAGTTCTCGCACCCCTGCCTCGCGCGTATAGCGATGGATGATTCGCTCGACTGTGCTAACGGGAATGGTTAGTTGTCCATCCTGTAAGCCAGCTTCTTGCAGTTGCCGTGGAATCAAATACCGCCGCGCGATATGCAATTTTTCTTCGTCACTGTAGCCAGCCAAGCGTAACACTTCCATGCGGTCTAACAAGGGACGAGGAATCGTATCCAAAGTGTTGGCCGTAGTGATAAAGAAAATATTGGATAAATCGAAGGGCAAATCGAGGTAGTTGTCGCGAAAAGAGTTGTTTTGATGCGGGTCGAGAATTTCGAGCAGAGCGGCGGCCGGATCGCCACGGAAATCCCGCCCCAGTTTATCGATTTCATCGAGCATCAAGAGTGGGTTGTTAACTCCTGCGCGACGCAACGCTTGGATGATTCGACCTGGCATGGCGCCGATATACGTGCGCCGATGACCGCGTAACTCCGCTTCATCGTGCAAACCACCTAAACTCAATCTCTCGAAGCGCCTACCAAGGGCTCGCGCAATGGACTGGCCTAACGATGTTTTCCCTACTCCCGGAGGTCCTACGAAGCACAAGATCGGCGCCTTGGCTTTGGGATTGAGCTTCCAAACCGCCAAGTGCTCAAGGATTCGTTCCTTGATGCGGTCTAAGTCGTAATGGTCTTCGTCCAAAACCTGCCGCACGGAGAGCAAGTCAAGATTGTCTTGCGTGCCGTGCTTCCATGGCAGTTCGATGACAAATTCGACGTAGGTCCTGATCAGTTGATAATCGGGAGCTGCCGGAGGCAGACGCTCCAGGCGCGCCAGTTCGCGCTCTGCTTCACGACACACCAACTCCGGCAAATCGGCCTCGGCCAAACGACGTCGCAGCTCTGCCACCTCGGCTTTTTCGGGACTGGTTTCCCCCAATTCCTCTTGAATTGCTCGCAATTGCTGCCGGAGCATGTACTCTCGCTGCTCACGCGACAACTCCGTCTGCACTTGACTAGCAATGTGCTGGCGCAATTCCAACACTTGTAATTCATGTGCGAGATACTCGTGCAGTAACCGCGAGGCCTCTGCTCGTGAAGGAGCTTCCAGTAGCGCCTGTTCTTTGGCAACATCCAGGCTAAGCATCGACCCGAGCAGAAACACCAGTGCCATCGGTTCGGGGGCCTGAGCGGCTAATTGGTTTAGGTCGATCGGATTCTGTGGATGCGCTAAGGCTATTGCGCGCGAGGCCAAATCCAGTACGGCGCGCCGCAGGGCCTCG
Organism: uncultured Pirellulaceae bacterium; assembly: GCA_964425225.1. Lineage (GTDB taxonomy): Bacteria > Planctomycetota > Planctomycetia > Pirellulales > Pirellulaceae > BPJU01. Next base: position 1,562 of record CAYRMD010000088.1, on the reverse strand, counting down.
ACTTCGGTTCCACTATCCTGGGGCAAGGCCCACGGTTCGATCCGCGCTTTGTAATACGGCTCGCTTTGCACCAGCTCCAATAACCGCACTCTTTCCAAACCCTGGGCCAGAATTTCTACCCCCTGCTCAACGCGAGCCAGCTTGCGTATAACGGCTCGCGTTCCCACATGGTACAAATCGTCCCAGCCGGGCTGCTCGACCGTTGCTTCCCGTTGGGTGACTACCAGAATCGTTTTATCTTCGCTAGCCATAGCCGCTTCGATGGCCGCCAATGACGTCGGCCGACCGACACTTAGCGGCAAATATAAGAACGGAAACAATACGGTGCTTTTTAACGGTAGCACCGGCAACACCGCATGATGCTCTGATGCCGACCCGGTTCCTGCCTGTGTGGAACTACTCGACGAAAATTGTGAGGGCGTCTGGTTCGTAAAAGCTGTCGCAGGGTTTGGTTCGCTCACCGATCCTCTCCAGTTGCCGACGTGATTTCAATAAGCAACATCCCCTGATGGTACGAAATCCGTACATCAGCCGGCTCGACAATTCCCGGTAATTCCCATTGCCGCTCGAAGCGACTGTACGCAATCTCCAAATGGTGACATTGATAACCTTGTATCAGCGATTCGTCCCGGCGCGTTCCTTCGACCAGCAAGCGCCCCCGATCGAAGGCCACCCGCACGTCCTGCGGCTCGACCCCCGCCAGTTCTAGTTTTATTAACCAGCCCGTCGGGGTCCGATACACGTCAGCTCGCGGACGCCACGCCGGCGATTCCGGTCCGCGCACCGAACTAAAGAAGAAAATGCGTTTGTGTCGGAGCTCCTCCGACATGGCGTTTCCCAGTTTCTGTTAGCGACACTGCCCAACTTGTTCAGAGAAGGATCCCAATTGGAAATTCGTACCTATCCTCATGTGCTATTGAACGATTTTTCGCTTGAATTGACAACCGCACACGCCATGAGCTGCCTGCCATGCTTTGAAAAAACGATCCCATTTTCGGTCGATACGGTTGTTTCCGCACCGCTCCACGAATGGCGCGAATCGCAACCGATGTCGCCAAGCGGCGTTGCGAGCCTATGGGAATCCAAACGGGAGCGAATCCACAATCCCGGCGCGCTCATGGCACATCGGGACGAGTTTTCGACCTGTCTTTTATTAGCTGTCACCGTTTGATGCGCCTTGCAGCCCTTTGCTGTGCTGACGAACGCAGTCGTCCCCATGTTGGGGCGGATTCTCCAAACAGCTCGGCGACGCTGACTCTGAAAAAACGTATCTAACTCAAGACCACGCCGCAATATAACTACTCGCGTCTTTCCCAGCGTATTCGCGGTGCCGGTATGCAGTTCGACTCTCGGTCTGGGTCGTAGGGGAGCTGTCGTCGATACGTGGCCGCCGTCGGGCATCAAGCGCAAAAACAGCTCGACAAAACCACCCGTTGTATTCAAGCGGCTACCACACAACGACGCCAAAATGGCTCGTGTAAGATCCAGGTTCTCGTCGTTGTTCTGTTTATTAAGGAACCTCTGCATAATTCGCCCGTATTGTACGGAACCTTTTAACAAGT
>CAYRMD010000087.1:0-19273 GCA_964425225.1 uncultured Pirellulaceae bacterium | reverse complement strand
ACTTGTTAAAAGGTTCCGTACAATACGGGCGAATTATGCAGAGGTTCCTTAATTCACCGTGACTATCTGCGCCTGGGCGCGGTGCATTTTCAATGGCATGACGATCACATTGAGATCAGCAATCCCGGTGGCTTCCCAGAGGGGGTGCGATTGAATAACCTGCTCGTAACCCCACCCCGGCCACGAAATCCTCTTCTGGCCGATGCGTTCAAGCGCGCTGGTATCGTCGAGCGCACCGCCCGCGGGATTGATACCATTTTCTATGAGCAACTACGCAACGGCCGGCCTGCGCCATCCTATGCCCATAGCGACCCGACCTCCGTCGTCGTGGTTCTTCCGGGTGGAAAGGCGAACCTGGATTTTGTGCGCCTGGTTATCTCAGAAGCACAAGCGGGGCGAACTCTTGGATTGGACGAACACTTGATTCTCAACACGCTCTGGCTGGAACGAAAATTGATTACCGGTGAAGTAGCGCAGCTCATCCAGAAATCCGAGACCGAGGCGCGCGCCGTTTTACGACGGTTGGTCGAGGCCGGCCTAATTGAGGAACGCGGCCAGAAAAAGGGGCGCGCCTGGCGCCTTTCGGCAGCTACGTACCGTGCCCTGGGTGAAAAATCCGCCTATGTGCGGCAGCGCGGCTTCGAGTCTTTGCAGCAGGAACAGATGGTTTTGCAATACGTGGAAAAACACGGCCGCATCACCCGGCGGGAGGCGGCGGAACTGTGCCGAATTACAGGTCCTCAAGCCTACCGATTACTCGACCGCCTGGCGCAGCAGGGACATATCGTGCGTGAGGGTGAACGCGAACGCGGCGTGAGCTACCGGAGGGTACAAAATAAGCGGCAGAAATGCACGAAAAATGCACACAAATGCACGCGTGCATTTATTTGCACGCTGCGTGCATTTTTTCGAGGTTGCCAGGCTCCAAGATCATGCACCCGAACGCAAGATCAAGGAGCTAGGGGCAAGTTCGCCAAGGCTTATTAAATGATTCACGGCGGATTAACCGGACGATACAAGACAACCCAGGTTTACGGGCAAAACAGCGCATCGGCATATGTGCATACGATGAGTATCTAAAGGGGAACTAAAGCCTTACAAAACAGAAGTTTGGTTATTGCCGGTGAGGCCAGGAATACCGGATTGGTCAACTAACTGCCGTTATCGGCGCGAGCACACCTGACACAGCTGACCCTTCCAACTTCAACGGTGCGATCCGTGTGAGCGTCTCATTTTTGGGTAGGACGTCCCCGTAACCGAGCTGGCTGTCACCAACACTCGCCCTATCGCCCCTGAAGATGGATAGCTCTACAGAGCCGCGACCGCAAGCGAGCGGCAGAATACTGCAACCAAAGGCGCAGAGGCCCAACGAAAACAAGAACTACCTGTCAATTGCCTACTTGCACCCTTGCCCCGTTGCGTTAAATCTCCTCGCGCCTTTGCGTTGCATGGAATTGGCCGCTCACTCTTGGGCGTGCCACCGTGGAGCCGCACTTGGATCTAGACTTGCGACACCAATCGGCACGCGGCGGCACACAACGCCACATGTAGCGATCGAGAAAAAGGCAAAACACGGGCAAAAGCTTGGTGCGTTAAAAATAGGCTGTAGCTACAATGGAAACCCACGCACTCGATGGGATGCAAGAGTTCGGACTGCAAAGTGGACAAAATACTAGCTAAGTGACAGAGCATTCGCGTTTGGACGGTGGAACCATAGCCCCTAGAAGCTGCAATAATTCGTAGGGAAGCCGTTTCAAACGTTTACACCACTGTGGAAAACACGGCTTTTACACCACCCATTGTGTAGACGACTTTCGACGACAGTTGTATAGAACACCAAGAGCAAAAAGTTGAGTAGCGTGCAAAAGATCGGCAAAAACATGGGGCAGCAGCCAAGGTTTATCAACCGCCAGTAGTTGCATTTGCAAGTATTTGTGCCCGGTGTAATTCGAGATGTCGCGCTAGCGAACCGCTTTCTTACAACGACGGTTTGCCTTGTTATATTTCAAGCTCGTGTCGGACAGAGTTCGTGACGAAAGGGCAACTAAAATGATCGGTATCACAGCTACTGGTCGTACGTGTCGATCGCATGGTAGGGCGACTCGGTTCATTGGCCTGGCGAATGTTTGCTCCAAACCGGAAGAAACACGGCACGTTAGACGAAAGGCCCCGAGCGTCGTACGACACGGTTATCTGGATGGTAACCAAGGTTGGCCGAAGGATTGCTTGCGTTGTGTTCCGGTGTGTGGACTTGCGTTCTGGATCGTCGGACTAACTTGCTGGCCATGTTTGGGACACCCAGCAGTGAACCTCGTATCGGATCTTACTCGCCTTGCGGATCCGATGCATGTGAACTCCGTTCTATTGTGCGGCCGTTCTCCCCGTAAAGCACGGGATTGCGGAGTCGGTTATGTAATGACGAAACAACCGGGGGCCGCGATGGATCAGAAGAGCTCGGTAGCCGCCCAGTGCGACGTTGGGCCGCGACGCGACCGGCTCAATCCAAGTGGTCAGCTTTCAGCAAGGATTCTACCGCAGGCTGGTGCGCCGAGTTTGAGTGATACGAACTTTACTTCGCAAACTGGCCTCGCCACCAACATTCTTCTGGATTCATGTGGCCTAAACGAACAGACATCGCACACGGGCGGCCGAACGATAAGGTCATTGAATGCAAAGTTGCATGGAACGACCGCTGTGGCGACGCAGTCCGAAAAGCCTCTTCGTATGATAACGCTAGCCGTCGAAGGGATGACGTGACCGGTCGAGTGTCCAAAGCGAGTGCGCGAGGCACTCGCCACCTTACCGTGGGTAAGGCAAGTGGAAGTCGACTTCGATCAACAACAAGCGACAGTCACCGTTGTAGCGGCACAATACGACGAAAAGTCCTTGCTACGTGTACTGGAAAAGGAGGGGTATCGCGCCAAGGTCGTTAAACCTCGCCAGCCTTAAGCCCACTTTTTTCTCGTTTTTTTCCGTACAGCCGTGGGTAGCGCCACGCCAACGGAGAGCCCCGTGCGTCCTCGTGGGTGTGTCTTGATTGCAGGTCAGATGCTGATGTAAGAGGCGGGTTATCGCTGAAGTTTGCCTATTTTCCGCGGCAGGAATCGAAACGAGGAATCTCTCTTAAGTAGATCAAATGGTTCGTTCATTTGCCGGACCTGGCCTAGGTATGCCTTTTTCGGCGCGACCCAATGTACGCCGATGCGGGTGCTTCTCGGCAAAGACGCTGCGTCGAGCGACGGTTCAACAGAGCCGCGAGCGTAAGCGAGCGGCCAATTCAAGGGCGCACCCTGATGATAGACAAGTCGGTTACAGCCATGTCCTACCTACGAAAGAGACGCACACACTGTGTTCTCGTAGATTCATAAACGGTTGGGCGTAAACCAGGTTGTGTCAGACGTGTCGGGTGCCGAAACGAGGATGGCCTATTTCGAATCGTCGGGGTGACGTAGACACTGTCATGCTGTAAGCGCTTCGGCTCCCGGACGGCCCCTATCATGGACCGGTATGCAACGAGCGACGTTTGCCGATCGCCAAACGCGACGACAACCGGGTAAAATTTGTGTCGAAACGCAGAGGCGCTACGACGCAATGACGCGGGTACCCAATCCGTAATATGATTCCGGTTTTCTTGCGCCTTCGCGCCTCTGCGTTAAATCCCTTCGCACCTGGGCTTGTTTCCCAACGGCAAAAGCCAAGCTTACCGGCGTCCCACACGGGTTCGACTGGCTTGATCATTAAGGCCCCAATCGTAGTCCAAGAACTTTACGCGAAATCCACCTGCCTGGACGAAGGAGCGAGCGGACTGGGGCAAATAGGGTAGGACGGATTGGATTTGTGCCACCGGATCCGGTCCAAAATCGCTACCAAACCAGTCGAAGATTGGCGAGACGTACACAATTCGGTTCGCCGTGTCGACACGGAACTTTGTGGGATCTGCGAAGAAATGGGCTGCGTTGGCTCCCAATTGCGCGTCAAGCTGATCGGCAGTGTACGCTCGATTCAACAATCGCGGACACCCGATCGAGGCGCAGACGATCGCAAAATGGATGCGCGGCTCGCCCATTTTTCGCAAGATTTGATGCTCGATATCTTCCAGGGAATACGGCTGGCCACCCACCAGAAGCTGGAGATCTTTCCAAATGTTATATCCGAATAACTTTGCTGTGTGGTTGCGTATACTGGAGGTTGGGTATTCGCGTAAAATACCATAGATCGTCAGGGCATTGTATGCGTTGATCCAAAAGGCAATCTGCGCTGCGCGGGGCGAACGAGGTTCGATTCGAGCTCTAGAGAGGAGCTCTAGATACGAAGAAAGCCGTTGTTGATCGTCTGCCGACGCCTTCCAGGCTGCGTAATTGACGAAGCCTTGGTTATCGGCGTACTTTTGCAAAAGAGCGTCCCACGCCGCGTGATCGATCTGTTCGACAGGAATTTGCGCGGCCGAATCCGCTCGAGCTCCCACCGTAACAATGGGCCCGCCCCACGTGCAATTCACCGTGAATACGACCGTTAGCCAAATCGCGTGTACCGCTGACAAGGTCCAACCAAGTAGTCGATGCATCATGCGTACTCCGTCAAAAAAGGAAACTTCCTCCTCCTACACTCAGACCATCACATCTCCGTGACGGTCAAGAACTCGTCGATAACTGCGCTCGCTAGTTTGTGAACTTGCCCACAGTATTTTCCTCGCCAAAGTAAATGCCGTTATGACAACCGTTGAAAGTCAATCTGGGTAAGGATAAGCCGCAGACGCCTATGGAAGCGACGCCATGGACACACGAGAAAACGCCCCGTCGGCCCGTCGGCCAGCCGCCCTGTGTGCGCCTTGATTGTAGGTGGAATCTCGGTGTACACGGCCAGCCAGGGCTGAAGTTTGCCTACTTTCCGCGGCAAGAATGGAAACTGAGGTGTCTATCTTGAGGGTCGATGAAATGGTTCGGTCATTTGCCGGGCTCGGCACAGGTATGCCTTTTTTCGGCCCGAGCAAATGTGAGCCGATGCGAGTGCTTTTTGGCAAAGGCGCTGCGTCGAGCGGGGGCTCAGCAGGGCCCCTCCTTAATGGTCGCGGGTCGGTTGCGAGGCCGCTCACTTGCGGTCGCGGCTCTATAAAGCTATCGATCTTCGGAGGCGGTAGGGCGACCCCGGCTGCTACCAGCTCGGTTATAACCACGCCCCATCTACAAATGAGACGCATACACTCGATACAGTGGGCGGATAAACGGCACAATTGGTACCGTACAGAGACGGGTCGCCTGCTTGTGTCGGCGGATATCGCCTGTACGCGCTTTTGCCGTAGTCCGACGGGGCCGCCCATCGGGTGCGATGTAGCGCGCTTCGCGATAATTGGCACTCTCGCTGCCCAATCAAGAACGTCGGAGTTGATGAGCGGTCGCTTGGACAGCGCCCAAGTGTTCCGAAGATGAATCTACCAGCACACGGCGGCCCACCACGCGGACGCGCCCTTCAGCAATCCAACGGATCACCTCCGGGTACAACTGACATTCGACTGCAAACACTCTCGTAGCGAGCGTCTCAGGCGTATCATCGTCACGGACTTCTACCACTCGCTGAGCAATAATGGGACCGTGGTCGTACTGGTTGTCGACAAAATGCACCGTACAACCGGTAACTTTTACGCCGTATTCCAAGACCGCCTGGTGAACGCGTAAGCCATAGAAACCTTTGCCACAAAAGGCCGGAATCAGACTCGGATGGATGTTGACGACCCGATTCTCAAAATCGGCAGGAATCAGTAGATGTTCCAGATACCCTCCCATAATGACCAGTTGGGTTTCCAGCCGCCGCGCCAGGTCGAAAACCGCCTGGCTATGCTGCTGCGGGTTGGGGTAATCGCGCCGGCGTATGATGCTCGTGGGGATACTGGCCTGACGAGCAAACTGGAGGCCTGCGGCTGTTGGGTTACTAGAAATCACGTGGCGGATACAAAGTGGGAGCGCGTTTCTCGAGATTTGCTCGAGCAAATTGCGAAGTGTACTCCCCGTACCGGAAATGAGCATGATAGCGGACAAAGGCTGAGTGCACATGGTGTTGTTTTCCTAACGCCACACGTTGTCAGAGCTGTGCGCTGCACGGACACGGCTTTAATTTGCGCGGAATTAGTGTCTATCGAAAAAACCTATCGATTGTCACAGAGTCCTCGCTCCAGGGAGCAAACATACCACATATCGAACCTATTTTGTCACGTGGCCCGCAAAGGATCGTACAAAGCCTTTTCGAGCAATCGTCGCCTTTGCTGCAGCGTTTTGGCCGGTATTGTGCATCCGAGTGTTTTCGGCAGCGGCTTGGGTAGTTTAATGGTTTGTCCAGCAAACACGCCGTACCTAGATGGCGCCTACCGCACAAGATCAACGTATCGTAGGGCCAGGTCTGCAACCGGCCGCTGAAAGTGGTTGTCGTTACATTACGTTATTGGACAACACGTTTGCTCTACCGCTGGGACGGTGCGGTTGACTTTTTCCACCGCAACGACGGCTCATACAACAGGACGCACGTACAATTGGACCTCCTCATCGGCTACTTCGACTGTAACCGGTTCGGCACCGGACAGCGGTTGTCTTTGCAAGGATCGGGAAAGCGTTTCCTGTTGCAGATAAGCCCGATGTTCCTCAATGGCCTGCCAGAGACTCGCCGTGCCACCAATCAGGGCTAAATCGATGCGTGCGTTATACGGACAAGCCAGTTCCTTGCGGCGTTCATTAATGAGCCGCACCAGATCGCGCACATAACCTTCGCGGATCAATGCATCGGTTAATTCTGTGTTGAGGATCACAACGCATCCGGACGCTGGATCGTCGGCAGCCGTCCAGCCGGGTCGAGCGCGCACGGTAACAAGCACATCCTCCGGCTCTAAGACAATCGTTTGCTCGTCGGCAGGAACTTCGATCCGGCCCTGCTCGAGCAATATCGCACGCAGGCGCGCTCCGTCTGTGGATTCTAGCCATTTTTTAACAGCAGGCATTTTAGGTCCCAGCCGCGGCCCCAGACGCTTGAAGTTGGGCTGGACCCGGTATTCGATCGATTCGGAGTGCTCCAGGAACCGGATATGTTTAACATTCAATTCGTCTTTTAGTAGATCGCCATGCGCTTCGAGCCACGGCTGGTGAGAGGCATCGGCAAGGACCACTTCGACCTCCGACAATGGTTGCCGCACCTTGAGTTTGGCTTCCATACGCGCGTTGCGGCCAAGTGAGGCCAATGTGCGCAGCAGCCGCATGCGCTGCGACAGCAGCTTGTCGATCACCTCACCGCGCGCTTCGGGATAATCACATAAATGGACACTTTCCCGAACCCGCTCCGCAAAAACGCCAGTCAATGTTCGCCAGATAGTTTCCGCTAGGAAGGGGGTAAACGGCGCAATGAGCTTACTGGTCATCAACAAACACTCATACAGTGTCCAATAGGCATCGATTTTCTCGACAGCCGTCTTATCTTCGCTCCAGAAACGCGGCCGGCTGCGCCGCACATACCAGTTGCTCAAGGCATCGACGAATTCCAATAAAGTCCGGCAAGCTGCGAAACTATCATAAGCATCCATACACTGGACTACAGTGCGAGTTGTCCAATTCAGTTCGCTCATAATCCATCGATCCAATTCGCCTCGCTCCTGCACCGGTCGATACCCTTCGGCATGCGACAGCGTTTGGCTGGAAAGCTGGTCTGCATCTGCGGACAGCCTTTGCGCCGGATCGAATCCATCGAGATTGGCATAAATCACAAAGAAGCTGAAGACGTTCCACAGTCGCAGCAAGAATTCCGGCAGGCTATCCCGGATTGCTTGTTCTTTGTATCGAATGGAAGTCCATGGGGCTTGGTTGGCGAAGAAATACCAGCGCAGAGCATCAGCCCCATAACGCTCGAAAATCTCTTCCGGCTCCCGATAATTTCTGCGGCTCTTGGACATTTTGTTGCCGTCTTCACCGAGCATTAGCCCGAGCACCACGCAGTGTCGATACGGGTGAGGGAACGGGCGGTACAGATCCGGAGCCGATTGCCGATCGCCAAAAAGCAAAGTGCTAATGGCCAATAGACTATAGAACCACCCGCGAGTTTGATCGATTGCCTCGCTAATAAAATCAGCCGGAAACTGCTCTTCGAACTTTTCCCGATTCTGATATGGATACCCCCACTGGGCAAACGGCATAGCTCCCGAGTCATACCAGCAGTCAATCACATCGGGCACCCGTACCATACGGGCATTCGGGGCAAACGGGGAACGATAGGTTACGGCATCAATGTAGGGCTTGTGCACGCAGAGGTCTTCCGGAAGGTCGGGATACTTGCGTCGAGCTTCCTGCCAGGCTTCCGTACCCTGTACGTCGGGTTTGGTAAGCAGTTCATCATAACTGCCGATGGCTTCGATGCGCCCTGTGGCCTGACAGACCCAAATCGGTAGCGGCGTGCCCCAATAGCGCTCGCGCGACAGTGCCCAATCGACATTGGTTTCCAAGAAATTGCCGAATCGGCCGTCGCGAATATGCTCGGGAAGCCAGTCGATAAGGCGATTGTTTTGTAGCATCAAATCCCGGAAGGCAGTAGTGCGAATGAACCAACTGCGGCGCGGGTACTGGATCAGCGGATCCTCTTCGGCTCGCCAACAAAACGGATATTCGTGCAGGTACTGCTCGAAGTGCAACAGCAGACCGCGCTGACGCAGTTCCCGAACGATCAGGCCGTCGGCATCTTTCACCCATTTGCCCTCATAGGCTGGAACCTCGGCCGTAAATTTCCCATCCGGCGCTACCGGGCAAATCAGTTCGGGGCCTCCCGAAACGAAGCGTGCCTGTTCGGCCAGCAGGAGCTCATAATCCACTTCACCAAAAGCGGGAGCTTGATGCACAACGCCCGTGCCGCTATCGGTCGAGACAAAATCAGCCGCCACCACTCGCCAGGCCGTGTACTGGCGCGTTCCGTCGACGAGCGTTCCCTGTTGTTGTCCCAGCCGGCTGTAAAAATCGTCGAACGGTGGTCGATAGCGCAGTCCCACCAATTCCCTGCCGCGGCGGCGAGCGACGATTCGCCATGTGCGTTTGGCTTTATCTGCCACTGTCTGCTTTAAGGCCCCCGCCAAGACGAATCGTTCACCCGACTGATCGTCTTCTACTTCCACATAGTCCAAGTCCGGATGTACGGCCACGAACTGGTTACTAGGCAGTGTCCACGGCGTGGTGGTCCAGACCAGCAAGCTCGTGGTCGGAAAATCGACGAGCGGGAATCGCACGTAAACACTTGGATCGGCTACTTGCCGGTAGCCCTGACCTACTTCGCCGGCACTGAGTGCCGTGCCACCTTGTGCCCACCACCAAACGATTTTGTAGCCCTGGTAAAGCAGCCCACGGTCAAACAGGTTTTTGAGCGACCACCATACACTGTCCACATAAGACTTATGGTACGTCACATAGGCATCATCGAGCCGAATCCAAAAGCCGATGCGTTCCGTGAGCCGTTCCCACTCCTTCATGTACCGCCACACACTTTGTTGGCATCGATGGATGAATCGCTCCACCCCATAGCTTTCGATCTCCTCTTTGGAGTGGATACCCAACTCTTTACAGACCTCGACCTCGACCGGTAAGCCATGCGTATCCCAACCGGCTTTCCTTTCGCAATAAAAACCGCGCATGGTACGGTAGCGTGGGAATAGGTCCTTGATGGCGCGCGTCAGACAGTGGCCCGGATGCGGCATGCCGTTAGCCGTCGGCGGACCTTCGTAAAAGACGAACCGAGGAGCCCCCTGTCGCTGGGCAAGCGACTTGTCGTAAATGCGCCGCTCGCGCCAAAACTTCAGAATTTCCTCCTCCAATCGCGGGAAGTCCGGCGTTGCGGAAACGGTTGGAAACATCGTTGTATCCTCGTTCCATGATCTTAGGAGTAATCCGGCTCCACGATTGCCTGCATCCGAGCAGACCCCGATTGCCCGCCAACGGCCAAAAGCCACAGTGCCAGCCGCATGGCAGCGCCCGCCGGCGAAGTTGCCTCCCGACTACTCCTCGTCAAATTCGTCCTCGTCTTCACCCAAGTCGGGTTCGACGACATCATCCAGATCTTCGTCTAAAGGTTCGTCAAAGTCAGCATCCTCGGCAACTGCATCGCTTTCGGCTTCAACCTCCTCTTCTTCTAGCTCAATGTCTCGTAGGTCCTCGTATTCGTCTTCAAATTCTTCTTCGAAGTCGTCGTCGAAATCCTCATCGAAATCATCTTCGTTAAACCCCTCGAGCTGTTGCTGCTCTGTCTCGAAAGTTAAGAACGCTTCGTCGAGCGTCGGATCCTCCGTGGCATCCGGATCCCAACCGGCATCCTCAGCGTCATCACGCGGTTCTTCCACATCCCCACGGGTCATAATCTACTCCTCCCATAAGGCCCCGGGCACGATAGGCCGCCGGACATGGCCTCTACCTACTGTTCCTGTACTAGACCCCCGAACACGCTAGTGGCTCGGCTAGAATCGTTTATGCTGCGACGTGCGGTCAAAAATGTCAAGCCGACCGCACAGCCTACGCTTGTACTGTGCACCCATCGATGCTCACAGATGCATTGGCCGATCTTGCGCCCCTGGGTATTAGGTATAGATGTCAGTCGACGTTGCCTAGGTTGGCGTCTGCAGTCGGCAGTCTATCTTTCTTGCCGATAGATTCGCTACAAAACGAACTTTTGGTCTATTTTCCCGAGAATTACCCGATAACGTTGCCCGAAACGGCAACAATGCCTGGAAACCATACTACGCTTTTTATGGAAAGAATCCCCCACTCCCCGCCAATTGGTACTCACCCCCGTGTCTGGGCGGAGTCACGCGGCCAGTGATTCCGCCCTCTCCTCTTTCTAGACGCGTGCCCTACCGATATGCGCTTCACCACAGGCGGCCTAGCCTTTTTCCGGCCAACTGGACGTGACCAACGCAAGGTCAATACGTGATTGCGGGTAAAGGCTTTCTATTAAGCGAGTGAATTAACTTAACGCAAAGGCGCACCGAAGAGAACCTCCATCTTCGGGTCAAGCCGGGTTGTCCAGGGAACATTCTACCCCCACACCGCCATCCGATCCTTCCACCTTTACTTCCTTGGTGTACCCAGCGCCTTCGCGCCTTTGCCCCACATCATTTTTTTCATCGAGCCGACGCAATGGCAAAACTCGAGCCAACGGGTCTGGGTGTAAGACCATAGTCGCCTCGGAAAAGTATCGATGCACCTGAGCGAAGCGGTGTTCCTTACCCCGGTCGTTAACCGCGATCGCGTGGATGGAGGCAAGGCATTCTCGAACGAAATCTTTATTCTTATTTATTATTAGCACTCCTGTGCCATAGCCCATAGCCGCCCCTGCACCGTAGCAGGTTTGCGACGTCGAATCCTGAAACTTTTGGTGGAACATGCGCTACATCCAAAGAGTGGTTGACAGTGTTCTTCTGGGGATTAATTTATGGCAAGCGTTCACTTGCGTTTATTCCACACTCATTTTCTGGGACTTTGGCTATGACGCGGGTCGGTTCGTTCTGTTTTTGGCAGTTAATTGCTTCCATGGTGCTTGTCGCGGGGTTTGCGTTAAGTGCGCGAGCAGATTTGCTTACCAATCCAGCGGCTTTGGACTACCTTTATACACCGCTGATTGTAGCTGGGGATCCGAACGGCAGTCCTGCCGACAGCCCCGCGAACCGCGTGGATCCGAATACCACCACGTCGCCGTTTGCAGGCGTGGGTAGTCTTTCGATAGGTGGGGGTGTGTGCACGGGCACCCCAATTTCGCCTTTCCATGTGATAACAGCGGCACATTGCCTAGATACGAATAATGACGGGACGATAGACTTTGTTCCCAATCAGGTGGTGTTCAACTTGAATTTCGGTGGGGATCTAACGCATTCGATCACCGCGTCGGCGTTGGCCGTTCACCCAAACTGGACAGGGTTTAATAACCCGAGTGTCAATGATGATATAGCAATTGTTACCTTGTCGTCTCCACTGCCGGCGGGCGTGCCAATTTATCCTTTGTTCTTATCCCCCCTCACCGCGGGAACGACGTTGACTTTGGTTGGATACGGTCAGTCGGGTGACGGAGTAAATGGGTATACCTTGTCCGCGTCTTTTTCGGTCAAACGGAGCGGCAAGAACAATGCTGATACTTTTATCGCAGATGATGACGGGTCGGGAACCAACGAGGTGTTTTTGTTTGATTTCGATGGCCCCACGGGCGATGGTAGTATGGGAGGTGCCACGCTTGGAAATGATGTAGAAACGACCCTCGGACCTGGAGACTCGGGTGGCCCAGCGTTCGTACTGGTAGGAACCACGTTTTTCCTTGCAGGGGTGAACACCTTTACATTCGGTGGTGGGAGCCTTCCATCTGCGCCGCTCTTTGGCAGCGGAGGCGGTGGTATGATTGTCTCCGCGTATTCGAACTTTATCTTCACCACCACGGGGCTCCCAGAACCGTCGACGGCGGTGTTAACCGGGGGGCTCCTTGTGCTGGGGCTCGTGAAATTCCGGTGTTCTCGGCGTCGTAGCGGCTAGCCGCCGGATGTCGATTGAGGACCAGTATCTTCGGGAGTCCATCCTAGTACGATATCGAACTTAGCCACCAGCTCGCCGATCTTCGACCCCGGCAACGGAACAAAATCCACCTGAACCGCTTCACGTTGTTTCGGATCGCGTATCGCACTAAAGATCCCGTCGCGCTCGTTTTGCGGATGGCCTTTGATGTAACATTGCGTGGTGAATTTTTCCCGACCGGGAATCTTGAGGGCAAAATGAATGTGCGGTGTACGTCCCGGATAGGGAACGGGCTGAATGGTACGAAAATAATACTCGCCGGTCGTGCCCGTTAAGAATCGTCCGAATCCTTGAAAATGGGCGTCACGCTGTTGGCGGTTGGCGCTCCCTTCGTGTAGGTACACCCCGCGGCTATCGACTTGCCAGATCTCGATGAGCACGTTCCGCAGCGGAGTGCCGCTTCGATCCAAAACTCGGCCCACTAAATGCGTGATCTTGCCGACGGCAGGCGTGATACTGTCGTTGATGATCAATAGATCGTTGTCGGTATCCAGCGGGAGGCGATTGGGATAAAAAGGCCCCTCGGTCTGCCGAGGTGTTAACACCAGCTCTTCGGCAAAAGCTCCCGGTACGCTCCACCATGCAAGACTCGCCATGCCAAGCCCCAGGCATTCTCGACGCGAAAGTCTCCTCATCACTAGATCAAGACCATCCAGAACCGATCGGTTGTTCGATTGATGCATCGATTTCCTCCTTCGCGGGGTCCGCACCCTAAAGCGATCCAGACTGTGACCTAACTGCTCCAAGAAAGCGTACTCGCCGAAGCACATCGCCGGCGAATCCGACTCCTACCAACTGCATGGAACTATCGCTTGACAGCACTTCGAACCAGCACGGGTCGAATGGATTTGCCTAGGTCAAAAGTCGTTTGATCCTGAGAGACCGTGCGGCGCAGCCCTCCCCCGGGCGGCGCCCAGCCATGTTTCGTTTTCCTTGGCACCGCGACGAATCAAACTACCTTACCGTATCGCTACCTGGTAACTTTGTGGTCGTCTCCTCGCCATCCACTACGGTCCGAATCTTACCGGCCAGAATTCAAGGCCGCTGCTTGTGCACCACATTGAAGAAGTTCACTGCCGTGCCCGGAGTACCCACACAGGGACACTCCGTTCGATTTAACCCAATTCGAGCTAGAAAAGTACCGCAGACGGTCGATTATTACTTGGCCGCAGCTTAGCTCGTAGTCAGTTCGTGGCCACGTAGTGCCCCGCGCCAGCCAGTCCGTATGGGGCCGCATCAATGTCATCACCACAAAACGCTCTTTACAACCAAGACGCACAACCGAAGCGACGGAGCTTCGCCACCGTAGTGAAACCGGTCGACGTACACAAGGTTGCCTAGGATGTCTGAGCCAAGTACTTCGTCCGTTGTGCTCGCGACATCAACGCCGTAGCCTGTTCATCACCAGCGAATTGTTCTTTTTCCGGATCCCAGGTCAACTCGCGACCCAACATCAGCGCGATATTACACAAGTGGCACGATGTCATGGTCCGATGATGCGTGAACACATCGGAGATGGGTTGTTCCCGAGTTTGGATGCATTCGAAGAAATTCCGCATATGATTCCCGGGCTCTTTGCCCTTATAAAGCTGGATCACGCGGTCCATCAGATCTTTTTGTTCGGCTTCGGTGAGTTCTTCGACCGGCTTGCCGGTGAGTCGACCGCGGTTGACAAAGATGCGTCCTTCTTCTCCCTCGAAGAGAATTCCATTCTCGAAGGCAGTTCCGTCTTCACGCTTTACTTCGTGATTGACGTTGATTACTGCCCCGTTGGCGAACACCAGGTCGACACTGAATTCGGTGGCCGTATTAAAACCGTTCGGCAACAGAGCCTCGCCGTCCAAAAATGCTTTCCAATTGAACGAGTCGGGTACCAGGGGCGTGAACTTCCCTGTCCCTCGGACTTTTACCGGCCCGGTGTGATCACAACCCAAAGCCCATTGGGCGATGTCGATATGATGGGCCCCCCAATCGGTGAGCTTACCGCCGGAATACTCGAAGAACCAACGGAATTCTTGGCGGCGTTGCTTGCAGTAATCCACAGCAGGAGCCGGTCCCACCCACATATCCCAGTCCAGGTCAGCTGGTGGTGTTTCAACCGGAAAGGGGCCACCAATGGGGCCGCCACCGATAGCCACATAGGCTTTGACGTTTTTGCCGAGGCGGCCGCTTTGGACTAAAGCGATGGCCTTCAAGAACCGTAATTCGTCTTGGCTACGCTGTTGCGTACCGACTTGGAAAACGCGCCCCGTTTCCTGTACGGCTCGGCAAATCGCGAAGCCTTCTGCGATGGTCAATGTCAAGGGTTTTTCGCAATAGACGTCACAACCGGCTTGCAGTGCCGCGATAGCAATCGGTACGTGCCAATGATCCGGTGTGCCGATCGTGACAACGTCGGGTTTTACCTTTTCCAGGAGCTCGCGGTAATCGCGAATCATTTGCAATTTATTTTGGAAAGTGGCGTTGAATTCAGCCATGTGCAGTTCATCTACATCGCACACGGCTACCATCTCACCAAACTTGGCGGCATTGCGCGCAATGGCGCCACCTTGGTTGTAGCGACCGCGACTTCCACCCACGCCAATAGCGGCGATCCGTGGACGGCAGTTGGCTTCTTGAGCCCTCAGTCGCCGATTCGTCCAAACGTACGGAATAGCTAATCCAGCGGTGACCGATGCTGAAGCTTTCAAGAAATCACGTCGCGTGGAAACCATAGTTGCCTGCCTTTCTTCTCGAAATATCCCAGGATAATTCGGCCCGGTTGCTCACTCCGTGGTCTTTAAGCCGCCGGAGAGCAATTTACTAACTGAAACATTATCATACCCACGATAACCCTGGCTCCCAACGGTATTTCTCTTTTCGTGCGGGAGAGTTTTTGGTTCGTTGGAGCTAGGACGCACACGGCCGGTAGGGTATCCGCTCGATCGAGCTCGGGGTTATTCGTGGCGCAATGCTTCAATCGGGTCCATGTTCGCAGCGCGATACGCCGGATATAGGCCGAAGATTAAACCGACCGCCACGGCGATTAAAAGGGATACCAGTATCGACCATGGGGCAATAATGGGCTCCAGTCGCAGCACTTCGGGCGGTAAAGCCGCAAGCTGATTGGGGAACCAATATTGAGCGGTGGTACGGGCCCAATAAATCGTGGGTTTGCAAAGAAACCCAAATACCACTCCCAAACTTCCTCCCAAACCGGTCAATACCACGGCCTCGACAAGAAACTGCTGTACGATATCGGCGCGGCGCGCACCTAAGGCCCGCCGGATACCAATTTCTCTCGTTCGTTCGGTTACCGTAGCCAACATAATATTCATCACACCGATCCCACCAACGATCAGCGAAATGCCGGCGATAAGCACCAACAGCATGTTGAACATCATGCGCAGCAGCTCAGCTTGGCGAAGCAGTTCCTTGGGCACGACCACGGCATAATCTTTATTCGGGTGGTATTTGGCCATCAATCCGCGAATGATGTCGGCCGCCTGGTCGACATGTTCCAGAGAATCAATCGACACGGTGATCTGGTTGAGCTCGACGATTTCCCCTTCACGACTACCCGATCGGCTGGTGAACACCATGTCGCCAATCCGTGCCCGAACGGTCTGGATCGGAATATAGACATCCAGGTTAAAGTCTTGAGCTTCCAAACTTCCACCGATTGCCGCCGTAGGATCTCGCTCTGCTGTCTGCCCAACGACCACGTAAAAATCCCGATCGATCTGGATGGTCTGCCCCACCGGATCGGAAAGCGGAAAAAGAGCTTGTGCCGTGCCGGCACCTAAAACGCAGACGTTCGCCGACGTGTCGCCATCGACGGCTGTCAGCAGTCGCCCACGTGCCCGTTGTAAGCGGTTTAGAGGATAATATTCGGGAGTGCAACCTACGACCCGAACTTCGACGGAACGGTCCATGTAGCGAGCTTCCTTGCGCATTTCGCGTATAGGAATCGCCTGCTGGATAACCGGCACGTTCGACAAAATGCGCTTCAAATCTTCGCGCAATACGCCATACTGCAACCAAAACGAACGACTGAAAGCCGAGCTACCCTGGTCCGCCGGTTTGACACTTCGAATGATGATGTTGTTGGCACCCAAGTCCTTGATTTGTTGCTGAGCTTGGTAACTGACTCCTTCACCCATGGCGACCAGCCAAATCACTGCCGTGATGCCGATGAGAATACCGAGCACGGCCAAACCGGACCGCATTTTGTGAAGCATCAGGCTGTATACGCCGATGCGGAGTGTTTGCAACCAGCGAATCCACACGGCTATGTACCTCGCAGCTCTCCACTCTAAATAAACGTTTTCCGTGACCTGCGTGACGTGCCCAGACAGCACCGCGCCGACACGATGCCACACCGATAGGATTATGCATGGCTGTGAATAATCGCTCGGGCTGCGCTATTGTGGTGGGCCGCCCGGGGGACCTCCGAATCCACCGCTCTGGAAGCGTTGACGTAATGCATCGATTTCTGCTTGGTCAATAAAGCCGTCGCCATTACTGTCCACGCGGTCGAAGAACGGCTGCATTTGTTCGGGTACTTCGTCGCGGCTGACCTTGCCATCTTTATCGCGGTCGAAGCTCGTCAGGTTCCCCATTCCACCTCGACCCCGGCCACCGCCACGGGCGCGCATAGCCTGGATTTCTGTGGCACTGAGCATACCATCACCGTCCGTGTCCACTCGATCAAAGAAGTTCTGAAGGAAGGCCGGCGCTTCGTCACGACTGATATTGCCGTCTTTATCGGCATCGAACTGCATGAGATCCTGATTGCCACCTCCGCGATCCTGGCCGGGGCTAGCGTTATCGGGTGGCGACGTGGGTGCCCTAGGCGCTGAAGGCGTCTCTGCGTTACGAGCCGCTCCAGGGCTTGGACCTCGCGGTGCCGGAGCCGCACCGGGAGTGATCCCGTTGAAGCGATCTGCCGATTCCTCTCGAGGTACAACTCCCGTCGCTTGTGATTCGCGCGCTTCGGGGAAAATCGCTCGCGGATTCAGCACCACCTGATCCCCCTCAGTAATGCCATCTTTAACCTCGACAAACTCGTCGTTGTTCCGGCCGAGCACTAACTCGCGCCGCTCATACCCCTCCCCAGCCTTGATCCAACAATAATGTTTGCCGTTCTGCTCGACGACGGCAGCAATGGGTAGCTTCAAAACATCCTTCAAGTGGTCGATCAAAATCTCCACTTCTGCTGTCATCCCAGGTTTTAGTCCGGAAGCTTCCCCTAAAATCCGCACGATCGTTGCATACTCTTTAACACTTGCCGAAAAGAAACTGGTCGGTTCGGGTTGATTCGCTACACTTTCGACAACACCTTGCAAAACCCGATCTTGGATCTTAATACGAGCCGGCATACCGCGCTTGACCATCTCGACCTTCGACTCGTGTACGGCCACCTTCACCTGCATCTTGGTTAAGTCCGGGATGCGAAGGATGGTTTGGCGTTCGCGGACCTGCGCTCCTTCTTCAATTTGGGGGCCTTGTTGGCCACCAAACCGACCTCGCGATGGATCGTTCGCCCACACCACCATGCCGTCGGCGGGAGACGTAATCACACAGTTGGCAATTTGGGCCTCGAGCCGTTTTAGGCGCGCTTCCTCCAAAGCAAAAGCAGCCTTTTCAGATTCCATTTTAGCTCGAGCTGTCTCGACCTTGCTTTGGAGATCTTCTAAGGTCTTGGTCTTGGTGAATTTCTCGAGCACCTCTTTAGCAGTGCGGGCCGAGTCTAGTTCCAACTGCGCACGCTGTACAGCAAACTGGGCGCTCTCTAAATCCAGCGAACTGACGTAACCTTTACGAAACATACGCTCGGTGTAGGCAAGCGTATTTTGTGCGCTACGCAAGTTCTCTAAAGCGATGGTGATCTGGGCTTCGGCGTCTTGCAATTCTTTTTTGAATGTACCTTCGAGATATTCGCGAACCGAAATCTCCGCCACAGCAAACTCTTTTTCCGCTTGCGTGACGGCTGAACGGGCTTTTTCATACGTGATCCGCTGTTGATTGATTTGTTCTTCTAATTGAGCCTTATCGAGCTCGACCAACTTGTCCCCAGCCTTAACTTCGCTTCCATCGGGAATGATCCACAGGATGGCGCTTCCTCCGGCAACTTGACACTTGATCTCGACGTTGTTGGCACTTTCTACGTTCCCGTCTTCGACCACGGTAATAAGCAGATCGCCGCGCGGCGCGGTATACAGTAGCGCTCGTTCTGCCGCCACCGGACCGGTGCGCAACAAATACTGGCTCGCCGCATAAGCCCCACCACCGAGCAACCCTAAGACGATGAGCCAAACGAGCAATCGGCGCAACCACCTCCACCGAGAGCCCCATGGCAGAGGGGCCCGAGTCGCCGGCCCACTATCCGCTTCGTTCGCCAGACTCATCGAATTTCCTCCTACCAGCCGGATCCCGCAATCATCACCCCCTGACAGTAATAACGTCTTTTATCTTACTGTAACCCCACTCTAAGTTACAGCCTTCGCTACGGAGTTCTGTCACCAGGAATTAAAGTCCAGGGCAATCCCAGCTAAGTGCCTGAGTAGGTAACGAGCTCAAAACTGCTAATAGCCGGCTCGCCGTGCTCGACACCCGGCGGATGTATCCCTGATACTTTAACAGTCGAGCCCGCTTTCCGGATCGAGGCGACGGACTGTATTTAGGGAACGTCTGATCAACTGGCGGTAAACGAGCGTATTGGCTCGATGGATAGT
>CAYRMD010000086.1:0-19577 GCA_964425225.1 uncultured Pirellulaceae bacterium | reverse complement strand
ACGCTGTCGTTCGGAACACGTTCTTTCTCGGGTCTTGATAGCACGCAATGCGGCCGGCGACGTGACGAGCCCTTGACGCTGTTTGCGGTTATGACTGTAAGTACGTGCCTCATCCGAGCAACCCGTGCCCTAATTCGTGCGTTTTTGAGAACGCTAACGGCATAAGTTAATCTGCATCCCGTGGCGGTGGCGCCGGGAACTTGGTGCACCCGGGGAAGGCACGATCTGTAGGAGCGGTTTCAGAAGCCGACCCGGTGAAAGGACCTGGCCCGATTCGCATAGTGCCCATCCCTGACGTTGGCTGCTGTGTTGGGATGCTTCTCCCAAACGGTCGCGGCTTTGTAAAGCTATCCGTCTACGGAAGCGATAGCGAGAACCGCGGTGGTAGCCAACTCGGCTCCAGCCACGTCCTACCTACAAGAGAGCGGCACACACCAAGGAGAACGAATATTTGCATTGTGTTATTGTCGAGACATACCCTACCGTTTCAATGGGATGATTCGTTTTACTCAGCTGTTGTGGCGTTTGGGTTTGCAGGAAAAGCGTCACCGCTCGAAATGGTTCGTGGCACTACCGACAGGAACAGCGAAGCGACATCGAGCGATGTCAGTGCCGAGCCAGCATGGCCGTTTGGAGGACATAGTTTTTCGCGCTGCGGTGTTTGAGCCGAGTTCTTGTCACGATTCGTGCAGGTACTTCGGTTGGATCGTCTCCCGGGACGAAAGGGGAGGCACATAAGAGGGCAAAACTTGAAGTTAGCTTTGGGGACTCGACCCTATTCAGTGAGACTGAGCGAGTGCTTGACCTACTGGCTGGACCCTTCGCGGGGGGCTATCGACAGCTCTTCCCAGAACCGATCGATCTGTTGCACCAGGTCACGGTACAGAAGTTCGGCTTCCCTCCAGTTGCCTTGGGCAGCTGCGGTTTCGAGTGAGCCTGCCAACTGACTTAGGGTTTCACTAGCGAAATACCGCACCGATCCGCGGAGCGTATGGGCAGCTAAGCGCAACTGTTTGGAATCTTGAATTTCAAGGGCTTGTTTGGCTTGCTGCAAGAGACGTGGGCCTTCGGTACGAAAAATTTCGATAAGTTCGTCGAGCAGATCCTTTTTTCCGCCAACACCTTTGAGGGCTTCGGTCCAGTCGATTAGAGGAGGACGGTGCGGTAACGGACGAGCCGGCTCGTCGGGTTGCTTGCGACTTTGGAGCACCCGCTGGATTGCCGCGAACAGCTCGGAAGCGCGTACCGGTTTAGCCACGTAGTCATCCATCCCAGCAGCCAAGCACCTCTCACGATCGCCTTGCATGGCATGTGCGGTCATGGCGATGATGGGAACATGTTTTCCAGAGGCGATTTCTCGCTGTCGAATCTCCTGAGTCGCCTGGTAGCCGTCGATTTCAGGCATTTGAACATCCATCAACACTGCGTCGAACTCTTGTTGTTCCAGTGCCTGGACCACTTGCCGGCCATCTCGAGCAACCGTCACGCGATGACCATATTGTTCCAGAAGGGCACGTATAAACCGCTGGTTGATGAGGCTGTCCTCGGCAACCAAAACATGCAAGGGTTGGTCTATCCTGCCCGATGGGATAGTCGAGGGAAGATCGACGGTGAAACGTTTTCCATCGCCACACAGTACATCCAGCAGTACATCGAGTAATTCGGATTGTTTCACCGGTTTCAATAGATGAGCCACAACCCCAACCTGTTCGCAGCGCTGTCGATCTTCGGGATGATCTCCGGAAGTGAGCATCACGACAGGCGTATGGGCCAGCGAATCGATCTGCCGTAACGAGGCGACGAGGAAAAAACCATCTTGACCTGGCATGCGCGCATCGGTAACCACTAGATCATAAGGCCGCCCGGCCTCTGTGGCTTCGATCAACATCCGCAGCGCCTCACCGGCCGACGCCGCTCCTTGGTGTTCTAGTTGCCAGGTAGCTAGCATCTGTTCCAAAATGCGGCGGTTGGTATGGTTGTCGTCCACCACGAGGATGCGAGCCGATTGCAGCTCCTCGGGCAGTGGAGGCAGTCCACCATTGGGCTGGGCTCGATCGAACTGGCAAGTAAAGTAAAAGGTACTGCCTTCGCCGGGGCGGCTTTCTACCCAAAGTTGGCCGTTCATCAGCGCGACCAGCCGGTTCGCGATCGCCAGCCCCAAGCCCGTTCCTCCATAGCGTCGGGTACTGGAAGCATCGACCTGGACGAAGGGAGAAAAGATCATTTGTTGTTTTTCGAAAGGTATTCCTATTCCTGTATCGCGCACGGCAAACAGGAGTCGAACCGAGGACTCATCTTCTGCTTCAAGTCGTCCGCTGAGAACTACTTCACCTTGCTCGGTGAACTTGATGGCGTTGCCGACGAGGTTGACGACGACTTGTCGCAGCCGCCCGACATCACCTCGAAGACGTTCCGGAATGCGAGGGTCCAGTTCATAGGCCAATTCCAATTGCTTAGAATGTGCCCGGATGGCAAGCGTCTTCATGGCGTTGCCAATTTCTTCTCGCAAATGGAATTCTTCCTTTACCAGTTCCATTTTCCCGGCTTCGATTTTCGAAAAATCTAATACATCATTGATAATTTGTAGCAATGATTCAGCAGAATCTAATACCATTTTCAGATATTCTCGCTGTTGGTTGGTGAGTGACGAGTTGAGAACGAGTTCTGTCAGACCGATGATGGCATTCATCGGGGTGCGGATTTCGTGGCTCATATTAGCCAGGAACTGGCTCTTGGCCTGGTTGGCCGCGTCAGCCAAGAGCTTTGCCTCTTTCAAGTCATTTTCCATTTTTTTTCGGTCGGTAATATCCAGCACAAAACAGACGCATTCATCTTGAGCGCCTTCCAGCATGGCTACGCCGACCAAAGCTGGGATTCGATAACCTCGCAAGTGGATGAACTCCGTTTCCCACGGCGGGCATCGTCCTTCGCGGCGCAACAGCATCTCCGTCTCACCGGTAAGGAACGGTCGGCCGGGGGCGATTAGATCATGCCAATCCAATCGACGACGCTCCAGATCCTCGCGCGTGTATCCGACCATCTGCAAAAAAGCACCGTTCGCGTCCAGTATGGTTCCATCCAGCCGCGCGATGATTACCCCAATGATGTTTGACTCAACCAGACGGCGAAAGCGCGCGTCACTTTGGCGGCGTGCCTCTTCCAGTTGAAAGCGATGCGTGACATCCCAAAAGATACCTTGTACTCCCACGATTCGTCCCGAGGCGTCGCAAGCAGGAGCTTTCAATACTTGCACGAACAGTTTCTCACCCCGCGCTGTAACGTGCTCTTCGATGTCCTCCAGTACCTGCCCGGTGTGGATGACATGTTGGTCGTCTGCTCGGTATTTGCGAGCTTGAGGTTCGGGAAACAGGTCGAGGTCTGTCTTTCCGATGATCTCTTCGCGCGGTCGTCCGATGGTTTGGCAAAACCGCGAGTTGGCCATGATGATCCGACCTTCCAGGTCTTTGCGGAAACAGTTCAAGGGTAATGCTTCCAACAAAGAATGCATCGCCGCTTGGGATTCTTCTAATGCGGTTTGGGTAAAGCGTCGTTCCTGGATTTCGCGAGCCAGTTCCGCTGTTCGGCTTTCGACAAGGCTTTCAAAATGCTGGGTCCTACGCACAAAACGCCACAGGTACGCAGAACCCAATGTGGTAAGTAGCAACCCTACAATCAAACTAGCTGCGGGAACCAAGGCACGGCGCATGGACCAGAAACGGCTCGCCGGCCAGGCGCGATATTCCCAACGCGTTCCTGCAAACTGGTCCGGAATAACAAGCGGCTCACCTCGCGGTTGCTGGTCGAAGCGGCTTGGGTCAATCAGAGTAGCGCTATCATAGAGTTTGCGATCCGTTCCCTCCGGACGGTCCCATAATTGCAAGCGGATCTTGCTAACCTGTTGGGCTCGAATCGCTTCACCAAAGATTCGGTCGACGGCGACCCCAGCAGCCACCCAACCGCGTATCTCAGGCTCCGGCGCTCCGGAAGAATGGGTCACCGGGCTAAGCAACATCCACAACCGGTCGGTATTGTCTTGCCTCTGTGGAATGCAAAGTACCTCAGTTCCAGTACGACGCGCATTTTGCAAGGCCGTGCGGCAGTGAGGGTCCGCCATCGGATTCCACCCTTGCCATCGTGATTGGAGCTCTGGCTGGCGGCCCCGGCACCAAACGCACACGTACCAAACATCCCCTGCAGAATCACCAGCCTGGTCAGCAAAGGAAGGATGCAACCGGAAATCGGGCTGCTCTTGACGCAAGGTCCGCAAGAACGTGTCCTGCTGTTGAGCGGTTAGCGGAATAAGCCATGCCAATAAATCGAGAGCCGGGTGCTGTTCGACCACGCGTTCCGCAACGCGATCAAACACCGTCCGATCCCACCCGTCGGTTTGAGTCGAAGCTAAAATCGTCACCAGTTGCACGGTGCGGCTGGCGCTACGCCACTGGCGCTGCACCGCCGCTACATACGATTTGACCTCTGCTGCGAACTCTTCGCCTACCGTCTGTTGGTTTATGAAACGAAGCGTAAAATAAGCGCCAACACTGAGCGTTGTTCCGAACAAGGCAAATGCTACAGGAAGCACCGGGAGCCAACCGGCAGAAAGCCAAGAACTTCCAGATGATGCACGAGCTTGCCTAGTCATATTGTTCAGTTTACTGCGCCGTCGGCAGCCCGACAACAAAAGCGTTAACCGCATGCTTTTGCGCGTGCCTGTCGGGTGCAGAGTTGGTGGCCTAAAATGAACGAATCAAGGATGTAAAGAATTCCATACACATTGCAGTGTGCCGAGGACGCGTTCAATTGCAGGACCAAGCTAGGAAAAACTTCGGGATGAATCAACGAACGCTAACTGCCTTGCCGGTTTATAACGAAGAGCCGTATTTGGTGGCGGTCCTAACCGAGGTATTACGTTATGCCGAGGACGTACTGGTAGTCGACGACGGCTCGACCGATGGCACACCTGAGCTATTGCAGTCGATGTCCGGCATTCAACAGGTAAGGCATCCGGTCAACCGCGGTTATGGAGCCGCGTTACGCACGGCTTTCCGCTTTGCAATGCAACATGGTTACGACCAGCTGGTAACGATCGATTGTGACGGACAGCACGAACCCTGTCGGATTCCTCGCTTCATTCGAGCCGCTCGTTACGCGGATATTGTCAGTGGTAGCCGCTATTTGAAACCCTTTGCCTCGAATACGCGGCCTCCAGAAGCCCGGCGGCAGATCAATCGCTGGAT
The DNA here is from genome assembly GCA_964425225.1 of uncultured Pirellulaceae bacterium. GTDB lineage: Bacteria > Planctomycetota > Planctomycetia > Pirellulales > Pirellulaceae > BPJU01. Next base: position 14,340 of record CAYRMD010000086.1, on the reverse strand, counting down.
CACGCACTGTGTGAACCGATGCCTGAACTGGCACCTGACGGACGCCTTTTGTGGATTCAAGGCGTATCGGGTTTCAGCATTGAGAAAGTTGCGGATTACAGAAACCGGCTATGCTATGCCGCTGGAACTGTGGGTACAGGCTGCGGTAGCAGGGTTGAAGGTCATCGAGGTCCCTGTTCCCTTGATCTATCTGGATGAGGCGCGTTCGTTTGGCGGTGCACTGGACAATGCAGCCTATCGTTTGAGACGTTATTATGAGGTGTTGCGCGACAGCTTGGAGGCTGTCGGATGGGGAGAGCGTTGGCACGATGCATTGCAAGCCGGATGGGTTCAAGGTTGGGAAGCATGAGAATTCGGTGTGACGAAGAACAGGCGCTGTGGCGTGCGCCGGCTGAGTCTGGCCAGGCGCTGATTGCGCCGAGCTGGTCGACGCTCCGCACAGCGCTGGCTCCTGTGAACCGCGTTTCGTGCGTTGCCGCGGTGGATTGTGGAGGACGTTCCGGGCGGGAATTAATCGAGGAAGCACGCTCGGCTTTGCTCAACGAAGCTGCTGGCTATAGTCGCGCTTACCGGTATGTGGATCTGCCCGCCGACACGCGCACCATGGTCTTAACCGGACATCAGCCCGAGCTTTTTCACCCGGGTGTTTGGTTCAAGAATTTTGTAGCTGCGCATCTGGCTGAGGAGCAAAACGGAGTAGCCGTTCATTTGGTGATCGACAATGATTTGCCTCGCGGTTTGAGCGTGCGCTGCCCGACACGTGCCGACGGGAAAATCGTGATACAACGTTGCCCCATCGATCTGGGGGGGCCATTGTGGCCGTACGAAGACCGGCCGGTCCGCGACCAAGAGCTCTTCCGCTCCGCTGGTGAACGTCTCGGACAAACAATTAGCCAGCTTGTTCCCGGTGCGCTTATCGCCGATTATTGGCCGCTCGTCTTACAGGCAGCCGATCGGCGCGCTGCGCTGGGTTATACGCTGGCGGAAGCACGCCATCGTTTTGAGGAGCGCTTCGGTTTACACACCTTGGAAATCCCATTGAGCCGCGTTTGCCAATTGGAACCCGTCCGATGGTGGTGGGCGTGGTTATTTGGCCAAGCGATGGATCTGCAGCGCGTCTACAATGGAGTGCTGGATGAGTATTGGCAGGAGCGAGCTTCGGGGCGAGCGCGCCTGCCGGTAGCTGCTTTGCGCACCGATGGAGCGTGGTGCGAATTGCCGTTTTGGGCATGGAGCCGCGATTATCCGGTGCGCAAGCCGCTTTGGTGTCGCGTGCATCAGCATTGCGTCGAACTTTCCACGCGCAATCGCATTCATCTTTGCCTTCCGCGTCGCCGGGATGTGGCACGTGCTGCCGAGGAATTGGCGCGTGCCGAAACCGCCGGAGTTCGCATCCGGCCGCGTGCCCTGCTTACTACCCTCACAGCTCGGTGCTTGTTAGGGGATCTTTTCATTCATGGTATCGGCGGTGCCCACTATGATCAGTTGACAGACCGGCTTGCGGTACGCTTTTTCGGTCAGGCACCGCCGCCCTTTGGCGTAGTTACAGCGACGTTATGGCTTCCGGTGGAACACTCGCATATCAGCCATGAGGAATTGACCGAGGCGCGGCGCATGCTCCGGGAACTTACCTACCATCCGGAACGATTTCTCCGCAACAGCGACGACCCCCAAATAGAAAAGTTGGTGCAAGAAAAATCGCGCTGGAAAAAGCGTGTCGAAGGGGCAGATCGACCCGTGCAATTCGAGGTCATCACTCGCGTCAACTCGCTTTTGCAGCCCTATGTTGCGCCCCTCCGCCTCCAGTGGCTCGAAAAACTAGAACGATTGGAACGGCAGCGAGCAATCTGCCGAGTGCTCGATGCGCGCGAATATCCGTTTGTGCTATTCCCAGAATCTTTTTTGAAGGAAGCTTTCCGCAGTTTTGTGGCCGCCGCACGCCAAGTCGATATGCCACTTGTTCAAATGTAGAATCCGATTCGACCAGAATAGTTGCATTCTGCGCCGCTTTCGCCTACTTTGATAGCGGCCGACAGGATACGGTTTGCATAGCCGATAACTCAGTTTATGCCTAAGCAAAGGACCTGGACCACAACTGCGAAGGATTCTTTCGAAGGGACTCGTACTCATGCGTTCCAAGCTTGCGTCACGACGACGTTGGGACGGCACGTTAGAACTTTTGAATCACTCATCAGTCCAACGGAACGCTGGGGCCAGCAACGTCGGCCGCACCGAAATACCCGCTGCCGGTGAATTGGTCGATGGCTCTCTACAGACAGCGACTGGATTGCATGTCGTGCCAGCCACGAGTGCCAACCATCATATTGCCTGGTGGTTGCTGCGCGCCGGCGGGCACCCGGTGAGCTGGGACTCGTTCCACGCTGTCTCAGAGATGCCTCAATACGTTCCAACCCAACGGCTGTTGGCATGTGTGCAACACGAGGCGGTAGGACATTTGCGACTGGTGCCGTGCCACTTGTTCTACGGAAATGTCGTGATTCCCTCCTGCATTTTGACAGAGTTGGTAGTACGTCCCGAGTGGGATAATCGTCAAGTAGAGCAGCAATTGGTCGAACAGGGTTTTCGCCGTGCCGTTCAACACGGAGCCTGCCTCGTGCTGCTGGCCACCGACCGATGGCGCACTTTCTTAAAACAAGGTTGGTTGCCAGGGCTAAGACACTGCTATACCAGGATCGAACCGCGACGCTTGTTAGCTCATTTACGGCGTTTTCCACGGCCGCTGCCGGACTGGTGGGATGGTCCGCCCCCTGCGAAATGGACAGTTCGTCAAATGCGTCGAGCAGACATGGAATGCACCAGGAGACTGTATCAACAGGGTATGCTAGGAACCTATGGGCCGATTGCGCGCACGCCCGCCCAGTGGCACTGGCTGCTGGAGCATGATTTAGTCGAGCGCGTGTACGTAGCCGAAAAGCGATCTTGGATACATGGGGCGGACGAACCCCAGGTAGAAGTTCATGGCTACATGGTAATTCGGGATGGTCAGATCGTGGAACTTCTCGCCTCGTCTGCATCCGGCGCTTGGGAGGTTTTAGCCACGCGGGCGGCAGACGAAGCGATCGAATCGGATTGGCATGAGTTACGCTTCGATGCTCCAAGTACTTCATCTCTCCATACGCAAGTTTGCCATTGTGGTGGGCAGACCTATCAACACGATGTCGAAGATGGGGTGGCTTGCTTGATGAAACCAGCATCGCTCCCTATATGGATTGCCGCGATCCAAGAGCAACTGCTGGCCCGAGCCAAACAGCACGGTGTTCCTACACCGTTGAAACTGCACTTCATGTTAGATAGTGGTGTGTTTCGCTTAACTATCAGCGAGGATTCGGTCAGTTGGCAGCCGTCAGCCCCAGGACCTCATGGATTGAAAACGACTTTCACATTAGTTCAAGCGATGTTCTTGGGTTGCTGCGACCCCGCTACGCTGGTTAAAGAGCAAAAACTCCACTCGACCTCATCCCGGGCAGTAGAATGGGCCACCGCACTTTTTCCGGAACTGGCGTGGTGGAAACAGGCCTGGCATACACTGATACCCGGGTACTAGGGCCGCAAACTGAGTGGGTGCGTCTCGTTCGTAGGTGGCACCGAATCGTAGCGCCGTGAGCGATGTGGGTGCGTCACGCTTGTAGGTAAATAGTTGTAACGCAAAGGTGCAGAGGGGCACCGAAGACAAGAAGTACGTGTCAATTGCCTACTTGCGCCTTTGCGGTAAATCTCCCTCAGCGTTTGCGTTGCATTGGATTGGCTGCTCCCTTACGGCCCCGGCTCTGTTGAGCTCTCGATCAAGGCAACGCCGTTGCCAAGAAGCACTCGCATCGGTTCAAATCGGGTCGGGCCGAAAAGGCATATGTCGCCAGGCTCGGAAAACGATCGAGCCATTTTTTTCTCTTATAACGATAATAGCTCGTTGCCATTCCCGTCTCGGACCAGAGGCAAACTTCCCCGACGGCCCGCCTCTTACACCGACATCTGACGTACAATCAAGACGCCCACACGTGTGCGATCGCATGCTGTGACGTAAACTAGCCTTCGTGAGCGACGCGTGGTAAGCTCATGCGTTCGTCTTGCGCAAGGAGGGGCACGCGAGCGTCTCCGCTTACTAATCCACGATAGTGCCGAGCGCGGCTCGGTAGTCGGTTCACGACGCGTGTCCTCGCAGATGGGGCCCACCGTAACGAAACCACTCTCCAGGTCTGACGTTACGCGGGAAAGCCACTATCCATCCATATCGTTACTTGCTCAGCACAAACAGCCGCTTTAGCTTAAAGAGAAATACGCCACGAATCCGCCAGTTGGTCTTTGATCCGTAGGCAACGATCACATGGCACACCGATGAGCGATTCGACACCCCAAACAGCTATGGAGACCGTGGAAGAAATCGCGGCTCGCGGTTGGAACACAGAAGATTGGATCGCGGTTTATCTTGGAAGCGCCTTGTTGGTCGCAGCTATATGCTGTTCGTGGCTGGGTAGACCAACCGATTTCCGCGAGCGACTTGACGAGCTATCTGTCTTGCAGAATCGCCGGTTCTCTTCGAGCGACTCGCAAGAGCTGCAAAAAAAGTACGAGCAGAAACGATCCGAGCTTTATCAGAATTACTTAGCGAAGTGGGTCGCTGAGCCTGGATCGTGGAGTGCGCGACCACAAGACGCATTTTTTGTTCGGGAGCAATTCATCGGCCCAAAATTGTTGGTCGTGCTCCTGATCACGGGCGTGCTATTTTCCGTTGGTGTGTTACTACAAAACCAACCGGTCGGTCGGTTTATAGCGGGCTTCGTCATCCTATTTGGATTGGCCATTTTAGCCTTCTTGTTGGCCAATCAGAAGGTTATCAAGTACTACGGATTAGAGTATCCGCTATGGGCTTTGGTGATCGGATTGGCGATAAGCAACGCAGAGCTGGTGCCATCGGCATTGAAACAGGCGTTGCGTAGCGAGCTCTACATAAAGACAGGGCTTGTGTTGCTTGGAGCAGAAATCTTGCTGCCCCGGCTATTCCAGTTGGGAATTCCTGGTATTTGTGTGTCGTGGATCGTAACCCCTGTCGTCCTCGTATCCACATATTGGTTCGGGCAGCGTGTGCTTCGGATTGGCTCGCGTTCGCTCAATATGGTGATTTCGGCGGACATGTCGGTTTGTGGTGTTTCGGCAGCAATTGCCACGGCTGCGGCCTGCCGAGCCAAAAAGGAAGAGCTGTTGCTGGCCATCAGCATCTCGTTAATGTTTACCACGATCATGATGGTACTCATGCCCGCCGTGATCCGCTGGCTAGAAATCGATCCAATTGTGGGAGGAGCCTGGTTGGGAGGCACCATCGATTCGACAGGTGCTGTTGTAGCTGCTGGGAATCTGGTGGGCCCGGAAGCATTAGAGGTGGCAGCTACCGTAAAGATGATCCAAAACACTCTCATCGGTGTTATCGCGTTTGCAGTGTCCGTCTATTGGGTAGTGTGGATCGAAAAGGAACGAGCCGACAAGCGACCGCGAATCGCGGAAATCTGGCACCGGTTTCCCAAGTTCGTTTTGGGTTTTTTGGGGGCGTCGGCGCTGTTTTCATCACTTTATGCGGCGGGGATTTGCGGAGAGGTCCTGGCCGAAAAGGCGGTCGAGGGGACGAAAACATTACGCGCTTGGTGTTTCTGTTTGGCCTTTGTGTGCATCGGACTAGAAACCAACTTGGTTCAAATCGCACGCCAACTCCGCGGCGGCAAACCGATTGTACTTTATCTCTGCGGCCAGGCTTTTAACTTGGCGCTGACACTGTTTATGGCATGGTTGCTGTTCGCGAGAATTTTTGCCTATACCATTATCCCATGACCCGAATCCAGGCAAACGGCTCAGGTCGACATCCTCTGGCGAGCGTAATGGTCCGCAGGATCGCCTGGCTAACGCTTGTACTGTTCTGGCTCGTAGTTTTGCCTCGGCTCGAGCAATGCGCCCCCATGGCTCAACATATCGCATGGCTCGAGGCTGCTCGAATCGATCCGAGCGCCATGTTCTATAGCGAGATGCCGATAGTGCTGGAGATGGCCCGCCGACGCGAAACCAAGCCGTTTGGCCGTCTCCACCGCAGAACGCCCCAGCGTTCGAATTTGCCCGAGGAATGATTTCCATGAGTGGTTCATTGCCCGGGTACAACTGGCGGGAAACGTACGAATGGAACTATAGGCATGTACCGCCGATACCGGAACGGCAAGACGGGCGTTTTCCCGGTGAATGGTATTTTTGTGGCCTACCGGTCAACGGTCCGTTGGGAATTGCTGCGGGGCCCTTATTGAATGGTCAATGGTGCCGCTATTATGCCGCCCTAGGTTGGAGCGTGCTGACTTACAAAACTGTGCGTAGTTGCGCGAGGTCCTGTTATGCCCCTCCGAATTTAGTGCCGGTTTCCAATGAACGGCTGCGAGGAGACGAAACGGAGGTGTGGGAGTCGGAACACATGGAGGGTACATGGGCCGTATCGTTTGGCATGCCTTCGCAAGCGCCGGACGTGTGGCGTCGTGATATCCGGTACGCCCGCGAAGGTTTGGCCACAGGACAACTGCTGGTCGTGTCGGTCGTTGGTACGGTCCAACCCGGTTGGACGTTGGATGACCTGACAGACGATTACGCTCGTTGTGCTCAGTGGGCGATCGAAAGCGGAGCGGATGCAGTTGAGGCTAATTTCTCCTGTCCCAATGTGCCAACGTGCGATGGCCAACTATACCAGCAGCCGGAGCAGGCGTTGCAAGTCGCACAACGTTTGCGTGCGGCGATCGGCCAACGCCCCCTTATTGCGAAAATCGGTTACCTGGAAAACGACGAAACGATGGAACGCCTACTTGTTGCTCTGGCCCCCTGGGTCGATGCAGTGGCCATGACCAACAGCGTGGCCCTTCCCGTTCGTAGTAGGGATGGCCATCGGCGATTCGAGGGGCAGAAACGGGGCATTTGCGGTCGAGCGATTTTCGAAACGTCGCTTGAGCAACTGCACCGAGCAACTCGATGCATCAGGCGCACGAATTTGAAGCTTGATCTGATCGGCGTCGGTGGCGTGTTTGGCATCGACGAGGTGCGTGCCTATTTGAAGGCCGAGGCCCAGGCTGTTCAGTGTGCAACTGCCGCTATGCTCATGCCGGATCTGATTCAAAAAGTCCGAGCAAGCTGGTGACGGTTCACATGTGCTGCACTAGTGGTACCGCTTCAGGAGGACAAATCGACCTGCCCGGTGGTTGATCAGGTCAACGGCGCCATTGAGCGACTTAACTCTTCGAATAGACGAATCCCGTACGGCTGTGGATCAACCGGCGGCGGCTTGCTGTCTATCCGATACTGCGCCCGTGATGTTAAGAAGGCACTCTAACAACCGCAGGGTCGCTTGTTTATCGGGAATCGGATAACCGCGAGTCAAGTCTGGGTCGCTATGCATCGCCGGACGTAAATTGGGTAGCCCGACACACTCGGGACAGCCTTCCGAACATGAACACTCGGACACCAACTGATAAGACAATTCCAACAGCTCGCCAACACAATAAAATGCTTTTTCGCAATATCCGAGGCCACCGGGATAACGGTCGTATACGATGAGAGCATACTGACCAAAATTCTTACTATCGACCACGCCGCTAATATCTTGGCGATCACACATGGTAAGCACAGGAAGAGCAGTGATGGCCAAATTTCGTAACCCGCAGAGTGCTTCGCTGGGGCGCAGTCGAAGCGACCGCAACGTCCGGCATGTTTCTGCATCGGGAATCAACCAAAGGAGGGTGGTTTCCAACGATTGCTCGGGAAGATCCACCGATCCGTAGCCAATGTTTTGCCGCGTGCGGAATTGGATTTTCTTGAATGCTACGGTTTTCCATAAGACCGTTCCGGTACCGAATCCAATGTGAGCACCCGGGCCATACTCATGGACTTCAAGCTGTTCGTGAACACGAACGGTGCTCTGCAGGATGGCTTGCGTGTAGTAATCGGTTTCCTGTTTTTCGACGTAAGCAATACGGGCGGTCCAATCGAGCTTCTTGACGACGTACGACTGGCCATCGTGCAGGTAAACGGCCTCTGGGTAAATTAACTCCGGAGCACTAATAGCGTCGACATTGGCGATTACCTGGCACGCATCCGGATTCGACGCGCCGGCAAGACGCTGCACGATACTGAACGTATCCTGACTCATGTGCCGCAAGCTGACACGCTGTGCGGGGTGCTGCCCGCCGGTGGCGTAGTAGTCTTCAGCAACTCGCACCAACTGCTGGGAATCAGCAAGCAGGTCCACGATCTGCCGTGCAGCCGGAGCAAACTCCTCGCTTATTTTGTCGGCGTTCAAGGGCAGTTCGTGAGCTGCGGCTGGCAAGTGCATGGCTAGAACATAGGGATTAGCCGGGTCGACCACCGCATGTTCAGGACTTTGCCCAAAAAAGAAGTTCGGATGCCGCAACAAGTATTGATCGACCGGGTCATTGCCCGCCAACAACACAGCCAGACTTTCTTCTTGCCGCCTTCCGGCACGTCCAGCTTGTTGCCACGTGGCCGCAATCGAGCCGGGATAATGGACCAGCAGGGCAGCATCAAGCGAGCCGACGTCGATCCCGAGCTCCAAGGCATTGGTACAGGCAACCGCTTGAAGTTGTCCGGAAAACAGGCCCTGTTCGATCTGGCGCCGTTCGTCGGGTAAATATCCACCCCGGTAAGCACGGACGCGAGCTGTCGCAGGAGAACCCCGTTCTTCCAGGCGCTCGCGCAAATATCGGTAAATCAACTCTGCCGCCTGCCTCGTTCGGGTAAATGCCAAAGCTTGAGCACCATAGCCTATCAGTTCTTCAAGCCACCAGACAGCGTCGTCCGTTGCCGTGCGCGCCGCCCCATCAGCAGCCCGAGGATTCCAGAACACGAACCATTTTGGACCCCGAGGGGCTCCATCGTCGTCAATCACCTCCACCTGTCGATGGAGTAGTCTGGCCGCGAATTCTGCCGGATTGGCAACCGTCGCACTGGCAGCCAAATAAACCGGCCGGCTCCCATAGTGAGTACAAACTCGCTCCAGCCGCCGCAATACGTTGGCCACGTGGGCCCCAAAAATGCCACGATACAAATGAATTTCGTCAATCACCACGAATCGCAACTCAGAAAAGAAAACGGCCCATTGCGGATGGTTGGGAAGAATCGATACATGGAGCATGTCCGGATTGGTCAAGACCAATCGCGACTCGCTCCGAACCCGACGACGCAGCGAAACCGGTGTGTCGCCGTCGTAAACCTGTGGGCGAAATCTCGACAGTTCATCTCCCAACAACAAGCCGAGCCCGCGCAACTGATCCTGGGACAAAGCTTTCGTCGGGTAAAGATATAGCGCCCGACTCGATGGGTCGTGCCAACCCCGTTCTAGAATGGGCAAGTGATAACACAGGGATTTACCGCTTGCCGTGCCGGTAACGACTACGAAATCACGTCCCTGACGAGCTGCCTCGATAGCACGTACTTGATGGACATACAGGCTTGTTATGCCCCGCTCGGCCAATAACCTTTCCAACTCAGCCGGTAGCGGACTCTGCAATCGGCCATGTCGCGCCGCACGCCTCCCCAAACGCTCAATGTGCACGATTTGTCCGCTATACCTCGGATCAGACTGAATTTTCGCCAAAAGCCTCTCAACGTCCATGTTCCCACTTCCTTACAGCTGTGACCTCCGAGCTGATCATTCATTGAATCCCTACCATAGTACCGGCTTTGCCGGTTGTATACAAATAATAACATCTGAACGCCGGTTTACTATAGCGGTTCGTGCACCAAAGGACAATGCAGCTTCCGCAACGTTCGCCTGCCGAAAAACGTCGTACCTTTCAACCCCACTCTTCTTGTAACCTGGATACTGTCGGTATACAGGTCAGCGTGCCGATAACCGAGCCCGAACGTGCGCCGCATTGGTAGGTAAACAGTTGTAAGTTTTGACGCAAAGGCGCAGAGGCGCAACGAAGACACGAGCGACATGTCAAAGGCTTACTTAAGAGCCTTTGTGCCTCTGCATTAAATCTCCCTACGCCTTTGCGTTGCATGGAATTGGCCGCACTCGGTTACGGTTGCGGTTCTGTTGAGCCTTAGCTCGTTGGAACGCCTTTTCCGAGAAGGAAAACATGGACTTGAGCTCCGCTTATTTCTGGTTGCTGGAGAAAAGCTAGACCGGTGTCCCCGCTAATGACATGTGGATGAGCTGGTGTGCTCCGCTTTACTTCTGGTTGATGGAGAAAAGCTAGACCTATGCCAGGTCGGCCAAACTAAGGAAAAATCTCGCCTGCAAACAAGACGCACACACTCGCATTTTGGGTAAAAACAAAAAGCGGCATGGCGGCAAATATCCTGCCTTAGCAAGCGACGGGCACCCAGTAGCCGCGGACGAAGCACCGACCCGCTGTCGCTTGGTAAGGGGACATTTGTGCCATGACCGCAAAAGTATGCGACGTCGCTTGGACCGACCCCCACAAAGCCAGCCCAATTCGCGCCGCCCAGGCCAGACATCCTATCTGACTTGGTTCATCTAGATCCTATATATCGTACGCTTTATTTATTTTCATTAGATTAACAGCCAGGCTATGAACAGTGGACTGCTAGCGGCGAAATCCCGCTAGGACGCATATCGCAAGACGTTAAACAAAAAGTCTCTCCGGAATAGGGCCGAGCGAATTCTAAGTCGTACAAACGGCAGTTGGAAAACGCGTCCAACCTGAAAAAACTCTTGGGGAAACGCATCCTCAACTCATTAGCCCAAGTTCCGGCCTTAACGGTTGATCGGATTATTATGCTACTGCTGCATTCGTGTGTGCGTCTCTTTTGTAAGGAGGACGTGGCTGTAACCGAGTGGGCTATCACCCGGGTTCTGCCAATTGCGTCCGAAGATGGATAGCTTTACAGAGCCGCGACCGGGGGAGCGGCGCCCCAACAGAGCCGCGACCGTGAGGGGAGCTGCCAATTCAATTCAACGCAAAGGCGCTAAGGCTTAAAGGCGCAATGAAGGTGCCAACCCCACGTCCATGACCTAACCGCCCCTTTGTGTCTTTGCGTCGTTGCGTCAACATTTTTTACCTACGAATGTGACGCACACACGGCATTCTAAGTCCTACAAACGTCCGTTAGAAGAGGCTTACCTCATGGAGAGACTTTGCGGCAACGTAATCGCAAATGATCAACCCGAGTTGCCTCCGCAGCGGATAATGCGGTTATTACGTTTCGACCGCATACGCTTCATCACTTTTTGGTGCGGCACAAACGTGCTCGTCGTGGAAAGTATATAACGCACGGCTGCCGGTGAGTGATAATCAGCGCCAGCCGGTCTTCAATTCCGATCATCATGGTTGGACATTGTAAAAAGTATGTCGCTGGAACAGCCGTTTTTCTTTATTAGCCGGTTGGTACTTTTCGAATAGATTCGCCCCGTATCGTGGTGTACATCCAATTTGGGGACGAACGATGTCATCAAACTTATCGTGGTACTGATCCAGGTCGAGCGCTTGATGATCCTTGTGTTATCAGCAGGTATTGATGGCAAGAAATGTTCTTTTCTCCCTAATGAGATATGGAACCTGAAGCCATCAGACCCAATCTATGGATAGGCTCGAAACCAACATAGCCATGGATTGGCATGTGCTTTTGCACCCGTGGCGGTGGGGCCTGGTTCATCGCAAGTGGGGTGATGGAATCTGCACATTAGAGTACTGAGCCAGAGTGAATTGTTATGCGGTTTAAAAAGCTAACGGGCGAAGATTCTTTCGGATTATTTGTTACTTGCGTTGGCGGAATTGGCTATCTGCTATACGATAGAAGCGTTCTGGAAAACGGGCCGCTACATGAATGATCCTCCAATGACAGGGGTTGATGGATCATGGAAGGAGCCATGTCCCAGAATGAGCTGTGGGCACGGTTGCGCCATTGGTACCGCCGACAGCATTTGGACTTATCGCGCGACGATTCGAAGAAAGGCTGCGTGGTGAATCGCGTCTCGAGAGGTGCTTCGTACCACAGCTCCGACGTTACTTTGGAGGCTAAACAGATCGGCGGTTTGATATCCTATGCCGACGGCCAGCAGGTGGAGGGTAGTTTTGGGAGTTGTTGGCGTTTGACCGTGCCGTTGAGCCGGTTTTATCGGCAGATTGAAGGCAGGCTACCGAGCGGTTTGGCACGAGCCGGTACCGCTCGATGCTCGGATGGGCAGGAAGCAGTGCAGAAACTGTCTTCGACCATCGTTAAGGGAGCGTTGTTTTTTGATATTGAAACATCCGGACTGTATGGCTCCATGGTTTTTTTAGTTGGGTTACTCCGGTGGTCAACGGACGGTTGGCGATTGACTCAGTTTTTGGCGCGGAATCCGGGAGAAGAAAAAGCGTTGCTGGAGCAGGCGTGGCGTTACATTTACGAGGCTGCGTTGCTGGTGAGCTTCAATGGTAAGGCATTCGATTGGCCAACCCTGCGCGATCGTACCCTTCGTTGGTTTGGGCTCGATTATCCCCGGAGATTTAAACGAACCGGCAGCACAACGGCGCATGGCGAACCCGGCGAGCTTGCGCACATCGACCTATTGCATTTGAGTCGCCGTCTGTGGCGGGGTTGTCTGCCGGATTTCCGTTTGCAAACTCTGGAATTAGCCATCTGCCAACGTCGGCGAGTTGGCGACATCCCCGGACAGTACATTCCGTGGGTTTATGATCAATTCGTTCAACGGGGGCGCACCGACCTCATCGATCGCGTGTTGCTGCATAATGCGTTGGATTTGCTGACGTGCGTGGAAGTGGCGTTAGCCATTTGTCGACAGCATGCGCCTGGCTAATGGACTCCGTCCCCTTGCTGATCCGCCGCAACGATCTTCTACGACGCAATCCGCGAGAGTTTCGCCTGCCATTCTTGGCCTGGTACAGTGTCCCACGGAACTTGGAAAATGCAACAGAACACGGGAGGGGGCTGTAGCTTCGCAATAACGTCCCCGAGGGCGACTCGTCCTGAAAAAGTTCAAAACAGTGTCGCCATCGGTCAGGCCCGTAGGGGATGGGGCTGGAGTTTCAACGCACCCGCCAGAGCGAGGTGCGTTGTCGGTCGTGGGCGGCTCGATCGCCGGATGGGATATCTCGTCTGCCGGTGTCGGCTCTGGCGACAGGTCGCGTGGACTTGACAGATCCTTCGCTTCACTAGCCAAGTCTAACAATAACCCAGCAGCCCCAGAGTCGTGCGGTTTGTTGAACATCAGCCATTCGGTGATACCCAGTGCAAGTTGTCCGGCTACGAACGATAACAAAATGGCCAGTAGTATCCACACGTTGCCTACCACGGGCATCTCTCCTTTGTGGTGCCAGGCACTACTAGCTTAGCATGTTGAAGCGGTCGTTGGTGGCTGCACCGATTTGAAGGTGGCTTGAACAGTAAGGATACGCGTGAGGCTCGACGACGAAGAGTCTTCCCAAGCGTTACGCGTACGGGCGAGCCTCCAGAGATTGTCTACCGGGTGCTGGTGAGTCACCGGAGGGTCTACGGCAACTACGCACGACTAACGGCTTGGCTAATCATAGCCTGCGTGTGACTACCCGCACGATGAACGCCGGTTTTTTGGAAACGGCCCGACTTGGCTCGCGTATTGCCGTCTGGGAGGGGCGTAACTTGGGAAAAGATGCAACGCAAAGGCGCTAAACCAAGCAACAGCAAGAGTGGTAGTGCATACCTGTGCTCGTACGCCGTTGGGGCGCTGCATTTCGACAGAGTCGATTTTCTTCGGCGTATTGCGTTTTCCCGGCCGCAAACGCCGGCACTGAAGGCGTGTATATCGTGCTTGTAGGTGAGTTCATCGCGCTGGGTACTATAGTGTCACGCACGTGCGAAGTTTGCGTGTCTACCTCTGGATTGAGGCGAGATTGAGGCAACTGGAAAAAAGCAATGGCGCAACGAGACTAAGGCGCTGTTAGGCGATTGACGCGACATGGTGTCTTCGTTGCGCCTTCGCGGTACTTAGTCCACTCGCACAATAAAACGCCTTTACCGGGAATCATGTAGAGACTACGTGCGTGGCCACATCGGATTGAACGGAAAAAGGGCTTGCGAAACCGAGGCATAATCTCACCTACAATCAACAGGCATCTACGAACAGAGCCGCACCGTAAGGGAGCGGCATATTGCGAATCGATCTACAGTCTTCGATCGGGGCGAGTCGGGAAACCGCCCCAACATGCCGTGCTCTTACGCTCTTGGAGCGTCACACCCGTTCAATCAGGGTTCTCAATCCGTGCCGACGCGAGAGTGTGTTTCCCTTTGGCAATGAACCGTTCCTTTACGGTCGCCGATACGTGAAGTACAAGTTCAATTTAG
>CAYRMD010000085.1:0-19740 GCA_964425225.1 uncultured Pirellulaceae bacterium | reverse complement strand
GACTTGTTAAAAGGTTCCGTACAATACGGGCGAATTATGCAGAGGTTCCTTAAACTCGACTTGTGCCAAATGCTGCAGGGCAACGCTCGAGGCCCTTCGATCGAGCAGGAAATGCCGCATCGATTTGCGGAGTTTTTCAAGGGCAGCCCCGTCAGGCTTGTGCAAGAACTCATCGTCGTTGGATCATCTGTAAATCGGTCCCGGCTCTTTTTTTGTTTCTGCGTTCTCGCGTTGCATTGCCTTCCACGCTAAAGGCCTGCTCGATAGCAAGAGCCGAACCAAGTAATTTCGGTGAAATTCGGCACAGCACCGGGCTTTGTCGGTGTGGAGGTTCGCGGCGAGAGAAGGCCGAACGGTGACAAGAAAAGGATGTATTGGCCGGGCAGTATTTTTTGAATGGGTGACGCTGGAGTCGCTACGGTTCGAGTTCTCGTGTAGAGCGCAGCACGTGCCGCAAGCGTAAGGCATTGGCAACCACCGAAACGTCGCTCAGACTCATGGCTGCCGCTGCCAGCATGGGATTCAGAAGCCAACCGGTCCAGGGGTACAGTGCTCCGGCCGCAACAGGAATAGCGAACAGGTTATATCCGAAGGCCAGCGTCAGATTTTGATAGATATTGGCAACTACAGCGCGGCTCAATTGGATCGCCCGCGCTATCGAGCGAATGTCGCCGTGTAATAGGGTGATGTCCGCAGCGGCCACGGCTACGTCGGTACCCGTGGCCAACGCAATGCCTACATCGGCTGCAGCTAAAGCTGGAGCATCGTTGATCCCGTCGCCCGCCATGGCCACTCGGTGGCCCTCCTGTTTGAGCGCGGTAACCAAGCTTTGTTTGTCAGCAGGGGTAGCGCCGGCCATAACGCGGTCGATGTCCAGCTCTCGGGCAATGGCACGTGCCGTTGACTCGTGATCCCCGGTAGCCAGTGCCAGTTGGATGCCCAAACGATGCAGCTCGGCCACAGTCTCCTGGCTGCCCGCTCGCAGCGGGTCGCTAATAGCCAGGATCCCGCACGGCTGGTGATTGACAGAAACGAAAACTACACTGCGGGCATCGGCTTGCCAGCGCTCGGCGGTCTCCAAGAGCGAGTCGGGCCATGGATCGGTATGGGCTTGCAGCCACGGATGACGGCCGACGCGCACACGGCATCCGTTGACCCATGCGTGGACGCCGGCCCCTGTTTCGGATTGAAAGTCGGTGGCAGGCGGGACGGTTACGTTTCGTTGCTGAGCGGCCTTCACGATAGCCCCGGCCAGCGGATGTTCACTCCAGCGCTCGACGGCTGCTGCAAATGCCAAAACGTCGTTTTCGGTAAACGGTTCTGCCGCAGATAGGGCGACGACCTGTGGCTGGCCTTCCGTTAGGGTACCGGTCTTGTCGAACACGACCGTAGTGACGCGGGCTAGCCTCTCTAGGACCTCCGCGTTTCGCACGAGGATACCGAATTGAGCCGCACGGCCTACACCCACGACCACCGACATGGGAGTGGCGAGACCCAGGGCACAAGGGCACGCGATCATTAATACCGACACACTGGTAATCAGCGCGTAAGCGAGGTCATTTGACAGCACCATCCAGGCTACAAACGTACCAAGCGCTATTAGAACCACCCCTGGCACGAAATACGCAGAAACTCGGTCGGCAATTCGCTGTAACGAAGCACGGCTTCGCTGAGCAGCGATTACCTGTTGGACAATTTGAGCGAGCAGTGTCTGAGCGCCTACTCGATCGGCGATCATCACGACGGCACCTGTCTGGTTGAGAGTACCGCCTACCACGGCGTCACCCGGACCTTTTCGGACCGGGTAAGGTTCGCCCGTTAACATCGATTCGTCCACCGTCGTGGTACCCGATTCCACATGCCCATCGACGGGAATCTTTTCGCCGGGGCGAATACGTAAACGATCTCCGACGACGATCGACGCAACGGGAATTTCTTCCTCGTGTCCGTCATGAATACGGACCGCACGGGGTGGGACGAGCGACAGCAGCTCGCGGATGGCGCTACCGGTCCTTCGCCGCGCCTGCATTTCCAGCACCTGCCCTAAAAGTACCAATGCCATGATGGTACCGGCTGCCTCAAAGTAAACCGGCACGTACCCTTCATGCTGCATCGGTTTGGGAAACCAACCGGGCACAAGCATCGCCGCGATGCTGAATAGGTAGGTGACCAGAACTCCAAGACCAATCAGCGTGAACATGTTCCAGTGCCTCGAACGAACGGAGGCTGCGGCACGCTGCAGAATCGGCCATCCACAGAAAAAAACAATGATCGTGCATATCAGGAATTGGATACTTTGGTGAATCGGCTGCCCCAACCAACGATCGAGGGGAAGCCCTAACATCGGTCCCATGGCTATACCCAATAGTATGACCGCAAGTGGTGCGGCCACACGAAATCGCCGCATCATGTCGGCCAACTCTGCAACGTCTTCCCGAGGTTCGAAGGAGGCTTCCAGCGGCATGCCGCAGATCGGACACAAACCTGGACCTGGTTGTTCGACTTCTGGATGCATGGGGCAGCGATAGACGGCCCCCGTCAGGGGCTCAAGCGGTTCGAGCGACATGCCGCATTTTGGGCAATTGCCGGGGCGTGGGGCACTTATGCCGCTACACATCGGGCAGATGTAGCGCGTCGGCTGGGGTAGTTCCGGTCCGGACCGATCCGCTTGGTCGCCCGAAACCTGTGTAAAGCCACCAACCCTCGCGTTGTTGTGAGCAACCGGAAGAATCGAAGAAACCCATGTTCCTTGCGGCGATGCCTCCGAAAGGAAAACGCGGCGACAATGCTCGCAACAAAAGTAATAACGAGTGCCATCTTTTTCACAGCTCAAGGCCGTACGCTCGTCGACCTCCATGCCACACACCGGATCGATGGCCATCGACGGGGTCCTCTTGTCAGCGAAATTCCTACTTACCTATCCACCACAGCGCTCCTATCCACCACAGCGCTCGCTTGGCGGATGCTTTACCCCCGATTATAACAATCATGTTCGCCCGACTACCCCTCAAGTCGGCGATGGCCAGATGAAGCGTGTGAATTGCGCTACTTTGGTTGTGGGACAATTTGGGACGCGATCAGAGAAGAGGCAGAGAATGAGGTACTATGCATTGGCTGCTAGTGGATTGTGGATTGCATGCGTGACAAGCTTTTTGGTGTCGGCTCAAGATCGCGCAACTCTCGTGCGGCGCGACATCGAGCGTTTTTCGCAGAGCCAACGGTGGATCTATAATGACTTCGCACAAGCTCGCGAACAAGCTTCCAAGACAAACAAGCCGTTGCTGGTCGTATTTCGGTGCGTGCCGTGCGAGGCGTGTAGCGGGTTTGACAATCAGCTAATCGAACGCGAAGCCGAATTAAGCGACTTGCTCGACCAGTTTGTCTGTGTCCGCATTATCCACATGAACGGGCAGGACCTACGGCTATTCCAATTTGACTTCGATCAATCGATGCATCTCATGTTCTTGAACGCCGATGGCACGGTGTACGGTCGTTTCGGTACGCGGTCGCATCGACCCGAAGAGCAAGATATGACGCTCGCCGGGCTTCGTCGTGCGATGGAGCGCGTTTTGGCGTGGCATGCCGAGTACCCGTCGAACAAGGCGCTGTTTGTGGGAAAGCAGTCGGGCAGCATTCCAGTGGCTTTCCCTGAAGAATTCCCGTCGTTGCGTGGCCGCTACACGTCGCGCTTGGATATTCAAGGCCAGGTAGTGGCCAGTTGCATCCATTGCCATCAGGTGCGCGAGGCGGAGCGAGAGGTAGCTAGGAAAACCTCGGGGCGATTGCCGGACGAGTTGTTGTTCCCGCAACCCTTGCCGGATGTCATCGGGTTACGAATGGATCCGGATTATTGCGCCCGAGTCGTAGAGGTCGAACCCGGTTCTCCGGCTGCACGGGCCGGGTTGCAGACCGGCGATGACTTGGAGCAGTTGGGTGGGCAACCGCTAGCTTCCATTGCCGATATCCAGTGGGTTTTGCACCGTACTGCCTCCCCAGCGACGCTTCCGGCTGTGGTTCGCCGGGGTGATCGCACGGTATCTCTTGCCCTTCGATTGCCGGAAGGTTGGCGTCGCGCCGGTGATATTTCGTGGCGGCCGACCACGTGGGATCTACGACGTCAAGCGACCGGCGGCATGAAACTCACCGAGTTGTCCAGCGATGTGCGTCAGCGTTTGCGGCTGAGTGAATCGGTTCCCGCACTGTACGTCCATCATGTTGGCCAGTATGGCGAGCATGCGGTGGCCATGCGTGCAGGCTTTCAAGTGGGTGATGTGATCCTGAAGGTTGACGGAAAGCCCGCACCGGCACGAGAAACGGACTTTATTGCTTACGCGCTCAGTAAACCACGCGGCAGTACAATAACCATCGAGCTCCGAAGGGGCGATCGACAACTGGTGTTGTCGTATGCAACGCAGTAAGTGATTTCGCCTAGCCACCAAACCCTAGTGTCACAGCGTCCAAGATTGCGACGTGGAGTCCCCCAGCAGGGTGGAGTTGCTCGGTATTGTGGAAGGGGCGTGCTCGGTTAGCTGAGTGAGGGCGTGGTTGGTGGGGGCGCAAACGCTGCATCAGCTGGATGCTGTCACGCGACAGCCTTTGCAAAAGTGGATTGGCTATGGCAACTTCGTTGAACGAGCATGATCAAAACGGCAGGGGAGGCGCGTCCGGTTATGGTATTGCGTGCATCGCACTGCTGCTGGGGATTGGCTTGGTGTTGTTGGCCATGGTCGACGTTCGGCGGGGGTTTCTTTTTGCCCAAGCCGAGGGAGTGTGGCAATACAAATGGCGCTCCCCCTACGCTGTGTTTGGGTATGGACAGGTGGTGCTGGGCGCCTTGGGATTTACGATAGCGGTTGGGTCTTTCGCAAGTCTGCGTCGCCAGGAGCGCCGCACGGCGTCGCAGCTCAATCGACGCATGGTGGGTGTGGCGGCTGCTATTTTGCTGGCGCTGTTGGTAATCGACCTGTTTGTATACCGCGGTGTTGCAGCAGAACGAGCAATCGAGGCGCGCAAGCTTTCCGCCGGTTGGTTGGATGGATTCGGCTGGCAGGGCGCGTGGAAACCGCTCGGAGTGGCAGCAGCCTATGGGTTAACGGTTTGGCATGCCACGCTGTTAGGTTTGCTGCTTTCGGGCCTGGCCATGGTCTATTTGCCGTTGCCCCTGGAACGCTTTGCTGCACGCCGAGGGTTAACCGGAGGATTATGGGGAACCGTTTTCGCTGTCCCGCAACCGTTTTGTTCGTGTTGTGCCGCAGCGTGGGCCCCGACTTTGCAACGCCGGGGAGTATCTGCCGAATTCCTGTTGGCTTTTGTTGTCGCCGCACCTATGGTTAACGTTACTACTCTGGTGCTCGCGGGCGTCCTCCTTCCAGCCCCATTTTCTGCTTTGCGAATCGCATCGGGGCTGTTCTTGCCGGCCGTTTTGGCTTACGCAGTGGTCAAACTGAGCGGGACGAGCCTGTCGTCACGCCAGCCCAAGCCCGAGTCGTGCACACCGTTGGAGCCCGGAAATCGATTCGTAAGCACAGCCGCCGCCCATGCTCCAGCTTCGCCAACCGAACTTGTCGCAAAATGGCTATGGGCTTCCGGGAAGCTGGCGGCTTGGTTCGTGCCTGTTATGTTGGCGGTCAGTGCGTTGGCAGCTTGGATTTTTGACGTGCTGCCTATTGGGTGTTCCAACGATATTTGGAGTGTGTTGGTGGCTGCCATCGGCGGAACGCTATTGATGGTCTCTACTTGGAGTGAAATCCCGCTGGCACACCAACTGATCGCCTCGGGCTGTTATGCGCCGGCCGCGACGCTCCTGGTGGTGTTGCCGCCGGTCAGTTTGCCCTGCTTAGCAATTCTGACCGGCTGCACCCGCCAAGTGCGTTCGTCAATTCTGTTGGGAATCGGTGTTATGCTCGTCGGAGTGGCCGTCGGAGTAGCGTATATGTAGTGTGGTATTCGGCCGCCGAGGTTCGCCGTTTCACGTGGGATCACCCCTTTGGATGCATGGATTCGTGTCGGTACCGAACTTACTTGTAGCGATCACGGTGGTTCCACAGAGCCGGTATGCGATTCGGTCAACGCAGCTTGAGCCGATGCGTTTTGGGTCGTTTCGTTGGGTTCCGCCGTGGCAGAATCGGACAGGGAGGGTGACGCATCACTGCGCAAGTAGCTAAGCTTTTGTCGCGCTAGCTCGATACAAGCCTGTTCGTCGGGGCTCTGCGGCGGCTCACTACCAACGTCATTCAGCAGTTTTTCGAAGAGCTTTATCGCCTCTGTGGTGTCTCGACCCTCTTCTCGCATGGCCACGACGTACTGGCGTTCCACGTTTGATAAGTACTCGATGCCGCCCTTCTGTCTGGCACGGCGTTCTAGCTTGCGCCACAATCGAAAAGCGTCGTGTTCGCATAGCCATCGGCGAACCTGTTCGGCCCTAGCATCCGCGCCGTAGTGCTGGAGGAAAAACTCGATGTTATCGCGCGCATACATGTAGTCACCTTTTTCCGACTGACTTACAACCTCTGCGATGTTGGCAAAGAGCCGATCGGCCGACGGTGGTTGTCGCAAGTACCATACGGCTGCTCCTAACACGAGGATGCCGCCGAGTAAGACAGCGCCCGAAATTAATTGTGGAACAGAAATGGGCAGACTGAGTGGGACGTGCGGCAAAGTTTTCCGCGACTGATGGGTTTTCCATTCATCGACAGTCGTGAAGCGTGCCGTCGGTTTAGTGGCGCGTGAAACTCTTGTTAAGGAATCTTGGCGCGTGACGGAGCCACTTAGAGCTGCTTGGGGCTCCTCTGCTAAACGCAATTCCTCCGAACCGGGATCGCTGCGTACGAAGCGCACTTCAGGATTGGCCGTGAACACCGTCTCGCTCTGCCACGACATGCGATCAACGTTTTCCGACTCGACAGGGCGCGTTGGCGGTGGTTCCGGAGGCGAAGTGCATTGCGTCTGGTCTAAATCGATCGGACCTGCGCTGGAGCTCGGCGCCGTAGAGAGCAATGACTTTTCCGAGGACGATTCCTCTTGGCTAAGAACATACAACATCGCCCGTAAGCATTTGGCAAGCACTAGGGCCGTGGGGACCCGCTTATTGGGGTCTCGTTCCAATAACTCCATGACCAATCCGGCAAGCGGCTCCGGTGTATGAGGAGCTAGTGTGTGGAGCGGTTCGGGCTGTTGATGGCGCATTTTGAAGAATATTTCCGTAGCCGAATGTCCCACGTAGGGAGGACGGCCAGCCAACAACGTGTACATCACGGCCCCGAGCGAGTACAAATCGGATCGTGCCGTAACCCCGCGCCCTTCCGCTTGCTCCGGCGCCATATAGTCGACAGTCCCAATTACTCCGCCGGCCGTCGTCAAATGGCTGGCCCCGAAAATCTTGGCGATGCCAAAATCGGTCAATTTGATTGTTCCATCCGCCGTGCGCAACAGGTTCGCAGGCTTGAGATCGCGATGAATGATGCCGTGATCATGAGCATGCTTCAAGGCGCCAGCGACCTGAATGCCAACGTCGATAACTTCTTGCCAGGTGAAACGGTAGCCGTTCTTGACTAAGTCGTGCAAACTTGATCCCTCGACCAGCTCCATTGCGTAAAAAAGCGTTTCATCCTGCTCGCCGAAGCCAATCAGCCGTACAATGTTCGGGTGGGATAACGTCTTCAGGGCTTCGATCTCTGCAGCAAACCGTGCACGAAATGCCTCATCCTCGGCATAAGCAGCCGACAGCGTTTTCAGGGCCACACGTTGTTGTGTCTGTTCATCGAGGCCCTCGTAAACCGACCCCATTCCACCGCGCCCTAACAATCGCACAATGCGGTACGGCCCCAATCGCTCTAATGGCATGCCAATAATGTCCTCAAACAGTGCTCTGAACTGGCGGTACGACTAAACAGCGAATTGTTCCAAAGTTGTTCGCTGCGTGATAACGCAACCACTATTGTAATAGAAATCTAGCTAGTTGGCACAGCAAGCGCCGAGCCGCCAGGTATTCGCCGAGCTACAAGCGATTAGGGAACATCGTTACCCGAAATTCGCTGCACGGAGAGGATCTGCACCGGTTCGATCGGCACAGCTGGAAACTCACCTCGGGCCCGTGTCGGTACTGTTGCAATTCGGTCGACAACCTCCATTCCGCAAACAACTTCCCCGAATACCGTGTAGCCGTATGGTGCTTCGGGTTGATCTGCTGCCGGCGACGGCTGGTAATCCAATGCGGGGTTGTCAACAACGTTGATAAAGAACTGCGACGTCGCACTGTGCGGATAGTCCGGGTGTCGCATCATCCCTACCGTACCACGACGGTTGCTCAGCCCATTGTTGGATTCGTTGCGTATCCATGCTCGTGCGGGTTTGGGTTTTAGATCCATATCGTAACCACCCGCAACGATCATAAAGTCCCGCTCCACATGGTGGAAAATCGTTTGCTCGTAATAGCCCCGCTTAACGTAGTTTTCCAGGGAATTCTCGACGGTCCGCGGTGCTTTGTCAGGAAAGAGTTTTATCACAAAACTTCCCAAAGTCGTTTTCACTTCTACCAGCAAAGGATTTGGTTCGTTGGATTGCTTGAGGAGTGCATTCTGAGCAGCCCCTGATTCGTTAGACGTGGAGGCATACTGTTTCGACGTGGCTGCCGTCGTCGCGCCCTGGGTAACACTCAAAGCAGGAGGCTTGGCCCGCGCTTCCTCTTGCCCCGTGCGGGAACACCCACCTCCGTTTACAATCCCTACACCTAGAATGAGTAGACAGCAGATTGAGCTCGGATACCCGCCACAATTGATGAATCGCATCGAGTGCTCTCCGAAACGCTGACAGGGCAGGCGCAACGCCGCCATTCGAGCCGTAGGGAACTTCGATTGCGAGATAGATATACGGATCGGTCCATATTCGAGCAACATCAATAATTGCCCAAGCTCGATTTTTTGTGTGTGCGTCTTGGTTGTAGGTGGAGTCTTGGTGAAGTAGGCGGGCCATCGCGGACGCTTGCCAATTTACTGCGGTAGGAATGAAAACGAGGTGTCCGTCTCCATGGAGTGTACGTCGCATTTGGAGGTGAAAAGTTTTTTAACGCCGAGACGCAGAGGAAAAAATAAGTAAGTTGGCAGTACCCGCTGCCGGTTGGGAAATAACCATTATTGCCCAAGGCCCCTCCATGGGCCCGCAGTGATGATAATGCCACGACTCAGGTAAGCCAGTTTCACCAAAATAACCCGGTAGCACGAAAAATTCATGACCAAGCCGCTACCCGGTCTTGCCAAGTGTCTGTTTTCCTGCACCTTTGCTCGTTTGCGTCCAATCCTCGCGGCCACGAAATGGCAAATGCCGAACACGCATCACACCGGAGTGCTCAGCGCGAACAACTTGCTTACCATCAAGAAGCACTCAGGTCTTGATGGTAAATGAAATGGTTCGGTCATTTGCCGGGCCTGGCGTAGGTATGCCTTTTTTGGCCGAACGAAATGTGAGACGATGCGGGGACTTCCTGGCAAAGGCGCTGCGTCGAGCGAGGGCTCACCAGAGGCGCGACCGCAAGGGAGCGGCTTATTCAATTCAACGCAAAGCCGAAAGGAGATTTGATGCGAAGGCGCAAGTAGGCAATTGCCGCGTATCTCTTCTCTTCGCTGCGTCGTTGCGCCTTAGCGCCTTTACTTTGGAGCACTCCACTCGCTAAATAGAACGCCTTCGCCCGGAATCACGTGTTGACCGGGTACATGGTCACGTTGGGTTGAGTGGAAATCGGTAGACCTACACTTGGTCTGCCAAACTGCGGCACAATCTCACCTACAACCACGATGCTCACACAGGTCCAGAGGTTCGGTGCATGGCTTAGGGAGCTGGATCAGTACCGTATCCACCCTAGCGAACTCCAGTAGTCGAATATCCAGGGATGCCGCCACGGATTGGATAGGGAATACGCAACGGAAAAAATTGAGGCTGCCAATAGCAGCACAGCCACTCCGCGACTCCACCGATATTGGGACACGATCGGCATAGCGCCGATGAGGCAAAACATCCAAACCGGTGTTAACCACAGCAGCCACCGCATGCCACAAGATACCCCACCGTAATTGCGATCTTCGACGGGGCGCGTCACGTAGAAGGTCAGAACGACAACCGAGACGATCAAGATCCCTAGCGCGACCCAGCGAAACGCACGTTGTGGATGGTGCCACCAGCGGTAAATCCCGATGGGGATTAACCACCAAATCGGCGTCAAACTCAGAAGTCCGTGATGACCAATCAAAACATGGAACAAATAAATCCACGCATTCGGTTCGCCACGATCCACGCCGCGTTTGCGTTCTTCCGTCCAATAAGTTCCTTCGAATTCATACCAGTTGTCCCATTGGCGAGCTGTCACACGGTTGCCTTCCCAGGCTAGGGCAAGCCGAAGCGCTTGGGATTCGTCCAATAAGATCCAGGCGGATGGAAGATGGCGGGGTATGAGGCGTGCTTGTTCGGAGAGAACGAGCCCCAGGTGGGATTGAATCAGTTGCCGCTGCCCCAAGGATAGTGTGTGGGCCTGGAGTTTCTCTGGCGGTTCCATCTGCCAAGTGCCCAGCACCGGCCCATCCGAACGGTGCATGTACGGGGGAAGCCAGCTTTGATGCGCCACGTAATTGCATATCTCGAAAGCCCCACACCACAGAAGTACCGAGGGAAGAAATGCCAGAAATGTCATCCGAACGGATCGCGATGCACATCCCCAACCAGTAGCCACAAGCCATGTTACTGCCGGCAATTCATTTACAACGGTCCAACCGGCGAAAAAACCAGCTCCAGCGAAGTCATACCATCGCGACTTATGATTAGTGATAATGCGTAGCACCAGCCAACCGGACAGTGCGGCACCAACGGCCGCCGGCAAATGGTTATTGAGCGTAACAGCAAACGGGGTAAGAAGCGTACCCAGGACTGCCGCTGCCATGATGTATGCCAGTTGCCACGTATCGGTGCACCAGCGTCCCGCTAGGTGGGCTATCAGGCACCAGTAAACAATTAGGGGTAGGACATTGACTAGAAGCAAAAGCGAACGCACGACATAGAACGGGTCGTTGGCAAGAGAAGCACCGGTTATCGCGCGGAGCCCCCAATAGAGTCCGGCCACCAGAGTAGGAAAAAGTGGCGGTTTGCTTGAATAAAAGTGCTCTCGCCCATCCTGTCCGACGTGTCGGACAATGTCGATCGAATACCATTCTCGATCCTGCTTTCCATCGGCTGTAAACATCACGGGATCCAACGCGTACGTGCCGTGCTCGACTAAACTGCGCACGGTGGCCCACCGGCTTCGATCGTTCGCGCTCAGGAGCGGCGTGCGGCCTAACTCGGAACGCACATGCATCAGGTGGCCCACCACGACCGCCGCACCCGCGACCACCCAGAGTGCGGTGACATGGTGGCGGTTGTGTTGCGACGGCAACGAAACTCCCTCCATTACACCTCATCCTGTCTGGGGGGCATCCGGGATTCACCCGAGGATTGCTGATGGGGCGCCTGCCGATCTAGCGGCTCAACGGTAGCGGAATGAGAGTTGTTTCCTCGGGACGAAGACCCGGTGGGGTCTCCAGGCGGGAGCTTTTCCCGAATTGAGAATAAGCGTGCGTCGCGCACATAGTAGGCTGTCATTAATTCGGCCAGAAAGCCCATCGAGACCAGTTGAGCTCCTAGCAGAAGTAGCCCGACACTGTAAATCAAAGCCGGGCGATGGTGCAAGGGCAACAGACCCCAGTCCGGATACATTCGGCCGAGAAGCCAATAGATCGTTAGGTACACGACACCCGCCAGGCCAACGAAGAATGCCAGAAGTCCCACCGTCCCTAAGAAGTGCTGGGGTCGCTGGTTGAAACCGGTCAGGAAATATACGGTCATTAAGTCGAGCCATCCTTTGATGAAGCGTTCCACGCCGTATTTGGAGCGCCCATAGCGCCGTGGCCGGTGATGTACCTGGATTTCTCCAACTTGCCAGCCGCGTGCTGCAGCCAATACGGGGACAAACCGGTGTAGCTCACCGTAGATTCTTACCTCGTCAAATACCTCGCGCCGGTAACACTTAAAACCACAATTGTGATCATGCAGGCGAACACCGGTAAGCCAACCGACCAGGACATTAAAAACGCGCGATGGCCAGGTCTTGTGCCAAGGGTCGTGCCGCCGGCGCTTCCATCCGCTCACGACGTCCAGCCCCGAATCAAGCGCTTGAAGCATTCGTGGGATCTCCGACGGATCGTCTTGAAGGTCAGCATCCATGGTGATCAGAATTTTTCCTCGCGAGTTTTCCACGCCGGCTGTGAGCGCAGCGGCTTTGCCAAAATTCCTGCGGAAGCGGATTGCTGTGATGCGAGGGTCGGCGGCGGATAATTCGCGAATCACCTCCCAGGATCCGTCCGTCGAGCCATCGTCGACAAAGATGATTTCGGCTTCGTATCGGTTCTTGGCAAATACTTCGGTCAGCTCGTGATACAACTGTCGCAAGCTATCCTGCTCATTTAGTACCGGGAGGATGACCGACAACTGAACCGTCTGACGAGTCGATCGATTCATCGCGTTGCCTCCCACCTGCGCCCTGTGGGTTCCTTGTCGGTCACGTTAGCGTTGCTAGGGGAACACGGCAAGAGATACAGTGGGACGGCTAAGAGCAATTCCGTGCCTAGCCACACCACTCGTACGAGCAGTGCTAGAGCCAGGGCTCGTAGCGCGCCGTAATGCGGCATGGGTGCCAGGACAGCATAGATCACCAGTTCGCGAACGCCGACACCTCCTGGGAGAAACGACGCGAAGCCCAACACCACGGCCAAGCTGGCAGCAACCAGCAGGCTGGGTAAATCGCCGAAGCTCTCAGTCCACGCGCGCCGGTCTCCCGGAAGCGCCAGGCTAATAAACCAGAAGCTTAGGGCGATAAGCCACCAACCGGCGGCCGACAGCGCCCAGCCGATGAGGGTGAGTCGCAAGTTGACTTGTGCCAGCGAGCGAGAAGCGTCATTACCTAAGCGGTGTTTGAGCGCACGGACGAGCAAAGGTCGAAATAGCGGTGGGAGGGTCGGCAGCCCCGCTAGTAACCCTACGACCACGGTCGCCATTGTCCACGCATGAGTCTGATCGGTGGTACGGATCCACGGCAGTAACACCATAGCCCAGGCAGCCCCGACGGCCATGAACGTTAGCGTCTCGATGAATACTGCAGTAACCGCTGCCCAAGTGGCAACGGCTTCACTTTGTACCAGCGCGGTTCGCAATATGACCACCATGGCTTTTCCCGGTACGTACTTACCTAATTGTCCGATTTCGTATGCCCGAAAGCTGCCCCACAGACTCGGCCGTTGTCCCAACTGGCGCAGTGTTACCCACCAAAACAACCAGCCACATCCAGTGGCGGCGGCGTAAGTCAATGCACAACCGACCAGTCGCGTCCACGCGATATTACGCCAATCGAGGCGCATGCGTTCTAGCTGTTGGCGTTGTTTGACAAGCGCAAAATATGCGGGAGTACCGGGTGCCGTTTTTTGTAATTGCTCATCGAATTGACGAATCTGATCGCTCCAGCGCGTTTGATGTCGTTGGAGCTCGTGCCACGCCTTTCGTACTGTATGGACAATTCCCCACAGAACCAATGCCGCGACTACCAGGCGGGCTACAGTTAACCACCTGGACCTCCCGGCACGTCGATTCGGGGGGCTGGGATCGCTGGCAGTCACGATGCGGCCTCCGAGGATGCGCTTGCGGCAAGTTGAGGCGTAGCATCCGTCTTCGCACCGGTTAATTCACGGTGTACGATTTTCAGCGCCGTTTGAAGGCAGACGACGGTGATCGGACCCAGTAACACTCCGATCGCGCCCAAGGCTTGTACCCCTCCCAAAACGCTGATCAGTCCTAGTAGGGGGTGCAAATGAGATTGACCGTGCAGAATCCAGGGTTTGACTAGATTATCGATCTGTGAAACCACCACGGCACCATACGCCAGCAAGAGAACGGCTGCCACCGTGCGCTCTTCGATAAAATACAGCCACGCAACGGCGGGCAGCCACACGGTTGCAGCTCCGACAAACGGGATAACCGCACAAAGTACGGTTAAGCCTGACAATAAGAATACCGCATCGAACCCGGCCAACCAGAAACCAATGCCTGCCAAAAACCCCTGGACGAAAGCCGACACGACAATAGCCAACACTATGGATCGGCTGGCAGCTGCGAATTCGGCGATAAGCTCTCGTTGGTGGGCTTCATCGAGTGGTATAAGTTTTCCGATCCCTGTCAACATCGTCGGTCCGTCGTGAAAAAAGAAAAAAACGGCAATTACGTTAATGACAAGTCCTAAGAGCAACTTGAGAAGGAAAACGACAGTCGCACCTCCCAAAGGCACCAGATAGGCTTGTACAAATTGGCGGATCGAATCGCGCCATTGTTCGCGCTGTGCGGCATCCGGATTCAGCAGTTCCACCAGCCACCGCCGGACAGGATCACCAAATAG
This sequence comes from uncultured Pirellulaceae bacterium, assembly GCA_964425225.1. Taxonomy (GTDB): domain Bacteria; phylum Planctomycetota; class Planctomycetia; order Pirellulales; family Pirellulaceae; genus BPJU01. The sequence continues at coordinate 5,279 of CAYRMD010000085.1, read as the reverse complement.
CGCCGAACGAAACTCTTGATAATGGAGCCATGCCCGCTGCAACGCCTCTTCGCCGAGCCACGGCATTTCGCCGGCAGCGAGTGTTAAAGCCCGCTGTGCCTCTTCGAGCTTCCTGCCTAGTGTGGCTCGCTCCGGCTCAGCTAACCTGTCGGCCAGCAGTGCCAATTGTTGTACCAGGGGTGCGGCCATTTGCTCGGTAAGAATTTCACCGCGATCCACTCTCGACCGCAGCTCAAGAAACGTTCGGTCTACGCGTCGCAACACGCTCTCATAAGGCATCTGGAGGCCAAATGTTTGCCGCAGCCGAATCAGACGATTGGCGATACCGCTCCAATCTCCCTGACCAAAAAACGATACTCCTTGTGCAACGGCCAAGCTCACCAATAAAAAGAAGGGCAGAAGGACTCCGGCTAGTACCAAGCCTGTTGTCAATGCCGCGGCTAAAGTTCGACGATTCTTACATCGGATTAATATCCAACCAAATACCGGTTGAAAAACAATCACTAATACCAAAGCCACAAAAAGGGGTAGTAAGAACGCTTGCAATATTCGAAAAAACAGCACGGCAATTACCGTTGTTAGAATAAGTGGCGCTATAAAAGACACGCGGAACAATTGAGTGGCTGGGTTACTCTCCATCCGTCACTCGTTTTTCATAGAACATGGCTACGAATCTTATTGCCAACGCAATGCGGGCACCGTTATTGTACCAGGTCCGCTGGTTGGCGGCGCATTTCTTGAACGATCATGCAGTACCGAAGATAGTACTGGCGGGCAATGACGATTGCTACTACATTGATTCCCAGTGACGCGAACAAGAGGAGCTCGTTGATAACGTGCCACACGTCGCTGGAGGTAACTTGCGAGCTCGTGGCCGGGGGCGAAAACGAAGGGTCTGCGTTCCTGACCTGCTCCTGCAAGAGGCCGTCAAGCGTTGGATTGGCCCTGGAACCGACCGGTTGCTTCGAATTGCTACCCGAACCACCATGACCTTCGTCGGATACCGTGCGAGTTCGACTCGCAGAAGAGTTTTGGGGCGCGTCCGGCGCTGCGGTAGAAACCCCACCGGACGTCCTTGGCTCGGTATCCTGAGCGGCAGTAGTTTGGAGCGACTCCCGAGTGGTCGCAGTGGCACGTTTGTCGATTAACGAGTCGAGAGCCGCATCGCCGGCTCCTTCCGCATGGAATAGGGTAGCTTCGGTAGTTGAAGGGGGCGAAACAGCCGGTCGCGCATAAGGATCGACGACCGCATTGACAGGCGGCCATCCTCCGACAGGACTGGGCGACGCCGGCCCGGGTAACGTGCTATCGGAGCGAATCAACTGTCGATGGTCGTCGCTTGGAGGCAATACATTTTCAGACAGTCGGCTGCGGTATCGCGAGGAGCTTTGGTCGGTGGGCTCAGTAAACATGCCATGCTGCGCGCCCGGGTAGCTTTCCGGAATACGCGGATCGGGCGGTAGGAGTAATGCGGAACGATTCGGTGGTGGCGTTCCCACAGCCGAGAGAGTTTCGCCTGCTGCTGACGGGATATCCGAAGTCGTGACCGAACGCAGGCTGGATCCTACCGGGGGAGGCTCGAGTTGCTTGTTTTGGGGAGTCGCCGCCAGATCGGCCGGAGCGTTAGTTAGCCCGAACGTAAACCAACCTCCCCAGTCGATTCCCGAGGGTTCTGGGGCGCGTGCACTTGCTTGAGTGTCCGTGTTCGCCTCTCGTGCCGCATGGTTGGGCGCCGGATCGGACTGTGTCGGTAACACGCGGGGAAGCGCCTGCTCACCGAGGCGAAGCACCAAGCGTTCGACTTTGCCTACGACTTCTGAATGAATGTTGCCGCTAATTTCCTGACCGCATTCTAACGCTTCCAACGCGGCCATGTTCAATTGGATATAGTACTCCAGGCGCCCGTCGGTTCCCGGCTTCCATCCGTATTGAGCGGCTGGTTTTAACGCTCGGCCGTCACTGGCAGGTCGTGGACCGAGCGGGGTTTGAGCACGAGCGACAAACCGGCGAACACGCCGAACGATATCCGGGTGGACGTCGCTACTGATTTCTTTGCCGGCCCGGAGCGCTGCGATCGCGACCGGTTCGAGCTGCAATACGTATTCAAGCTGGCCGTCCGCGCCGGGTTGCCAACCGTATTCGACTTGGGGCGCCAGGAGTGCCATCAGTAAAGCGCTGCTCCACATGGGCCATGATCTCCGTGTGCGATCCGAAAGCTCTTCCTTACCGGCGTGCGATCCACCAGGCTGCCGGTACCTTGACGGCCGATGGTAGTTGCGTCCGGTCTGCGGATTCGCTGTTGTCGACTCCCACTTGGCTCGCTGCATCCGGTGGACTTTGTATCTGAGCAACCCAATCCTCAGCCCGGAGTACCTCGGTAGGGCCTGAAGCACGTCGCTTGTTTCGTCGTGCTTTTTTGGGAGTACCAGTGACGGCAGTTAATCCATCGACCGATTCGGTGTGGGAGCCAGTTGGAATTTCCTGGTTTGGCTGTTCCGGAAGGAATCGGTCGCCGTTTGGTGTAGCCTCGATGCCATTAGCCGCGCCGGGGGCAGTCGAGAGCCCTTTGTCGTCTTGCGCCGCCGGCTCTCGGACACTTTGTATTTCGGGTGATGCGATCAGCGTACTATCCATGGTTTCCGGGGCGTGGTGGCTCGCCGAAACGTTATCGCCGTGCTGGGAGATTAGCAGGTTGGGTAGGGTAGGTTCGCCATCTTTCCCGGATTGTGCTTGATCCGCCTGCTGGCCGGTGCCAATCAAATCTATTGGACCGGCCCTTGCCGGTGCACAAGGAGGAGTATGGGTTTGAGAGGTGAGCGACAATCCTGGCTTGGCAGTGCCAGGCAGTCGCCGCAGGTCCGCTCCAACGGCTTGTAAACAAGCGGCTACATGCTCATGACACGTGAACACGAGAACTTGGATGCCGCTGTCGGCCACTTGTCGGAGTGCTCGGGCGGCACCTTCGGCACGCTCCTTGTCGAAATTAACCAATACGTCATCCAGAATCATTGGCAGCGTCAGGCCGTTTCGGGCGTAGGCCACGGCCAATGCTAAGCGCAGGCTAAGGAAAATGGCTTCTCGCGTTCCTTGACTGAGAAGCTCCAAGTCCAAGGTTTGGCCATTAGCATCGTCGACGCGCAGGATGGGTTTGCCCAAAGGTGCCCAAAGCCGCACGTAGCGGCCCGTGGTGATGAGGTTTAGGAATTGGGACGCTTGCCGCAGTGCTTCCGGTTGATGTTCCTTTTCATATTTGTGACGCAATTGCTCTAAAAATGCAGCCGTCAATGCCAGACGGCGACAGGCCCGTCGGGCATGAACCATGCGTTCTTCAGCAACGGCCAACTGCAACCGCAATCGGTCCAGTCTGTCATCGGTAGACAGGGTTTCTAGCTGCTGCGCTGTACGCCCCAGCGTTTGTTGCAACTCGGCATATTCTTGTTCGAGTGTGGTACGCTGTTGTTCAAGCTGCTTACCTCGCTCCGACAATTGTTCCTTGGCTTCCAGCAACGGAACTATTTCTTCCAGCTTCGATCGTCCGGCCAGGATGGCCAGAATACGTTGATCGAGTTCATCTAGTTGGCGTTGCAACTCGCGCCGGGTGCGGGACGCGTTAACGACCCGCTGGAATTGGTCCACATCGGTTACTCCGAAGCGACTGAAGATCGCTTGACGGCGCAGTCGTAGTTGTTCGATCCGGTGGCGAATGTGGGACATGCGCCTGGCAAGTTGGCGACGCTGCCGGACGAGTTGATTGCGAGTCGCTCGTAGTTGGCGCTCGGCCGCAATGGCTTCTTCGAATTGTTGTAACTGCTGGCGAATGTCTTGCTGGTCGCCGCGTAAGCCAAGATCGTTGAACATTGCAGCCGCCGATTGGTTCACTTGTTCGATCCGCGAGTGCAGTTGCTCGTGGATATTGCGACAATCGTTATATCGTTCTTGGATCGCGATGAGCCGCTCATACGAGGTGACGAGGCGGCGGACCTGTCCCGGCGTCAGGTCCTCCGAAAGTTGTAGCTTTCTCAATGCCGCTTGCCACCGATCTTGTGCCTCGCGGTACTCGCGCTCTCGCTGGTGCACCTGCGTTTCCGATTCGGCAAGTAGGTTTTGAGCAGCATGGAGTTGCGTTTCCAAGGGCCCGAGCTGATCTAATTCGCGCAGACGAGAGTGCACTTGCTGTAACTGTTTGTCGAGAGGCCCTGAACTGAGGGTGTTTTGCTCCAATTCACGCTTCCGTTCGATAAGTTCGTCCCATTGACGCTGCATGCGAGCCAATTGCCGCTGTTGCTCGTGCAGCTCTTTAGAGTGGACCTGTTGGTAAGCCTGTTGCAGCAGAAAACCGCTACCGGTAGATAGTAGCCCGAAAAGAATCAGGGGAACTCTTAGATCGCTAACCCACTGGGAAAAAAGAGCGATGAGGATTAACGTGACACCCAAGGCAACCATGCCGCCCCAGGCTAGTATGTGCTTGAGCGGCATCAACGGTGTTTTTAAGCGTTCCAGGCATTCCTGTTCGAGCTGTTGGCGGTCGCGTTCGAGTTTAGCGAGTTGGCGTTCGAGTTCTTGGAGTTGTTGGAGTTTTTTGAGCAGTCCCGTGTATTGCTCGCGCGCCGTGTCGACTCGCTGAACGCCGCACCTATCCAAGGCTTGGCGCCAGGCTTGTTCGAGTTGCCGGACTTCTTCGGCCAATGCGTCCTTGCGCTGCTTGGCGAGTTTCCAATGCCGTTGGGCAGCGCGTAAGCTTTTTGCCGGGCCGTGTATTGCCTGGAGCGTCTGTTGGTTGGGTAAAAGTCTCTGCCCGTCTGGGGACTGGGCGCTGATTCCCAATTGATTGCTGATCCGACGCAACTCGGTTTCCCATCGCTCCATTTCGTTCCGCACATGGAACAGCCGCGAAGCCATCGCCTCCTGTTCGGCTACCTGTTCGCGTAAAGCGGCTAGACGGTGGCGAGCCTGCCAGACTCGCGGTTGACCGCCAAGTTTCCCGAGGGACGCCTGTAAGGTTTCGATGGATCGTGCCGTTTCTTCGAGCTTTTTCTGGCAGCGATCCAGGAGCCGATTGAGCCGATCGTAGGCTATTACGGCCTCTTCGGAAATCTCTGGATGGGCCGCAACAAGATCCTTTTTTGCCGCTATTGCTAGACGCTCCGACCAAAGCGGTTCGATCTGCTGTGCGAACGTAATGCGCTGGTGCTCCTTGATTGTCGATTCGAACCGCTGTTGGCATTCGCGGATGCGTTGTTGGAGCTGTGATTGTTGCGCTATTAATTCCAGATATTGCC
>CAYRMD010000084.1:0-19823 GCA_964425225.1 uncultured Pirellulaceae bacterium | reverse complement strand
TTCCTTAAGTCTCTTTACGCCCTATCGTCTTTGCGTTGCATAGGCCGCTCTCTTAAGGTCGCGGCTCTGTGGAGCCATCGCTCGACCTAGCGCCTTAGCCAAGAGGCACCCGCATCGGCTCACATTGGCTTGCGCCGAAATAACATACCTATGCCAGACCCGGCAACTCACGGAACCATGTCATCTATTTAAGACAGATACCTCGTTTCCAATTCTGCTGCGGAAAATAAGCAAATTTCCGCGATGGTCCGCCTTATACACTAAAACTCCACCTACGATCAAGACGCACCCTTTCAGACGGTTCCCATTGACGTTGGATATTAGCCTTCCCTATGATCCACTATACAGAGGGGTTTCCGTGCAATTTGCGAGTTTGGCCATAAGGGAGCGAGGAGATTATGACAAAGAAAGAAGAACCGTTGGAAGTCGAGGGTACGGTAGTCCAGGCATTAGCCAACACACGGTTTCGCGTGCAGCTTGAAACAGGCAACGAGGTGCTAGCTCATGTCGCCGGGAGAATGCGTAAGAATTTCATCCGCATCGTACCGGGTGATAAGGTCCGTGTGGAGCTATCGCCTTATGATTTAACGCGAGGCCGAATTGTGTATCGTGAACGATGAGCTATCGTGGCGGTCACTGCTCGTTTTTCCCTCCGAAGTCTACCCTCCCGCCTGATCTTGGTGACCGACTTTGACCTCCCACCTGCTTGCGCTCAATAGGCGCCCTCGATGAGAGCCGGTAGTCAACAGGAATTGGGCTGGCGTCGATGTACCGTCCCTCTTTACCCAACGGGCCCATGGGTTATTTCACAAATTATGGTCCGGAGTTGGAGGCGTTTCGCAAAAACGCTACATTATGGGTGGGTGAGGCGCTAGCTGGCCGTGAAACTTTGGCGGTTGCCCAAAAGTATTATGAAGAAGGGGCTAATGCCTGATCCATCCGAGTGATGCGAGTTGCAGTGGTACGCCGCGAGGCGTGCTATAGTGAAGCTTAAGGGCTGGTCGTGTCTTAACATGCTCACAGCTTACAAGGAGTTCAGGTGTGAAATGCTTCCATTCGATGTTGGCTCGTTTGGTAACCATCAGTGTTATCGTAATCGGCACGCGTGACCTGCTTGCCCAGCAAAAACCCGCCATAGTCGTTGCCTTGGCCAGCGTCCAGGAACAGATGGCCGACTTGCGGTACGTCGCGCAAGCAGCCGGTGCGCCGCAAACGGCTGGGTTGGTCGAGTTTATGTCGGCGCAGTATACCCAGGTCCTCGATCAGCAGAAGCCGGGTGGTGCTGCCGTATGGCTTGCCGATGACGGCAGACCGACAATCGTTGGTTTTTTGCCCGTAAAAAACATGAATCTACTGAGAGATTTAGTTGCCCAACAGTTTGGTCGTGTACAGGATCATGATAACGGTGTGTTAGAGCTGCCGACACCGGGGCCGGTGTATGTCAAAAGTGTTGGAGCTTATGCGTATGTATCGAACGCTGTGGAAAATCTCACCAACGTACCTCAAGATCCCAGTGTTTACTTGCAGGGTATTGACACGAAAAACAACCTGACCGTCGTCGTGAATGTGCAAGCGATACCGCAAAGCCTGAAGGACATGTTTCTCGAATTCCTTCAACAGGCATACTCTTTTGCGGCCGAGCAAGCAGAGAACCAAGCCGAACGGGCTACGCTCCAGAATTTTAGTACCATGGTGGTGGACCAATGGCGGCTCCTACTTAAAGAAGCCGACAGCTTCAGCGTCAACCTGAACATCGACGCGACGGCTCAAGCGGTTTTGCTCGATTTTAACTCGGTAGCTTTACCCAATACGAACTTGGCTGAGCAGCTAAAGGGTCTAAGGGGCCGCTCCGATTTCTTGGGGTTTTATCAACCGAACGCGGCAGCCGCTGGTGTTTTCTCCCAAACGCTTTCCCAAGCGAGTCTAGCTCAAACGAAGCAAATACTCGATAACTTTCGAAATGCCATCCTAGCAGGAATTGCGGAGGATACGGAGTCAGATGAGCAAGAGAAGTCAAGAACGAGGGATATGGCCAGCGAACTGTTCAAGATTGCCGATCAAACGATCGGTGGTGGTACGTTGGACTTCGGAATGTTAGTCACATTGGATGGCGATTCGCCGCGTGTGGTAGCCGGTGGCCGTGTGGCTGACGGCCCGGCAATCAAGGCTTCGGTCGACCGCCTGCTTGAAATTGTCAAAGAAGACGGTGAAGTTGAAGAAGTCAAGCTTGAGCCGAATGCGGCTACCGTGGGGGATGTTTCTTTCACTCGATATGTGATTTCAACATCGGACGAGGAGATGACCGCCATTTTCGGGAATACAATCGAGTTGGGAGTAGGGGTCGGTCCGAAAACGTGCGTGCTTACTCTCGGAAAGGGAAGCGTGGATTTGGGCAAACAAGTTTTGGAATCCTCGATGCAACAAGGGACGTCGGCTACTGTCAACCAGTTGTACGTTTCACTAGGTCCTATCCTGGATTTCGTCAGCAAAGTCGACGAGGACCTTAAGGACAATCCGTCACTGGAAGCTGCGCGAGCGGCTGTGGCTCGGTCCGGAGGAAAAGATCGTATTGTATATCAACTAACTACGATTCCCAACGGAGTGCGTACACGGCTGGCGGTAGAGGAGGGAATAATTGGTGCGATCGGTGCAGCAATCACGTCTGCGATGGGTAATGGGCAGTAGCCAGCACCGGGAGGTCTGGCCGTTTCGAATTCTAGGAGCACGGCGGGAGCCGAATCTCATATGAGGTTCGGCTCCTTTTGCTTAACCGATGATACGCCGTGTGACGGACAGTCCGTAGTTCGAATGGCCTTATTGTCAATCCCATGTTTTCGTATCAATGGAACTAGCGGACGATACGTACATACTCATTCCTGTTGCCATGCGGTAAGTGATAAACGTAAACCAACCTTGACCAAAGCGCTACAACTGCGGCGAAAGCAATGTTACCTCGTCCTTATGGTAGACGGCTGAACGCGCAGCAATGCCGGTTTATCAGAGGAGGGATTCTCTACTGGAGGCAGACGCATCTTGAATCAGGAAGAAAACATGATGGTAAGGAGTCTGTCGGAAATGGCGGTTTGCACCGCGATCGCCGGTATACCGGTGGCGGATTTAGTACGGCAATTCGGAACGCCGTTGTTCGTCTATGACGCGACGCGCATCATCGAGCGCATCGCGGACTTGTCCTGCTTCGACACTGTGCGCTATGCACAGAAGGCCTGTTGCAACTTGGCGATTCTGGATTTTATGCGCCGCCGTGGGGTCGTAGTGGATGCTGTAAGTGCCGGCGAAATCTATCGGGCACTTTGGGCAGGATTTGTACCGGGCGGACATCCCCCGGGCATCGTTTATACGGCCGACATTTTTGACCGTGACAGCTTGAATCTGGTTGTTGCACATAACATCCATGTCAATGCCGGCTCACCGGACATGATTCGACAATTGGGCGAAGTAGCTCCGGGCCGGCAAATTACGTTGCGAATCAATCCCGGATTCGGCCATGGTCATAGTCGCAAAACGAACACGGGTGGTGAACAGTCGAAACATGGCATTTGGCACGCCGAGCTCACAGACTGCCTTGAGTTGGCTGACCAGTACGAACTGGCGGTGACCGGACTGCATATGCACATCGGGTCAGGAACCGATCTTGACCATCTGGCCCAGGTTTGCCAGGCCATGGAGAAAGCCGCTCTTGTCGTAGGAAAAAGCATCAACTCGATCAGCGCCGGTGGAGGACTACCCGTACCCTACAGGCCTGGCGAGTCGTATGTAGATTTGCCGGCGTACTTTTCGCTGTGGGATGTAACACGCAAACGCTTGGAAGACCGATTCGGCCACGCGGTCGGCTTAGAAATTGAACCGGGGCGGTACTTGGTGGCAGAAGCCGGCTACTTAGTGGCCGAGATTCGCGCTGTGAAGCGTATGGGAAAAAACACGTTCTATTTACTGGACGCAGGCTTTAATAACCTGGCTCGCCCAATTCTATATGGAGCCTATCATCCGATGAGCATCTGCCGCGCGCACAATCAGGTAGATGCTGTGCAACCGGTGGTGGTCGGGGGGCCGCTCTGCGAATCGGGAGATATTTTTACACAAGAGGAAGGTGGTTATGTTTGCCAACGCGAACTCCCGGTGGCTGAGGTAGGTGATTATTTAATCATCGAGGTAGCCGGAGCGTACGGCTTCGTCATGGGCTCGAATTACAATTCCAAACCGCTTGCCGCCGAAGTACTCATCCACGAAGGCCATCCTCATCTTATTCGTGCACGACAGTCGTACGAAGATCTAGTGCGCGGGGAACGCGTTTTGAAAATCTAACCTCTTGAATCACCGAGGAGGGCATGAGTCATAGTGCGATAGCTGTCAAAGAAAACGGCCTTTGCTGCGCGGCAGACCAACCACCGAAAACTCGGTCCAATATGCATACATAACACGGACCGCACTATCGCTCATCAAGGTGTCGATTTGCCATAGAAAGCAAAACCCAAAATCGAAACCATTACCGTGTTCAATGCGGGCGAGAGGACTCGAACCTCCACGGCTTTTTGTGTAGCCACTAGGCCCTCAACCTAGCGCGTCTGCCAATTCCGCCACGCCCGCTTACCTGCTTTCAGTGTAGGGCGGCACCTAGCGACGTCAAGTCGGCAGCTCGACTTCCGGCCGTGGTAGGGGCATCGGGCCTGGAAAAGTATGCAACGCCACAGCGCAAAGCTTAGCTTGTACCATCAAGCAGCGAAGTGACTCAACGCAAAGGCGCAAAGACGCAATAGCACGCGGAGTCACGAGCTGGATTGAGTGCGTCGGGCTCGTCCAGCGTTGCGGCGTTTCCATAGAGGCGTTTTTTTCCAGGGTTTATTGGGTCCTCCGGGGACACGCTGCTTCTACTTTGCACCGTTCCGAGGCAATTAGGGAGTCAGACGGCGTGCCACAATAGTCGATCTACAATGGCGGTTCAGTTGACAAACCGCGAGGGTGGTTGCGGGTACGAATACTTGCTGCACAGACCTCCGCGGATACAGCCGTGTGAGAAAGCGACAAAACGCTTGCCGGATTCTCTCTTCCCTTCGGTTCGCTGCGTGCTTGAAAGTGCATTAAATGGCCAAATTCGCAGAGAGTGCCCGTGCCGATAGCCAGATACGCTAGGACAGAGTCCCACACGCGCGGTTTCACTAAATCTCGTACAATGGGTACCGTAACGAAGTGTGTGGATGCGAGTTACCATGCCGGGTTTAGGGCTGGCGATGGGGTGCCGAAGGGCAGCCGCATGAAGGTTGGGTGGAAGCCTTTGGGAACTTTACTTGTGCTGGTGGCGGTAATGGCGATGGCCGTTCGGTATCAATCGCACCGCCGCGAGCAACAAGAACAGCAACTGACCGCTACTTTGGCGGCCGAAGGAATCGCTTTGCGCTATTGGCGAGGTCACGTGGTTCAGGCGACGGTCGTCGGTCGCCCGCTGACGGAAAACACACTGCACCTGCTCGGCCAATTACGCACACTGGAAAAGCTAGTGTTGATCGATATTCCGAAAATCACGGAGCAGGGCGCGTTATTCGGACAGTTGCAGTCGTTACGTGAGTTGGTTGCGATCAACGTACCATACGAACAACTGCCTACAAAGGAGTTGTCCCGTTTGAGTCGCTTACGTCACCTAAAGCTAACCCAAGTTCAACTTACTGATGAACAGCTCGCCGCCATCCTCGAGTTGCGGGGCCTACTGAGTTTGGATCTAGATGGTAATCATATCAGTGACACCGGCTTGTCGATGCTTGTCGCGCTGCCGGAACTGCAAGAGCTTTCAGTGCGTGGGAACCCGGTAACGGCGCGGGGTGTAGAAGCCCTGCTCTTGGAACGCCCACACTTGATAGTTCACTACGATTGAGAGTCGAATCATGGTGCGTTGGGCTCTGCACTGGCAAATCCTGGTCGCCATGCTCGTTGGGGCTGTGGTGGGCACGGGATTGAACTTGGTCGCGAGTAAGCGCACCGTTGAATTAACGGGCGAAATGCTGGGCAATGGAGCTAGTTGGTTCCGATCGGAAGATTCATTGGACCGAATTGTTATCCAATGGAAAGACACTCACGGAACGTTACATCAGTGGCAAGTAGATCCTAGTCGTCGGACAGAAAATTCGCTGGCTAGCCTAGAACAATTGGCAAAGAAGGACCACACTGCCTATGCGATGTTCATCGAGTATGGTCAGTCTCGGGCACGTTGGTGGGGTGAGATTTCGAGGCGTGTCGGTAATCTCTTTCTTCGACTGCTTCAGATGGTGGCCGTACCGCTCATCATCAGCTCCTTGATCACCGGCATTTTAGGGTTAGGCGGCATAGGGCGATTAGGCTCGATGCTCGCCACGACCCTTACCTATTACATCGCCACCAGCAGCGTGGCTATCGTAACGGGGCTATTGATGGTGCGCCTTTTCCGCCCCGGGCTTCGATACCGAGTACCACTAGCCGAGTGGGAGCCGCTTGCCACGGCGGGCCGGCTTCAGGATGTGTTTTGGCAACAATTAGAGACGTTAATGCCTGCCAACCCATTGGCGGCTGTGGTCGAACCGAACTTTCTCTCAATCATCAGTTTTAGTTTGATTTTTGCGATTTTCACGCTTCTGGTGGGAGGCAAACCGCAACAGGTAATCCAGTCGCTATTCGAATCTCTTTTCGAAGTATTTATGGCGATGACTAAAGCGATAATTCGCCTTGCGCCGCTGGGTGTACTTTTTCTTATGCTTTATGTGACAGCCACACAGGGACCAGCTTTGTTTGCGAGTTTAGCATGGTACATGATTACTGTGGTAGCGGGCTTATCGGTACACGGATTCATCACGCTTCCTTTAGTCCTGGCACTTGTGGCAGGTGTCCATCCGTGGCGATTTGCAAAAGCGCTATTGCCAGCACTGCTGACGGCGTTTAGTTCTGCCTCGAGCAACGGCACTTTGCCCGTGACCATGAACTGCGTGGAAGAACGTGCCGGAATCAGTAATCGCACCTGTTCCTTCGTCCTACCGCTGGGCGCTACGATCAATATGGATGGTACGGCACTTTACGAAGCAGTCGCCGTGTTGTTCCTGGCCGAGCTTTACTACGGCGCAGATCTATCGTTCACCCAACAACTCGTCGTGGCCTTAACCGCACTGCTTGCCAGTGTCGGGGCTGCCGGAATACCGCATGCGGGGCTTGTCATGATGCTTATCGTTTTCCAAGCCGTAGGGCTTCCTATCACGCTGCAGGGAGTGATCATTGCCGTAGATCGCATTTTGGATATGTGCCGCACTTGCGTTAATGTCTGGAGCGATGCTTGCGGATGTGCTGTCGTGGAACGGTTCTACCCCCCGGTCGATGAAAAATCCGCTATGGACACTATCGGAGGCAACTCGTGACATACCTTTTCGCGAGTCATCAAACGCAGTTCATAGCTCGTATTGCTAGGCAATAGTATCGTCTATTGCTATAAGTACGTAGATTGAGGGTTTAAGCTCGACTCAGCCATTTTCTGAACGTCAGACAACTGTGCGGGCCTAATGGAACAGATCATCCCCTAGCTTATCGGGTTTTTTCACCGGTTGGGTCCGACAAGGTCTATGCCGAGAGAATTCGCCCCCGAAAGCTACCATCGCATCCTGACGATGACACTGCGCCACATAAGCTGGCTTATCGGCTAAGCTGTTCGACTGGACGATCGTGCTCGTGTGGTTCCCGAAGGAGCGACGCTTACCTGCGGAAAAAAACGCGAAAAGCCGCCAAGTGTTTGCGTCCCGATTGCAGTTCGGACGTAGCTGTAACGTATCTGGCCGTTATCCGGGTTCACCCCAGCGTTTTTGAAGATAGCTAGCTCAACAGAGCCACGACCATAAAGGAGCGGCCTCCAACGGAGACGCGACCGTAAGGGAGCGGCTCTCGATCGACTAAGAAACGCCAAGGCTCCAAGGCGCAAGCAGACAATGGATTTGCCTGACCTCGTTTCCTTGCGCCTGTGCGCCTTTGCGCCTCTGGGTTAAATCACCTAGCGCCGGTGCGTTAAGTGATCCGAGCCGCGATCGTAAGGGAGCGGCGCTCGAGGAATGAGGCCACGTTCTTTGATCGGGGTGGGTCGGGAAACCGCTCCGACAAGGTCGTGCGTTACCTAGGTGCAGGGAGTTTGCGGCGCTTTCGGCAAAGGACAAAGATCGACTTATGCCGCAGGCATTGTTAAAAACTCACGATCTGAGCTGCGGCGCTTTTCCGATGACGCAACGTACCTATCGATTAACACGCACGCACGGTTGCGAAGAAACACTTTACGGAAATGCAATGCCCCAATGACACACGCGCTCTATTCAATGCAGCTGTTGGTTTTGCTTCATTTTGCGCGTTCTTGCCCTCAGTCATCTCCGCGCTGATTGAGCTGAGAGTATCGGGCGGAAAACCGCCGGCAATAACTCCCTTAAGCTTGTACGGCGGACGATCCCTTGCTCGTTAGCCAGCAGAATGGGCAAGTCGCTACTGAACTCGGCTAGTACTTGGAGACACGCACCGCAGGGTGGAGCCGCGTCAGCAGTAAGTACGAGCAGTTCCGTGAAATGACGTTCTCCATCGGCTATCGCTGCAACGAGTGCCACTCGCTCGGCGCAAACGGTAAGACCGTAAGTAACGTTCTCCACATTGCAACCGGCGTAAATCTGCCCATTGGCCCCACGCAGCGCAGCCCCGACGCAATATTGCGAATACGGAGCATAGGCACGGCGGCGAACGTCGGCGGCTAGTTGGAAGAGTTCCTCCGATGGGTTCGCCATATCGCTACTGTTCATAATGTTCTGGACCGTTCAAAAAGCCTTTCGGTGATTCGATCGTCAGGGGTAAGGCTCTTGGCAGCGCCACGCAGCGGTAGACTACCGTGTGAACGTCCCCCAACGGCAACCGAGCCGAAGGCACCGCTCTAAGTCGCTATACGAAACGGAGTAGTCGGCGTCTAAACAGCGGAGTCGGCTGCTTGCCCGTTTTGCACGTATATAAACAAAGTATAATACAATGTTATGGCTAAGGGTGCGGTATCTCGCAGCAGCGGTGTACAGCCGGTTGCTGGAAATGCCCTTGCGAACGCTGGTATTGTTCTATCGTAGTGTTGTACTGTCGGTTCCTATTATGAGGAGTCATTATGGTCCGGACGTGCGGAGTGTATTGTGCAAGTTCGTGGGCAGCGCTCTTATGTGTCCTTGGGGTGGTTGCAAAGGCCGACCAGCCGGTTCTTAAAGCAGCTTCGAACGGTTGTGTCGCTATCCCGCGAGAAGCGCTCGGAAAAGAATTCCTTTTGGCTGCATCGCTCATTCCTCAATCCGCAGCGCCAACGAGCACTGGTTTGGCGAGCCGTGTTGTGACGTTCGAACTATTTGCTGACGGCGTGGATATGTATGAAGCCACTTCCGGTAGTGTAGTTACGACCGATCTACCCGCCCGTCGATTGCTCGCAACGTTTCCCATTGTATCTCAGGATGAGAGCTCGATTGTGATCGATTTCAACGCCGGAATGAACCGGGTGATTTCGGAGAATTGGATCTACGAGGGCGGAGGCCCATGGAATCCGGAACGGCTAAGTGATTTTCTGGAAATTCCTCGCAGCCGCGTGTTTTCCGTGGAGGAATCCGCGGGACGCTTGACCATTCGGCAAGCGGCCCAGGTGCGCGATCGCCAGAGCAATACGAACCGGGAAGCGCGCTTCGAGATCCGGTATTTTCTGGAACCTTATCAGCCTTGTGACATGCCGATCAAAGAGAACTACGAACGCGATGTTCGCTATGTACGTTTCTTTTCAGCGCATCCGCAGTTAGAACCAACAACCGGGCGTACCTCCTCGCGCATCGCTCGGTTCGATATTCGTGAGCCGATTGTGTTCTGCTACAGTGCCAACACTCCTCAGGAATATGTCCAAGCGGTAATTGACGGAATTCTTTATTGGAATCGTGCCTTTGGCAAGCAAGTCCTGCGTGTGGAAAAGGCACCCGAGGGGGTCACGGCTCCTAGTCCGCAGCATAATATCGTGCAATGGGTTCCTTGGGATCGAGCCGGATTCGCCTATGCGGATATTCTTGTCGACCCACGTACGGGACGGTCTATACGAGGGCAGGCATACATCACGAGTGTTTTTGCCATCAGTGGTAAGCAACGTGCACGGGCCTTGCTCCGATCTTTGCGCGAGACGATGGAGCAGGCCAAGAACTCGATCTCACCCCGTGCAGAACCGACTAACCTCTTGGGTATCTCATTCTTGCAGCCTACGTGTTCGTGCCAATGGGACGCTTACGCATTCGCCCGGGATATGACCGTCGTTTTGGAAAGCGTCCTTGCGGAGCCTGATCTGACCGATGCCAAGATACTGGAAGCCTCTCAAGATTACGTGCGCAACGTTGTGGCGCATGAGGTAGGACATGTGTTGGGCTTGCGGCACAATTTCGCCGGAAGTTTGGCCGCATCGCTCACCCCGGTTGAGCTCGACGAGTGGTTCAAAGCCTATTTGACCCAAGAATCGCCTCCAGATGCGAAGGGTAAATGGACCACCAATTCGGTGATGGAATACTCGGTTTTCCAGGCGGCCGTTTTTAATGGTTACAAGATCCGAACTACGGACGAAGTGTTGCCCCATGACAAGGCAGCTATCCAGTGGGGATATTTCGATTCGAACGAAGCCAAAGAGCAAAAAATGCTCTTCGGCACTGATGATGCGGTTGTCCGGTATCGGGATGTGCGCACGTTCGACTACGGAGCCGATCCGCTCACCGCTGACTTGGCGGTGATCGAGCGCGAATTGCGAACGTTCCCCAATACAGTGATCGAAACGTTTATTGCGGCGAAAGCTCCTGAAGATCCGCGCGACGCTGTCCCATTGGCTGAAGTGAACCTCGCCTTTAACCGTCGACTCGAGACATTGGCGCGGTCATACGGCTCATTACTCTCGTGGTTTGCCGCTGATACCCGTTCCCTTCGCATGGAACGCGATTTCTCATTCGTCGGGCCCTTAAACGAGGATCAAGTTCGCCAGGTACGTTGGGAAAAACTAAATGAGGAAATCAAGAAACTCGGAGGAGTCGACCGAACCATTTTCGCGTTCATTCCTGTAAACCTAACCCTTGATCTAAAATCGCAACCACAAGGTGTACCAATTCTGGAGCGATTCGATGCAAACAAATTGGCAAACCGTGTCGCCGAGTTGCTCGATTCGCCCGCCTATGCGACTTTCGTTGGAGCCGATGGCAAAACCTATAGTTTTACCGACGAGGAAAAGGCCATTATCAAGGATCGAGCCAAACTCTTTTTCCGAGAATTCGAAAAACAACTGCTCAAGGTTGTGTGTCAGGAATTGGGGCGAGCTAAGCGGGATTTAGGTGTCAAGACTCAAGGTACCCCCGCAGACGACGACATTGTGGCCCAATTGGAAAAACAGATTATCAATTTGGCACGTATGATCATTCTTGCGAAAGACGAAAATAAGACCATTCAGGGCAAACTCAACAAATCGACCGTACTCGTACCGCAGTTCCGTTACGACCAAGAAACACGCATGGCTGCTGCCCAGATGCTCAGCGATACCGTAGGGTCCTTTCGGTCTTGGTCGCGTGACGAACGCGGAACCATTCACACGGCGTTGCGCAGTGAGTTAGACGCAGCATTGAATTTAAGTAATTTAAGGAGCTTCAGCGAAGGAAATCTGTCGCGCCCCTTGCGGGATTGGTACCTAGAGCAGCAACAGATTCTGCAACTATTGCCGCCGGTGGCTCCCAGCGGTGGCATGCAGCCCATGGGGAGTGGCTCATCGCAAGAAGAAAGCCAGCACGTTTCCGCCGATTCGTCCGGTTAAATGGCCCACGAAGCGCACGGCTCTGTTGCGAGGCTAATAGCCACCAACGAGCGAATCAGCGCCGAGTGTTTTTCGCCAGTATCAATGGGGCCGTCTTTTTGCCGATACACGACGGCCTGACTAAGGAACCAACGATTCTTCGGTGCCAGGAGCACAATTATGGAACTTTGGCGCATGTCTTGGCCACAGGTGGCAAAGTTGCCACGTACGACGCCTGTGGTGATTCCCGTTGCTGCCGTCGAACAACATGGTCACCATTTGCCGGTTTGTACGGATAGCTTGTTATTAGGGGAGATCTGTCGGCGTGTGGAAGAGCGTTGTGGAAATCGGATTCTTCTGGCGCCACTGTTGTGGTTCGGGAACTCGCATCACCATCTGGATTTTCCAGGCACATTGAGTCTTTCGCCTTCCACGTATATCGGTTTGCTCAAAGACCTGGCCGAGGCGTTTGTTCTACATCACTTTTGCCGCATCATCTTTTTGAACGGCCATGGAGGAAATATCGTGCCTTCCCAACAAGCGGTATTCGAATTGCGGCAGAAGTATCGCCACGAACCGGAGCTTCTGTTCCTGAGTGCCACCTATTGGTTACTGGGCACGCATTCGATTCAGGGGGAGGGCTTTTACCAAAATCGAATGGGGCATGCCTGTGAGTGGGAAACTTCCATGGTTTTACGGTTGCGTCCGGAGTGGGTGGGCCCGTGGGAGCAAGCTGAGGATATGCCACTGGAGGAGTGGTGTGAACCGGCGACTCGCGGTTGGGTCACACAAGAAAGGAGTGCTCCTGGCCACCTTGGAAGCCCGCGACGAGCCAGTGCCGAAAAAGGTGAGCGGCTCTTGACGTTGTTCACGGGTCACGTGGTGCAGTTTTTAGAACGTGTCGCGCAGTGGGAACCTCCTCGGCACATGCCCGAACCGCGGATGCCGGCCGAGCACTCCGCAGCACCGCGGCACTAGTGCGCCGTCCAGCCACCATCGACGACCACGAGACTTCCGGTCATATAGCTGGAGGCATCACTTGCCAGGAAGATCGCCGCGCCTTGAATTTCATGTAGTTCACCCCAGCGTTGCAATGCGGTAGCTCCAATGATGAATTGCTGAGCTTCAGCGGTATGGGCAATCGGCCGATTCATCTCAGTGAGAAACGGTCCTGGACAGATTGCATTCACCGTGATACCGAAAGGAGCCAATTCTAAAGCCAACGCACGGGTCATTTGCACCACCGCTCCTTTACTGGCGGCGTACGGCGTGCGATTCGCTAGACCTACTAGGCCCAGAGTGCTGGCCACGTTAATAATTCGGCCTTGACGACGTTGCTTCATGTGCGGCACCACTGTCTTGCAACAAAGCCACACCCCATCGACATTCGTCGCCTGTACTTGGCGAAAGTCCTCCCAAGTTAACTGGTCGATCGCTCCTCGTAGATTAATCCCGGCGTTGTTGATAAGAACGTCGATTTGCCCCATGTTTTCAAGGACAAATTCCACCATGCGCCGGACATCGGCTGCTGCAGTAACGTCGGCGGCTATAGCGTAAGCTTCCACGTGGTAGTCACGGGCAATGCGTTCGGCAGCCTCGCGAGCTTCTTGTTCGTGCCGACTGGCAAGACAAACCCGAGCACCGGCCGATGCCAAACCGGCTGCCATCGCGTACCCCAAACCTTTCGACCCTCCGGTGATCAACGCCGTACGGCCAGACAAACGAAACAGGTCAATACCAGGCAACTTCACGTGTCGACTCCTCGCTACACGAAGGGTTCTCTCGTTTTGAAACATTCGGCTGAGGATGCATAAGAATAGACCGCAGGTAACTCACCGGATCAACGGGTGGAGCAGCGGATCGATTATCTGGGCTAAAGGTCGACCGTCGGGGCCCTTGCGGCGGTTGAACAGTACGGCCCAGCACATCTTGTCATACCGGTGGACCAGCAGTGTCGAGGTACCGGGCAAACTGCCGGTATGCCAGCAGTTGCGACCACTCTGGACCGGTCGCACCATCCAGCCGCATCCAAAATACGCTTCCTCGCCTCCACCGGGGGGCCTCATGCCAAGCGGCCCATCGGGAGGCGCTAGCATATAAGTGAGTGTTTCCGGGGAAAGCAGCGGTCGGTCATCGCGAAAAAGCGACGCGGTAATCCGCACCAGGTCCACACAGGTCGATATCCAACCGCCGTGAGCATCCATAGCTTCCAGGTACCAAGCACCATAGGGCGGCGGAACAGGTTTGCCCAAATCTTTGGCAAAAACGCTAGGAGCCCATGGCTCGTCATCTGCATAATAACGCACTTCGAAATCTTTGCGGTGCCGCGTCGCACCTAGTTCCGTCGCCTCCGCGTGGCTGGGCTCCAACACTTCATGACGTACCACCTGTTCGTAGCGTGACCCTGTTACCGCTTCCAGTACGCGTCCTAAAAGGCAATAACCGAAATTCGAATACGCAGAACGCGTACCGGGATCAAAGTCCAAGGGCTGAGCCAGCATGTACCGGATCACGTGAACGGACGAAGCCGGTGGCGGTACCCCGTGCCACAACGCGATCTCAACCGAGCGAAACATAGGATCGAACGATAGGCGTCGATCCCACCCCCCACGATGTTGCAACACGTGGCGCACGGTCACGTGTTGCCAACGGTCATCTCGTGGTTGAAGATCCCGGATCCCCAATTCCGAATGTTGCTTTAACCACGTCAGCACGGCGTCGTCCCAGTGCACCTTACCCTGTTCGATCAAGCGCGCGACCGCAATGGCCGTCAATGGCTTGGAAAGGCTCGCTACCCGGAATCGCGATGTTGGCAGTACCGGACTACCAGTGTCGCGATCGGCATAGCCCAGACCCCGGGCAAATACCAGTGCATCACCTTCGGCCACAGCGATCGACGCGCCCGGTACCTGGTGCTCGATCACAAAACTCTGCAAGAAATCGTCTAGTTGATCCCAGCCAACCGATGGCTCACCCGTTACCGGTAGCTGGCGCACCTTGGGGGGCGACTTTTCTTCAGCAACGGCCAGCCGCGACACACATCCCCACGCAGCGAGGGATTGAAGCAAACGACGTCGCGAGAACGAAACTTCCTCGCTCCGTACCTGGTGTTTGGACATTCTCACCGCAAAGTCCTTTGCAGAGTTGCTCGAGCCCAAGCCCCGTAGGTTCTCCAGGATTTCTCAAACCGTTCGACGAAGTTGGGCTGCCTATAGGGTGTTTGCTTGTAAATCGACTGCGCCAACGTGGCCTGGAATATCGCGAACCGGTTCGCTTTTCGCTTAGGCTGTTTGGCTTCCTTTGTCAAGTGCACGGCAATCCCTTCAACGAGCGGGGCTGGCCCGGCCGTAGAACAAGAATGCAACTAGGGGAAGCCACCCACTCCAGGGCAACGCAAGGGCCGATGGATGCAAGGGCCTGCTCGCGTAATCCTGTTGTTCTTGGCCCTTTTTTTGTTGCGCCTATGTGCCCTTGCGTTGCATCAATTTAAATCCCGGAGGACTCATTTCATGCCAAGGTCGCACGGAAGTTGCACGCAAAAGTCCGACAGCCCATGTTGTGCCTGCCGGTTGGAGAGGCGTTCGCCCAACTCCGTCAACCAACGATTCCGATGTTGACATAAGCGTGCACGTGGGGTGCTCCGCGGAAATGCCACACAAACCCTGGACCTTCCAGTCGCCAGATGTCCCAAATGCCGTCGTTCTGGAGGTCTCCTTGCTGGTAGAACGCCAGATGGAGTTTTTCTAAACCACCGGTCTGTTTCAGAACTGCCATTACTTCTTCGACATCCTCCTGGCGATACGGCGCTAGAATGGTGCGAATAACGTTTTCCAACAGCGCTTTTTGATCCGAAGACAGCTCGGAAGCTGGCAAACCGGGAAAAGTACCCGCCGGTCCTTGGATCGGGACTTGGTTTTCGCGAGGAGCGCGTTCCACCAGAGCTTGTTTGCGCTGCTGCGGATCCAACGCCCGGAAGATTTCGTTGACCTGCTTGGTCTGATAATAGAATAGGTTTGCTTCTGGTTTACTCTGTTCCCCATGTCCGTAAATGATCGGTCCGCCGAATGCCGCTCGGTCCACGCTGTCACCATCAGCCCGCAACGTCAAGTGTCTGCCGGTCATCTCCCATTGGAATTTACCTTGGCCAGGTTCACCGAAGACGGCGACCGTATAGGCTTCCCAACCGCCCCAGTCGTCATCCATTTGCCGCATCAGGCGTTCATAACCGTCCGGACTGGTTACGTGGCGAATAATCTGTTGTATGATCCCACGTTGTTCAGCCGAGTAGAACGAACTACCAATCGTGTACTTGGTGATAGTCCAGTTGGCACTGATGCGATGCCGCAGTTCGTGCTCGAACGGAAAACAGATTTCACTACGCTGCTGTGGAGTCAATGAATCATAGAACTGTTTCACGAAGGTTTCTGCTGCCGACGTCGGTTGAGGCGCAGCGTGCACTCGTGGAAGATTAGCCCAAAAGAGCGTTCCGCTTGCGGCCGCCGCCATGCGACCCGTCTGAACCAAAAACTCGCGACGATCCAAACCCGCTTCGCACTCCGGACAATGCCTTTTCATCATGGCTGTTGCCTCCTGTCTTGCGTGACCGTTCGATAAAATCCCACGCCCATACAAGTGCTCAAGTATTTCTCGGCGGACATTCTCGCACGCCAGCCGTATCACGTTCGATGGGTTACCGCCAACAAACTCCTGGACTGTAGTTTACCGTACCCCTCCAAGGATTTCACCTGTGTTTGTACGACGAGGAACCATTGCGTGCTCCCCAACGAAGCTCGCCGAGTTGCCTTCTGTAACATGGCGCACCAGTAGCAAGGGAATCACACTTGCTTTCGGTGAGGTCCCAAGCCAAAGCCTCCACGCATCGAGCACCGCGCCTGTCACATGATGCGACTCGAAACAAATCATTCGTAGATCGAGTGGTTTCCAGGGTCCCGCTAAATTCGTTTCAAGCCCATGTGGCGCGATGGAAGTACCAGCGTTCTTGGAGTTTGACCGAGGGCTGTCGACACTACCCACGGGGTCTTCGAAACCTCGCGAGTCTACAGCATCAACCGTCGTAAAACAAGAAGAATCAGACTAGGTGGATTGTTTGGGTATTTGGACAAACATTTACGATTTGGGTAAACATTTACGAAGTGAGGGTGTCGGGACTCGAACCCGAGACCTACGGATTAAAAGTCCGTTGCTCTACCGCCTGAGCTACACCCTCGAGGCCGGCTTCTTGATCCAGTCAGTTTCCCCCAGTCGCGGCTGACTCGTTAGCAGGTGTTGTGCGAGGTGATTACGACGGTCGACAGGCTCCTGGAAAGATAAAAACCGCGTCGGCAACCTGCCGGCGCGGTACCAGTTGCCGTCCTTTCACTTAGCCATGGCATTGTATCGCTGGCACGAATGTCTGAAAAGTGCTCGTGATTATATGCGTCTACTCAGTGCCCGCCACCAAGCACCGTGCGCCCTGGGATGACCGACATGGCTACTCTTTGTGGGTACTAGTTAAGGGTAGATCTGGTGCTATAATCCGCGGCAGCCGCTAGTGTAACCGCCGGGTCGGTGGTTCGAGCTAAGCGTAGGATTCCATATATATCAGAGGGTTAGGTCATGATTGTTTCCAAATGGTTGCTGGTATTGTCGGCTGGTTGTTTGGCCGCATTGGCCTCGATCGTCGAACACGGAGTGTCGTATGCCGAGGAGCCCGAACCCGGAAAACAGGTTGCCCAGCGGTTACCGGTGCGGAATGGGCTGGATCAAGAAGTCATCGTCCGATATTGGTTATATTTGCCGCGGGAGTACGATGGGCAAAAGCTATTTCCGTTAGTACTGTTCCTCCACGGTGCCGGCGAAAGAGGTGATGACCTGGAGCTGGTCAAAAAGTGGGGGCCCCCGAAGCTGGTTGCCGAAGGAAAGGATTTTCCGTTTATCTTGGTGTCGCCTCAGTGCCCGACTGGGCAATGGTGGGATGTGGACGTTTTGGTTCACTTGGTTGATGCATTGAGTGGAAAATACGCCGTCAACAAAGAGCGTTTGTACGTGACGGGATTGAGCATGGGCGGATTTGGAACGTGGGCACTGATCGCTAAGTATCCTCACGTGTTTGCTGCAGCCGTACCCATTTGCGGTGGTGGCAACCCTCGTACAGCAGGCGCGATTAAGCACATACCGATCTGGGCCTTCCATGGGGCTAAAGATAATGTAGTTCCGGTCGTACGTAGTCAGGAGATGGTGGATGCAGTAAACAAGGCTGGTGGTGAGGCACGGCTAACCGTGTACCCAGATGCGGGCCACAACTCGTGGTCGGCAACCTACGATAATCCTGAAGTGTATCACTGGCTCTTACAGCAGCAGCGGCGCATGCCGCAGGCTCCAAGCCCTTAAACGGGAACATCGTCTCTACTCACAATTGTGTAATAAAGAACCCGCCTGCACGGAATTGATTGTCCTTCAGGCCCAGGCGTACATTGAGCTGTGTAAAGTCTGGTGCCGAAACGAAAAGGTCACCCACGTGACTCGTATAGTTTGTTTCGAGCACAAGTGTGGCTGCGGTTGTGGCGAATCTGTCGTATCGAAACCTCGGAAACGCGGTTTATGTTTTTCCCGTAGCGAGTAAACGCCGTTATATGGCCTCTCGGACACCACCGGAATCCGATCCCGAACGTACGGATTTGTCGCTGTTGGGAAAGACGCAGTCGTACCTGCGCGCGATTCTGGAAGCTCGAGTCCCTGATTCGCTATTGACCGCTGCGTGGGAAGAATTCTACCGCCGTTATGACGAGATCATTCGGCGGTTTGTGCGCGCAAGCGGGATCCCGGCTTCGGACGTGGAAGATTGTGTTCAGGAGGTCTGGATGGCCGTGTGTAAGTACCTGGCGGATTTTCGGCATCCCGTACAGCGACCGGGATTGCGGGCCTGGCTGTATCAGTTAGTGCATAGCAAGGCGGTTGACGTCCTACGATCCCAGCGGCGTAAGTCGCGAACGACAACTTTATCCGAAGAAGTCGTCGATGAGCGAACGAGTCGTTCCGTGTGGGACGCTATCTTCATCAGGCTTATTTATGAAGAGGTAACAATGGGGCAGCCGGAGTTACGCAGAAAAGTGTTTCAGATGCGGTTTGTCGAGGGATTGCCCACAGGAGAGGTATCCAATCAGTTGGGGGTAAACCCCAATGTAGTTCGGTATCACTTTCGGCGCATGTTGCATATCCTTCGCCAGCATGCGGCAGTCTTCGCTGGTTCCGCTGTCGTTGTAGATGTAGCTGGACGGCGTGAGTAAAGAGACAGTACGGAAACGCGCAGGCGCATAGGCGCAACCTGGGACTTCAATCTGTGTACACTGCGCCTCAGCTTGACTTCAGCCGTTCCAGGAGGTGTCAGGGATTCGAGGGATTCAACGGGAGGACCGAATGATAGAACGCAAAGGCGCCGAGGCGCACAGGCGCGGCGAAGACAACAGGTACGTATCTGTCGAGTCTTGTATCTTGGTACCTTCTCGCTTCTAGAGTTCGTGCAAGTCCGCCTCATTGCTTTGCGCGAATGATAGGTTGAGCACATGTCATGTCGTATCTACAGATCAACAGGCGGCAAGCCCGGCAGATAGCCGGATGTATGGGGAACAAGTCCTACCTACGATCAAGATGCACACACCGCCTTTGCATCGACGTGTGTGCTTCTGTCTTGTGGATAAGTCGTGGCAGTAACCAAGTTGGCTATCACCCGGGTTCTCGCTATCGCTTCCGAAGATGGATAGCTTTACAAAGCCGCGACCGTTCGAGGGCAGCACCCCAACAGAGCAGCCGCCGTCAGGGAGGGGCAATATGCGAATCGGGCCAGGTCCTTTCACGGGGTCGGCTTCTGAAACCGCTCCTACACGTCGTACGTTCCTCGGGTGCACCAAGTTCCCGGCGCCGCCACGGGATACAGATTAACTTATGCCATGAGCGTTCTCAAAAACGCACGAATTAGTGCACGGGCTGCTCGGATGACGCACATACTTAA
>CAYRMD010000083.1:0-20082 GCA_964425225.1 uncultured Pirellulaceae bacterium | reverse complement strand
TGTACGCCGTTCTTGCAACGGTGCGGCACAGAGAAGTGATCGAGGCATAGTTTAACTCTTCTGCTGAGCCTTCGGGCCGCTCCATTAAATATTTTTGCTGAATGCAATCCGATCGTCCAATTTCCCAACACATGTTGTTCCGGGCGTGGTTTTCAGCCATTTCATGTTTCACCTGTGCCGGACGTTTTAACGTGCGAGCTCGATGTTGACGATGGCTTTCAGACGGCGAACGGTGCAGTATCCGCATGGGCTCAATGGACATCTTGCCTATTACAGGGAAACGATTAGTCTGAGAACGGCTATCGTTATTGAGTACGTAACGGTTAATGATTGCATACAGGGGTGATTCGTCGGTAAGCCGTAAGGCCTGAAACGGAGTAATCCGAGACTTGGAAGTTCATCGGAGTTGATACGAGGTTTAAATCGAATATGGGTTCCGATGGCGATTCAAACGCCGAACAGGATTTTCCGATTTGCGCGGCAGAAAACTCACTGACGAATAACCGCAGCGATGGGCGAAGTGTTCTTCGTTGTAGTTTCATGAACTCCAGTCCCAATGCTCGCCAGGCTCGCCGGCAGTTAAGGCATTTGTCCTCAAAAAAGAAGGGGCGCCTGCATCGGCACATCCAAACACTCCTGTGGGGCATCGATCCGCGTTTGGCGGGCGATCACCTGGTGCATTGGGTGGAACGCATCCGGCACGAAAAAAAGGCGAAACAACTGATCGCTTGGGCTCAGTGGGCCAAGGAGTTCCAAAACTGGATGGATAGGCTAGCCCGTGGGCAAGTGTCCTGCTGCAACTGGCTGGAAGGGCTTTTCTGGATTGTCGTGCTCAGACTGACGAGTCCCGGTAACGAGGATGCGGCTTGCGCTCTTGTAAATGGCCTCGAAAATTGGTGTTGCTCGTTGAACGATACACGCTCGGCTTCTACACCCGAGCAATGGTGGATAAGACTGCTAGGCCTTGAGCTTCAACTTACATGGGGGTTACTCTTCGATTCCTCGGGCCAGGGGCGCCGTCAATTCTGCCCGGAAGTTATCGAGCGCTTGAATCGTAGTGCGATCGAGTCGCTGGATGGCGAAGGGTCAATGTCCCCCGAAAAACTCATGTGGGTTTATCCCGCCCTCGCCATCTGGACGCGGTGCGAACGTTTGAGCCGATTATTCGGGGTTCGGATATGGCGTGTTGAAGCTCAGCAGGCTGTCGAACGCATCTTAACCCACGCTGTGCGTTGGGTCGACAATGAAGGACGCATGGTGCTTTACCATGATGGCCCGGGGTGCTGGCACAAGCCGTTATTGCGCAAGGCATGGAAAGCCTGTGGAAAGCCGGCTTCCCTTCAGTCCGTTCTTGAAAGGGTTCTTGATCGGCGCAAGTATCGCAAACCGCGAGGCGGGGGGCACGGCACGATGGCAAGTTGGATAGCCCAAGAGGCTGGAATCACTTTGTTGCGGGCAAACTGGTCGACGACCGGTCCGACTTTAGCCTGTGTGAATCGATCGGACTGGCACGCCGAGCTTTGCACGCGGCTTGGTCGTTGGTTAAGCGGGCGCATCGATACGGTCGTGGAGTTGGAAAATGAGCGTTTTTCCGTTGGGGGCACCGCTGAGTTGGTCTGCGAGTTTATTGACGAGCGCATGCGATATGCCGAATGGCAAATATGCCTGACGGATGGGTGGATCTTACAACGCCAATTTGCACTGGCGCCTGAGGATGGTTTCCTGCTATGGGCCGATGCTCTCATTGGGGATCGGTCTGTGGCCTGGCGATATGAATTTCGCTGGCCCATGGCTGCCAACGTGCGCGGGCAACCTGCACAGGATACGCATGAGGGCTGGCTCGTCGATTCAAAGGGTCGACGGCTCTTGGTAATTCCATTGGCTCTTCAGGAATGGAGGGCTGCCGATCGCCGAGGCAATCTGATATTGGGACCGCAGCAGCTTGTCCTGAACATACAAGGCGTCGGCCGCGCGTTCTGGGTACCCCTTGTGTTCGATGTTGCGGATCGCGGCTCGGAGATTCCCTTTACCTGGCGTCAACTGACCGTGGGGGAAGACATGAAGCGAGTGCCTCCGGACGTTGCCGTCGGATACCGAGTACAATTGGGCGAGGATCAGTGGGTGATTTACCGATCGTTGCAAGGGGCAAAGCCACGGACGTTGATCGGCCAACACTGGTCCGCAGAGTTTGTGATCGGTCGCTTGCGACGCCGAGGCGATTGCCGAATCCTGGTTGAGGTCGAAACTGCTGATGAATGATTGGCATGATCGCCTAGCGCATAACCTTAACGAACTCCGCCACAGAATCGAACAGGCGGCCATACGAGCTGATCGGGACCCGCGTGAGGTGCACCTGGTAGTAGTGACTAAATATGTTTCGGCGGAGGTTGCCAGGGTGCTGGTGGAACTGGGGCAATCACACCTGGGAGAAAGCCGCCCGCAAGAGTTATGGGCCAAAGCCCAGGCGCTTGCTGATCTTTCCGTCAACTGGCATTTGGTGGGTCATCTCCAAAGGAACAAGGTGCGGCGAACGTTACCCTATTGCCATCTACTCCACTCGGCCGATAGCACTCGCTTATTGGATGAAATCGAGTCGGAAGCTGTACGGCAACAGTTGCAACCCAAGGTGCTGTTGGAAGTGAACGTTTCTGGGGACCCCAATAAACATGGCTTTCGTCCGGAGGAAGTGCCCGAGCTTGCACGCCAAGCTACCCGCTGGAATCAACTGGCCATCGTCGGGTTGATGACAATGGCAAGTTTAGAGCATCCAGGTGACTTGGCGGCAGAGGATTTTGCCCGCCTGCGTCAATTGCGGGATCAATATGCCCACGAATTCCCTCCGCCTCACCGACTGCGCGATCTATCGATGGGAATGAGCGGCGATTTTGAACAAGCGATTGCCCAAGGGGCGACCTGGCTTCGCATCGGGTCCGCGGTCTTCGAAGGACTGCCCCAATTGAATGGTGAGCCAAAATAGATTGGCAAGCCGATCGAGCTATTTTGGGAAATAAGCACAAAGTCTGAGAATCAGGCGGGAGTCAACGGCAATTCGATAGCGATCTAGTCGATAATACCATGGGTGGCGCAGCCACGGGTCGGAGAACATTGCGAGCCTATCCGCAAGTTTAAGCGCCGCTCGACGCGAAGGATCTCTAGGCACGCGGCTGGTAAGGTAGCCCGAGTCAGTGGGTTGGGAACCCTCTGTTACATGGGCTTCCTAACGACCATCCACATCCGCTGCCCGGGTGAGGTGTCACGTCGCCGCAGATCGCTGCGTAGTCCATGGAGCACCGCAGGTCTACACAATACGGTAGATTGCACGACGATAAAAACGCAACCAGAAGGCTGTTCCTTCTTCGGGCTGCGAATCGTGCCGACCGCCAAAGCCGGCTACGGGAAGCCGTTCTGCGGTGAGGTGTGATTGTTTACCAAGGGCGTTGGCGGTTAATTACGACAGCTAGGTGAGTTACCATCAAGCTCCGGAAGTGCGCTATGATATGCGTCTTAAAAAACAGAAATTTCCTAGCGGTAGCAGCTTTGGCCATCAATCTTGTTGCGTCATTGCCAACCGTAGCGCAACAGCGTCCTGGGGATTTGGAACAGCCACTACCGACGGTTCCGCCCGCTCAGATCGCTTTTCGGTCGCTGCACGAGCTCGACACGCGCATTGCACCACCGGCCGGATCGTTTCCGGTCGATTTTAGCGGCCGGTTGTTTCAACCGGCCGAGCGTGCTCCGGAAGCCATTCCGGTGCCCAAGACGTTTTGGTGGGAGGCACCCGAAATATGGTGGCGCCCACTTTATTTCGATAACGTTCCCTTGGAGCGGTACGGTCAAACACCCATGCCGCGACTGCAACCAGCCTTGTCCGGCGCTGAATTCTTCCTGATGTTGCCTATCCTACCGTACAAGATGACTGTCGAGCCTCCATGGTCTCGTAAAACGAACCTTGGGTACTATCGACCGGGAAGTCCTATGCCATGCGTGGGACGAAGGCTACCGGTGCAAGCCGACGCCATGCTCGTGGAAGCCGCGAGCTGGGTAACGTTGGTGTTTTTGTTGCCATAAGGTTGCCCGGGATGCCAGCGGGTCGTGGCCTGGATCAAGCTGGGGATCCTCACGGTTCGGCCGACGAGCCCTTTTCTCCGGCACGCACGTGTTCTTTCGATGGATGACGTGGTGCTAGCCGTTGGCGCGTTGGGACAGAATCAGTCGCCTGCGAACTATGTCAAGCTGGTAAGACCTTGCCGCAGATGACGCTTAATCTCTCTTTAAGCTTTGTAACGATCCGATAAGAGATTCCGGTTGACGCACAGAAGCGTAGCCGGCAGGTGGGGAAGATCGAGGAATCGGCTTGCGTTTCCCCAACGATAACTCGGAAGCAACGGCGACAAAACAACGCGTTTACTCACATTCGACCGTGTGCCGCAGGAGGTGCAACGTTGTTTAGACGCTGGGCGGGTTTGGGTTTTGGAACCAGGTGGTCTGTTGGAACTGCCGCCCCAGCCGGCCTGGTGTTATTAGTTTTGGTCGGGTGCGTGTCGTATCGCGATGAGTTCCGAGCAGAGAGGGCTGCTCCGTACGAGCCGATATTGACGCGCGTCGAGTACCCTGACGTTGATGCTGCGCAAATAGTCGATGAGCGGGTGCGCAAGAGTATTGCTCCTCACACGGTGCGCTACGCAGAACAAAAGGAATACTGGGATCTTGCTTTGGACGAAGCGGTCCAGATCGCGCTGGCAAACAGCCAGGTGATGCGCGATATCGGTGGGCGCGTGGTAGCAGCGCCTGGGGCGACCCAATCGATTTACGACCCAGCGCTTCAGGAAAGTAATCCGCTCTCGGGCGTAGAAGCTGCTCTGGCGGCATTTGATGCCCAGTTCACGTCCCAGCTTACGATTCAGCATAACGAACGGACTTTTAACAACATTTTCTTTGGGGCAGGGACCACAGGTTTTAAACAAAATACGGGCGATTTCTTGGCAGAAATTGCCAAGCCCACAGCGACCGGCACACGATTCGCGTTCCGAAACATCACAACCTACAACCGAAACACATCTCCGGCGAACCGCTTTCCCAGCGTCTATGAAACGATGTTCGAAGGTGAATTTCGACATCCGCTGTTGCAAGGCAGCGGGATCGAATTCAACCGGATTGCCGGTCCCCAAGCTCGCCCCGGTGTGTATAACGGCGTACTGATTGCCCGCATCAATACCGACATCGCTCTTGCGGATTTCGAAATAGCCGTGCGTGATTTGGTACGCGACGTCGAGCAGACGTATTGGGAGCTCTATTTTGCGTACCGTGATCTGGATGCCAAGAAGCGAAACCGGGATGCGGCGCTCGAATTGTGGCGGTTAGTTGAGTCCCAGGTGAAACTAGGTGCCGCAGACGCTGAGCGCGAGTCGCTGGTGCGCGAGCAGTATTATTCGGCCCAGGCGGCTGTCGAAGAGGCATTAGCTGGTTCACCCACCGGCCCGCCAGGCGTCTACAGTGTCGAAAGACGATTGCGGCGATTAATGGGACTACCGGCAACCGACGATCGACTGATTCGACCGGCCGACGAACCCCAATTGGTCGAGGTGCACTTCGATTGGCGCGATTCGCTCCAGCAGGCCTTCTGGCGTCGTCCCGAGCTACGGCGGCAGCAGTGGCAAATTAAGCGGCGAGAGCTGGAGTTAGCCGCAGCACGCAACTTCCGGCTGGGAAGACTAGACCTGGTGGCCCTGTACCGCTGGCGAGGTTTTGGTGACGATCTTTTCGGCAGCCAAAACATAGAAAACGGTAGCGCCTTCCGCGATCTATTCACGGGAGATCTCCAAGAGTGGTCCCTGGGCTTCCAATATGCTAACCCGATCGGCAACCGTTTGGGCTATACGGCTATCCGCCATGCGGAATTGGCATTGGCAAGGGAACGAGCTATCTACCGCGAGCAAGAGCTTCAGGTTTCTCACGAACTGGCAGAAGCCGTTGCCTCGTTGGATCGGGCTTACGTCATTACGAAGTCGAATTACAACCGGCGCATCGCCGCGTATCAACAAGTGCGGCTCAGCGAAATTAAAGTCACCGGCGGCCGCCAACCGTTGGAATTCTACTTGGATGCGATCCGTCGCGCGACCTCGGCCGATTCGGCCTACTATCGTGCTTTGGCTGACTATCAATTGGCGCTCATGCAGATCCATTTCGTTCGGGGAACGCTACTGGCCAAACATAGTGTGGAATTGGCGGAAGGTCCGTGGTCCGACGGCGCGCACGTAGCCGCCGGCCACGAGGCGCGCCGTTATGGACCCTATCGCGGTCACCAATGCGTGGAGGTTCCCTGTCCGATTTGCGTAGGGCCGCGAACCGATCGGGAAGAGACTTCGCAGGGCGATACCGAAGCCGATGCGCCAGAAGCCCTCGACCCCACGTCCGAAGAACAGTGGCCTCTGGAGCCAACCCCGCCGGGCAATGAACCGAATGTCGATCAGCGATCGGCGTCGCTCGTTGAAATGCCGCGCAATAACGGTAGGTCAGGGGAAGACGCCCGCCGTTGAGAAGCCTTTTTTAGGTATCTCGTTTTATGTCGCAAGGTTCACCAAAGGAGGGGATTAGCCGCTGCGCTGGATGAGAGCGAGCGCTCACAATTGAAACGGTAATAGGGAAAAGCGAGCGAAGCAAGCTCATAGGATCGAGCGAGAAAGCAATTGGGGGCCCGTTTGATATCGGAAGGATTTAGGTCTACGGCGGACTCCCGCAAAATATCATTGAGTGCAAAAACACCGCGGCAAAAAAAGAATGTGTACACCGCGACTGCGTCTAGAGGCCGGGGTGTTGTTATGTTCCAAGAAGCGATGCGCGATCTTCAGCGCGGCTGGCTCGGCCAATCGCTTCGAAACACAGAAAATCGCCAAGTTTGAGCCCCGGTGCTGCTTCAGTTGCTATTCGTCGCCAGTTTTCGCGACAGAACTCTTTCCTGTGAGCTGGCCAAGAAGCTGTCGCACTTCATCCGGACAGCGTCCTGAGACATCACTAATATCAAAGCGATCCGCAGGTTTAACGAACAGTTGTACGGTTTGTTCTTCGACCCGCAAAAACCACCGATCCGTCCTCAACGATCGATCTGCTTTTCCCTGGGCCACCACACCATGCACGGCACTGGAAGAGTTTTGACCCGTCACGGCCTGGATACGACTCGCGTAGCTCTCACTTTTGCCATCGACCTGTGGCCACCAGGCGACCAGCGCGTTCCACAGGTCGGCCGGCTGTACCAAGTGTGCCGTTCGGTCCATAGACATTTGCGATTCTCCGGAGCGAATGACAAGGGGTATGTGAAGAGTTTCGCTGAAGAGGCGCGGACTGTCAGGACCAACAAAACCGTGGTCGGCCAGCGCATAACCGCGAGGGGAACCAACGATTAACAAGTACGCGTCCCGACCGAAGAGCTGGTCGACTGCCGCTAGAAACATTCCCAAAGCCGAATCGATTGCCATTACCTGTGCTCCGTAAGCGCAACGCAGCGCCCAAAGATCGTCCGGATCGATAGGTTCCCACCAGTCTCCGCAAGGTGGAATGACGTAATCGGCTGGCGGTGGATCCTCTTCGTCTCGCAATTGCTCGCGCAGCTCTCGTGGAGCGTCCCATGGAGCGGTTAGTGCCCGGAGATGGATCCAAAGCAAGAACGGGTCGCTTTGTGCGGTGAGTTTTTCCACAACTTCCCACGTAGCAGCCAAGCTATCTGCCACATAAGTGTTCTCAACATCCTTAGCTGCCGTTGATCTATTATCCAACTGAAGCCAATGGCGCTCGTCGAACGCATCGGCCAAAGCACACTGCGCCAGAATAGGCTCGTCGGTCATCAACACCGTGCGCACGGCATGCACGCGCAACTGTTCGGCTAAATGCGGTCGGTCGGCGGCTGCTTCCTGCGGTTGTGGCGTTGTTGGAAATCGGGCTGCTTGCCAAAAACCTCGATATACTACCGACAAATCATTCGATAAAGTCCACGCAAAATCGAATAACAACCCTTCAGCAGCCAGGCGGTTCCACGTAGGAGTTTCTAGCCAGCTTATCCCATACGGGCCGAGGAAATCGGCCGACAGTCCGTCGAGCATCAGGACGAGGGCACTGTGTCGGGCAGGCCAATTTCGATGGACCACAAGCAGCTCCTAGGGTACGGGAAACTACTCGTACAGTTTTGCCAAATGGAAAAATACCGGGGCCGCAAAGCAAAGTGAGTCGATACGGTCTAAAAGGCCCGGATGGCCTCGAACCAGTGTTCCATAATCGGAAACACCTCGGTCCCGCTTAATGGCCGACATGGTCATACCTCCGGCAAAACCGGTAAAGCACGTGGCCATGGTAATGAGCCCGGCATTCCACATTTCGAAGGGTGTCATCCACCACAAGAGAATCCCCAGCAGTGTCGAACTGACCAGGCCACCAATAAGTCCTTCCCACGTGCGACTGGCATTGATGGCGGGTGCAATCACGTGCCGTCCCAGGAGCTTGCCCCAACCATATTGGAATAAGTCATTCAGTTGGACAATTAGAATGAAATACAATAACAGATCTTCATTTGATCCGTTCCATCGCGCTTGGTCGAATTCGAGTGTTAGCAATGCTGGGGCAAAGCTAAAGGCGTAGACGCAAATCAATAGCCCGACCTGGATTTTGGCTGAACGTTCTAAAAAACGTTTCGGGTCGCCTGAAATTGCGATGCGCGCAGGGATGAACAGCGAGGCATACACGGGAATCAGGATGCTATATAAGTCGTACCAATCACGTCCTAACCCGATCAGGACATACTGTAGTGGAGTAAAAAGAAAAAAGACCCAAAACAGCGTACGGTGGTCCCCTGGGCGTGTGGGAGTCATTGTGATGAACTCACGCAGTGCCCAAAACGATATCCCAAGGAAAAGCAACAAACATGCGACCCAGTGCAAGAGCATGGCCATCGCTAGGATCGCCAACATGAGCCACCAAACGCGCACCCGCTCATTGAATCGCCTGACCAGAGCTGGATTGACTGTGCCTTCCGGTTGTTGGCGTAGCACGCGTCCGATGACGTACAGCACCGCTAGAATGCCCAAAAGTACGCCAAGAATCCATCTTGTTCGTAAGCTCAAATCCCACACGGTTGTGCTTTCCCTTTGCGTATAAGGCAAAGAACCCGAACGGGTTTGCCGGCGGGAACCGTCAACCCTCGGGTCGAATGTGCCTTACAATTAACTTATCCGATAACCCGTTGTGTTCATGTCCAGAAGCAAACCGTTGTTTAACTTCACTGAGCCGCGGGGCGGCAATGTCGCTCGCAAAGCGCGTAGACCGGTGACACCACAAACACCCGCAGTTGCCTCCACCCTGGCCGAAGGGTGCGGCGTCTCCGATCCTCCATACCGCTGGGAGTCCTTTGCGACCCTGTTTCCGGGGCTCGAACACGTCGCGCACAGCAACTGTTTACCGCAGACGTTCGCATTTTCGTAGGGGCGGTTTTTGGCTAGCCCCCACCATGGGCTCCGGGCGTGGCAAGATTACCCTATCCAAGCCGCTTCAGTTGCCGGAAATTCTCTACACATACTTTAAACGAATGACGGCTTGCCGGGCACGCTTCAGGAACTCCGCCTTCGGCTCCCCGGCCTCCAGATACATCGGAGGACCAATCGTAATGCAACTAAGTAGTGGTACGGGGAGAAACTCACCCCGCGGAAGGATGCGATTCAAGTTGTCTAGGTATACCGGCACAAGTTCCAAATCGGGACGTTTCTTGGCCAAGTAATATAAACCGCTCTTGAACTCGCCTAACTCTTCCCCCGTGTTTCGACCACCCTCGGGAAAAATAATGACCGAATACGTATCGCCAATCTCACGCAAAATCAGCTCCACTGGGCTTTGATGCACTTTGATGTTGTGTCGATCGATAAGCAGTGCATTGAACGTCTTGGCCAAGTATCGTCGTATAGCGTTTTTTTCCCAATAATCGCGCGCGGCAATAAACCGAGTTACGGCGCGCACGTCACGTGGTAAACTGGACCAAAGTACTAATGGATCCAAGTGGCTCGTGTGGTTGGCAAAATAGATCCGCTGGCAGGTGTCCGGTTGACAATCCACCCAGCGTACGCTCGGTCCGCTAAGGAATTTAGCCAATCCCGTGAGCAAATAGACCGTCAACCGCATTGTGT
Source organism: uncultured Pirellulaceae bacterium (assembly GCA_964425225.1). Classification (GTDB taxonomy): domain Bacteria; phylum Planctomycetota; class Planctomycetia; order Pirellulales; family Pirellulaceae; genus BPJU01. The sequence continues at coordinate 9,922 of CAYRMD010000083.1, read as the reverse complement.
TGCCCACCGCCCCGCCGCAAAATAGTTCGAGATTCACGCCAATAGTTCATAATCTCAAGCTATTCTAACAGCCTACCGCAAGAAAAGAATTTCTAGCGATCCACCATCGATAAGGCCCTTCAATAGCCGATGCGGCAAACAGCCTGCAAATTCAACTGGCCCTATTGCCCGATTCACGAACAGCGACTGCGACGAACCTTATCGCAGGACGCTGGTTTTCTGCCCAAAAGTAGACCGGTCGGTATTCACTCCAATTAGCGAAAAAGCCATGGTGCAAAGACGCTAACCCGCAAGCAGGCGGTAAACATGTACCTGTTGTCTTGGTTGCGACGTAACGCGTTAGGGTTTCATCCTGCGAGCCGCTTAGTCTTGTGTTACGTTCAGTCTTGCGTGGATCGTCTTGTACAAGCGTTGCTAGCGCCCAGGGTGTGCGTCTCTTTTGAGGGTAGGACGTGGCTGTAATCGAGTTGGCTATCACCCGGGTTCCCCTATCGCGTCCGAAGATAGATCACTTTACAGAGCCGGGACCGTTAGGGAGCGGCGCTGTGCAAATCGGGCCAGGTTTTTTAACCGAGGTCGGCCTGCAATTCCGCTCCTACAGGTCGTGCGTTCCCCGGGTGCACCAAGTTCGCGGCGCCACCGCCATAGGATAGAGATTAACTTGTGCCGTAAGCTTTCTCAAAAACGCATGAATTAGACTACGTGCTGCTCGGACGACGCACGTACTTACAGTCACGACCGCAAACCGCGTCAAAGGCTAGTCACGTCGCCGGCCGCATCTTGTGCTAGCAAGCCCCGCAAGGGAACGTGTTCCGAACGACGGCGTCGTACAACCCCACACCGCCTTGTAACGCGACTTAAGCCAACTGGGCGCCAGCTCGCTAACCTATCCGGACAACGGAGGATTTGGTCACCTTACTGCGGGACAGGCCATATTTTTTACAATGTCACTTCTTTGTCTAGTATGGCCAATATATCTTATTTATCCGATCTTTCTGGTTGCCCCAAATTTGCAAAATTTGTGGTTGGGGTGCCTGTCCCCTCGGCCAAGGTGCCTGTCCCCTCGCCGGCAGGGCCTGTCCCTGGGCTCGGTGTCACCCTCTTTGATTTACGACTATGTTTATCGACCTACTTGTTTATAGCACGCCGACGTGGAACAGCTACGGTGGTAGAAAACACCTTGCGCCACGATGCGCACTAGACGGACGTTGCTGGACACGGGCGATTGGAAGCTTCTTTACTTTCGAGGCTGCAAAAGGGCGGTGTTGCTTTTCGGCATCGATAATCGCTATCAGCAAAAGCCCAACAAGATGTTGTAAGATGCCAGCAAAAGAAAGGTGACCAAATCGCTGCACGGCAGCTTCCCGCTTTCCGGAGGGCAATCCGCGCCGGCGGCTAGTGGGTTACGTAACCGTTTGGTGGCATGCACGAACGATTCACTATATTAGTTACTTCGATACGTTGCTCGACGGTCATTGCTGCTCGAAGCCGATTGTCCAACACCACCGCCAGTTGCGTGCATTGGTGCGGCGATAATTACAACAAGTAGGCTGTTGACGAACGGAAACAGCGCAAAGACGCCGCGGCCCACGTAGGCGATCGCAATGCACATGCAGTCTTCGTTGGGACTTAGCCCCTTTGCATTCTGTTGAATTGGGCGCTCTCTTAAGGCCGCTGCTGCGTGGATCGCTCGCTAAACGCAGCGCCTTTGCTAAGAAGCCCGCATCGGCTCACATTGCGTTGGGCCGAAAAAACATACCTGTGCTAGACCCGGAAATGATCGAACCACCACATCTACGTAAGAAAGATGCCTCGTTTGCCTTCCTAGCGCGGAAAATAGGCAAACTTCCGCCATGGCCTGCATTCTAAACCAATATCCTGCCTGCATTGGAGATGCACACGCCAACGCCCAGTACGTCAGCTGCCTGGGCTAGCCCAAACTTACGCAAATGGTTAAAAAGCAAAGATTTGAGTCCACCGATGTTCGGAGGGATCTTTCGCTGTCGTACCGTCGTTGCACAAAGTCAACAACAAATGTGACGCATGCACTATTGTTCGTTTCCGAAAACGTTGCCGTCGATTAAGGACGTACGCCGGCAAGAGCCCTTCGATAAGTTAGCCGATCCTACCGCACAAGGTCCACGTACGACGCGAACGAGGCCCATTGCAAGGGCAGCTTGCAAAGTGTGCACCACGTCAAGAGTACTACTCTGGAACCACCTTCGTTTCTTTTTCGGACGGTAGGCACTTTTTGCAGCCGATTCTGCCAGTATTTTGGTGGAAATTTGATCCGGGCGTAATCGGTGTCGCAAGACAGACCGTCGCACTGAGCCAAGTAGATCGCTTGAGAATCTTCGTTTGTTAGCAGGCATTGTTGGCAACAACAGACCTTGTTCCCAGAAGCGGTATGGATTTTGAGGCAAAGAGAGCCAAATTACCGACAGGCTCTAATTAAACTTTTTTGGGTAGAGAGCCCAGACGCTTCCGGTTCTGCAAGTGCCACAACCATTTGATTAGCCATGCCTCAGCCTTATCCTTCTGTGCAGCTGCTTGGAAAGTTCGGATGGCGTTCGCTACAATCCCGTCGGTGTGCTCGTCCTGGAACCCGCACTTCTCGATCGTTGCTAGAGCCCGGCATATAGCAGCAGGGCTTCATCCAGGCGGCCGGCATTTCGATGGGCCACAGCAAGGCTGTCCATACTGGCAAGCGTGAATGAGTGGGTAAGTCCCAACTCCGCCATGAAGAGAGCTAGCCGCTCTTCGAACAATGGCAAGGCCTCATCCACCCGTCCAACAGCCTGGTACGCATAAGCCAGACTGCCCATGCTAAGAATCGTGTCTATATGGGTTATACCAAGCGTGGTCTTACGTAAGCGCAGCGCTTCTTCAAATAGCGGAAGCGAAACGTTTGGCCGACCGGCGTCGTGATAACAAGAAGCCAAATCATGGATGCTGGTGAGCGTGTCGGGATGATCGCCACCGAGCTTGGCCATTCGCAAGCGCAACACTTCCTTGTAAAGCGGCAAAGCCTCGTCGAGCTGACCGGCGTCGTGATAACACGAAGCCACACCATGCATGCTGGTCGGCGTGTCGGGATGGTGGCCGCCGAGCTTGGCGGTTCGCAAACGCAGTGCCTCCTGGTACAGCGGCAAGGCCTCACCGAGCCTACCCATATCGTGATAACAAGAAGCCAGACCATGCAGGCTGGCCAGTGTTTCTGGATGGTCATGGCCGAGTTTGGCCTTTCGTAAACGCAACGCCTCCCTATAGAGCCTCAAGGCTTCGGCCAGCCGACCGGACTGCTGATAACACGAAGCTACAAAATGCATGCTGAGCAGTGTGTCGGGGTGGTCCGGACCAAGATTCGCCTTCAACAGTTCCCAGGATTGTTCGAACAGGGGCAAAGCGGCATCCGCTCGCCCGACAGACTCATACGTGACGGCCAAGTTGTGCATCACGGTGACCGTACCTAAGTGGTTGGGACCGAGCTTCACCTTATATAGCGCTAGCGCCTCTTCATATAAGCGCACAGGTTCGTCTAACCGGCCAACAGTCGGATAGACAAAGGCTAGACTCGCTGCGCTACGAGCTGTGTCCAAATGGTCCGGCCCCAGCTTCATCTTCCTCAGAAATAGCGTCTGTTCAAGCAGCCGCAGGGCCTCATCCAGCCGGCCGGCGTTCTTATAGGCATGGCCCAAATTGTGCATGCTGGTGAGCGTATTGGGATGGTCCGCACCTAGTGTCGCCGTGCGCAGAGCAAGCGACCGCTCAAATAAGTGTATGGCGTCGTCTCATCGTCCAGCACTCTAATAAGCATGCGCCAAATCGTGCATGACGATCAGCGTGTCGGGGTGATCCGGGCCCGCCAGCTTCTTAAGGATCGCTACCTGTCTCTTCAAACAACGACACAGCTTGGTCTACGCGGCCGACGGCCCCATGGGCAGAAGCCAAATTAATCCTGCTCACAATCGTGTGGGAGTGATCGGCTCCCAGGTGTGCCTTGGAGAGCGTTAGCGTCTCTTCAAATAGGGTTACTGCTTCGTCTCACCGACCGACCGATCGGTATGCAAATGCCAGGTTACCCATGTTCACGAGCGAGTCGAAATGGCCAGGACCGAGTTTCACCTTACAAAGTGGTAGTGCCTCTACTAGTAGTCGTATGGCGTCGTCGATCCTGCCAGCCGCGTAGCAGGCGACGGCCAGACTGCCGATGCTGATCAGCGTGTCCGGATGGTCCGCGCCCAATTATGTCTTCCGTACCCGTACCGTCTGCTCTAACAACGGTAGAGCCTCATCCAGCCGGTTTAACGAATAGTGGGCCACGCCCAGGTCGTGCATGCGGGCAAGTGTATTGGGATGGTCAGGTCCTAGGTCCTTCGTACAGCTCGCGACTGCCTCTTCGAGCTCTTCGGGGCGTCGCTAGAATGTCTTCTGGCTCGCCTAAATCTTGAGGAAAAAAGTGAACGTACTCATTAGGTTTAGCCTATCAAGTTGATCAGGGGCAAAACTTCACCACTTCACTCCGTGCCGCCGCAAAGCAACGTTGCGCAGACGAGCTCGTGTTTGCCATGGTCTAAATCTCGACAGTGATAGTACCGGAATAGTAACCGCTACACAAGACGTTACGTTTGGCCAGACGAGCGGGAGGTTAGCTACGCGGCGCGAGTCGCCGTGCGGCTGAACCGGTTGTGCGGCGCGTGCGCCACCGTGTTATGCCAGGAAATCGGCTCCATCCCCGGTGTCTGTGGGTCTTGATTGTAGGTGAGGTGTGGCTGTAACGCCGCTGACTATTGCCTGGTTTGCCCTCTCGCCTTCGACGATGGATAGCTTTACAGGGCCGCTCCCTTACGGTCGTGGCTCTGTTGAGCTCTCGCTTGACGCAGCGCCTTTGCCAAGAAGCACTCGCTTCATTTCACTGTGGGGCGGGCCGAAAAAGGCATACCTAACGGGCCGGGCACCCGGGCAAATGACTGATGATCTCATCTCCCATCAAGACAGATAACTCGTTTCCATTGCTGTCGCGGAAAATAGGTAAACTTCCGCGACGGCCCACCTTTTACCCTAAGATCCCACCTACAATCAAGATTCACACACCGGCCTGCGGGCCTTCGGAAACCGCCCAAATTCGTCTTGCTTCACCACGGGCGGCACTGTAGGCTTTTGCGACGCGATGCTTTAGATATCGGTTTTTGGAAAGCACCGGGTACAACGGATGAGCGCTATTCAAAGGGACGGAACCACCATGACCTCGACAAGCCTCAAAGGACGCAGTCGTCCGGGCTATTACCGTGAGTTTTCCTTTAAGATGAGCGCTGTCCCGATCGGACTGCTGACGATCCTCGCGGTGTTTTGCGCCAATTTCGAAGCGCCCGCGCAGGAAGCCTACTGGATCTGGTCGCCCGAGCACTCGGCTGGAAACGTGCCAGTAGGAGCCAATTGCTTTTTCCGAAAGCAACTTGAGGGGCCCGAACCGGAAGCGGGCAGGATCACCATTGCTGCTGATGACGCGTACGAGCTGTTTATCAACGGTCGTTTTGTGGGAAGAGGCAGCCGGACCGACGCGGATCAGTACGATATTACTCCCTATTTGTCGTCCTCCGGGACAAATCTTTTGGCTGTCCGGGTAACCAACCTCAGAGGTAATACGGCCGGTCTGGCCGCTCGCGTGATGATCAAAGACCTGGGCGGGCCCTGGCGAAGTTACGTGACGGACCGTTCCTGGCGAGTAAATCTTCGCCCGCTTCCGCTCTGGAATACGCCCGTTTATAGCGACCGGCGGTGGGACGTAGCGCAGTTGCTTGAGCGCTGGGGAGACCGGACTCGCGCCGAATCGCAGCCTACGCCTGCCGGCTCGCAAACCGCCTCCCAACCGAGTGATGTCGAAGCGCCGCAGTTTGAGATCGCCGACGAGTTTCAAGTCGAGCAGGTACTGGCTTCGGACCAAACCGGATCGGTGCTGGCATTCACGTTCAACGAGTTTGGCCACATAGTGATCTCGCGAGAAAACGACGGCTTGTACTTGGCTCGCCGCGAGTCTGACAGCGACTGGAATCGTCCCGTACGTTACGGCGACCGGGTGAAAAACTGCCAGGGTGTACTGGCGTTGAACGGTGAACTGTTCGCGACTGGCGAGGGTCCGGATGGACCGGGCTTATATCGATGGTTCGACACGGATCGAGACGGCACGTTGGACGAAGTGCGGTTGTTGGTGCCGTTTCCGTGTGAAGTTTCAGAACATGGCGCGCACGGTGTGGTGTTGGGGCCAGACGGATACCTATACGTGGTTCTTGGCAATCATGCTCGTGTCGACCGGCCGGTAGCCAGTAGTAGTCCTCATCAAAACTACTATGAAGGCGACCTTGTACCGCGCTATGAAGACCCCAGTGGGCACGCTCAAGGGCTTCGCGCGCCGGGCGGAGTGATCGTGCGCACGGACTTGGATGGCCGGAAAGTCGAGCTCGTCGCAGGAGGGCTACGGAACGCTTACGACCTGGTGTTCCATCCGAACGGCGAACTGTTTGTACATGATTCAGACATGGAATTCGACGTGGGTACTCCGTGGTATCGGCCCACACAACTGTTTCATATCGTACCAGGCGGCGAATACGGATGGCGTAGTGGATGGGCAAAATGGCCCAGTTACTTTGTTGATAGCTTGCCCGGGATACTTGATTCTGGACGAGGATCTCCGACTGGCGCAGCGGTATACGACCATTTTATGTTTCCGAAGCGCTATCATGGCAGTCTGTTTCTGGCCGATTGGAGTGAAGGTCGGATCCTCAACGTTGTGCTTCAACCGCGCGGAGCGGGATACGTCGCACAAAGCGAAGTTTTTCTGGGCGGCTCGCCGTTGAACGTAACCGATGTGGAAGTCGGGCCGGACGGCGCGCTATATTTTAGTTTGGGCGGTCGCGGGACGCGGGGTGGCATCTATCGAATCCGCTGGCGGGGGACAGTGCCCGAGACGGTGCGAGACCTAGGCCAAGGAATCAGTCGTGCCGTTCGCCAACCCCAGTTTTCGAGCGCATGGGCCCGCCAAGCAATCGCCACTACCAAAGACGAGTTAGGGCCCATCTGGTCTCGACACATTAATGGAGTGGCTCGCAGTCAAGCCAACCCCCCCGAGTACCGCCTACGCGCTTTGGACATCATGCAACTTTTTGGTCCTCCGCCTAGCCGCGATTTTCTGGTGACGTTAGCCGAAGATCCGCAGCCAGAAGTGCGGGCGAAAGCGGCGGAACTCATGGGTTTGCATGTGAATCAACAGACGCACCAGGCCTTGCTGGCGCTTCTTAACGACCCAGAACCTCGCGTGCGACGGAAGGCCTGTGAAGCTTTGCTCCGCGCCGAACAATCCGCGCCGTATGAGAGGCTGCGAGCCCTGTTAGTTTCCGAAGATCGATTCGAGGCCTGGGCCGCTCGCCGATTGCTCGAGCGTCAGCCCCTCGAGCAGTGGCGCGATGAAGTACTGGCATCAGACAATCATCGGGAATTCATCCAAGGTTGCCTTGCCCTGTTGATTGCGCATCCTACTCCGGAAACAGCCGCCGCAGTAATTGACCGCATCGGTCAATTCATGGAAGGCTTCATCGCCGACGCGGACTTCATCGACATGTTACGACTGGCCCAAGTGGCCATCCATCGCGGAAAATTGGAACCTAGTCAGTTGACGGAGTTTGCCCAAAAAATCGCGGAGGAATTCCCCGCAGCGAACCACCAAATGAACCGAGAACTGATTCGATTGATTGCCTATATGCAAATCACAGAACCAATGGATCGGTACATGGAGTACCTCGACACGGAAATCCCACTGGTGGAACGATTGCATTTGGCGTTCCACCTGCGATTTCTCCAAAGCGGTTGGCGATTCGATCAAAAGCTCCACTTGTTAGATTTTTTGGAAGAAGCCCAACTCCAACCCGGCGGCGGTAGCTATCCATATTACGTGCGATATGTCGAGCGGGATTTCGCTAAGAACTTTACCGAGCAGGAGTGTAAGGAGGTAATCGAGCGTGGAGAGACTTGGCCGAGCGCCGTGCTCGGTTGCCTTTACAATCTTCCCAAGGCCCTCGATGAATCGACTCGTGATAAACTAATCGCCCTGGACCGACGTTTGATGCACCTGTCGGCTGAACCCTATAAGCCCTTGCGGTTTGGGATTGTAGCGGTCTTGGCTCAACAATCCGATCCGGTCGCACACCGATACCTGCGCGAACTTTGGGAAACCGATCCGGAACGGCGCACCGTCGTGGCATTAGGGCTGGCACAACAACCGGACGGCGAAAACTGGAACTATTTGGTAAAGAGTTTACCGTTCCTGGAAGGCGATACGCTCGTCGACGTTCTTCGCAAGTTAATCGACGTAGCAAAAGCCCCAGCCGAGCCAGAATATGTCCGACACTTGATCATAGCAGCATTACGACTAGGAGATACCGCCCAAAACGCCCTGGAGTTGCTGGAATACTGGACCGGTGAACAACCAAGCGACCCGGATGCGCCCGTTTCTGAACAGGTGGCTGCCTGGCAAAAATGGTTCAGCGAAACTTACCCCGAATTGCCTGAACCGGTCTTACCGAGTACAGAAGGTTCCCGGTGGAAGCTGGAAGAACTGCTGGCCTTCCTAACTGGCGAAGCCGCCCGTGAGGCTTCCGCTAGCCGAGGTGCGGAAATCTTTACCAAGGCGCAGTGCGCTAAGTGCCACCGATTCGGCGATCGTGGGGATGCGATGGGGCCGGATCTTACGACTGTCAGCAAGCGATTCACGCGCAAGGAAACTCTCCAAGCTATTTTGTTCCCCTCGTATGTCATTTCCGACCAATACGCCGCCAAAGTTGTCATCACTAAGAAGGGAAAAACTTATACTGGAATTATTCGTTCCAACAATGATATGGTCACCATATTGCAATCCAATGGTGAGAAGTTAGAAATCAAACGTGACGAAGTTGACCAGATCAAACCGAGCCGTGTGTCGGCCATGCCCGCAGGCTTGTTAGATAACCTTTCACGTCAAGAAATAGCTGACCTATTCGCCTTCTTAGGTTATGCGCCGTCGGCTAAGGTTGTCCAGGGTACCGTGCGTGCAATCAAGTAACACTCATTGGTAGCTAATGCGATAATAGATTCACAGCAAGATCACACGAACCAACGCGACTCATCTTTCTTGTTTCGTCCTGTTCCTTTGCGCCTTTGTGTTAGATTACTTCACCTTTTTGATTAAGCGCCTTTGCCAAAAAGCATACATCAAGGACTTATTCAGTTAGAGCTGCTTGCGCACAAGCGAGGTAGATTTATACTGCGCTCGCCAAACGAACGAAAAAATCCCTCCTTGCAAGCAAGACTGGCACGCAGCTACCGACTAAGTTGGCTGAGTGTATGCTTCTGGGTAGCAAGTGCGGTGCCTCACCGTATCGCCGAGTTGCCCAAAATCGTGAATTTTTTAGATAGTTCACGGCATATCCCCGTGGTTTGACGATGGCGAAGCAAGTTGCGCAAACCTGGGCCACGCGCTGTCACACGGGTAGGCTATCAACGGACTTTCCTTAAAGAACGGCGTCCTATTGGCATAGGTCCGCAGCCCTACGGCTGCAGCTCAAATGGGGTACCGCTCCCTTAGGGTCGCAGCTCTGTAACGCACCCGCTCAGTTGCGCCTTTACTGAATCCACGTGTTGACCACGGTCCATGTCACGTCCGGAAACAGACAAACGACAAACTCGGCTAAGAGCCTGCTGCGTTCGGAACACCTCGAGCCTACAACCGATACGCACTATTGACTCGTTCAGGAAAAAATGGCACCAAAGCCCCCACCTTTGGTTTGTAGGTGTGACATACGGTTGTCACACCTACCCGGTTTTTCCTCGGAAAAAACGGGCCAAAAATCGGCCACCCCTCTTTCCTTTTACCGGCCTGCTCGATACGGTTCCT
>CAYRMD010000082.1:0-20978 GCA_964425225.1 uncultured Pirellulaceae bacterium | reverse complement strand
TTAACGCAGAGACGCAGAGACACTAGGAAGACAATAGGTACATGTCAATTGTCTACTTGCGCCTTCGCGCCGTAGCGTTTCTGCGTTCTTACAAGTCTGTGAGGTGTCGATTGGGGGTGGCACGTATCTCGAACGCAGCGGGCTGCCGCTTAGCTTTACAGGGCAGCGACCATGAGGGAGCGGCACCCCACAGAGCCGTCGCTCGACAAAACGCCTTTGCCAAGAAACACCGGCATCGCGTCACGTTTGGTGGAGCGGAAAAACCAACACGTCAACCAGGGCCGGCACATGAGTCAACCATTTGACCTGCCATCGAGACGGACACATCCTTTCCATTTCTGCGGCAAGCTTTCTGGAAAGCAAAACTCAGGACGTGCGGGTCCTCTGCTTCTAGAGGCACTACGTAGCGGCGATCGGGTAAAAAGAGAAAAAAGGCATCCAGCAGGCTGATCACACCGGACCGATGAGCGACGATAATTCAACGGGCACTTCTCGCACCGCTAGATTCGTGCCGAGAATCCACAGAACCGGATATTGCGCCGGGATCATTGGCCTGTTGCTGATATTAGTTTGGGCCAGTTATATTGTGCCGCTTGTTTTGGATAATCGAGTCTGCATTTACCGTGACGCGGGGCATTACTACTTTCCATGGTGGTATCGCCTGGGGCGACTCCGGCTAGCAACGGGCCGCTGGGTGCCGCTTTGGGAGCCTGCCGAAGACTTGGGGCGACACTGGGCGGCAGATCCCACGACGGCTGTCTACTATCCGTTTACCGCTTTGGCATCAGCGCCAATTGATCCTGCTTTCTCGTATGCGGTTTATCTAGGGCTGCACTATGCGCTTGCGACGTTGTTTGCCTACTGGGTTCTGCGTTGCTGGCAAATACGATGCGCTGCCGCAGTCGGCGCCGCTGTCGGCTATGCCTTTGGCGGATACTTGGTCGCTCAACACGCTAACTTGCCGTATCTGGTCAGCGGGACCTGGCTACCGCTTGCCCTTTGTCCCATCGGCCGAACGCTGCTATGCCGATACACTGGGCGCAACGTGCAACAAGCCAGTGGGCGGTCGATCGGAAGGATGCGCTGGTTCCGCTCCTTGTTGGCGTTAAAGCACGGACAACTTGATGAGCTGTGCCAGTGGCTCATCGGAGCCATGGCTTTGGCGCTAATGGTGCTCGGCGGCGATCCGCAAACGGCCTATCACGTTGTTCTGATCGGCATAACTTGCGCCTGGCCCCCGGCACGTATGAGGTGGTCGCAACGTTTCCGCTATATGCTTGGACGGCTCTTCGGTTGGGCTCTGTGGTGTTGTGCAGCCATGATCCTGTGTTTGCCCCAAATCCTGCACAGTTTACATCAACTACCGAATTCGCTGCGAAGTAGAGCGGTCCATGCAGAGAATGTCCGGGCTGTGAGCGGCGAAAGAGGTGCAGGCGAATACAACCCGGTAACAAACGGCTCGCCGAATGCAACCGAGGTTGCGCAGGACGAGCAGTCTAACCGGTGGGTTCATGACCCATACGGTTTTAGTTGTCCACCGTGGCGCATCGCTGAGTGGTTCTGGCCAAATATTTGCGGCAAAACCTACCCGATCGTACATCGTTGGACGCGGGCGTTAGGCGAACAACAAACGTGGTTCCCCTCCCTTTATCAAGGAACATTGGCTGCTGTTGGTATCCTTGCCGTGGGGCCTCTGCTACGCGGCTCGGCTTTGACGCGATGGGTGCTCGGTGTTTGGTTGTTGAGCGTGTTGGCGGCCGCCGGCCACTACGGTCCCGCCAATTTACTAAACGGTACGTTGGGCACGCATTTGCCGGGCTACCTGGGAGGGGTTACGTGGCTGTTGGTCAATCTCGCGCCGGGATACCACTGGTTTCGTTACCCCTCCAAATGGATGGTGCTTGCCAGTTGGTGCGCGGCCTATCTTGCAGCAGCGGGCTGGAGTCACATCGAGGGAAAGGATGGTGAGCGGATAAAACAACGGCTGATCCAAGTGAGCCTAGCAAGTCTGGTACTTTTGCTGGCGGCATTCTTTTTGACGTGGATCTTCCGTGGACAGTGGCGACAATGGCTGGTTCCCTACCGCGACCTTGCCTTCGGGCCCATCGATCCCGATGGTGCTTGCACGGATCTCCTTCTTTCCCTGGCCCAAACGGCGCTGGTAAGCATTATCGCCTGGGGGCTTGTCGCGCGATGGCTCATTCGGATGGATCGCCCGGCTTTGGCAACTGTGTTGCTCATAGGGCTACATGGTGCCGATCTAATCTTCGCGCACCAGTGGCAGTGGATCAGCGCTCCAGCCGAGGAACTGCGGCAAAGCGGTGTGGATCGGCGGATCATTTTAGCGCACCAGCCCGACAACACTTCGCAGCCCCCAGCGAGAACGGCTCCTGCGATGCGCCCCGCGATACCCGTAGCGCTGTGGCGGATCGAGCGGGAAAGCCGCCCGGCGCGATGGGCTCAATCCAGCTCCCCAGAGCGGATGGTGGAAATCCTGCGATGGGAACGTGATACCCTGTATCCTAAACACTTTTTGATGCTGGATGTACCGATCACTCTCATACCTTCATCCAGTTCGGATTTGCGGGCGGATTGGGCAGCGTGGATGGCGCACGGCAATCATCATCCAAACGTACCGTCGGTAGAATGGCGAAATTCGAGGGTTCCCATTGACGGCTATGTAGTGCCATGGTTAGGAGTGAAGCCTGCCAGCGAGCCACATCTGGGCCTTACAGGCAGCCGTGCGGAACGTCTTTCGGAGTTTGCCCAGTTTATTGCCCTGGATCGACGGCACCCAGCCGTGCGGCTGGAACGTAATGTCCAGCTTGTTACCCTCGGTTCCCGAAACGTGCGATGGTGGCCGAGCTGGTGGCGAGCCCCAACACCGCGGTATGCAGCAGGCACGCCCGAATCCGAAGACCAAATGGCGATCGAGTGGCCTTACTTGGGTATAGACATTTCTCGCTTTATCGGAGACAGAATACACAGTTCACCCGTCGAGCGATCGATCGATCGCTGGACAGTGCTGACTTGGGCACCTCAGGAGATTGCGCTCGAACTTGAGCTAGATAGTCCTGCATGGATCATCGTGCGTGTTTCGTACGATTCGTGGTGGCAAGCTAAGCTGGTTGCCGTAGATTCTACCGGCGGTTTGCTTGACTCCTCCGGTATAGATCTCCCAGTTGCCCGAGCCGAAGGACTATTGCTGGCGGTTCCCGTTCCCGGTGGTTACTGGCGTCTGCAGTTGACATTCCAAATGCCGTACGAGAGTTTTTGGCTGAGCTGTACGGTTGTGGCATGGGTTATGGCCGCGGGCTTGGCACTGTGGACTCAGTATCGGGCCCGATGTGCCTGTTGCTGCACGAGCCGTATCCGGTTTTGGCTGCGTGAGCTCCGAATTGTCCGGCTGTTGGTGCGGATCGCCCCATTGAAAGCACTTTACGGTTCTCACTGTGTTATGCCGAATAAACACAAATGTAGCCCGCTTGCTGCCGGGTGGGGTACGTAGTAGGATGCAATGCAGTAGTAGATCCAATCCCCGATAGGGCGGGGAACCATCCATGGCGCATTTTCTCTGGGATCACCACCGCCAGGTCCTCACTAGTATCGGCTCGTGTAGCTGTGGCTGTTGTCGTTCGTGTTGAACGGCGTGGTGGCTTTGCCATGGCAATAACTGAACGCGTTTAGCCGCAGACTGTTCATTTGTGTGAGGACAACGACAATGGCTACCGACTTAAGGCTCAAAGAACAATTGCCACATCTTACAGAGCGAATTGTGGCCAGTTATGGTACGATTCGCAAAGCGAGTCATCTGGGGCACTGCCCTCTTCCGCGGTATGAAGAGGTAATTGCCGCACTGTCGGATTTAAAAGAGATTCTCTATCCCGGTTATCGGAAGCGCGAAGGGCTTCACCAGGGCAATATCACCTATTATGTCGGTTCGTTAATCGACAGCCTTCACGATCGACTAACTATACAGATCGCTCGAGCTTTACAGCATGAGGACCGGATGACGGCCTCGGAAAATTGCCGCGAAACGCGAATCGACTACGAGGCGAAGGGGCAAGCGATCGCGGTGGCATTTTTGGAGCGATTACCGCAATTGCGGGAGATGCTGGCGACCGATGCCCAAGCGGCTTATGACGGCGACCCGGCATGCCGCGGGTTGGATGAAGTGATATTTTGCTATCCCGGCTTTGATGCCATCACCGTGTATCGATTGGCCCACGAGTTATGGAAGCTTGGGGTGCCGTTCATCCCTCGGATGATGACCGAATGGGCTCATCGAGAAACCGGCATTGACATCCATCCGGGGGCCCAAATAGGGAGCCATTTCTTTATTGATCATGGCACGGGTGTGGTAATTGGCGAGACGTGTGTCATTGGCGATTATGTGAAACTTTACCAGGGCGTGACGTTGGGGGCGTTGAGTTTTCCGAGGGATGAGACCGGCAAGCTTATTCGAAATCGCAAGCGACATCCGACGATCGAGGATCGAGTGGTGATTTACGCTAATGCGACGATTCTGGGTGGGGACACCGTCATTGGGCACGATTCGGTGATCGGTTCCAGCGTGTGGCTCACACGCAGTGTCGCCCCGTACAGCACGGTTGTCATGGAGGAGCCTCGGTTACGCGTGCGATCCAAGGAAGGTGACGTTCAAGCCAGTAGTTACCACATTTAGCGCGTATGGGGCGTTTACCCAAGCCGTAGCTCCTCGACTTTTCCCCATCGCAAGACGCTGCTGACCTTATGCGCATCACCGTACGAGTTAATACCTGTGTCGCCAAGGTGATTTTATGCGAAGCGCAGCCGTTCGCGGCGGGTGCATGCGCGAACCGCAACGGATGGGCTCGCGGCTCTGTAAAGCCAGGCGATAACGCCGAGGTGCGTCGTGCCTCCATCGAGACGGCACAGACGGGTACAAACGCAGAGTCGCAAAGGCGCCACGGCGCAGCTAAGCAATCGACATGTACCAAATTGGCTTCCTAGTATCTCTGCGTCTCTGCGTTAAATCAATCCAGCGGCTTGCCGACGGTGGCGGCTCTGTAGGTTGCTTTCTCTGCGTCTCTGCGTTAAACCAACCCAGCCACGGTCGTACGGGTTATGGCTGGCCATTCAGGCCTGATCAACTTTTCCCGTGCCGTCATTGCGGCGCTACATAGAAGGGCAATAGATAAGCGAACCACAACTATTCCTCTTCTTCCTCTTCGAGTTTCGCTTTGGCCAGGATTTCTTGCTGGACATGTGGAGGCATTACGGCGTAGTGGCTGAACTCCATCGTGAAGCTCCCCTGCCCTCCCGTGATGCTCGATAAAGTTCGGGCATAAGTTGTCACTTCGCGCAACGGCACCTCGGCTCGAATCGTCTGCCACCCCCCTCCGGCGGCGTCGCTTCCGAGCACCCGACCACCGCGCGCTGACATATCGCTATAGACATCTCCGACGCTCGCTTCCGGAACCGTGATACTCATGACCACAATCGGTTCCAAAAGGCACGGTCGAGCTTGTTGGAACACGTTGCGGAACACCATGGAAGCCGCCGTACGGAACGCGGCTTCCGAGCTGTCCACCGGATGATGCTTGCCAAAAAACACCTCGACCCCCACGTCCTGAATGCGATAGCCAGCGATCACGCCGCGTTCGATCCTATCGCGGAACCCTTTTTCGACGGCGGGCATGAAGTTGCTGGGGATGACACCGCCGACGATCGAATCGACCCATAAAAAGTTGTATTCCGGGTCGTAGTGATATTCTTTCATTTCGGGAAAACGTTCTTTCGTAACGAACGCGGCAATATCCGTACCTCGTGGCAACGGGAACATCCGAATATGCACTTCCCCAAACTGGCCGCGGCCACCGGTCTGTTTCTTGTGCCGATACATGCCTTCGGCTGAAGCCTGAATCGTTTCCCGATAGGGAATCTTGGGTTCCTTGGTTTCTACTTCCAGTTTTTCACGACGAGCAAGGCGTTCGCGCACGATTGCCAAATGCAATTCGCTCATGCCCATCATCACCAGCTCTTTGGTCTGGCTATCCCGTTCCAAGCGGAAGGTGGGATCCTCCTCGACCACTTTCTGCAAGGCTCCCGATAGCTTTGTCTCGTCGCCTCGACTTTTAGGGCTAACGGCCAAGCCAACCATAGGCGATGGGAACTCAATGGGCGGCAATTGCCACTCACCCAGCACCGTGCCGACGTGCAGATCTTCCATTTTGGCCACGGCCACGATCTGCCCCGGTCCTGCCTCCTCGATGGGTTCACTTTGCGCTGCTTGGACGCGAAGCAATGGCCCGAGCTTGGTACCTTTTCGCGTACCGGTTGTCGGCACAATCATATCTTTTTTCAAGAAGCCCGAGAAAACACGGATGAAGCTTAACTTTTGCACAAACGGATCAATGCGCGTCTTAAAGACTTGCGCGATCAGAGGTCCAGACGGATCGGGGACGATTTGGATTTGCTCCGAGTTCTTCGAAGCAACTCGCCGAATATCACCTGGTGCAGGCCCAAAGAGCACGATGGCGTCAAGCAACTCGCGAAGCCCCACACACGTCTTCGCCGCACAACAAACGATGGGAATCAGCGTACCGGCAGCCACCGAGCGGACGATAAGCCGCGAGAGCTCTTCCTGCGTGGGCAATTGCCCCTCGAAATACCTCTCCATGATCTGTTCGTCGGCTTCGATGATCGATTCGACCAACGGTTGGCGGATCTGGCTCGGATTTATCAAGGCTCCTTCCGGCGCGACCCCTTCTTCAAGTGTACTTACAACTCCTCGAAAGTCTTGCCCCTGACCGACTGGAACGTTAAATAACACGCAGCGGGATCCCCACGTGTCCTGGATGGATTCGATGAGTGCCGGAAAATCGATGTTCTCCGAGTCCATTTTGTTAATGACGATCGCACGGCCAATTCCTGCCTTGCCCGCTTCTTCAAACACGCGCCGCGAATTGACCTCGATACCGGCCGACGCGTTGAGCACGACCAATGCCAGATCTACGGCGCGAAACGTGCCGATCGTTTGGCCGATAAAGTCCGGATAACCTGGCGTATCGATCAGGTGGAAGCGATGCCCTGCGTGTTCTAAGTGCAGCACCTTTGCTTCGATGGTGTATTTGTGCAGTTTTTCTTCGGGATCGAAGTCGCAAATGCTCGTTCCCTCGTCGACACTCGGTTGTGCGTGCACGGCACCGCTGAGAACCAGCAGTTTATCAACGAGCGTCGTTTTTCCAGACGAGCCATGACCACAGAGAGCCACGTTCCGAATCCGTGTGATATCGCCGGATGTCATAATTGTGTTTCCCCACTCATGCTAGCAATTTTCACTGACCTAAAAAGCCGTTTGCTCGGTAGCAAACGCTGCGTGTCGACGGCCGTGCATACGAACGGCGCCTCAGCCGCGACTATGTTTCATTCGTTTCCGCCACATCCCATGTAGCTAACTCCTCCCACGTGATGCGCCCCTCAAGTAGCGCCCTGCCGATAATGCAACCGTCGAGTGGCAACTGGGCCAGGCGCCGCACATCCTCGATGTGGCGAATTCCACCGGACGCTATTACAGGATGGCGAGTACTTTGACACATGCGGCTGATCGCTTCCCAATCGGGGCCAGCCAGGACACCATCCCGGCTGATTTCTGTAAAGACGATGCCGGCCAAGGGTTCGTCGGCAAACTCTTCGAGCAACGCCTCTGCAGTCGAATCGCTGGTTTGTTGCCAACCCTCGCTAGCCACGCGACCTCCTCGGACATCGATTCCCAAAACGAGCCGTCCCGGAAAGCGGCGGCAAACCGATCGGAACCATTGGGGCTCCCGCAAAGCGCGTGTGCCAATTACCAATCGCGCCACACCACAGGCCAACCATTGTTCGACCAAGCTTTCGTTGCGAATCCCGCCGCCCAACTGCACAGGCACATCAACGCGACGCACAATTTGTCTGACTTGCTCGGCATGGGCGGCCACACCGGATCGTGCCCCGTCCAAGTCCACAATGTGCAGACGCTGGGCCCCCTTACTACGCCATAGCTCAGCTAACTGTACCGGATCGTCTGAAAATACCGTTTGGCGGCCATAGTCCCCTTGCACTAACCGCACGCACTTGCCGCCGCACAAATCGATCGCCGGCCATATGTGTAAGCCACGCTTCGTCGCCATGGCACAGGGGATATCCTCCTTGGGTGACATCGAAAACCAGAAACTCACAATATGCCATACGCATTCGGATACGACAAGCAGAGGCGATCTGTTACGGATGCGTCCGCGACAGGTGCCGCCTGCAATCAAGGCTGCACGGGATTTAAGAAACGCAGAGGCACAGGCAGTCAATCGACGTGTACCATTTATCTTCCCTGCGTCTCTTTATCTTCCCTGCGTCCCTGCGTTAAATAATTCTGCCGCTTGCTGCGGGTCGCGGCTCAGTAAAGGCACGCGACGTCCCGCTGTGTTCGAGACACGTCCCGGCCATGGAGCAAGGGCGGATACAAGATGTAGAAACACAGAGTCGCCAAGGCGCAGGTCGTCAAACGACGTGTACGTTTAATCTTCCCTGCGTCTCTGCGTCCCTGCGTCTCTGCGTTAAATAATTCTGCCGCTTGCTGCGGGGTCGCGGCTCGGTTGGAGTGCCGATTGCGATGCCGCTTCTTTACGGTCGCAGGCCGGATAATATAACGTAAAGGCGCAAGGGAAATAGATTAGGCAAGTCGATTGTCTTGTTGCGCACTTAATGTGCAACGCGTTTCATCACGGCATCCAAGGTTTGTCGTAACACCAGCGCGCTTTTCCGAAGCGCATGGAGTTCCTTGGGCCACAAGTCGACCTGCACCCGATCGATCACACCAGTTCGGCCGACCACGGTAGGAACGGACAAGGCCACATCGCGAATTTCATAGAGCCCGTCCTGGACCGAGGAAACCGGCAGGAGACGGCGTTGGTCCAAGGCAATGGAGTGAACCACATCTCGAATGGCGATCCCCACGGCAAAGCCGGCCCCGCCCTTTTTGGCAATCACTTCGGCGCCACTGCCGCGTGTGCGTTGAAACACCTCTTGAGCCACCTGGTGATTCCAGCCCGGATATTTTTCCAGGGGCAATCCACCCACCGTGGCACTGGACCAAATCGGTACCATACTGTCGCCGTGTTCGCCGAGTATCAGGGCCGACACTTGAGTGGGAGCTGTTTTCAAGCGCTGGGCAATGAAGCTGCGCAAGCGGATCGTGTCCAATTGGGTACCCAGGCCGATAATTTGCGATGCCGGGAGCGGGAGACGGCGAGTTGCCAGATAGGTGAGAATATCCACCGGATTTGAAACAACTAAAACACATGCCGTCGACTTCAGTCCGGCAGAGCGCAGGTTTTCAAGAATCGACAAGAATTGATCGGTGTTTCGATGGATAAGATCCAGCCTCGATTCGTCCGGTTTGCGCCTCAAGCCCGCCGTAATGCAGAGGATGTCGGCGTCCGGCACATGCTCGTAGCCTCCTGCTTCGATGATCTGGTCCGATGTGCTGGGCCCACCATGCGATAGATCGAGCGCCTGGCCTTCGGCCAGGGTCAGATTGGCGTCCATGAGCACAATATGCCGCACGACCCCTCCACACTGCAGGGCGAATGCAGCACTGGAACCGACGAGCCCACCACCGCCGATGATGCAAACTTTCATTGGATCACCTAAGATTTCCAATCCCACCTGGAACGAATTGTCCCGTTTACTCGTTCTGTTAAGACACGCACGTTTTCGTGTATTGGCTTTCTTGTATGAACGTGCCGTTGGATGACCGCCAAAATCGCAGCCGACATCATTCTGGTGCGTTGCCTTTGGTACACACAAAGCCGGAGCTAAGCGAGCGGTGCTGTCGCTTGTAATTGGGCCATCACCTGGTCCGTAATCAGTTGGATTAAAGACTCGGTATCCGAGTCCGTCGATTCCGACTGAGTGACTGACTGTTGAGCCGCGCTCTTGCCCATCGGAGGTGGCGGAGCAAAGGCTCGGCGCTCGACGCCCGTTTCTCTCCAACTGTTGCGGAAAATGTCATTCGCGCAAATGTCGCAGTCCTTGTATTCAGCCCAATTGCGAGGGTCTGAGAATCCCAGGCGGCTTTTTAGCTCCAATAACTCGCGTTCTTTCTGCTCACTAAAGTAATGAATGCGGCCTAAGCTTCGGGCCAGCATCAGAATGCGGCAATAGGCGTCAAGAATCTCCGTCCACCAATAAGCGCGCTCGACATCCTCGCCATAGCTCACCGTCCCGTGATTGGCCAATATGATGACGTTGGTTTTGTGGACGAAAGGTAGCACTGTTTCTGCGAATGCTTTTCCGCCTGGAGTCTCGTATCGCGTAATCGGTACTTCGCCCAGGAACACCTCGACCTCTGGCAGAACGCATTGGGGAATGGGTTCACGTGCAACAGCGAAGGCTGTGGCATGAGGTGGGTGGCAATGCACGACAGCCTTGACATCGGGCCGAGCCTTGTAGATCTCCAGGTGCAACAGCGCCTCACTGGAGCGCTTCTTGATTCCGGCGATCTGCTTGCCTGTCATGTCAATCGTGCAAATATCCTCGGGTTTGAGGAAGCCCTTCGAATGCATCGTCGGGGTACATAGCACCTCGTTTTCGCCGATACGAATCGTGATATTGCCGTCGTTGGCAGCCGCGAAGCCGCGGTTGTAGAGCCTCCTACCGATCTCACAAATATCCTGTTTGAGCTTATGCACATTGACACGCGTGCTCACCGGCAATACTCCTTCTGAGAAACTATTCGGTGGTTGGAAAACGTTGCACGTGTACCTCATCCAACAACGCCGCGTTATAACAATCCACCGGTTTCCGCTCGGGCAAAAAGGGTTGAGCTGCTTCGGCTCCTTCGCTGATGGCGATCCACTGACCCGTGGCAGCTCCTAAATCATCCCAAGCCACCAAGGATTCGCTGTCCGGCGCTTGACCACATAGCTGTGGCCAACCCAGAGGCAAAACCAGCTTGAGGGTAGCGCCCGTAAAGGACGGGTGCCATTGAGCGAGCGTCACGGAGCCGATTACCTGGGCTATTCGCATAGGGGCTTCTCCTTAGGTTCCCTTCATACCGGCCTGATTGCGTAGCATCCTGATCCAGCGCTCCCAAGCCTCCGGCTGGGGATGCCGGGCATCGAGTACCAGTAGTCGAAGCTCCGTTTCTACAAGCGCGCTACGCCATTGTTGATCGTTCCAGGCCACATACGCGCGCAATCCCCGGCTGTTCGCTCGACAGACAGCAGAGGCGGGTCGTTCGGTGATCCATGCGCCACAACCGCCCTGCGATACGATTTTGGTAAAATAGTCCAGAATCTTTTGCCCACACGACAAAGCTCGAAGTTCCCATTCCTTCGTCCGGAGCCGTGATCCGACATGTTCCGTCGACTGATCGATGACCAAGACCTGTTTGAGCGATCGGCCAGGGCGCCTGAGCAAGCTGATGTTCCTGCGCGCTAGCTCATCGCGTACGGCCGGAGTCACTACCGTACGCTCACCGATCACGACCTGTCGTACTCCGTCGAGCCTTCCATCGAGCTGCCGCCAAGTAACGACCGGCTCAGCCAGCACCAATTCGCCAGGGGATCTTCCGGTCGCATTGGATGCTTCGGCGCTAGCGGCTTGATCGTCGTTGGTCATTGCCAAGCGGCGCACGACCTCGGCCACTACCTGGGCGAGCAGTGCGTTGTCCCACTCTGTTGCCGGTCGTGACGCTGGTTGCTCGTTGTGGTCGGTCATGGGCTTGGACTCTGTGTCGGCTCGTCGGCAATTCCCAGGATCATCCATCGCACGGGTGTCGCCTCGACGCCCAGCCATTCGCGGACGCCCCGCCCGTCACTGGAAATCACCACTAAATGTCCCAGACCTGCTCCCACCGGATCGATCACCAAAAGCGGGTCACCGTCCGGATGAGCAAGGTCGGCCATGAGCGGTTGAGCCACCAAGAGCTTTTGTCCCTCGAGGCTCAAGTGCTTGATGGTTGCCGTGGCGGATCCGATGACTCTGGCGATATGCATGGTATTTTTGCGAAAAAACTTTCGAGGGAACGACACGCGGTCGGTCAGGGCTTCCCTAAAATCCAAAGGTCGTCGATCATCGAGCAGCGCCGTTCGCGAGTGAAGGTAAGCGGCGTTGTAACACCTTCGCCGGTCGGTCCGGCAATCGAAAACGACAAATAGCCTTCGCCGCCGATACCCAAAGCAGCCATCGACGGGCCATTTTTCACGAACAACGTGGTGTCCAGGGCCCGCCCCATGCGGGTCATATTGCGCACGTTCGTGGAATGAATAATGGCCGTATGCCGGAACCCGTGCTCATAGTGTTTGGCCTTTTGGATCGCTTCGTCGACATCGCGGCAACGGACAATCGGCAAGAACGGCATCATCTGCTCAACAGTCACGAACGGGTTGTGTTCGTCTGTTTCACCGAAAAGTAGCAGCGTTTTTTCCGAGACTTGGCGTCCAGTAGCTTTCGCCAGCTTGGAAGCGTCTTGTCCCAGGAATTCTTTCGAGGGAGCCCCGTGCCGCTCTTGACCGTGGCCGACAAACTGGATGGCAGCGGAAGTAAGCCGGTCGATTTCTTGGGCGGTTAAGCGAACCGCTCCGGCCGCTTCCATGGCGCGCATAAAAGCGTCAAACACCTCGGCGACGACAAACACTTCTTTTTCGGAGATGCATAGCAAGTTGTTGTCGTACGAAGCGCCGGTGATGATAGACCGAGCTGCTCGTTCCAAGTCCGCCGTCTGGTCGACGACAACCGGTGGATTTCCCGGGCCTGCCACGATGGCGCGCTTGCCGCTATTCATGGCAGCACGTGCTACGGCTGCACCTCCGGTGACACAGACAAGGGCAATGTCCGGGTGGCGGAACAGGGCTTGAGCCGTTTCCAAACTCGGCTCGGCGATGATCGAGATCAAGTTGTCGATGCCCACATCCTGGTAGATCGCTTCATTGAAACGCCGCACGCCTTCGACCGCCACCTTTTTGCCTCCCGGATGCGGATTGACCACCACCGCGTTTCCAGCGGCGATCATGTTGATGGCATTTCCCGTGATGGTGGGCAGCGAGTGGGTAACGGGTGTGATTGCGGCAATTACCCCAAACGGCGCATGTTCGATGACGGCCAATCCCCGGTCGCCGCTGTAGGCTTCCGTCCGCAAGAACTCGACGCCAGGCGTTCGCTCGCCCAAAATCCGAAGCTTCTCGATCTTGTGTTCCAATCGCCCGATTTTCGTTTCGTGCATCTCCATCGTGCCCAACTCGGCCGACTGGTCGATGGAAATACGTCGAATGTGATTAATGATGCGACGCCTTTCTTCCAAAGTACGCTCAGAAAGTTGCTCAAATGCATCACGAGCTGCAGCAACGGCCTGATCGACGTCATGGAAAACCCCGTTGCGTCCCGCCCAGGAGCGTGTAGGGACCGGTGTCTGGAAGCGTACTTGGCTTAAGACTTGGGCTACCACCGTGCGAATCAGTTCTTCAGAAACTTGCATGGCTTTTCCCCGTTAGATTGGTTAGCAAGGCTACCGTATGGCTTGTGGCTGTTGTTTTGCAGCGAACGGTGACCGCTCTTTGCCGCATCCGGCTCTATGCGGGGCGGGCATACAGGCAGGCCCGTTCGACATGGATCTGGTCGATGATCCCCACGATGACCGTGTCAATCGGCATGTTCTTGGTTTCCGGAGTCATTCGTGCGCTGGAGCCCTGGGTGATGAGCACCCAATCGCCAAGACCGGCCCCCAGCGTATCGACGGCAATGAACGTTCTACCGGTCGTAACTAGGGACTTTCGCTCGACCGGTTCTACTCGGTACGGCTCGACTACCAGCAGTTTGTAACCGACCATTGAGGCCACCTTTTGGGTAGCGACTAGTGAGCCGGTCACTTTAGCGACGAACATGCGTTAATTCCTTGGAGCCGCGAGATACTCGTAGGTTTGGCGGGCGACAATCAGTTCTTCGTTGGTCGGCACGATCCAGACGGCGATTCGGCTGTCCTGGCGGCTAATGCACGATTCGCCGCGAGCCGTGGCATTACGTTTCGGATCAAGGGCGATGCCCAATTCCTCTAGGTTGCTACAGACCTGTTGGCGGATCGTGGCGCTGTTTTCTCCGATGCCACCGGTGAAGGCGATCAGTTCGGCGCCGCCCAGCTCGACGAGCATGGCCCCCAAGTAGCGCCGCACCTCAGCCACGAACATCTGGAGTGCCAAACGGGCGCGGCGGTGACCTTGCTCGGCAGCTTTTTCTAGATCCCGCACGTCGCCGCTCAATCCACTTACCCCCAACAGGCCACCCTGCGATGCCAAGGTCCGTAGCAGCGCTTCGAGCGACTGTCCGGTAACTCGCATCAGATACGGCAAGGCGAACGGATCGAAATCTCCGACGCGATTGTTGTGTGACAAACCTGTCTGGGGGCTCATACCCATGGAAGTGGCAACGCTCGCGCTACCGCGGATTGCACACAGGCTACTGGAGCCACCCAGATGGCAGGAAATGACACGAGCGTCGGATCGTTGCAGCAATTGTGCCGTGCGCCCGGCGATATAACGATGGCTCGCCCCGTGAAAGCCCCAGCGGTAGACCTGGTAGCGTTCGGCCCACTCATAGGGGATCCCATACAGCCGAAGCGGCTCAGCGATCGTGGCATGAAACCCTGTCTCGAAGGCAGCTACCAGTGGGATGTGACCGAAGCGCTCGCCGAGCAACCGCATCGCCTTCACATAGGGCGGATTATGGGCCGGTGCCACGTCGTTCATCTGCTCCATGGCGGCCAGAAGTTCGCTTGTGACGGCCTGCACGCCTGAGTAGGATCCGCCATGGACAGCCTTAAATCCAATGGCACCCAGTTCGTTGGTGTCCTTGAGGCAACCGATCGCTGGATCGGTCAATTGGACCAGCGACTGTTCCAAAGCGGCTGCGTGATCAGGAACGTGAACGGTTTTTTCTTGGCGGTTGCTGCCGATTTCTACGATGCAACGACTCTGCTCCGCACCGATCCGTTCGACGGCACCCCGCGCCAATTGCTGTTCGTCGGGCATCTGGAACAGGCGGTACTTAAAACTGGTCGAGCCCAAATTCGCCACCAGGATTTTCATGACGCATCCTTTCTCGGTCTCCCGGCAGAGCGATCAGGACAGGAAAGCTTCGAGCAAACCTTCCGACGGGCGAGGGATAACGTGGCTCGACACCAGTTCTCCCACTTGGCTAGCTGCCTGGGCACCGGCTTCCACGGCGGCGCGCACGCTGCCGACGTCACCACTGACAATCGTGGTAACCAGGGCACCACCAATATTGACGCGCTTGACGATCCTTACGTTGGCCGCTTTGGCCATCGCATCGGTAGCTTCAACAAGTGCCAAAAGACCGCGTGTTTCGATCAATCCGATAGCATGGTTCATAGGGACCATTCCTTCTGCATGCGAAAGGCAACGCTCGACAGATGGCTCGCCGGTTTTGGCGACCCTCTTTCGACTACTCTGTGGTTTGGCCATGGAAATTGCCTTGTAGCGAAACGTAACCGTAATACGAGTTGGCGTCAGGCGCTTCTCTAGCTCAATCGGAACTTGCACGCTGAGCTGAAGCCGGTAACACCAGATGCAAATCGTCATGCGGACGAGGGATCACCTGGACACTGATTACTTCTCCGATGCGGCTGGCGGCCGCTGCACCGGCATCGGTTGCTGCCTTGACCGCTGCCACATCTCCGGTGACAAACGCGGAAACCAAACCGCTGCCAACCTTGTCCCATCCGAGGAACGTAACGTTGGCCGCTTTCATCATCGCATCCGTCGCTTCGACTAAGGCTACAAAACCTTTGGTTTCGATCATTCCTAGTGCTTCATTGAGTCTTGCCATCTTTGGTTTACTCCACCCAAAACACGTTACTACCAATCGACCGGTACTTCCGGTCGCTGACATTTCTGATCGACTCCGCGCTGTGCTTTTTGAGCCGATGTGCCAACGGCCAGTCTATCGCCGACACCGACACGCTTCGCCGGGCGGCAGGAGCTCAACATGCGTTGCTCCCTCCAAAAAACAGGCATTTCCTTCATCGGTGTCTAGATGCACTTCCAGCTTGCTCGTGGCGTCAGGGCGTACGATGAGGTCCTCGAAGACCGTCGTGCAGCCGGGCGATTCGATTCGCAATTTCATGCGGTCGCCCTTGCGCACCCCAAAATAGGCTGCGGTCTGGAAATTCATGTGGACGTGACGTGCTGCGCGAATTACGCCTTCACTCAATTCCACCGCGCCCTTCGGTCCGACAAGTACGCAACCGGGAGTTCCCTGGATGTCACCGCTCAGGCGTACCGGAGCATCGATGCCCAGCGAGATTGCGTCGGTGAAGGCCAATTCCACTTGGCTGGCAGGGCGCGTCGGCCCTAAGACACGCACCGTAGGCAACATGCGGCGTCTGGGGCCAACAAGCATCACCGTTTCCTCGGCTGCGTAAAAACCCTCCTGATACAGTGGTTTCATCGGAGTGAGCTTATGGCCCGGCCCGAAAAGGATCTCCACGTGCTCATCGGTCAGGTGCACATGGCGAGCCGAGATGCTGACGACGAGCTCCGGAGGCTGTGCACACCGGATCGCTTCTCCGTCTCTGGATTGATTTGTTGCCTGTCGATCTGCCAACTGCCGCAGCACGATCTGCCGTACAATCTTTTCGATCTGTTGTCTATCTAAACGGCTGGTTGTGATCATCACAGGAAAGCTCCGGCTACCGACGCCCGATTTCCCTTGCGTCCAATAGCGCCGCAGGATGCCTTGGCAAATTCATCTTGCGGTGTGGTCTCCAAAGGGTGTTTCATCGTCGGTGGTTTACTGTTTCCTCGGTTGCAAGCTCGGCAAGAACGAGCTCGACACCCTGCTCCCGCAACCGGGTCTGCCACGTTGGATCAAGCTGCTCGTCGACGACAACACAATCTACTTCGCCCAAGGCGCAAAGAAGTGCCAAACTGCTGCGTCCGAATTTTGTGCTATCGGCCACCACGATTACCTGATCTGCAGCCCGCATCATGGCTCGCTCGGTCTCGACGAGCAAAAGATTGCTGTTGTAGTAACCCTGAGCGGTCACGCCGGCTACGCTCAGTACCGCGCGGCGGACGTTCAGTTGGGCGAGCATCTGATTAGCGTACGGACCGAGTGTCACGCCGGTGCGACCATGCACATAACCGCCCACGAACACCAGATCTACTCCGTCACCTGCCATAAACAAATTGGCGACGGGTAGGGAATTGGTCACTACTTGAAGCGGCCGCCCGGCTAGCTCCCTGGCCAGTTCGTATGTGGTGCTGCCGCCATCGAACAAAATCGTGTCCCCATCTTCGATAAGCTGCGCTGCGCGACGCGCAATTGCCCGTTTTTTCTCCCAATTCATCGATTGGCGGGCTTCGAAGTGAGGCACCTTCGGCGCCGGTCCGGCGTACAACACCCCGCCATGCGTGCGGCGCGCCGCACCGCTTTCTTCCAGCGCATCGACGTCCCGCCGCACCGTGGATTCGGAAACCCCCAAAGTTTCGGCCAACTCCGGCAACGACGCAAATCCCTTGATCCGTATCAGCTCCAATAACCGTGCCCGGCGTTCTTCGGCAATCATCCCCCGCTACTCCTAAGGCCAGACCACACGGCTCTTTTCCCAATGGATGATCGAATCTATGCCAATTCTATCGCACATGTGATTGATGTCAATAATCTGTATTCAAATTCATGATAGATTTAATCACGAATATGACTGGTTCATACCAGATTCTGTCTATATCGTGTTCAAATGGGACCGCGCTACGTACCTGTAACGCTTGCTGAGACAAGTCTCTGCACGGCAAATGCTTAGGGAAAATGTCTTGCTATCTTCTCGTTTCCTGGCGAAAGCATTCTGTAGCGGAGGTAGTGCCAAAGGGCCAGGCGGTCCAGGCAATTGTGTGCGCCTAATTTGTAGGTAGGACGTGAAGGTAACCGGATTGTTTATCATGAGGGCTCGCCCTATCGTCTCAGAATCAGAAGATAAATAGCTTTACAATGCCCCGACCGATAGGGGCAATACACCGCTGGAGCCTAGACCGGTAGGGAACGGCACTATGCGAATCGGGCGGAGTTCTGTCGTCGGGTTGGGTTGCGAACCGGCCCCTTTAAGTTTTGTGTTCCCTGGGTGCACCAAGTTCGCGGCGCTAGCGCCGGGGGAGGCAGATTAACTCTTATGCCGTAGACTTTATCACGAACGCACGATTTTTGGGGTACCTAGCTTGTCCGATAACGAGGGTACCTAAAATGTCGGCGCACACAGCGTCAACGGTTCGTCGCATCGCTCGCCACATCTCGTGCTAGCAATACCCGCAAGAGAACGTCTTCCGAACAACGGCGTCAAACAACTTCAACCCGCTTTGCGGCGCGACTTAAGTCATCTCTGCTTCAGTTCGCTAACCCATCGGCCCACAATGGCAGTTTTCTTCACGTTAATGGGGAACCGGCCATATTATGTTCAAACTTTATTCTTTCTCTGAATTGCCATATTTAATTTTGTATTTAGTATCTCCTGTTTTCGCAAATTTCCAAAATCGATGGCCACAGTGCCTGTCCCCTTGTCCACGGTGCTTGTCCCCTGACCGGAGTGCCTGTCCCAGGCCTCGGTGCCACCCTCTTCTATTTACCACTATGAGTATCGACATACTTATGTCTGAAACGTTCTCCAGGAACGGTTACGGCGGTTTAAAATACATTGCCGTTTGGGGCGCACTATGCGGACGTTGCTTCACACAGGGGCTTGGATACCTCCTTCTTTTTAATGAGACTGCTAAGATGCGGTTTCTCTTTTTGGTATAGATGAACGCTAGCAGCCAAAGCCTAACGTGACGTTTTGAGACGCTGGCAAGAAAGGCTACCAAATGCGTGCAAGGCGGCTTTCCGAATGGGAATCCGCGCCGGCGGCCGTGGGTTAGCCAACCGTTTTGTGGCACCGGTGCTTGCGTTACGTTTGTGGGCAGAAGTTTTTTAACGCAAGAGGCGCAGACGAAACAATACGCAAGCGGGCAAGACTCGCTGCCGGTTGGGAAAGAACCATTTTTTCCCGAGGTCTCTGCATGGGCCTTCAGTGATGGGAATGCCACGGCTCGGGTGGGCTATTTTCACCAAAATCACCACGGTTTTCCAACACATTCGCGAGCAAGCCGCTACCGGATCTTGCCAAGCGCCCGTTTTACTGAACCTTTGCTCGTTTGCGTCGAATCGTTGAGCCTATTAAATGGCAAATACCGAATGCGCATTAAAACCGAGTATTCAGCGCGAACAGCTTACCCACAATCAAGACGCGCGGCACGGCACGATGGGCCCCCTATACCGGTTGCTCGGATACGTCTCTTGACGGCCAACGCCGGTCGAACCCGAGCGTTCACCAACACGGGTGCCTTGGCTTATAAACAATCACAGGCAGGCTTCGACGAACTGAAAGAATGCAAAGAGGCCGAGGCCACGTAGGCGATCAGAATGAAGGTGCAGGCAGTCTTTCTTGCGCATAAGCGCCTTTGCGTTGCATGGGATTGGGGGCCCCCTTACGGTCGCAACGCTGTTAGGCCGTCGATCGACGCAGCACCTTAGTCTCGATGCACCCGCAGCGGCTCCCATTGGGTCCGGCCGACAGAGGCGTACCAACGCCGGACCCGGCACATGATGGGAGCATCTATCATTTCGAGAGATACCTCGTTTACATTACTGCCGCGAAAAACAGGCAAACTTCCGCCATGGTCCGCCTTTTACCCCAGATTCCACGTACAATCCAGATGCACACAACACGTAGTTAATTTCTTCGTTGCGCGATGGCGGCTCTGCGCCTTTGCGTTAATTTCTTCTACCTGTACGCTTGCGATCTTAGCTCGGTCGTTTGCGCTTTCGGGAAATTTTGCTTTACCCCTTTTAGTCAAACGTGGATGGATTCAGCAACCGGCGACGTTTCTTATGGCACTCGAACGGGTTTTTCAACACCGAAGTGAGCCAGGACATTGCGCAGCAAGGTTTGCAACCGGGGGTCGGCCGACAAGGCCCAGGCAAAGCCGATCGTACCCGCGTTAAAGACGCGGCCGCCCTCGGGACGCTGCCAGTAAATCATTTCGGCCCCCTGATTGGTCGCCGGCCGAATAGGGCGTAAGAAATAGTCGAATGCCGCACCACCTTTAGCCCAGGGAATAATTCCATTCGCCAGACGGTGCATTCCCGGTGGGTCATCTGGCAACTGGGCACCGGATGGGGGCGGCTGTTGTTGGAGAGCTCGGAGCGTGCTGGGCCGCACATGGAACTCGTGGCCGTTGGCCAGCGGCAGTTTGCCGCCCGGGCCGTGGCCAACCAAGTCACCGGGTCGCACGCCGACGGACTCCGGTTGTCGGAACAAGAAATGATCGGCATCCTCTACGACGAAAGGCCCGAAATTCTCGGGGTTACCGTGGTTATTCCAGCCTAGGGTATCCAGGCCAAGCAGTTGCCAGCCCGGATAACCACACTCGCGCATTAAGCCACCTCGTAGGCCATCCTGACTGTGCCAGGCTTCCCCGCGGCGTTGCGGAGGAATCTGATTACCGGGAGCATCTACCTTACGGCATTCCATGATGCGGCATTCAGCGTCAAAGCTTACTCGCCAAAACATGGTATTGCCCGACAGGTTGATGACACTGCCTCTGTGCTGCAGGAATATCTTGACCGCATCGTACATGGGGATCGACCAGTACTCATTGTGCCCGCAAATGATAAGTACCCGATAGTCTTTCAAGACGTCGGGTTGACGGTGCAAGTCCACGTCACTGATGACATCGAAGGGGTAACCTTCGTGTTCGAGCCACGCATGCAGGAAACGCTCGGCGCGCATCAGATGACTATAATCTGTCGGACCGCCGTACAGCACATAGGGTCCGGCTGCTGGCCAGGGCATGCGTAGTCCGACTTGATGGAACCTCTGCATAATTCGCCCGTATTGTACGGAACCTTTTAACAAGTCGTGA
>CAYRMD010000081.1:0-21408 GCA_964425225.1 uncultured Pirellulaceae bacterium | reverse complement strand
TCCTTAAATGTGAGTGTTTGGGATAGGCAATTCATAAAGGCGGAAGCAAGTGTCCACCGCGGTCCTTATATCAACAATTTTCTCGCCGATCCGACAGTTCTGGACGCATCCGATTCGGCCCCGCCGATCCACCCCTATCCCGCGTATGAGCGGCGTCCACAACCGGTCCCAATGAGAAAACTCGGGCCCCTCCGCAACGTGCCGCTCCCCTTCAGTCGCATGGTAAGCGGCTAACCGTCGACTGTGTGTGCGTCCCTTTGGTAGGTAAATCGTTTTAACGCAAATGCGAAGTGGCACAACGAAAACAAACGGCACATCGCGAGTAGCCGCTTGCGCGGTAGCGGCAATTCTCCTTGCCCCTTTACACTGAATGGAATCCGCCGTTCCCTTACGTCGTGGCTCTGTTGAGCCCTCGCTCGTGGAAATGCCTTCGCTAAGAATCGCCCGCATCGGCTCTCTTTAGCTGCGTTGAAAAAGGCAGAGCTGTGCCAAAACCGTCAAGTGACCAAACCGTCTTGTATCATTATCATTATGAGAAACACCTCGTTTCCATTCTTGATGGGGTGACTAGCCAAACTTTCGCTACGGCTAGCCGTGGACCTCAATATCTTACCTACCCTCAAGAGGCACACACAGCGGAGTGGTAAATCCCATGCTCGACCTTGAGATCTCGCGCCCGGTGTTGTATACTTGGCAACGTGCACCTCAAACAAACTGAGGGCACGCGAATTCGTTAAGCACAGAGCCAAAGGTAACTTATTCGTCGGAGGTGACGCCGCCCAGCGCGCGGGGGCGTCAGGTGGTTATCCAGTTAGTGCTGCTTCAAAATCATCTCTCTCTGGAAATCAGCCGCGCGTAGCGCTCAATCTGGCCATGGATAGCCGAAACGCCAACCCCGCCTTGTTTTGTATGGCAAGAAGCGAACGCTCGCCGTTCGTTCGACGATGAGGTAGATCGTAAGAATCAATGGATAGCACAGGTTTGCCGCCAAATCGAAAAAATTTTTATAACTATCAAAAACGACTTGGCCACTATTAGGTGTGATTTCTCAGTTTTCCTAAGAGTTTTATACATACTTTTGCTATTGCCCGAGTCTCGCCATTGACGCATATCGGAAGCTGTAGCAAGCGTGGTGCTTAGTCTGTCCCAGCAGCGCAAAACTGGGAGCTGTACTTACCAAAAGACAATAACTTAGAGCTAACAAATACGATGAATTATGTTTTAGCGTCGATCCGAAGAAAATCACATCACGCTAAAAACCCCATATTACAATACCGTCAGTGGACTCGGCGTTCTCTAGATACTAATATCGTCTGAGTACTAATTCAGGACCTATTCTGTTCTATGCTTGCTCGCTGCTGTCGCGCATGAGCTGTTCTACGAGCATTGTCGACCAGGCTCGGCCAAAAATAACTCAGGGCCGGACGAAACAATTCTTCTATCGTTTCCGGTGATCGATCGCGTGATAAACCCGACGCACTTCCTCGCCACAGATAGCCATCAAAATTGACGGTCAATTGGGGGTCCTTGTCCGGGTTTCTCGAAATCAACACCGCCGCGATACGATCTTCCAACCCGTGTTTGCGGAGTGCATCGCGCCACGCGGATTCGGAGCTGTCGTTTTCCGAATCGATCAAAATAATAGCATCGAGTTGCGCGAAGATGCGTTCACGACCAGCTGGGATGCGCTGCGGTGGGTTCACTTTGTGATCCCCCCTGGCAAATCGGCAATTAAGCATGTGAAAAGTTCACGTCCTCTTTCCATCTGCCGGACGATGTTTTCCTCCATCTCCGGCGACCAGTTCCGTTTGATTTGTTTTCGGTATTGAGAAGCTTCCTGTTGGGATTCGCCAGTTGCCATCTCTAAATACCAGGGAGGTGTGGGAGCCGCGGCGTCACAATCTAGTCGCCAACTTGCCCAATTGTTTTTTTGCGCATAACAGTCCAGTACGTAACTAAACACCGATTTCCCGCGGTTTGGATCTCCCGCTATTCCTATTACGATTGGATCCATCGGCTTAGGTAAACGCCGTTTTAACCAGTCAGGGACGCTGATTTGCTCGCCGATCTTCTGGCTATTCGTATCGTAGACAACCACGAGTCCGTCGCGCGCCGACCAGCAAAGAATTCGCCGTACCCCCGAGTCGATCGCCTTGCGCGCGGCAAGTGCATAGAGATCGACACCGGCCCTGCCTGCAATAACTAACTCGTATGGTGCCAAGTTCTGCAATTCGTCAATCGTGGGTTGGATGAGTTTGCGTAGTGCTTGTTGTGAGAGTGCGGGGAAGGCCTGCAGTTGGATGCGCAGTAAGTGCGCAGTAAGGCGGAACGGTGATCAGGGCCCTCATGCGCGCAAATGGTGCAGGTGCTTGTGCCTAATTCGTCGCATTCCCCGGACCGGCGACGTGAGTCAACCCTTACACAGGTAGCACCGGCCGCACGAAAAATCGCAGCCGCATGTGCATACATCCAAATCGACCCAGCCCCTGTGAGAATGACCGTTCGGTTCGCTATGTTTTCTACGGGCAAGGGTGATTCCCGTAGAACACTCGGTAACCAAAATCGGTTCTCTGCGGGTGAGAATTCCACGAGAAGTGTGTTACTGTCCAACGTGGTGTAGCGATACCAGGCACCCATACCATGTCGTTCCTAACCAAGAGTCTCAGCGACGTTCTTCCACATACTCGGTAAGCAAGGGCTTGGTACCGACAGAGGCGTGGTCCGTTGGCCCTTGCGCCATTCTCTCATCATGATAGGCGTCACGACGTCTGGAACAACTGCCGGTTTGCCAGGTTTATCCGTTTTGGGACATTGAGGAATGAGCAGCGTGCCGCGCACTGTCATCCAGCTAAAGGTATGGAATATACGTAATGACTGGGACGCGCGAAACTATTATCGCGCAAGTCATAAAGCTCGGCAGAGCAAGTGCGATTCTAATTAACCGATAGTTGCAACGAAAACGCCCATTACCGGCAATCACCAACGTGCCGTTCGCATCTTCGTGTCGTTGCGTTTTTTCGGTTCGTGGACTTTCTATCCAGAATCCATACACATCCTGTGGCTCCTTGCTTCATGGCAAACAGCTTTAAACAGTCAAGCGATCAAAACCAACGTGAACTAGACTATCCGGCGCCGAAGGTAGGTGCACCACATTTGTCGGTAAGTAGTTGTAACTTAACGGCGCACATGCGCAACGAAGACACGAGGCACATGTCAATTGCCTATATGCGTCTTCGGGGCAGAATTCCTTTGCCCTTTACGCAGAATTGGCCGTTCCTTTAGGGTAGCTGCTCCGTTGAATTGTCGCTCAATAATACGCTTCCGCCAAGAATCCTCCGTATCGGCTCACTTTGGCTGCTTTGATAAAGGCAGCCCCATGCCAGGACCATCAACGGACCGAACCATTTCATATCATTAAGCGTTACCTCGTATCCATTCCTGCAGCCGAATAACGGCAAATCTCCGCCATGGCCAGGGGGTTTTACACCAAAATCCTACCTACCACCCAGATGCACGCGCGGGCCGAATTGCTGTCGGCTGATGATCTTTACCACGGGTAACAAAGCGCCCGGGGAGACATTGGGCCAAATGCCCAAAGCCATAGCTCCATTCGAACTCAAGCTTACTGGATGGGTTACGGATAATCTCAATGTCTATCGAGTATTGGTAGGCCTTTGTCGTTCGCAAGATTAGGCAGGCTGAGCTTCGGGCCACCCGGTGTGCCTGTGCGTTCGTTGGCCACAAACCATTCGTAAGCGAGTCCTTCCGGATGTGGCGGCACAGGTTCGGTTTGGTTTGGTTGGCGTGCGCGCGGGTAGTGCGTGGGCAGACCGGTGTCATGCCCTTTAGCCGCTCGCAGCCACGCTGCGATAAAGGGCACTTGTTCAAAACCCACCTCGTTTTTCGTTGCGGGGCTGGCGTATAAGGATTTGACCGCCTTTTTAAAACTCTCCACGAGCTGATTGCAATCGGCAGGTGATGGTGCTATGTCGTCCAAGGTACCGTAGATTTCCTTCCAACCTTTTCCGTCGTACAGGAAGGTGCGTTCCGGGTCGATTTCAAGACGCACACTACCGAACCCCAGTGGCTTACCGCCGCCGAGGCGGTGGTAGTGCGCTTGTGGCAACGACAGTAGCCAAACTAGTGCGCCGAGTTCCACAGCGGACAGATTCGTAACATGAATATCGAATTCGAATTCCGTATTGGGTTTTATCCAGCCTTGAATCGAGCGGTTCTGGTCATCTCGCTGTTCGTCTCCGTTTGGCTTCTTCGGTCGCCGGTACTCCTGGAAGTAGCCGCTCGCGGACTTTTGTGTCCGGTCTTCCATGGGGTTGGTCCAATAGTCCAATGGCAAATGCGTGTGATGAGGATAAACTTTCCTACCTCGCAGACCCTTGCCAGGAGCATACCCGGCTTGTTCTTTCGACAAACCATCTTTCTGAGCTTCCCCGTTGGGCGATGCGGCGACGTAAAAGCGAACCTGCTGAGGTTTGGGCTGACCCAAGATGGCGAGGGGAAGTCCAGGCATACCAAAGTTCTCTATGGCCTCCGTTGGAGCAGTCAAACATTTGACCGGGCCAATGCGGATGTTGCCCTTGTAAGAGCCTTTTCCGTTTTGGTTAACCCATCCGAAGACACGGTCGGCAAAAGAAAGTTGTTGAATGAAAGTGGCTGGACGCAAGGATTCGTCCAATAACGAGAGGGGTGAAACCGTGAATAATTCTCGCGAAATAGTTACGGGGTATATACCTGTTATTGCTTTTCCGTCTCGGCGAACATAGCAAAGCGTCCCTTCACGCAAATGAAGATACTGCTTGTCCCAGATATGTCGTGACCACGCAGTCTGACCCGGTTTGTGTCCCAAATAGTCGTTCGGCTTTTGACCGTTCCGCGCGCGGTTCTCGAGGTCCTTAACGTGAACTTGTTGATAATTTTCTATTAGTTCGGTCCACATTTGCATAATGTCGCGTGCTTTTTGATCCTTGAAGGTAAGAATCTCATCGTTGGATGATACAACGAAAACGCGTTCAAATCGTTTTGACCCGATATTAGGTTCAGTAATTAGTACCCACCCTTCGTATTGATTATGTGATGATCCTTGATCGAGTTTCTGGATTCTGGTAACTATTCCGGCTGCGTCTACTTGTACGGTTACATGCTCACCCAGTTGAGGTAAAGAATTGTCACAGTAGCGCAATGCGGCGTGTTCTTCACCTTTTCGCTTCGACAACGGTTTGTTTGAAAAGAGGTATCGACGGAGTCGTGCGGCCGATTTGCGCCACAGTTGTTTGAGTATGCGGATGGTTACCTCCTGTTCCGTACACCGCTCGATGCGCGCAGGCACAACGTCGATGCGAGCTGGTCTTCGATAAGCTAATCGAGCGCCGTGGCCAGTGGCCTTTCCACTCCCAGACGTTTCGGTACCAGGGAATACCCCCAGTCTCGAATTTGTGACAGCCTCATATGCTGCTCGCAGCATTCCCTTAATTGACGTTGGTGGAATATAGGGCCTTCCATCGCTATCGATCCGCACCGGAAAACTGAAATGACCGTCACCACAGTCTTGAGCCTTGGCAGCATCGGGGATCAAGAGTGGAGTGACAACCTTCATCTTGACGCGAATAGTCCCCGAATAACGATCCGGAAAAAGCGCGTGATGTCCAACCGGCTCATGATCACCTAATTCCGAATGCCGTGTATCACGTGGTGGAGCTGGTACGAAGTTATAGGGATTATGAAACGCTGGCGTGAGTATTTGGGATTGGACGGCCTGCGTTTTCTGCGTTTGGGTAGTTCCCTGCTGCCACTTGCTAGCTGTTGCGGGCGAACGTTGGTTGCCGGCAGCTTGTGCCTGCGAGGTGGCAGCCTGTGGAGCTGTTGCAGCGAGCTGAGGCGGCTCGAACGGCTGGCCCTTTGGGCGAATTCTCCTCGGTTGGCCGCTCTCCAAGTCGAATTCGACTTCCAAATTATGGAGTTGTTCGAGCGGCCGCTCGCCAAGCTGTCGGGAAATCTCTGACTGACGAGGTGCACATTCGGTTGCTTTTCCCTTGGTGCTAATAAACGCAACGCGCAATTGGCCATTATCATTGACGATTAGT
This sequence comes from uncultured Pirellulaceae bacterium, assembly GCA_964425225.1. Taxonomy (GTDB): domain Bacteria; phylum Planctomycetota; class Planctomycetia; order Pirellulales; family Pirellulaceae; genus BPJU01. The sequence goes on along the minus strand of CAYRMD010000081.1, from coordinate 15,310 downwards.
TTGCCTTCAGCCACGGCAGACCTCCAGTTTCATCAGCCGTTCATCGATACGGAACGCATTACCATGTTCCTGCTCACGAGCAATATACTCCCGTGTGCGAAGAACAACTCGCTCGTGTTTGCCGACGTTAGCTACAGGAACCATGAGCCTCCCAATACGGGCAGTAGCCAGTTCGCTCCATCCAACGGTGCAACGCCCTGTCCCTTCACCCCAGAGCACATACGTTTGCGATAGTGTATCAGCCAAAGGCGGTGTTTTCAGACAATGCCAACCGTCCAAATGGAGCGACTCGTTCTCCACGAGTACGACTGCCAGGTGATGTGCCTGGCCGCTGGGGTCATTCCACCAACGGAGTTCTGCTTCTTCGTGAAAAATGCGCGCCTCATACACCGTCGAAGCATCAAGACGTTCGTCTTCCGACCCAAGTAAAGCCGCTTGAGAAAACGTCGCCAACATACAACGCTCCGGTGCATATAAAAGAGCAACTGCAGGGAGCGAACTTATGCCAGCAAAAGCCGAAAGTGCATCGATGAGGTCAATTTTTTCACGTCTGTAGACCGCGAGTTTGGTACTCATGCCGCACGCTCCACCTTAGGCGTTTTGCTTGATAGCGCAGTCGTCTATGAAGTTTCTACATGCCGTGTTGAGTTGCTCGCGAAAAGCAGCATCCAGCTCCGAAAGTCGGCCTTCAGACAACGTGATATTCTGTAATGCGCTTAAGGTATTTGGCAAGTCAAACCCAGTGATCTTAACCTGTTCGATTGTGACACTACCCACACCACGGTGCGTGGCAAATCCGAGCGGCAATCGGTCGTTGGCCAGGTCGCGTAGCACCAAGAATAGTAACGCAATGGAAGCTAGTTGGCAGTTTTCTGGCAGCCGACGCAGTTCGAGTTCGAGTACTATCGGTTCCCATCGCGTATGATGTGGTTCAAGTACCGTGTAGAGCATGCTCTCAGCCGCGGAACCTAACCAGCGATCGATCGCCACATGATAGGCGGGGGCCCATATTTCATCTTGGTTTTCGTTCAAATCCCGTTCGCGTTGTAAATCTGCCACGCGAAGTGCCTCGATAAGTTCCTCGTCGGAGTTAGCCGCGAGGATTCTCTGCCAACGTACGCGATCAAGCTTTCTTGTTGCGAAGCAATCCATGACACGCAGTGCACCAAGCCCTGGCATCACGTCCGGAGTTTGAGAGTGGCATTCAAGCGTATGATCCACGGGGCCGTCAGACACTTCATAACTACGGTCTTGTTCTTGCGATTTCCTCCCGTCGATTTTCTTGCTCCGTTGACCAAAAAGCTCGTTAACCAACGGAACTTCAACGGCGTCCAAGAAACGTTTTTTCCCGTCCAGCGTCCGCCATCGGGGATTGGTGTCGTTCAGCATGGTTCGAACGATCCGCTCAGCGTGACTGCGCAGTGCTCCCTTAATAGAGCTACCTGGTAATACCAGCGAGACGTGACCGTTGCAGCCGCTTACCAGCGGCAACATATCGGTGGCCATCCCCTCGAAGGCTGCCTTCACCATTAAAGGGCCGACGGGCCGCCAGTGGATTTCCAAACGAACTCGGGGGCGCGGCTTACACGGAGGATGCTGTTGGCAGGCAGCAACAAGGTCCTGGTGCGGCACTACCTGGGCAGATGCTCCTTTTAACAGAGAAAGGATCCCCTCGCGTGTTGCGAACCTTTCCTCGGTAATTTGGCCGCCTAGTAACTGGACCTTGCCTAAGCCACGCGTTTTGGCTGCTCCCAGGCGTAGTTCTTCCGATTCGAGAAGGTTTTGCAGCGTTGCAAGCATTGCCAGGGCTTGTGATCGATGGTCCTGCGTCGGTACTTCCACCGTGACCTGCAGACAAAATTTCGTACCGCGCGGCAAGATAGCTCGGTCGTATTTGATATGTTCTGCCGCGGAACCATACTCCCGATCGATACCGACATGGTCGCGAATTTCGACGGCAACGCAATCAGCGTTTTCAAGCTCACCATCCTCGACGACTACCAGTGAGGCTTGTCCCACATCACCACGTTGAAATCCCCAAAACTGTTCGACCCAAGTGAAACCCCATAGCTGTTCGGTAAGTTCACGCAAAGCTCCAGCCAGACTAGTTCCTGGTACATACAACTGCCCGGCGCCATCGCGTGCCAAGGGCAAGTCGGTGTCCACATCATCGCCGTAGCCACCGACGTGCAAAGGAGACTGGGCTACCAGGGTTCCTTTCAAATGAAGTCGACAATAAATGTCACGTGCCACGGTTGCTCTCCCCAATTTGTTGGTGAGATTCCAGTTGACGCTTATGAGCTCGAATGCATGCATCGAAGAAAGTTCGTATAGCGTATGCCCAGAGTTCTTGCTTCAATTCGTTCGCAGCGTTTTCGGTTAGTGTCGGCCACTCCGAGCATGACAGAAGAGTCCAAATCTGATCTGGCGATTCGAGGAAGCGTTTTACATTATCAACCGAAGGCCACTTATCTTTTCTGCGCTTGTTAGACTTCAAGTGGTCGAACCAGTCGAGTACTCGCCCTCGATCAGCCGTGCTATGCAACATCGCTAGCTGCTCACGAAAAGCTCCTAACTGGCTCATCGGTGGACGCCCTTGCGGCTCTTCGGCGACCCATCCGAGTTGCTCCTTTCGTTTAGCAGCATCGTTGGCTATCGATAAACACTTCTTGCGGATTTCCTGTCTCCAACATTCTTTTTCGATAAGCCGTGCGAACTTCATATCATGCTCACTTAACGTTTGTGACGGTGTATTTTCGACCATGCTTTGCTCATCGGAGACATGCTTCGGCGTTGTGCGTATCGGGACATTCCATTGACCTGGAGGGCTACAAATAAGCGGATGGTTGAAACATACCTGTCCATATCCTTCTGCGGTGCGTTCACCGATGCCGCTACCTTGCAGCTCGAGCAGCTTCGCCTGATCTAGGGGGCTGTCGATTTGAAAGACCATGCATGAGCCGGCCTGTAATGCAACAAGCGAGGGCCTGGGTAATCCCCAAGTCACGTGCCAGGTATCAAGGCGTCTTCGCCGTACCACTTCATCCAAACATCCGTTAGTACTCTGTCGAAGGGTGACTTTCGCTCCTAATTTTCGGGAAAGTTCTTCAGCAACACAGGCTGCCGTCGGATGTGGTTGCAGCTGTGCGTTACGAATCAACGTATCGGAGATGAGCCACACAAAAAGTTCATGGCCACTAATAACAGCTTCTACCGATGCAGCAATGTCCTCATGAATCTCCTCTGGATCAAGCAGTTCCAGATAAACGGATCCATAGTCGTCTTTCTTCGAACGGCCTAGAGCAATCAGTCCGGTTAACTGCTCTTTCCAGTTAGGCGGAAGCTGGTCGAACCAACCTTGGCGCATTCGCAGCTCGCTCCGAAGAACCAGCGGACGTCCCTCATCCGCCGGCGCGATGGCTTCGTAGCTATAGACACCACCGACCGTTTCGTCAGGGCGTTGAACGGCATCACTTACTGTGTTGTGGGTTCGTAACAGCATAGGGGTTTTCAGCAGACGGTCAGCCTGAGCGGAAATAAAACCGCTTCGCAGTTGTTTCAACTGTGCGCCGTTAGTCGATTCCGATTGGACGAGTCTGTTTACGAGTTGCGATCGATTCGCAGGAGCAAGCGGCTCATCGCTCCCTTTGGGAACAAACCAAGCCAGGGGAACGGGAAGTCCCATTCGCCCATCGACCTCTGGATAGGCCGGTAGAACCACGACATCGCCGGCGGCAATCGCCGGGCGAAGCACCGGAAAGCAGCGCGTCACATGTGGCAGCAAATAGGTACCAGGGACGAAGTCCAAGCTTTCCCATACATTGCCGACGACACGATACGAGACTGCCAGTGGCGAATTGGGTTTCAGTATAATCGGAATACGAACCCACTTATTCGTCCGATGTGTGGGAACTAGTGTGCTTTGCAACGCAGTGTCGCTTCGTAGTTCACAATGAGACGTCCACTCGGGGGGATGTGGATTTTCCTCCAACCATGCGATGGCTGCCTTTTCGTCGGCATCGATAACTTCCAGGTGGCAACGACCAGTGCCTCGACGTCGTTTACCCCCCAGACGGTCAACCAACTTTGACGAAGCGATTAATAAAGCACTCGCCACCGTGTGCTGTTGCGCATCTGGTAGATGGAGGGCACAGTCGGCTTCCAAAACGGTCCCTTCGCGAACAAATTCTTCGAAGCGAAGACAATTCGGTTTTGCAGAACCACTGGTCCGGTCAATTGCCACACCGGGTTTGATGAACGTTAATGCCTGTTTAAGACGCCGGTCGGCCCTAGCGAGCATTTGCCGAAGGGGCGATGGGATATGCGCCGAACGAATCTCGACGACCGATGGTATAGGAACGCGACACGGGTCGTTATGACGTTTGGAAGGGTCGTTGAGACCCAATGCAGGCTGACTACCAAAAATGCAATCGACCAATTGCGACCACGGTCCAACGTTCCCATTGTCTAATGCACGGCAGAGGCGTTCGCACGCGTCCCGCCAAATTCCGTGTAACGTCTTGGCCGGCACAAACGGAAGATCGTCCGAATCACGGATCACCAGTCGATCCACATTCCCCGGGCGTCCCGCACCGAAACCAACATGCCAGTCGGACCGCATGATGATGCGCACCCGGAATCGATTGGGCAAGGGCCAAGATTTGCTCATAGCTCATGGCTCCCAGAACTCTGCTGCATCCAAAGTATCGATCAAAGCGGTGCGATAAACACCACATTCCTGCCAGAAGAGCGAACCGCGGTTGGAAGGATCACCTAAGAGCCGATTCAATCCTTGATGACGATACCGTTCCAGAACCAGGTGCAATTGGGCGTCTGCTTCTTCGCGGCCGAGGAACAATGCTTCCCGCAATTCATGGAGCATGCTGTTAGGCAAGGCCCGGCGACCATCGACATCTTTCATACGCACCGCATCCACGCGGCTTTTCAATTGGGACCATCTACGCTGTTGCAGAACGTGAGACACCGGGACTTGATTGTCGGTTACAACGTAAGGCCGCCCGAACAAGAAAGTCTTACCGTTATCCACTGTCAATTCGCGGCGAATTCGTTTTAAGTCCGTAACACTTGCGTTATAGAGAACGTGAAAATCAATCGCCGAAACAAATTGATTTGGGTCCTTTTTGGCGAGTTTTTTGGCTTCTGATATCAACTCACTGGCCAACTGGTAACCCGCGAAAAAGGGAAAATGAGGTTTAATGATGGCCACACCGGCAGAACAGGTGATGCCGTTGTTAAGACTGGCGATCAATTGGATAGCCGGGTGTTGGGCTGATTTGTTTTCAAAACCGTCAACAAACTCCTTTGTAAACCGCAGGGCTTGCCTGCCGTCACAGATCATCGTGAGGTCGTCACCGCCCAGAACCAAGGGGACGACCGGAAGACGATTGTTTTTAGGTCGCAGGGTGTTCAGAGCCTCGCAGAATGCGGCCTTTGCGCATTGATCAATAGCCAGGGAGAAGCTTCGCAATTTGGTAATATAATCGCGATTATCGGTCACTCGCGCTTGTTTGTCGAAAGAGAGAAAAACGTGACCAAGGCCGTTGCCATCGGCATGTACGATGGCAAACCAATCGCACTCCAAGTCTTCGAGTTCCGTTGTCGTATCGGGCACGTCCTTGTGGATTCCATGTTGGTTCAGTACAACCGCAATCCGCCTTTCCCAATCTCGCCCAGCGGACCGCTTGGCAAAACTTTCAGCTGAAAAGCATTTTCCTTGATCCTTTAATGAGAATGGGCCTTGACCTGCTACGTAAGAGGCTGGGAGCCCGCTGCTAGCGCAGTCGGCAATGATCGGCAGCTTCAAAAATCGCGTGGAAGGGCCTGCCAAGCTCGAGCGCTTTTGCTCATAACTACGGTAGACCTCGCCCATCAATCCGTGCAGTGGTTCGCGATAAAAATCGAAACTGCGGCTCACTACGCCGAAAACCTGAAGCCCAGGTGCCTTGTTTAAGGCCTTCCGGGTTACACTCCAAACGATCGTGCGAGCTATTTCGGCATCGTTCGCCAACAATAAAGCTTTCCCCGACGTTGCGGTAATAACCTCTACGGGATTGCCGTTGCCCAGAACCGGATACGTGGTTGGGTCATGCGGGTCGTGGGGTTGCTTACCGCCGACATTCCGCACCGCCTCCCAAACGTAATCAGTTCCCACTTGCGTGATAAGCTCAGATGCTCCCACGTTTTCGCTGAGTTTATTGGTCGCAAAGATGTACTCCTGATTGCCGCTAGTTTCGATCAGTACGAGGTACATGGTCCCACCACTCTTGTCGATGACGCAGCCGCATTGACCATTCGTTCGGCGCAAATAGCCTAATCGTGACCTTATATCGTTTACCAAATTGTTTGCGAAAAATCAAATTGCGAAAACCAGATGGGGGGCGATTCCTTTCCCATTAGGAAGTACCGAGCGCAACGTCACGGAGCGTTCCGGTTACCGGGAGACAAACGGTAGGGCTCCGTTAAAGCCATGATCAGCCAGAAGGTGTCCAGACCAAAAGCGCGCTGGTGCGACGTGCTGTGACAGCCATTACTGAGGGCAGGGTTGAGACGATTTGTAATGCCAAAACCTATGGCAAACGGAAACCATGCCTTGGTATGTTACTGGCACATAGGGTTGGGCGAAACTGCGGAGCACGATTATGAAAATCCGTCGCATTGCTGCTTATCGCGTAGCCTTGCCACTGGCGGACGGCGCTTACCGATGGTCCGGAGGTAAAGCCGTGTCTATTTTCGATAGTACTGTTGTCCAAGTGGAAACGGCGTGCGGTTATATTGGGTACGGCGAGGTGTGCCCTTTAGGCCCTTTTTATTTGCCAGCATATGCCGAAGGAGTGCGAGCGGGATTGCGTGAACTTTCGCCACAACTCCTGGGCCAGGACCCGCGCGAACTGAACAAACTCAACCAACGCATGGATCGTGCCCTCAAAGGGCATCCTTATGTTAAATCGGCCATCGATATGGCTTGCTGGGATATTCTGGGAAAAGTAACCGGCATGCCGCTGTGCAGCTTGCTCGGTGGTCGATTCGGCAATCGAGTACGGCTCTATCGCGCTGTTTCGCGAGAATCACCCGACCAGATGGCTCAACTAGTCGCCAAATATCGCCAAGAAGGCTATTGCTGTTTCCAATTGAAAGTAGGAGGTAATGTCGACGAAGATATTCAACGAATTCGCGCCGTTCGTGAGGTGCTTCACCCCACCGACATACTGGTGGCCGATGCCAATACCGGTTGGACCCTTCACGAGGCGACGCGCGTCGTTCGTGCCGTGCGCGACGTGGATGTGTACATCGAACAACCGTGCCTTACCTATGAGGAGTGTTTATCGGTACGCCGCCACACGGACCATCCGTTTGTACTGGACGAGACCATCGACAGCCTCGAGATGCTTCTGCGGGCACGAGGGGATCTAGCGATGGATGTGGTCAATTTAAAAATCAGCAAGCTTGGAGGCCTGACACGTACGAAACTCATCCGCGACATCTGCGTGTCGATGGGCGTTGCCATGACGATCGAAGATAGCTGGGGTGGAGATATCGTTACCGCCGCCATAGCACATCTTGCGCACAGTACACCCGAGGAATTACGATTCACCAGCACAGATTTTAATAGTTATGTAACCGTTCAACTGGCTGACGGCGCTCCAGAACGCGTTAACGGTACGTTCGAGGCCAGCACGGAACCCGGCCTGGGAGTCAAAGTTCGGCCAGACATATTAGGTACACCGGTGCTTGATGTGTTTTAAGCGCCGCAAAGGGTCGGTACCTGTAACAGATACGTACTTCTTAATTATTAGGTACGACGTAACGGTTACACACTGGCTTATCGACAGGCGAAGCGTTATCTCGATCCAATAGGGGTAGAGGTACATCGTCAACGCTTCGATTTGTACAACGAGGACCGATCGAGCGGCGAAGTTTTGGTACGTTACCGTTGGTGCCAATAACGCGCTAAAAGGCAGTCGGTACGTACAGACGTGTTCGTTGCGGCTTTTCATCGAGTTACTTATTGGATGGAGAATGTAACCTCGTGACTTTTCCGAGAGAAATAATTTGTAAACAAAGGTTGCAATCCTCGGCGGGAACCGTGACCGCTTTCAATGCGCATTGCCCGGAACTTCACGCGCTACCTCGTTTTTTTCCAGTGTGGCAGGCCAACCCAAATCTTGTTGTAACACCAATTCTCGATCATTTGGCCATCCCAATAATGGTGCGGACCTTTTTTACTTATACGCGGCTTTGACAAATTATTGGAGTTGTAAGAAACTGCGAATGATCACAGTTTTTGGAATTCTTGTTAAGTATGCGTTCTATGATACGTTGGGAATATGTACAGCGCAGCCCCGACGGATGAGAAGCTGGGGGATGTCGGTATCAGCCCAAGTTACGAGGGCCAAGCATGATCCAGAACTTGCCGGCGAATGGAGGCGTGTCGTCTCGGACCAAGGTTTGTGCGGTCGGTTCCTGTGTACGGTGCTGCACGGAATCTTTGGGCGACGGGTTGTTGGGGTTCGTCGGGTGCGCTATTGTCAGGCGATTGATTTGGACATGTGCGCTGCGTTCCGACGGGGTTTGGTATTCGGGCTAATGTTTCTTAAGGCAGCGTTTTTTGCTGTGGAAGGAAAATCCGGTGGGCCAAATCCAGCAACTAGGACATTATCTTCGGAATGGATAGATCCTCATGTGATCGATGCGACTCACCCGGCGGCACAGCACATTGCTTCCATGCTACGAACCGACACAGAGCAGCATTCGCGACAGGCGGCACGGCGCGAAAATGAGACCCGACGTCGGGTAAAAGGGCTTGAAGATTGGGAAAAATTCCGCGCTGAACGCCTAACTCCTCTTTGACGCTCTTTGGCGTGTTGGCCGAAGGTACCACCGACGCTTCGCGTGTACGAAACCGGTTCCATAGTCAAGGAGGGCTACCGCAGCCGAAAAATACTCTTCCAAACTCGGCATGGTCTATGCAGCGCAGCAAACCTGTATGGGCCAGTCGATTAGATAGGAGCAATGCCTGCCATTCTAATGTCGCACAGCCACCATGCCCCTAAGACTCAGGGCGAGTTGCAGGACATGGGTGCCACGTGGGCTCGAGCAGGAGGCTTTCTACTTGTGCCAGATCATTTTGGACATGGCGAGCGCAGCGAGCGCTCGTTTCGAAGTGCGGGGGACCATCCGCAACCCCTCCGCTTGGACCGACAAGACTACTATTTTCGTTATGTGAAAGGCGTACACCTTGCCGTGGCCGGTGCGAGTTTAAGGAGATGGATGGTGCGGGATTTGCTGCCGGCAATTGATCTACTTCTGATGCAACCAGGTGCCGACCCGCGACTTCCGAGTGGCTTCTGGGAGAGACCATACTTGCCGGGCAGTTGCGGGATTCACGCGCCGTGCGGCGGTCTCTTCGGAGTCGACCCAACGTTGTTTCAGACCGCATTGGTCTTTGGGGAGATTCTACCGCCGCGGTGGACGAGTCGGTTGGTGACATGGTACCTCCCCTAGATACTGCTCAACCGAGGCTGGCCAAACGAATGGGGGCTCTGCTTGTTTTGCTACTCGCCGCGCTGGAACCGGCGATTGCCGCTGTCTATGCTCGACTAGGGCTGGTAAGCTACGCTTCGTTGTTGCAAGAGTCGATTTTTTGTATACCTCACGTGCCATCGTACTTGGAGCACGGGAAGTCGGGGATATAGCACAACTGGCGAGTATTCTCGCCCGACGGCCGCTACGGATAACAGACTTGGTTGATGGGTGCAATCGGTTGGTTCCTGGCGACACGCTTCATCGCGAATGGGGAATCGTTCATCAGGCGCATTGCCACCAGCAAAAAGAGCCGTCACTTGTCATCAGAACTCATGACGTTCCACACCATGCTGCCCAATGGCTGTTAACATGCTTATCGCGTCCATTTCTTGACCCGGCGAGCACACGATTCCGCGGGAAAAAGATTTCGGGCGCTTTCGGGCCGTTAAGAATCACCCAACTGCAGCGGGTGCCGGGCACCGGGGCCTATTGGGCCGCTACCCCCGTAGGCAATCATGGTTTAATTCTTCGGACGTTATCGCTATCTTGAAGCTATCGTCGACTGGCGCATGCCTATCTATGAGCTTTTGTTCCGCCATGGAGGGTGCAAGGGTTGTTGGTCAATGGGGAGTAGAGCGCTATGGCTCGGAGCGTCCCGAATCTGCTTATTGTAACAGCTATTGCATCGCACACGACTTCGCTGCTCTCGGCACAGACACTTGAACAACTGTTTGGGGAGCAGCTGTTTGGTCCGGAAAAGATTTGGCAAGTAGAGCTAGAGCTGTTACCGGAACAGTTCGAGCGGATGCAACCCCCCGGACCGGGCGATAACCGTCGAAATCCATCTGAGGAACAGCACGACTCTGTTCGTAACGTGTTTGGTACACAGTTTCGTTGGGCGCGGTGTCGGTTCCGCGCGCTAGGCCTGACGCTAGAAGACGTCGGAATTCGGTACGCAGGCGATATCACCTACTTGGTGACGGCGATGGCATGGAAAAGACCGATGGTTATTTCGTTCGACAAGTTTCGATCGCAAACGTTTCAGGGTATTTCGACGTTGCATTTTCATGCGATGCCCCTGGACCCCACGAAGGCGCGCGAAGTATTCGCGTCTTTTGTGATGCAGAATTTGGGGGTCTTGGTCCCCCGCGCGGGGTTCGCCGAAGTTTGGTTGACCGTTCCTGGACGTCTCGAACGTTTTTATCTCGGTTTGTACACCGTTGTAGAAGATGTCGACGCGGCATTTTTCGAACGACATCTCGGTAGTGGAACCGGTTTAGTAATGAAGCCGCTACTAGTGCGCCAAATGGATTATCTTGGCGAATCGTGGAGTGCCTATGAAGCTCGCTATCGGCCGACTCGTCAGGCAACGGAAAGCGAACAGCGACGCATGATAGAATTTGCACGCTTGGTGCATCAATCCTCGGACGAAGTATTTGCCCGTCGCATAAATTCCTTTCTTGATGTGGAGCGTTTTCTTGATCTATTAGCTGCTCAATCGCTATTGTCCGACTTAAACAGTGTATTTGCGGTGGGTGCTAATTACACGTTGTATCTTGATACTCAAAGTGGGAAATTCTATTTTGTTCCGAATGACATGGAGTTCTCGTGTGCGGCGATGCTGTTATTCGGTTCCCCTGATGAACTGATGGACTTAAGGCTTCTAAAGCCGTATCCCGAACGAAACCGCTTGTTGGAGCGGTTGTTAGCCATCGACGCTCTTCGGCAACGTTACCTCGAAAAGTTGCGAAAATTTCGGTTTACGACTTTTACCAAAGAGTTTTTAGCAAATCTGGTAACACAGGTGGAAGGCACCACGAAGGCGGCTCGCGAACGGGAACGTCGGTCGACAACGTTCGGAGCACCAGCGGCCGCGCCCCCGGGCCCCCAGCCCCCCGACTTGTTGGCGTTCATTGAGGCACGACTGCGTTCGGTCGATCAGCAACTGGATGGGCGGCATGAGGGTTACGCTCCGCGTCCACTCAGTTTCGCTGGGCCGGCCCCCATGACGCGCAGCGGCCCGTCCGAGCCGATCAACGAGCAGGTAGCTCGACAACTGGTGCGCGTCGTTGCTGGATTCGAATGGTCACTTTTCGCGGCTCCGCCTGAAGTCAATTATCCGGTGGCCATCGCTTGTGAGCCGCACGGAGCCGTATATGTAGCGGTTGATCAACAGGGTTCTCTTGGCCGAGAGCCAGGTGGCGGAAAGATCCTTCGGTGTGTCGATGAGAATGATGATGGACGCGCCGATAAGGTCACTACTTACGCTACCGTCGATCACCCGCGTGGGATGGTGTTTCGCAACGGGAAGCTGTGGGTGATGCATCCTCCAACGCTGTCGGTCTTCGAAGACGGAGATGGCGACGGTGTGGCGGATCGGCGCGAAACTCTTGTAACGGGCTTAACCACCGAACTTTTGACCCAACGTGGTGGAGATCACACGACCAATTGTGTGCGCATGGGCATCGACGGCTGGCTGTACATCGGTGTGGGCGATTACGGCATAAAAGAAGCCATCGCCAGAGACGGATCTCGTGTTTCCCTACGCGGCGGTGGCATCGTACGCGTGCGTCCAGATGGCAGCGAGCTGGAGATTTTTTGTACGGGTCTTCGTAATCCTTTTGATGTAGCCATTGATCCGTATCTCAACATCTTCACCCGCGACAATACGAACGATGGGGCTGGTTGGGATGTGCGCGTCAGTCTTATTAAACAGTACGCGCACTACGGGTACCCGCAATTATTCGCAAACTTTACGGACGAGATCATGCCGCCACTGGGCAGCTTTGGTAATGGCGGAGGGAGTGGCGCTCTGTTCATTGACGATTCCAGCTGGCCAAAACCCTTTGATCGTATGTTGCTAACGGCTGACTGGGGGAGAAGTCAAGTTTATTACCATCCCCTGGTTGCACGTGGCGCTAGCTTTGACATGGGGCAGGAAGTCTTCTGTGACCTTCCTCGGGCAACCGGGATGGATATCGATGGATGCGGGCGTTTGTATATTGCCAGTTGGTATGGTGGTGAAGCATCGGTATACGTCGGGCCAAACGTTGGATTTGTCATCCGCGTTGTACCCCAAGGATGGAAAATGGAGGCGTTCCCGGACCTAAAGAAAGCCTCCAGCCAGCAACTGCTAAGATACCTGATTTCAGATAATGGTGTTTTGCGTTTGCACACTCAGGGTGAGCTTCTTGAGCGAAAAGGGGATTTGGCCCCGGGTGATAAGATTGTCGAGCAGCTTTTCAAATTAGCCGGCGACCGCAGTGTCGGGTTGGCCGGTCGTGTAGCGGCAATCTTCACACTAAAGCAGTTGCTCGGTGAAAGTTGTCACTCTGCACTAGCCTCGTTGTATGATGATTCAACTGTACGGGAATATGTACTACGCGCCTTAACCGACCGGCGTTCGGAGCTGAAGAATATCGAAGTGGACTGGCTTGCGCGAGGCCTAGAAGATCCTTCTGAGAGGGTGCGGGCACAAGCAGTGATTAGCGTAGCACGGCTTGGCCACCGAGCGATCTCCTCGCGCCTGCTTCCTTGCACCCTGCGCCGTGAAAGCCCCGGGGAAACCTGGCAGGGACCACCCCAAAATCAACCTGATCCGGGGCGAGTTGTTCCACACTTGGCAGTTCGTGCGTTAGTGGAATTGCAGGCGGTCGAGGACTGCCTTCAGGCTGTAGGAGGGCCGTACTCTCGCGGTGCTCTCCAGGCTCTCGGTTACATGCATTTTCCCGAAACCGTGGAAGGCCTCATTGGCAAACTTCGCACCGCTGTTTCCGCAGAGCTTCGGCGAGAGATTCTTCGTACATTGATGCGGTTACATTATCGCGAGGCGCCGTATGACGGTTCCTGGTGGGGAATCCGCCCAGATACAACTGGGCCTTACTATGACCCACAGGAATGGTCGATGACCCCCCGAATTCAGTCCGTCTTAGCACAAGCGGTATCAACTGCCGACGAACAGGACCGGAGACAGTTAGAATTCCAGCTCAGACGACATGGCATTTTCTTACCCGGGATCCTCGAAGAAGTTCGTCCCGAGCCAGATCAGCCTACTGAACCTCTCGTGCGCACCCCGTCTGTCGATCCCAATGACCCGAACCTTATCGGCAATTTGCCGTTCGACCAAGTCCTAGCCAGAACTCTTCGTGCGGCAGGAAACCCGGAACGCGGAGCGCGACTCTTCGAAACTCAATCCTGTACAGCCTGCCACGCTGTGGCGGATGGACAAGCACCTAAAGGACCACATTTATTCGAAATCACCAAACGCTATAAACCGGAAGAGCTCGTCGAGTCCATAGTACGGCCGAGCGCCAAATTAGCACAAGGCTACGAAACATACCAATTCATCTTAGCCGATGGACGAATCGTACAGGGTTTTATTGTTAGTGAACGAGCTCGTAGTGTGTTGTTGCGGCAGTCGGATGGCCGAGAGGTAGAAATCGCCAAACATGATATTGAGGAAAGACGGATTCTAACTACATCGAGCATGCCTGAAGGGCTCGTGGGGAATCTAACACCCGAGCAATTGGGGGACATTTTGAGCTATTTGCAAACGCTTAAGTAATAAAGGTATTTTATGCAAAACAAGAGTTTTCACAGGACAAACACAACCAGGTAATTCCATTTATGAGTCTGCGCTCGCAATAGAGGTTGCTCAACGAACGCGAAGGCTTCTTTTTTCGAAAGCTATGTGAGGCACAGCCATTATGAAGCCCCAGTTTAACTTTGGCATATTTCAATCCGGTCGTTGGGATCTGAGCTGGTTTAGGAGAGTTCGTGTAACGCGTTGTTTGATAGGTTTCTTCGGCAGCCTGGCGCTTGTAAGCCTATTGGTTGGACTGTGTTCATCGAGTTTTCAAGCAGTTGGCCAAGGCCCCAATGCGGCAGCCCGGAATGATCACCAGCGGATGATGGAGCGGTTGGGAATTCGCCGACTTCGCCCTGGGCCATCAGCGGACCGATCGGCTCCCAACCCGGCTAATTACGAGGAGAGCTTAGCTGGTCCTTCAAACCCATTACCGCCTCTTATGAAATTTCATGATGGCACGCCGGTACAGAATCGGGACGATTGGCTGCGTCGGCGAGGCGAATTGGTCGAGCTATTCGAGAAAGAGGTATATGGTTGCGTTCCTCCCGATGTACCTCGTGTCACATGGCACGTCCTCCAGGAACACGAGATTGTCGTTGGGGAAGTCGCTGTGCGGCAGCTTTTGGTAGAAGGCATTGTTGATAACAGTAAATACCCAGAAATCCAGGTGCGAATTCCGATCGCTGTGGGACTACCGGTAGCGCCAGGTGTACCTGTCCCGGTTTTGATAATGTTCTCACCGTTTGCCGGAACTACGTCCAATCCTTTTGCAAGGAGGTTTCGTCCATCCGGTCCGTTGCGTGAAGAGTTGATCCTTCGAGCAGGATGGGGCTATGTGTTGCTGAATCCTACGAGCGTGCAACCGGACACGGGGGCTGGTTTGACGCGCGGTATTATTGGTCTAACTAATCGTGGAGCGCCGCGCCGGCCAGAAGATTGGGGAGCTTTACGCGCGTGGGCATGGGGAGCGTCGCGGGCACTGGACTTCTTGGAAACGCTGCCCGATGTGGACGCAAAGCGTGTGGCGATCGAAGGAGTATCGCGGTATGGAAAAGCAGCCTTAGTAACGATGGCCTTTGATACGCGCTTTGCGGCGGCATTGGTCGGGTCGCCTGGAGCCGGTGGAGTTAAGGAACCTCTGCATAATTCGCCCGTATTGTACGGAACCTTTTAACAAGT
>CAYRMD010000080.1:0-21899 GCA_964425225.1 uncultured Pirellulaceae bacterium | reverse complement strand
ATTTTCTACCGAAGTACGCGTCGGAGACGAACCCAATCGAGCGCATCTGGTGGCACGTACATCACGAGGTTACTCGGAATCACCGGTGCGCTTCGATCGAGGAATTAGTAGAACTGGTGTGTAAGGGGATAGAAGCTCACCAACATTTCTATCCACAGATCCAATATTTCCGGCGGCTCTATGCACGTGCCGCTTAGCGCTTCCATAATGACCTGGACCTATTTAGATAATCGCCTCCACATTGCGCAATGCGGTTTCCTGCATACAACCGGCGTTTAGAGAAGCGATCCTATCGGCACAGTCCTGAGTGAGCCACGCCATTTTCAGTCTGAGAACATGCCCGGCCTCTCGCTTGATCGGGGCTGCCCAGCACTTTCACATGCATTAGATACAAAAGTCAAGCTGGTAGAAGCCGAAGAGACCTTTTCATAAACAGAGCCAAGTCCCAACACAACGCGGTGGGCTGTTGGTTTACCGTGCGAATCTTCACGCGGCACGCTGCTGGAGAGATGATCGAAGGCGATCATTTTGGTGTCGAAGAGCGATTATCGTTCGTGCCGGATGGTGTTGGGCGTGCCAATGTGCCGCGACCTCTCGAGCCGTATGTCGATAGTGCTCGACATGTTCCAAGGTTTCAGCCACCAAATCGGGTAGCTCACTCGGGTCACAAAACATAAGTCCCACCTTGCCGAGGGGAATGGAACTGTCCTCTGCCGGAGGTTGCAGCAGCATGAGGCGATATCGCTTTACCGCGAGTGGCCCCTCTTCGCTACCCGGACGCAGCGTGAGTTGAACCTGGCTGGTCCCGACAGGCAATCGCAATAGCGCCGGAGTCGGTTCGCCCTTTACCGCGCGCCGGCAAAGCCAGGCCGCTCCAGTGCCCAAAGTACAACCCGTTGCGTCAAACGCTCTGAGTTCCATGCGTGCTTCGGCGTCGGATTCCTCCTCGTGCCACCATATTTGAGCGGCCAGGTAGCTGGGCGCATTAATTGATAACGGCATCACTGTTGACATGCTTCTCTGCTCGTTGCACACGGCGTGTTCCAATAACACATTGGCTCTCAGACGGTCAATGGTTGCTTGCTGATAGTGATAAATATATTCGGCAATTTGATCTCCCAGCCAACATCCACCCGGTACTATCACAGGAATTCCTGCAGCCAGCATTTCTAACAATAAAGCGCTGCAGCGATCGGAATAGCGATTTCTGTCATAAGGAAAAACGGCAATATCCGTCTCGTGTATCAAATCCAGCCATTCGTGAAGTGCTAAGGGATAAGGACGCACACTAATAGCTCTTTGAAACTCTTGCGGATTTATCCCCTGAGGTGGCTTCAATACAGGACCGCCTCGGGTCGTTTGGAACATCAACCGAGCTTTGCCATTCTGAAAATATTTACGCCATAATGGTGCCAGTAGATTGGAAAGGTGGCTGTGCCCCTTTTCTGGTCGCAAGCAACCGAGACAACTGATCGTCCAAGGCCGACGCACTGCACAATCTGCCACCGGCGCCAGCTTGGGGTTTACCGGATATGGCAGGGCTGAAAAAGGAGCGACTTCCAACAGATTATACTGGGAAGCAAGTCGATCCGTGGTCGTGTAAAAGCGCAGCCGGTGTTCAGGAATTTTTCGGAGTTGTTTCCGAAAATGCTCCCTCATTTTCTGAAAAGAACGATTGTCGGCGAAAGATTCTTTTCGCCTACCCAGGAATCCAAAGTGAAACTGCACGTGCCACGTGACGTGAATACTTGAAAGCTCGCTCGCTAGAAACTCCGCCAAACACTCTAGGTCGAACTCTGTAAACGTCGGGAAAAAAACGACGTCTTCGGCTCCTGGTCTGGGGTCAAGTGTAGACCACCAGACGTGCGAGGCACGAACAAAAGAGCGCTTGCGGTGCCATTTTCCGTAGCAATAACGAACCACGCCCGGCAAATTGGCCAAAGACCGCACCAATTTCTTGCAAATGCCGAAGAATCCCTTGAGGGACAATCGGAAGCCCGAAGCAGGATCGATCACAGACCGAGTAGCTTGTGGCTGACAAAATACCGTGTAGCGATTGTAGGACGAATAACGATATACCGGTAACACGAGCCAGCCACGTGGAACTAGGTCTCGGGCTCGCTTTGCGAAAAGCCGGTTGGTTACCAACACCGGTTGATAGCCAAGAGTTTTCGCATGCCGAAGCACGTTCACGGCGTATTCAAAATGATGCCCGTCGGCGTTGCTAAGTGAATGATCAACTAGAATCCACCGCCTCATTTCGTGCCTCCGAACACATTGGTGACGGAAAGAGGTAAATAACGGAGAAACCCATCCACCGTCAAGTCGCATTCGCTAATCGATTGCGCCTGTGCGCCTGAGCGTCTGAACGGGAGTCCTTCAGCGGGCACCGGGCCAGCGCGTCGCCGAACATACGGGGAAAGCGATGCTTGGGGCATTAAGTGGCGGCAAGATCTAACTGCTGGGGGGTTCATTAGTCATCGCGTTCGAAGGAGGAAGCGTCGCATGCAGCCACCGATCAATCGCTTCCGCAAGCTCTTGGGCTTTATCCGGCTTACAAGGAATGAAGAAACTGCGCAACGCGCTCGCTTTGCCACCGGCACCGGACAAATGAATGACAAGCCCGTCGGACAGATGCTCCACGCCTGTTATCTCATGCCACGCCACGCGGCGTGCCATCGAACCGATCCGCTGAGTAATGCCCCTTGGTCCCACGGACCAATCGATAGGGACCCACAGTTGCCACAACGCAATCCATACCAATGCAGCACCCAGTAAGGCCACTGCCAGGCCCAATTTCGCCCATAGGGCCACACCTGCCGCCACACCACTGAGGAAAAGTAATACAAGTCCATGCCTGGGATACGCGCGCAAGACCCACGCTCGGAACTCAATCGTCGGACCGAGGGAGCTACTCAAGCGGCTACGGGACGAAACGCTCATCATACGTGCTATTGTAGTCACGGTCGGACGAACCGATGACCCGGGAGTCCGATGATTTAGGGCTGTCAGCGCGGGTAAAGCCTGGCACAGGCCGTTGCATCATGGGCCGTGTCCATTTTCTGGGTTCATTTGGAAATCGTGTCAGTCACTAGCCCGGTGCTGCAGCGGAATAGGGGCTTCATTGTAATTGGTTCATCACCGTGTAGACGTTCCCAGGGAGGATCCCGCCGCCTGACACCAATATTTTCAACGGCAGCTTCCAGTGGTAGCGTCGCCCCGGGGCAGGACGAGCGGTGGAGCATGCTGCGCGTTTCGCTGGTACCTAATTTCGAAAGCACCCATGACTTAAAGGCTTGAAGATCGAGTCAGTCAATGTGCTGCCAGAGTGTACCGCTGCTGGTGAACCGCAACGAGATTTTTCCCCGCAGTAATTCACCCTTTGCGTTTGTCGCCACAACCGAGTTCATACGCCCGGGCACTTCAGCTGGTACCGTTTCCGCAAGTGGACCAGCTCTTCAACTGTGCCTGCGGGAATAAGGCAACCTATGTGGCACTTGCCCCATTGGAACCTGAACCGATTGGCAATCGGTCGATAGTGCCCGGCACTGCCGGTAATGACTTGTGCAACGATCACTCGCGCTATACCCAATATGCCTATAATGATCTCTGCGCAGCGGCTACTAGATTCGTTCGCAAATGCACTAGTACGAGCCGATACTTTGCATGTACGGCATGGAGTCTTGGTCGGCTGTCAATCACGACACGCCCGCACTAAGTGGCCGCACAATGCCCTTGGGCGATGCAGCATGGACGCTCCTGACATTTGGTTCGCGAAAAAGGTAAGGGTTTCCGTACCAAAGGAGCGTATGCGTGTCACGCACATTTCGTGTGGTAACTCGTGGTGCCAATGGCGAGATTCGTGTCCGTGACTATCCGAGTGAAGAACCTTTACTGCGGATGCACACGCAGATTGGGATTGACGATTGCAGCACCGACCTGTCGCTACGCGGACTTCCCGTTTTTCGTGGACTAATCGGGCCGATTCCGGATCGGGATGGGGTGATTCGTTACGAGTCACCCGATGTCTTTGAAACTCTAACAAAAGAGTGGGCAGCTACACCAGCGCGACGACGCTCGCGCAGGCGCACGTCCAAATCACCTGTGGCCGAAAGCAATCAGGAGTCGAGCGGAGTGTAGTATTCTCGTTAAATCGGGCGGAGCGACGAGCCATCGCGCTTTAGCGATGCGCCGCCAAAGAAACTGCCGTCACATGGCTGGCCAACCGATGTGTGCAAAGCCGATTGCGATATAATAAATTTGGTGAAAAGATCGGCGTTTGGCCCCGCGGGGAACACATGGTCCCTTCACCACGGTGGCACATTTGAAGTTGGATCAACTAGAGCCGCGTTTGGGAGCAAAAGAAAGCAGCCCGCATGACTACTTTGCAGCAGGTAGTTCCCGACGACTTATTAACTATCGTACGCTGCCCGATAAAACACACACCGTTGAATGTTGTACCGGCAGCGTGGACTGAATGGCTCAATGGTAAAATTGCTGAGGGAAAGCTCGTCAATCGCAGTGGTCAGAAAGTTACCGGACCGCTCCTGGGAGCTTTGTGGAATGAAGACCGGTCATGGCTCTACCCGGTCTACGACTATGCCGCAATCCTCATCGCTGAAGAGGCAATCGCCGTGGAACAATTGCCAGAAGATGCTCCTCCAGTCGCCGAGCAAGGTGACGAACCGCGGCGGCCGAACGATTTGTCGTGAAAAGTGGCTCTTGTACGACGGCCAGCATCTTAGAACAGCTCGTGACAAGGAGTTAGTTCCGTGAGCGGTGATAAAACGATTTTCAAGCGGATCATCGACCGAGAGGTACCGGCAGACATTGTGTATGAAGACGAGCAGTGCATTGCCTTTCGCGACATCAATCCTCAGGCCCCGACTCATGTCCTAGTCGTTCCCAAAAAGGATATCGCCTCGCTATCTGAGGCCCAGCCAGAGGATGAACCTCTTTTGGGACACCTGTTACTTGTTGCACGCAACCTTGCCAGACAACTTCAATTAAGCGAAGGCTATCGCTTGGTCATCAACGTCGGACGTCATGGGGGTCAAACCGTAGATCACTTGCATCTGCATGTGCTTGGTGGCCGCCCGATGCACTGGCCACCGGGCTAACGACCAAGGGGTGCTCCACGAATGCGGTCCGCCAAAATCGGGTTCAATTTTCTTCCATAGGTGGCGAACCGAGCGCCGGGCGGCGCCGATGGTAATCAGTCTGTTGCTGGAATTGGTGGACCAGATACAAGAGAGTGGCTTCTTGGAAATAGCGTCCCGTAAGGGTAGCGCACAAAGGTTGCTCATGGCCGCCGCGTTGGCCAAAATGGGCAGGAAAAACCAAAGTTGGATGGCCCGTTAGGTTAGTAATGGCCAAGTCGTTTCCTCCCACGTACGCATCCACTTCCTCAAAAAGTTCTTGCATTTGCCGCACCAATTCGGCACGCCATCGATTGGCGCGCAAATACTCGACAGCCGGCGTCAACTGTCCCTGATGAAAAGCCCCTGGCCATTCATTCAGCCCTTCGGTGATCCCCTGCCGCGTTAACGCATCGAAGACGCTTGCGGCCTCGACATTCAAGATGAAAACCAGTGCGTCGGCTGGAACACTACGCGGCAGGCGGATCGGAACTAGTTCTACCGGTTGGCTGCGGAGGAACTCTAAAAAATTCTGTGTGGCGCGGTTGTTGTTCTCTTCGAAATAGCCGATTCGCCATCGTCGTACTTCTGGCGGCCACATAAACGGACGATTCACAGAACTGGGATCCCCCGCATCCCGCCCATGAATGGCAGCCAATACGAGGGCACAGTCCTCAGCAGAACGGGCAATGGGGCCAAGCTTGTCCATGCTCCAGGCTAACGGCATACACCCGTAGCGGCTCACGCGACCGAACGTGGGCCGCAAACCGGTTACGCCACACCGGCGGCAGGGTGAGACAATACTGCCTAGTGTTTCGCTACCGATGGCGAACCCCACCAAGCCCGCCACGACTGCTGCCGCTGATCCGGCACTGGATCCGCTGGAACCTTCCTGCGGATTCCATGGGTTTCGCGTCATGCCGCCGTACCAACGATCGCCCTGAGCCAGTGCTCCCAGGGTAAGCTTGGCCACAAGGACAGCCCCGGCGTCATCTAACTTTTGAGCCACTGTGGCCCGTTCTTCCAACCGCTGGTCGGCAAACGGAGCCGCTCCCCACGTGGTGCGATACCCCGGATAACTGATGAGATCTTTGGCTCCCCAGGGAATACCGTGTAAAGGACCTCGCCACTTGCCGGTGCCGATTTCGTTGTCGGCCTGGTGGGCCTGCTCCAAGGCCGTTTCTTCCGTCAGAGTTACCACGCAATGCAAGAGTGGATCGTATTTTTTTAATCGCTCAAGATAAAGTCGTGTCAGCTCCTGACTCGAAACTCGACGCGTTCGCACCAATTGACTCAACTCAGCCAGCGTACTAAACGCTAGATCGTCTTCGGTTTCGGGCCGCGCAACCGGTGCAGAAGTCAAGATTTCGACCGACGTGTGAGGCTCCGGATCCGACTGCGGCCCATCAGGGAAAAAGGTTAGGGCCGGCGCCTGCGTATAGCGAAGTTCTGTTTGGCGCAACCGTTCCCATTGCGATCGCAATCGGTTAAGCGCTGCAGCCGCTGTCCGCCGCTGTTCATCCGTCAGCCGAATATCGGCGATCCATTCGGCGTCACGGATCATCTGCTCGGTAACCGGACCTCGTTCATCTTGCACGGCAAGCGCCCGGGCTAGGGCAACGCACGTCACTCCCGCAGCCGCCAGGGCAGTTAGCCATGTGCGACGATCCCACGTTCGAATCCGCTCCGTACCGTTAGGACCATGTATAGATTCGGCAGAAACACTACCGGGTAAATCCTCAGGAAGACTATTAGAATAACCGTCGGTACACATAGATCATTTCACCTCTGTCACAGGAGCTTGACGCACCGCCCTTGACTCGATTTCGATGATCCTAGTCCGAATTTTCGCCGCACTCGAAACACGCTTGGTACGAGGCTAGTCTTCGTCTAGGAAGCCTGCGCAGCCTTGTAACTCGACTGCGCAAAGCCGGTCCCATTGTACCAGGTGACGATGCCAGTTGAAAAACGCATCTATCTCGATTAACAAAGGCTGATATCTCGATTAACAAAGGCTGACCACATTGGTACCCTACGATTCGCTTCGCACAATGGGACGTGTTACGCGAAAACCCATCGGTTCTTGGAACTGCGTCGCGCCACGCGAGTCGAAAACTCCTAAAGCTAGCAATGACAAAGATGGGTTCTAAACCCGCCCCCAATCTTCGGCACTCAGTAACTGCACTCCGAAATCGTTTATTGACAATCGTGACGGAAAACAAGAAGGGTGTATCTTAGCAAAAAGCGTTTCTGGAATAGGCAGGATGTTAGCTTACAATCCAGTAAACAACCTTGAGCTTTCGGTCTTGTTGGAGGGTGCCCATTGCCGCCTCTTTTTTCCGTAACTTAGGCATTGCGTCAATCTTTAAGCAGGGTTCGGAGGTCCACCGTGTCCGGTCAGCGCTTGTCGTATCCCTTTGGAATGGCTCCGTTTGTCGCAATCACTTCTACGTCTGTAGCTCGGCCACAAAAATTCCTAGCTAGAAAAGCTCGAGTCCTGTGGCTTCGGCACAGGATGGGTTCTGCCTAGAACCACGTTGTTGTTGTAGGATAAATCAGCGTTTTCGATATTTTCGGCAGAAACTCATTGTTTTTCCCAGTGTTGCACCACCACCAAGCAATAACCGATTCTCAGGGAAGCGGGGCAAAGCAATTCAAGGGTTCAGTCGGATGAAAATTGGGATCCTAAAAGAACGTGTGCCAGGTGAACGGCGGGTGAGCCTGGTACCGGCGAGCGTGCCCAGACTCGTCGCCAAGCAACTGGAGGTATTGGTCGAGGCCGGTGCCGGTCATGAAGCCGGATTCTCCGACGAGCAATATGCCAGTCGTGGAGCGAGGGTTGTCCAGAGCCGTCAACAGCTAATCGACGAAGCAGATGTTGCGGTGCAAGTCCGGCCAACATCCGCAGCCCCGGAGGTTGAGGGCCTATTCTGGCGCAGGGGACTTATTGTCGTAGGATTATGTGACCCGCTGGGAAATCCCGAGCAAGTAGTAGCTCTGGCCACGAAAGGCTTAACGGTGTTCGGCTTGGAATTGATGCCGCGCACCACACGGGCTCAGGCTATGGATGTGCTGTCGTCCCAGGCAACGGTGGCGGGCTATCGAGCGGTACTGTTGGCGGCCATTGAATCACCGAAAATGTTTCCCTTAATGATGACCGCCGCCGGTACGATTGCGGCTGCCAAGGTTTTTGTAATTGGCGCGGGAGTAGCCGGTCTACAAGCTATCGCAACGGCCCGGCGTCTTGGCGCGGTAGTACAGGCTTACGATGTCCGCCCGGCCTGCCGCGAGCAAGTTGAGAGCTTAGGGGCACGCTTCATTGAACTTCCGTTGGAAACCGGACAAGCCGAAGATCAAGGCGGATATGCAAAGGCGATGGGTGAAGAGTTCTACCAGCGACAGGGGCAACTGATGAGCGATACGGTGGCCGCAAGTGACATCGTCATCACTACGGCATTAGTCCCCGGTAAACGTTCTCCGCTTTTAATTACTGCCGAAGCAGTACGGCGAATGAGCCCCGGAAGCGTCATTGTGGATCTGGCGGCCGAACGCGGTGGCAATTGCGAGTTGACACGAGCTGACCAGCGAATTGTCGAGAATGGCGTGGTAATCTTAGGACCTACCAACCTACCCGCAGAAGTGCCGCGCGACGCGAGTATCATGCTCAGCAATAATATTACGCACTTCTTGCTCCACTTAATTCGCGACGGAAAGGCATCGGTGGAAAGTTCGGATGAGATCATTCGTGAAACGCTGGTTGCGCGTGACGGAGAGATTGTGCATCCGCGCGTTCGCCAGTTACTCGACGAGGCCGTTTCCCAAAGCTAAAGCAACGTTTTGCTCGAGGAACCGTGCCCGCGGATTACTCGTATACAACACCGAGACGATATCCAAAAAGAACAACGTTGTCCTGTAGGCCCTTGATCGATGTTAGCTACACGGAGCCAATGACAATGACTGGTGGACGATTCGACCGGCGGGGCGTCTGGTGCGTGATTGCCGGACTGTCGTTGTGGCTCGTTGCCATGATGATAAGCCACCACGGTTCGTCGTCTGCAGAGGCAGGGGCATCCAACCAAACAGAGGAATCCTCTCCCGCCGATCAAACGAATCCGATGTCAACCGCGACCAAACCGGTCCAATTGGACAAGCTAGCCGCGAATCTGACGATCTTTCTTCTAGCCATTTTCGTCGGGTTCGAAGTGATCACCAAGGTTCCCCCGACACTTCATACCCCTTTGATGTCGGGGTCTAACGCGATCAGCGGAATCACGATCGTTGGTGCCTTGGCCATTGCCGGAGTGGGTGCGGCAACGGCAGAAGGCTGGATCGGTTTTTTTGCGGTGGCATTGGCAACGATCAACGTGGTGGGAGGATTCTTGGTAACGCACCGCATGTTGATGATGTTCAAGAAAAAGTAGTTCCAGTAGGAGCTTGCCGGACCAAGCCCCACAATCGGACCATTCCTAGATTGGGAGATCCAGCAGTGGACCAATTGTTTTTGACACGCATGCTCTACGTGGGCGGTTCGGTTCTGTTTATTTTCGGGTTAAAAATGATGAGCCACCCTCGAACGGCTGTTCGGGGAAATGTGCTCGGAGCCCTCGGCATGCTGATAGCCGTCGTGATCGTGCTGACGGGGTGGGAGCGGCGCGATCAGCAACCGTATTCCTACACGCTGCCGCTGGTAGGGCTCCTCGTGGGAACGCTCATCGGAATCCCCACGGCACTGGTGACACGCATCGAAGCGATGCCCCAGTTGGTGGCTCTGTTTAATGGTTTCGGCGGCTTAGCTTCCGTGTTGGTCGCCGGAGGCGCACTGGTCGGAGAAACAATGGCGGTAGACTCGCTGATCGCAACGGCCGCGTCAGGCATCATTGGAGCCGTTACGTTTTCCGGCAGCTGCATTGCCTTTGCCAAATTGCAAGAACTGCCCGCGTTCCGAAAGCCGAGTTCGTTGCCGTACCAACACTTCCTCACAGCAGCCATGGGGGTTCTGCTGCTGGGATTCAGTTGGCTTCTGCTCCGCGGTGGAAATTGGATCTATATTCCGATCGTCATTCTGTCGCTAGTCCTGGGGGTGCTCCTGGTCAATCCCATTGGTGGTGCGGATATGCCAGTGGTCATTGCCTTGCTTAATTCCTACTCAGGTTTGGCTGCGGCGGCTACTGGCTTTGTCATCGACAATTATGTGTTGATCATTTCCGGATCACTGGTCGGGGCTTCAGGGATTATCTTGACCCGCATTATGTGTCGCGCGATGAACCGCTCCTTGACGAATGTGCTTTTTGGGGTAATGGACCCGTCGCGCACCGGAGCTCGAGCCGATGAGGTCTATGCGACGGTGCGCAGTACCACGGCTGAAGAGGTGGCCATGCTGCTGGATTCGGCCCGGCGTGTGGTCATCATTCCCGGATATGGCATGGCCGTGGCTCAAGCGCAGCGTGCCGTGCGTGAACTACAGCAGATCCTGGAACAACACGGTAAAACGGTCGAATATGCGATCCATCCGGTGGCCGGTCGCATGCCGGGACATATGAACGTTTTGCTGGCCGAAGCCGACGTCGAATACGACAAACTCCGCGAAATGGACGATATCAATCCGACTATGGATACGGTGGACGTGGCGATCGTCTTAGGCGCCAATGACGTAGTCAATCCTTTGGCACGCACCGATCCAAATTGCCCCATCGCGGGAATGCCCATCATTGATGCCGATAAGGCGCGCACCGTGGTCGTGATCAAACGAAGCCTTAGTCCGGGTTTTGCCGGAATTCCCAATCCGCTCTTTGCCCTGCCACAGACGCTCATGTACTTTGAAGACGGTCAGAAAGCTGTGCGCGAAATTATTACCGCTCTAAAAGAAATATCGAGCTAACCGCTGTCGCGGCACAGTCGTAGCGGGTTCGACCAGTGGACCAGTGACCTCGATAAGCAGGTAGCCGCACCCGAAATAACCTCCGTTCGGTGTATGAATCGTGTGATGTGGCCGATTGCATGTGTCGGTGGCGCAAGGCCTACGAGCCCGCGCCCGCTAGTGTTTAGGGTATGAAGTTATCATCAGGCGCAAGCGTGCTAGCGAAAACGGCAAGCAGTTCGGCGGCAGCATCCAAATCGCGCCACGAAACGATCTCTACGGCGCTATGCATATAGCGGTTGGGAATACTTACTAGGCCCGTGGCGACGCCTGCGCGACTAATTTGCAGTGGATTGGCGTCGTTGGACATCGCACGGCCCGAAGCAGCCAATTGGTAGGGAATACCCGTTTGGCGGCTGCAATCCAACAACCGCTCGACGATGCGCGGATTCCTATTCGGTCCGCGAAAAATGACCGGTCCTGCCCCCAATCGAATGCGGCCAAGACTGTTCTTTTCCATTCCCGGACTGTCAGTCGCGTGGGTCACATCAACAGCGATGGCGGCATGGGGGTCTACCCCAAAGGCACTTGTCTGCGCGCCACGAAGCCCTATTTCTTCTTGCACCGTAGAAACAGCGTAGATCGACCACGCGGATGAGCCCCGCACCCGCCGCGTAGCTTCTAACACTACCCACACACCACAAGCATTGTCCAAGCCGGGACCACACACTAAGTCGTTACGCAAGCGCCGTAACTCCAAGCGTAAAGTCACCGGCTCACCGACCTGTACGCACTTCTCAGCTTCGGCACGATCCTTCACCCCAATATCGATCCACAAGTCTTCAAGTTTCACGGCTTTTTCCTTTTCTTCCGGGCGAAGAAGGTGGATCGGTTTACGAGCGATTACTCCCGGCAACCCGCCGCTGGAGGTCCAAACCATCACCTGCTGCCCAATCAGTTGCTGACTATCCCATCCTCCGATCGGTTGCACATAGAGGAAACCATTATCGTCGATGTGCGAAACCAGAAGTCCGATCTGGTCACAGTGTCCGGCGAGCATCAAGCGCCTGGTGGTTGTACCACGGCGCAAACAAATCACGTTGCCATGTACGTCGGTGGTAACTTCGTCTGCCCAAGGCGATGCGAAGCGGCGCTTCTTGAGCTCGCTGTTCGTAGCCACTAGGGCGAGGTGTTTCAACCAGCAAGCGGAAAAATTCCTCTGCGCTACCATCGCTCTTGGGCGCCCAGCGCTGTTCGCAGCCAACCTCGGAAGGACGATCGCATTGCTCCATGGAAACAGCCTCCCCAATCCCGCGAATATGGCGACCACGACCGTTGCGCTTCTGGGGCTTACTGCCGGTACGTCCTTGGAACCTGCTTATTTCGATCGAGTTTGAGCCCCAATGTGAATTTGGTCCACTTCCTCGGCACGCGTGTCGACGAATCGTACCAAGGCATAGTTCTTCTTACCACGGCGCAGTACAACGCAGGAGGTTCCTAGAAGATCGGTCGGCCCGAGTATCTTTTCCGTGTCGGTCACGCGCTGGTTATTGACATACGTGCCGCCCTGTTCAATGGCCCGCCGCGCCTCGCCCCGGCTGGTAGCCAATCCCGCAGCCACCATGGCTTCTGTCAGCAACACGGATCCGAGGCGATCGCGTGCCAGCGTACAACTCGGCACATGGGCAAACACTTCCAGGACGGTTTGCTCGGACAACCCTTCGATACGCTCCCCAAACAGAATGCGGCTGGCCCGTTGGGCCTCCTGGAGGCCCTCTGAGCCATGGACTAGTTCGGTAAGCCACTCGGCAAGGCGGCGCTGGCTTTCGCGCTGATGCGGAGCTTCTTGGCGTGCGTGGTCGAGCTGTTCGATTTCAGCACGTGGCAGTTCTGTAAGGTATCGCAGGCATTTCCCCACATCCTCATCGGACACATTGTACCAATACTGATAGAATTGGTACGGCGAAGTCTTAGCCGGCGACAACCAAATCGTTCCCAAATCGGTTTTACCCATTTTTCCGCCATCGGATTTTAACAACAATGGCCAGGTAGCACCGTACAAGCTAACTTGTCGCATGCGACGAGCTAAATCGATGCCGGCAGTGATATTACCCCACTGATCAGAACCACCGAGCTGTATGCGACAACCGTAATGGTCGAACAGATAGACAAAATCATAGGCTTGTAGCAACATATAACTGAATTCGGTATAACTTATTCCGGAATCTGAGCGCTCTAATCGTGCCCGCACCGAGTCTTTGGAAAGCATGACATTGATGGGAAAGTGTTTACCAATATCGCGCAAAAAATCTAGGAAAGAAAAAGGCTTCATCCAATCATAGTTATTTAACAGTAGCGCTCCATTCGGAGTGTTAGAAAAATCCAGAAAGCGTTTCATTTGTTCTTGCATGGCCGCAGTATTGGCTTCTAGCACATCCAGTGACAAAAGCTGGCGCTCCTCACTCTTACCACTGGGATCACCAATCATCCCAGTTGCCCCTCCCATAACGACGATTGGGCGATGGCCGGCAGCTTGAAATCGGCGCAGCATCATCAGACCAAGCAAACTCCCCACATGCAGGCTATCGGCGGTCGGATCGAATCCCACGTAAACCGTTTGGGGAGACTCCAGCAGTTGAATCAACGCTGGTTCTTCGGTTACCTGATAAATCAGCCCTCTCCAACGCAGATCTTCCCATAATCGATTCATGCTCATATTTCACGTCCCGACCATGGAGGCTGGAAGTTTTGGTGAATACCGGCGTACCGGTTTTCGCGCGTATGCAGCCCAATCCTTCTTCAGCGCCATTGTTCATCGAATGGATGAATGGGACCAGCAGGTTTGGGCTGGGGCAGGACACGAAGCACAAGGCCGGCCAACTTGAGGTCTTCCTTGGTAGTGATTTTCAAATTCAGCGACGAGCCTGGAACGACAGTCACCGGATGGCCGAGACGTTCGACCAATTGGGCATCATCCGTAGCCGTCAGATCGGACGCTCGTCGATAGGCTTCTTCCAGCAGTTGGCGACGGAAGACCTGAGGGGTTTGCGCTTCCCACAATGCTTCCCGGGAAACAGTCTCCGCAACTCGGCTGTCCTGGGTAACTCTCTTGAGCGTAGCGGCCACAGGGACGGCTAATATGGCGGCACCCGTTTCGACAGCAGCGGAAAATACCTGGTCGATCCATTCGACAGCCAAACAAGGTCGTATGGCGTCGTGAACGGCGACGAATTCGATCGAGTCGCGCAAGCGCACGAGTGCTTTCTTAACCGATTCGGCACGCGTCTTACCGCCCAATACCAGATCGATTCCTAAGATCATCAAGTTCGCTCCGAAACGCTCTTGGACCATTTGCTGGTCTTCCGGGGCAACGACTAACAGTACTTGTTCGACGTCCGGTCGGTTTACGAAGCGCTCAACGGCATGAAGCCACACAGCTCGATTGTCCAAGGGTGCGAAGGGTTTCTTGTAATGAGAATCGCGAAAGCGGCGACTTTGGCCAGCGGCCGGCAGCACTACGGCGAATTTCGGCACCGTGCTTCTCCTTCATGGGGCCCTGCGGTAGAAACAACGACGTCCTTTTCATTCTGAGAGACTCGCTGGGAGCGTCAACGTCTCTGGGCTCAACCGAGCGCCTTATGGTGCATAGGGCATGAGGATTTGGTCGGCTTCAATCCCGGTAATTGCTTGAAAACCTCCATCGGCGATCATTTCTGCCAATCGGTTCACACTACGGAAATACGTGTCACTCGGACGACGTCCAAGCAACTCACGAGTCAGATCCCGGCACATCAATTCACCAGCCAGTTGCACGACTTCGTCCTGCTGGAAGGCCGCATAGAGGCTGGTACAGAGGATTACCACCAGCTTCTGGATACGTGCCGAGAGTTCCGACATCCGGCATTGGCGATCGGCCAGCCGCAGTTGGTAGCGGCGCAAAAGATCACTGAGCTCCAACCGCGCTGACTGCAAGCGTTCGCACGCAAATTCAGCTTGTTCCTTCAAAGCCGGAGGCATCGAGGGTAACACGGGACGTGGAATGGGAATCGTCCACTGGGACACAAGCCACCGAGCGTACGGCAAAGCGGCTTTACGCAGCCGCCAGGCATGGATCGGATTGAGCGGGTTGGGCTTGCGGATCCCGGCAGCTTGCAAGGCGCGCCCGATCGGTTCGAAATAGGTGGTCCCGTGCTGTTTTACGAGCGATTTGAAGAAGGCCATCGCCAGCATCTCACCCTCGCCTTCGTAAATGCACGGTGCTAAATAATCATGCACATTGTCGCCAAACATGTGCCCCTCTAAGAAAGCTCGTCCGCCGTGCGTTTTCATGAAAAGCTCGATGGCAGCTTCCTTCTGCGCTTCGCTCCCAAAAATTTTGGCAACGATACACTCCATTTCACCGCGATATCCCAAGTCCAACAACGTCGAACACCAGGCAGCCAGGGCGTCGGAGGCGACGATCAGTCCTGCGAGGCGAGCAATGCGACGCCGAACCAACTCGCGTTTACCGATCGGCTCGCCATACGTCTTGCGATAGTGGACCCACGGCAAAATGTTAGCGAGCATCAAGCGCATGGCCCCGGCCGCCGTAGCGCACAGCGCAACTCGACCTCGATTTAACCCGTGATAGGCAATTGTCAGACCATTGCCGTGGGGAGGCTCAAGAAGGTTCTCCGACGGCACGCGAAAGCCTCGAAATACAATGCCGTAATTGTGCGCGCGGCGCAAGGCCCATAGCCCGTACCGCTTTAACTGAAATGTTTCGTCTTCCTGGTCAGGCAAATCAGCAATCAGCACCGCGGGCTGATCGTCGATCAAACACACCAGTCCGATGGTGCGCCCCGGCAACACATTGGTAATGAACAACTTCTCACCGTGCACCTCAAAATACCCGTTGCGACGTATGGCCCGCGTCCGCAAGGCGGTAAGATCCGACCCAGCTCCCGGTTCGGTCAACGCGAACGCCGACAACCGCTGACCTGATGCCAACAACGGAAGATAGCGGCGTTTTTGCTCTTCATTGCCGAAAGTGCGAATCGGATCAACTGCTCCGATGCAGCCATGTACCGAAGCTAAACCAGCCACGGTTGGTTCCACGGTGGCCATTCGCGTCAAAAAGGGAGCGAACAGCCGGAACGGCGCACCACTGCCACCATATTCTTTGTCGACCAGCAATCCCCAGTATCCGGCTTCGCCTAGCTCGCGAAGTAAAACCTCCGACAGCTTTCCGTCCGCACCGTACAGAGTTCCCTCTTGTCGATGACGTTCCACGATGGCCACCGACCGATCCATAACCACTTGCACGTCTTCCAGCACCGGGACTGGGGCTGACTGAAACAGTTCCACAGGGACACCGCGGTCCCATATTGCGCGATGAATGGGACTGTTGACCGTTTGATATTGCGGTAGAAACAACCGTTCGACCTGATCATCAGCCCGGTCAATGGCTCCCGTACGTTTTGCTTCATCCAGACTCTTGCCACCCAACGTCAGGGCAGTTTCAGCAAATGACTTTTCCGAACGGTCTTGTTGGCCTGTGGCACGACTGTTCATCATACGTATGGTCCGAATCTTTTTGTTACGATGTTTTAAGCGTAGTTTGCGACGACTGACTTTCTTGACTGCTTCCGAACATAGCCTCGTATTCGTCAGAATACATCCAATCGATTTCCTTAGCAAAATGCCGCTGGATGGTCTCCCGTCGCAAACTCAATTTCGGTGTCAGCTCCTCCTGCTCAATACTAAAAGCACGCGGTAGCAATACGAATCGCGCCACCTGTTCGTAGTGAGAGAGTTCGGCGAGCTGACGGTCGATTCGTCGTCGGTATTCCAATCGAATTTGACGGTCCACCAAAAGCTGCTCGGCGGACAACTCATCTGTCTTCCTATTCTGAGCTACTAGCCATGCTTTCAGTTGATCGAAATCAGGTACAATAAGAGCTCCTAGGAATTTTCGATCGTCTCCTACGACTAATGCTTGATGGATAAGCGGATCCTGAGTGAGTAAGGATTCCAGTAGGGCCGGGGCAATATTTTTTCCGCCCAGTGTAACAATGATTTCTTTTTTTCTCCCGGTAACATATAAGAAACCATCCGAGTCTATTTTTCCATAGTCACCGGTATACAACCATCCTTCGCGTATGACCTGTGCGGTTGCTTGTTCGTCACGATAGTACCCCATCATCACGTGTGGTCCTCGGGTCAGAATCTCACCATCCTCCGCGATGCGCACCTCGATTCCCGGTATCGGTCTTCCCGACGCTCCGCGGCGGTAGGCCGATGGAGTCGAGATACTGATGACAGGTGAGGTTTCAGTAAGGCCGTAGCCTTGGAAAATCGGGCACTCTTGTTGTTGGTAATAGTCGAACAAATATGTCGGAAGGGCAGCCCCCCCACCGCACAACAATCGAATACGACCTCCCAGTACGCTCCGCACGGCATCGGGCTGATGCGCAATTCCAGCTTCATTTAACCCACGATACACGCGTTCGTAGAAATAGGGTACCGCATTTAGGAGCGTCGGCTGCGTAGCACGTGCGTCGGCTAGAACCGTGGCACGTGATTCGGCCAGGGCAAGTACCATGCCGCTGGCTAACCAGGTATAGAGATCGCAAGTGCGAGCAAAAATGTGGCTCAGCGGTAAGATGCAAAGTCGAACGTCATTGGAATCTTGATTAAGCACGCCCAGTACGGCCTCGACATTGCTGATGATATTGCCGTGCGAAAGCATAACTCCCTTGGGTTGCCCCGTGGTTCCCGACGTGTAAAGAATCGTAGCCAGATCCGTACGATTTCCCGCGTGGGGGATCATGAGTGCACTGCCCGACTCCTCGATCACCCGTTGCCACGGCTCGGCGATACGACCAGCAATCGAAACGGTATGCTCTTCGTAAACAATCCACCCGGGTCTCGCGGCAAGTCGATCGGCGTGGGTATTCAATTGCCTGGCCATTTCAGCCGTGGAAATAAGAACCCATTTAGCGCCCGAGTGGTTGATTTGATAGATCGCCTGAGCTGCAGTTAACGTGGCGTGGATGGGCACATGAACCGCCCCTAGATAATTCACCGCCAAATCGGTCACGATCCATTCATAGCGGTTTTCTGACCACTGGGCCACTCGATCGTGCGGCTCGACGCCGCGCCGGGCAAGTGCCACGGCCAGGCGCCGTACCCGTTCGGCTAATTCCTCCCAAGTTATGCCACGAAATTGACCTGCTTGCTTGATAAGCAATGCTGTCTTTTGGCCGGTAGTTTGGAGGCGATCCAGCAACCATTGGATGATCGTCTCCGGCATGGCCGATGCCCTCCTTCATGCCTGAAACCGGCAAGCTTAGGCGTCGATTCTTTCGAAGATCGTGGCGATACCCTGGCCAAGCCCGATACACATCGTGGCTAAACCGAATTGGGCCTGGCGATCGATCATTGCGTGAATGAGCGTCGTCGCGATGCGCGCTCCGCTGGCTCCCAAAGGATGTCCGATAGCGATCGCACCGCCGCGTACATTGACTTTTTCTTCCGGCAGCCCCAATTCGCGCATACAGGCCAGAGTCTGCGCAGCGAAGGCCTCGTTGATTTCCACCAGCTCCACATCCTGCAAGGATAATCCGGCACGTTCCAGAGCCTTGCGACTTGCAGGAACAGGCCCTAAACCCATGATGCACGGATCGACTCCGGCGACAGCCGTCGCTCGGATGCGCACTAAGGGCTTCAAGCCCAGACGCTTCGCCGTGGTGCCGGACATTATAAGAAGCGCCGCAGCACCGTCGTTTACAGGCGAACTGTTACCGGCGGTTATCGTTCCGCCTTTGGGCATAAAAACCGGTGGTAAAGCAGCGAGTGCTTCTAGGGATGTATCCGAGCGCACACACTGATCGCGCGTTACGAGAAAAGCATTGCCCTGCTCGTCCAAACCCCACACCGGAATGATCTCGCGTTGGAAATGCCCCTGTCGATACGCCTGATCGGCAAGTTGGTGGCTGCGCAACGCAAATTGGTCCTGCTCGCGCCTGGAAATACCACGCGTCTGTGCCAAGAATTCCGCGGTTACGCCCATGAGCAAGGCACCTCGGCTGGTATATCGATAGAGTTTCGGGTTGACGTCTATCCCGTGGTCCATCGGCAAATGGTGCATATGTTCCAGGCCACCGACGATTTGTACATCCGCCATGCCCGCCATAATCGCGTGCGCGGCCTGATTGAGCGCCTGGAGACTGCTACCACATAATCGGTTGACGGTTGCTCCACCGCAGGTTGCCGGCAGGCCCGCTATAAGTCCTGCGATGCGAGCCACATTCAGACCTTGCTCGAGTGTCTGCTGGGTGTTGCCTAAAACGACGTCTTCGACCAGAGTTGGATCCAAACCGGTGCGTTCTAGCAGCGCCTGCACGCAGGCAACAGCCAAGTCGTCACTTCGCACAGCACGAAACCAACCGCGTTCGGCATGCGCTCGACCGATTGCAGTCCGGCAACAATCGATAATCACTGCTTCTGCCATTGTCGAACCTCACTGGTACCGCGGGCTATAAAATGTCGTGCCTTGGCGAGCCATCTGGAGCAACATTTCCGTGGGCTGCATCCGTTCCCCGAGCGACTCCCAAGGCTCTAGCCACCGACAAATCTGCGCGGCTCCCACGTGATCGGCCCAATACAAGAGTCCGCCGCGGAAGGCCGGAAAACCAATGCCGTAAATCAGACCCAGATCCACATCGCGTACGTCGCGGACTTTTTCCTCTTGTAAGAGCCGCGTAGCCTCGAGCAACATCGGAAGGAAGAGTCGGTGTTGCAGTTGTTCGTTTGTGTATCGCCGCTCGGCCTTGCGGTACAGAGCCAAAAAAGCTTCGAATTCTGGATCGAGCTGTGGTTTTCCAGCAGCTTTACCCGAAACCGGATAAAGGTAAAACCCGCGGCCGTTTTTTTGTCCCAATCGCCCGGCCTTGACCATGGCCGGCAGTAACGGTGAAAGCAACACGCGGCTGGGAAACGCCTCCCACATAGTCTTGCCCGCATAGAGGGCCGTATCCAACCCGACTAAGTCATATAACTCGATAGGCCCCATGGGCATTCCGAACGCTTTTGCTGCACGTTCGATATCCGCAATGGGTACTCCTTCCAAAAGCAGTTCCAGAGCCTCGTTCATGTACGGAAACAACAATCGATTTACTAAGAAACCCGGGCCATCTTTGATGACGATCGGAAATTTGTTCAACCGTTTGACATATGCGACCGCAGTAGCGACGGCTTGATCGTCCGTCCTTGGCCCACGAATGACCTCTACCAATTTCATCCGCCTTACAGGATTGAAGAAATGGATGCCAAGCACTCGCTCGGGATGTTGTACGGCCGATGCCAACCGACCGATAGGGATGGTTGACGTGTTGGAGGCAAGGATTGCTGATCCAGATACAATCGACTCGAGCTCTGCAAACGCCTGTTGCTTGACGTCTACATTTTCTACAACGGCTTCGATGACCAAGTCACAATCGCAAAACCCGTTGGCATGGTGCACCAGCGACAGGCGAGTCGCCGCGTCCATCAACGCGCCGGTACTTGGCCCACGGAGCGTGGCGTCAAAAGCGGCTTCCTCCAAAGCCGTGCGGGCTCCCTTTCGAAGTGCCTCGTTGTTGGTGTCCGTTAAAACCACCGATAAACCTCGGCGCAAATTTGCTGCAGCTATGCCACTTCCCATGATCCCGGCGCCGAGCACTCCCACGGTCTGAATCGAGGTCGGCACAATGTCCGCACGATCCACTCCGCGATCGCGTTTGTTCCGGTCTGTCAAGAAAAACACGTTAACCAAAGCGCGGTTTACCGGGGTACCAAACAGATCAGCAAGAGCCCGGGCTTCCTTTTCCAGCGCTTCGTCGACGGACAAACTCGCCGTTTGCAACATCAATTCCAGAGCAGCCATCGGCGCCGGATAATGCTCCCCGGCGCGCGACCGGATGAGGGCAGAAGCCGTTGCTCCGAGGAACTCCCATTCGACTTGTGAAAATCGGACAGGTTGCTGGAGCTGTTCGCGATCCTGTCGATACGCACCAGAAGCACGTTCGCGGCGCACGCAGGCAATTGCCTGCTCAAGCAACTTTTCGCGCGGCACTGGTCCGCTGGCAAGCCCAATGGCAACCGCTTCCTTGGCCGACCGCGACTCGCCAGACGTAATCATTTCTACAGCCGTCGGCAGACCTATCAGCCGCGGGAGTCGCACCGTGCCACCCCAACCGGGACACAGCCCCAGTTGAACTTCGGGGAACCCAATTTCGGTACGAGGATGATCGGAAACGATGCGCCTGTCGCACCAGACGGCTAACTCGGCCCCACCGCCCACGCACGTGCCATGGATGGCAGCGACCGTCACATAAGGTAACGTCGACAGCCGGCGGAACAACGTTTGACCTCGGCGGCAGATGGCCACCGCCGCGTCCCGTGGTAAATCAAAGCCCGCAACAAACTCACGCAAATCCGCGCCTGCTATAAAAATCTCGGGTTTGGCCGAATAGATCACCAAACCAGCCAGCTCGCGCCGCGCCGCCAACTGCTCCAGATGCTGCTCGAATTCGTCCAATACGAATGATGATAAAATGTTCGCCGACTTGTCGGGTTGGTCGAAGGTCAGGAGGGCAACGTCTGGCTCCGGATAAGTTAACTGAATGCAAGGCCGCTCGGACATAGTGCTTCCACCTTGACAAGGTATTTTCCCAAGGTCTACCTGGTACTCTCACGATAACGCATTGTGCCCCACGTCGAAAGACCACAAAGATGCATGAAATGAGGTAGTATTCAAACTTGTAACAATGAGCCATGCGTCGCGCTCTGCACGACTTCTGCCATTTAGCAAACCTCCACGAGAGAAAATAAGGAACCTCTGCATAATTCGCCCGTATTGTACGGAACCTTTTAACAAGTCG
>CAYRMD010000079.1:0-22265 GCA_964425225.1 uncultured Pirellulaceae bacterium | reverse complement strand
CCGACCGGCAGCGGGTGTTGCCCGCTTACTTATTCTTGCCTCTGCGTCTCTGCGTCTCTGCGTTAAAAAAACTTTACCTACAAACGTGATGCACACCCGCCGATGCGGGTACTTCTTGGCAAAGGCGCTGCGTCGAGCAAGAGCTCAATAGAGCCGCGACCGTAAGGGAGCGGCCAATTCAACGCAAAGGCGCTAAGGTGCAAGGAAGGCTGCCTGTGCATTGCGATCGCCCACGTGAGCCCCGGAGTCTTTACGCTATTCGAGTTCGTCCAAAGCCTCCTTGTAATTGTTTGTTTGTAATTGTCTGTGCACCAATCGGCGCAGCACTGGCGGTGCTGCTGGACGCTCGGCCTCGAGCAACGATGGCCGTCACGAGACCTATCGGAGCAACTGGTATAGTGGGCCAATCGTGCAGTGCCGCCAAACGGTCACCGAACCCACTAGCCCCGGGGCCGATTCCCATTCGGAAAGCTGCCGTGCAGCGATTTGGTAGCGTTTCTTAGGGTCTTAAAACATCTTGCTGGGCTTTGGCTGCTAGCGATTATCTTGGCCCGTAAAGCAACACCGCCAATGAGCTATCTCGACAGTCAAGAGGTTTTCAAGGGCCCATGTCCAGCAACGTCGGCATCGTACACCTCAGGCCGTAAGGTGTTTTACATCACCCTCACTGTTAGAGAAGAATATTCCATATATAAGTATGTCGATAATCATAGTCGTAAATAAAAAAGGGTGGTACCGAGTTCCGGGACAGGCACCTTGACCCTTTGGTTTGGTAATTTGTGAGAACCAGAAAGATAAGTAAGATAAGACAGCTTGGCGATACTAGACAAAGAAGGGATATTGGAAAAATCCTGCCTGTTTCCCCGTAACGTGACGAAAACCGGCATTGTCCGGATAGGTGAGGAACCTGGTGCCCAGGTGGCTTAAGTCGCGCTACAAGGCTGCGTGGGGTTGTTCGACGCTGTCGTTCGGAACACGTTCTCTTTCGCGTTTTTGCTAGCACCAGAGCGGCCAGCGACGTCAGTCGCCTTTAGCGCAGTTTGCGGTCGTGACTGTAAGTTCGTGCGTCGTCGGGGCAGCACGTGCGCGATTTCGTGCGGTGGTGTGAAAGCTTACGGCACAAGTTAATCTGCATCCTCTGGCGTTAGCGCCGCGAACTCGGTGCGCCCGGGGAACGCACCACCCGTAGGAGCGCGTTCACTAGCCGACCCGGTGAAAGAACGCGCCCGATTCGCAAAGCGTTGCTCCCTCACGGTCGCGGTTCTGTGGGGGTTCCGCTCCCTTACGGCCGCGGCTCACGAAAGCTATCCATCTTCGAAAGCAATAGGGAGAACCCTGGTGATAGTCAACTCGATTACAGCTACGTCCTGCCGACCAAACAGACGCGCACACATTCTCGACCGATTTGTCTCTTGCCTCATAAGCCTCCATTTGACAAACTCATAAGCATGCGTTGGTATGTTGAAACCACGGGGAGAGATGCGATGCGGAGCGTTCTTTTGACGATTGGGGGCTTTTTAGCGGTTCTTCCCGCAGTTGGAGCAGGCGAGCCCAGCGATGTGGCACGCGCGCTTTACGAGCAACCCGCGGTGCGGCGTCCTATAGCGCTAGCTTTTTTGGAGAAGGAGCGGTGGCTCGCCGTGGCAAACCGCTGTGGCACTCTCTCGATCCTCGATACGCGCAACTGGAATGTCGTATCGGAGCAGCGTATTAGTACGCGTTTATCCCACCTAGTTGCTGTTTCTAGCCGGCAGCTCCTCGCTACAGATGAACTGGAACACAAGTTGGTGTTGATTGAAACCAATGAAGGCTCAGTACAACGTACGGCAACGGTGGATGTCAGCGCGTTTCCTGTAGCTGTTTGCTATGATGCAGCCCGTGGGCACGCTTATGTGAGTTCCCTTTGGTCACGACGGTTAAGTTGCCTGTTGGTCGAGCCGGAGCGGCTGCGGGTTGATGCTGTGTTGGATCTTCCCTTTGCACCTCGCGCGATGGTTATGGCTCCCGACCAGCGGACTCTCGTGGTCGGTGATGCTTTTAGTGGACGTCTGGGTCTAGTCGACGTCGAGCAGTGGAAGTATCTCGGAGCTCGCTCCTTCCCCGCCCATAATATTCGAGGCCTGGTTTCCAGCCACGACGAGAAAATGCTCGTCGTGGCTCATCAAATGCTCAACGAATTAGCTCAAACAACGAGTAATGACATCCACTGGGGATTGTTAATGTCCAATGATCTGCGCTGGCTGAACTGGAAAGCGGTGTTGCGCTTGGATGGGGATCTTTATTCGGGAGCCCATATGCATCCATTAGGAGAGCCGGGGCGGGCCACGGCGGATCCGGCCGGTTTAGCAATGACAACACAAGGCATCGTTGTGGTTTCGCTGGGAGGCGTGGATGAAGTTGCCATCGGGCGAGAATCCGATTTCTCGCTTTATCGGATGAAAGTCGGGCGCCGTCCCACAGCCGTCGTGGTGAGCTCCGCGGGGGATTGGGCGGTTGTCGCCAACACGTTTTCGGACTCCTTATCGCTGGTGCATCTGCTAGAACGACGCGTCATCAAAGAAATTGCTCTGGGACCGGTAGCACCGTTAACGCTTGTCGAGAAAGGGGAAATGCTTTTTTACGATGGCCGCTTATCGCACGACGGGTGGATGAGCTGTCATAGTTGTCATACCGATGGACATACCAACGGAGGCTTGAACGACAATTTGAGTGATCACACATTTGGGGCTCCCAAACTCGTTTTGTCGCTACTTGGAGTAACCGACACCGCTCCCTACGCATGGCTGGGCCACGTTCCCGACTTGGAAAGCCAAATCGAGAACTCGATCCGAAAGACAATGCATGGTCCGGAGGCTATTACTGCTGAAGGGCGTGCTGCATTAGTTGCGTATCTTCGCAGTCTCCAGCCACCCCCAGCTCTGGATGTAGCTCGAGGCACCGTGGATCGAGCAGCGGTGGAACGCGGGCGTCGCGTTTTTGAGCGCCGCCAGTGCAATCGATGCCACGCTGAACCCCATTATACGACTGCTGAATCGTACGATGTTGGGCTAGTCGACCAGCGCGGGAATCGCCGTTTTAATCCGCCCTCGTTGTTGGGAGTCAGCCAGCGCGGACCGTACCTCCATGATAACTCGGCGGCGAACCTTGAAGACGTCTTCCTCTTGGTAGGTCACCCGAACGACTCTACGTACGAGGAGCAAGAAGTGCACGATTTGGTCGCATTCTTGCGGTCGCTCTAATGCCAAAGGTCGGCCTCGACACTGGTGGGAATAGTTCCACGCCACGACGCGACGCTCGAGTTTCTGTCGTTTTGCTCCATCCAGGATTGAGGATGATTTAACGCAACGGCCCAAAGGCGCAGAGGCGCAATGAACAAAGAAAAGAGAGGGCAGGATCGGGTGGCCAATTTGGGAGAAATCTTCTTTGCACACGAATGCTTGGCGATTTGGTGAGAACTCGGAAGAAACCCGCCGGCGACGCCGTTTGGAGCAGGCCACGGTGCGAGCCGCCGTCTTCAGAGCAACTGGGACGTTTATCTTTGAGCACCGCGCCTGAGCATCCGTCTGCATTGAGAAGAATTACGGTCGTGCGGCAGACCTACCGGGTGCGACGATGGGAAATTCCCGAGGAATCTAACCAACCTGCGAGCTGCACTAATTTCCACCAGGACTATCACAGGCCAAATACAATTTCAGCCGTTGGCGCGGACTCACATGTCAAGCTCACGTCCACACTTAACACGCACGACAGATAATCGGGCGCATCAGAAACGATGTCCGGGACGCGGGCCAAGCAGTGTTTCGGTTAGGATTTCCGGTCCCTCTTCGGTCAGCAAAATCGTGTGCTCGAATTGGGCCGATAATTTCCCGTCTCGCGTTCGAATCGTCCACCCATCCGATTTATCGAGTTCCGTGTAGCGGCTGCCGGCGTTAATCATCGGTTCGATAGTAAAGCACATTCCCGGAAGGAGCCTTATGCGCCGGCACTCGGGCTTCGGATGATGAAAGACGCTGGGATCTTGATGGAATTGTCGGCCCAGACCATGCCCCACTAAGTCATGCACCACGGAGAAACCCCGGCGGGTAGCTTCTGTGTAGATTGCATGACCGATGTCATACACACTGCAACCAGGTTGGAGTACGCTGATGGCCAGATATAAGCAGTCGAAAGCACATTGAGTAACTGCCCGGGCTTCATCTGATACTTCCCCGATCAGAAACGTTTCGGATTGATCTGCGTACCACCCATCGACGACCGTTGCGACATCGACATTCACCAGATCGCCTTCGCGTAAGACGTAGTCACCTGGAATACCGTGACACACCACGTCATTGACACTGATGCAACAGCTTTTGGGGTAGCCCATGTAGTGCAGAGATGCGGGGCGATGTCCGGCCGCCATCGTATATTCGTAGACCAATCGATCGATTTGCCCAGTGCTGATTCCTGGGCCCATATGGCTGCGCACGAAATCCATCAACTCGGCATTGAAACGTCCCGCCTGCCGCATTGCGTCCCGTTCCGTAGCCGACAATTGCGGCGCGGGACTAGTTTTATGCAACATAATTGCAAAGACCTCCAAAGTGCATCAATCTAGCGCAGCCCAAGCTCTGCTGGCTGTGGATCCTGTCGCCACCCTTCTGCTTAGTTTAACACGCCTTGATTAAGCCGGAAGAGCGTATGGTTTGTATTCAAGTCACCGAGTCTCTCAGCGTCGGCGACGCGAACCGGGCGGACGAGGGCAACGCTCAACCTGTAAGGGCCGATTGTAAACCCACCCGGCTAGAAGAACGTGGCTCCGTTGTGGTGCCGCTCTTTTACGGCCGCAGCTCCGTTGGGGAGTTGCTCCCTGATGGTCACGGCTCCGGATGCGGCTCGATCAAGCCCTTTGCAGGCACGCACACGCTGAGCACGTACCACGCGCACCCACCGGCGCAAAAAACGCAAACCCGGGCGATAGCCGGACGCGTTAAGAGCACGTGCTACCTGGAATCGAGGGGTACACAGGGGAAAAACTCACTTTATCGACACCCAACGCCGCAGCGCCGCAAGAGCTCACGCGGCCCTTCCTACGCTTTACTTTGGTCCCCTTTGCTTTTTTGCGTTATTCCATTCGAAATCGCTCCGAGGGCGAACGCACGTTAAGGCAAGATTCTTTGGGAGTAGAGAGGTTTTTTACTGGCAGCGCTTCAGGTAGGCGTGAAATCAATCAAGAAAGAAAACGCAGGCTCTTCATGCGAGAATCTCGTAAAGCACATTCCCTTTGACATCCGTCAGGCGCATATCGCGCCCTCCAAAATGGAAAGTCAGTCGGGTGTGATCGATACCCAGTAGATAAAGCATCGTGGCATGTAAATCGTGGATTTCGACTCGGTTCTCGACGACCTTGTATCCGAATTCGTCGGTGGCACCGTAAATGGTGCCCCCTTTGATACCGCCACCTGCCAACCAGATACTAAAACCGAATGGGTTATGATCGCGACCATCACTACCTTGAGCAAACGGTGTACGGCCAAATTCGCCGGCCCAAACCACCAAGGTATCTTCCAGCAAACCTCGGGCTTGCAAGTCTTCCAGCAGTGCAGCGATCGGCTGATCGACGGCTCGAGCGTTGTCGGCATGTCCTTCTTTCAAGCGGCTATGCTGATCCCAGCGGTCATGGCCGACATTGGGGCAGGTGAGCTCCACAAACCGCACACCCCGTTCAATCAAGCGTCGGGCTAACAGGCACTGGCGGGCGAAAATGGCGGTGGGTTTGTACGCTGCATCTAGACCGTACAAACGCGTGGTTGCTTCGGTTTCTTGACTAAGGTCGGTCAAATCGGGCACTGCAGCTTGCATGCGAAATGCCAGTTCTTGGTTAGCGATGGCAGCTTCCACCGAATCGGCATTGCCGAACTCCTGCAATAACTTTCGGTCCAATGCATCGACCAGCGCCAACTTGCCGCGTTGTAGTACCGGATTCTTTTCCAAAGGCCGGATGTTAGCCACAGGCACATCCCCGTGCTGGAAAATGGATCCTTGGTAGGCAGCCGGTAAAAAGCCACTATTAAAGTTATCCAGGCCACCAGGTGGGATTAGGCCGCCGTTCAGGACGACGAAAGCCGGCAGGTCATCGCATTCGGTACCCAGTCCATAGGCGAACCACGCACCCATGCTCGGACGCCCCTGCAACCCGCTGCCGGTATGGAGGAAATAATTCGCATTCGTATGTTCGGAGAATTCGGAAGTCATCGAGCGTATGACGGCCAGCCGATCGACATGCCGCGCTACGTGCGGAAATAGCTCACTGACAGGAATGCCGCTTTGCCCATGCGGGTGGAATTTCCACGGACTAGCCATCGTCGTGCCGATGTTATCGAACTGCGTCGGTTCGATTTTCATCGGGAAAGCTTGTCCGTGACGGCGTTCCAGTTCTGGCTTGGGGTCCCAGGTATCAACCTGAGAAGGGCCGCCATCCATGTATAGAAAAATCACCCGGCGAGCCTTAGCTGGCCAATGCGTCTTTTTCGGTGCAAACAGGTTGCCAGCCGCCGCCCGGAGTTGCTGTTCGCAATGGAGCACGGTCCATGCTAGGCCCCCAAAACCAACGGCGCACCGAAAAAGCATCTCGCGCCGCGTGAGCGGTTGCGGTCGACAACGCTTGCATGGATAGACCATGTGTACGTGCACTCCTCGACGTTCACTCACTCCACTTGGCTCTTCCTATCCAATCCAATTTGTCACAAAGCGCCGCACCTCACAACTGAACCGGGCAGAAAAATGGTTCGCTTCAGGATCTACCATACAGCAAACCAGATTTGCCGCAGGTGGCGTCGGCTCGCCTAAGTGTTTCTGATGCGTGCTAGCGGACAAAGATGAACTCCTTCGTATTCCAAAGAGCATGGCAAAAGTCGGCCCATACGCGTCGGTCACTGCGTGCTTGAGCGAACGACAAGCCGTAGGCGCCAGCCTGGCTAGCAAAAAATTGGTGGGCCAACGTGAGCTCTTCGTCGTTGGCAAACCGCCCAAATGCCTGGATAAATGCCTTTTGGATGGCTCTGGCAAATGCTGCGTCGGAAGAACATCCCTGAGATTCGGTTAACAGCCGTTCGGCCCATTGCTTGGTCTGCTGTCCAACAAACGGATCGTTCATCAGGATGAGGGCCTGAGCCGGAACGTTCGAAACCGCTCGCCGTCCTACGGTGCTGAATGGCTGCGGGGTGTCAAATGCCAACATCATGGGCGAAAGAAAATTCCGGCGGACTGCAATATAGATCGAACGCCGCCCGGCGCCATCCAGCGGCCCACCCACAGACGGGCGTCCGCGACCTTGCATAAAGGGGGTCAAATGGATCGG
Organism: uncultured Pirellulaceae bacterium; assembly: GCA_964425225.1. GTDB lineage: Bacteria > Planctomycetota > Planctomycetia > Pirellulales > Pirellulaceae > BPJU01. The sequence continues at coordinate 14,926 of CAYRMD010000079.1, read as the reverse complement.
CACACTCGGTCCGTACATTCGATACTCAAGACGCCCAGAAATCGCCAGCATCGCATCACGCAACGGTTCGCCTTCCAACCGCTTTATCTCCATACGGTGCCACAATCGATTGGCCGGATCACCGTTTTCGGCTTGTGGATCCGAAGGCACGCTATCCATGCGGTACGTGCTCGAAAGCACAATACGCCGTACTAGATGCTTGGTAGACCAGCCAGCTTCGATAAACGTTCGAGCTAAATAATCTAACAGCTCCGGATGTGTGGGACGTTCACCCAACGCTCCGAAATTGTCCACAGTGGCCACAAGACCGCGCCCCATTAAATGATGCCAGAGACGATTCACATACACGCGTGCCGTTAGCGGATGCCGGGGATCCACTAAATGGCGTGCCAGATCAAGCCGTCCGCTACCGGAGGCCGGAGCCTGATATTGATTGCCACCCAGAACCCCTAGCCAGCGTCGTGGTATGGGTGCTCGCGGCGTCTTCGGGTTACCGCGGATCAAAAACCACTCATCACAACCACTTCCGTCCCACATAGCTGGTGCGGTTCGGCCTGCCAGAATAAGCAGACTACTGAGCTGTTCGTAGGCAGAATAATTCGCGCGGAGTTTCTCGGCTAGGGACGACTTGATCGTCCCTTGATTGGCGAACACCGGCATATGCTCCAAAATCCGGTTCTGCCAAGCCGCTAACGCTCCGGCTGCAATGTCCCTCCAAAACCGAGCATCCACACCTTCGGACACCGGGGCTTTACTTGCCAGCGAGTTCAGCGGCCAATTCCACCATTCGGCAAAGCGGTTGACCAATTGACCTAAATCCTGAGGAGGATCACCGGCCATTGAGGTTGCGATGTAGTCGGACGCGCCCAGTACCGGCCAATCAGGAGGCTGTTCACCTTGCACGACTAACACCAATTCGAATGGCGAATCGCTCAACGGATGAAACTCCACATGAGCCACGTGACCTGCGTAACGGCGCACGTCATGGCGAATCCACTGAGGATTCGTTCCTTCGGTTCGAAACTCCAGCAACAAATTACCATGAAGCGGTCCGTTGATCATTCGGTGCGAGTCGGCCACGACGTACGCCAATCCCGATCCTCGCACCAAATAGTAAAGCGGTGCTTCAGCAAGAACAAACGTCTGAGTCCGCACGATCTTTCCGGCTCTGTCCCATGCAGCGAGTCTTCCCGGTTCACCAGCCGACTCGGAAGAGCGTGTGAGAGACTGCCAAGGCGAACGGAAGCGTGCCGAGGAATATTCGGCTAGGCGCAACGCACCTGGACCTTCATCGACGATCCACTGACCTGCACGTTGCGGGCCCGGCCCATAAGCAAATCCGTCACATGACCATCCGGGCCACTCACGCGTTTCCAAGATTGAAGGATGCCAAACGAGCGATGTTTGTTGCCAGCCGGCGAGTCGCTCGACAACAGCTCGCTGAACCTCGGCCAACTTGTCCGCCAAAATAAGAGCCCATCGCTCCGGCTCCCTTGCGGAAAGCTCGACAGCATACCGAAGCCAATACCACGGATGCTCCCGGTGGCTGTCCGCTTGCCGCAACTCTTCCAGAACGATCCATACCCAATCGGGTGACACACCCCAATGCTTGGCCGCCTCGGTTACCAGGCGAACTGAATCGGATGTCGCAACTGGCTGCTCCGAGGCCTGCGGACGTGCCGAGCCGCTGGCCAAAAGCGCCCGCCGGTAAACCTCGACACCCGCTCGAAGGGCCCGTTTCCATAAAGGGACCTGCTCGCGATACAAGACAGCCAATTCCTCGTGCATTCGTGCTTGGCTTGTTTGTTCCCAGACGGCTACTTGCTTTGCCACGTCGGCGTTTTGTCGCCACGTTTGAAAGTGCACCTGCCGGTACGCAGAACTCTTTAGGAAACCGGCTAACGCATAATAATCTTCCTGACTAATAGCATCGAACTTGTGATCGTGGCAGCGAGCGCAACCGACGGTCAATCCCAGAAAAGTCTTCGAGAAAACGTCCAACATGTTATCCAGCCGATCACATTCATCTTGCCGAATATCCACGGGAGAATGAACCCATTCACCGAGATACCAAAAGCCGGTGGCCAACACCGATTCATTCCAGCCGTAGATGGGATGATACCGTGGCTGCTCGATCAAATCTCCGGCGATATGTTCGATCGTCCATTGGTCATACGGCAGATCGACTTGCAGCGAGCGGATGACATAATCGCGGTACTCGTGCGCATTTGGAATGTCGTAGTCGAATTCATGCCCGCGGGACTCGGCATAACGCACCATATCTAACCAGTGCCGCGCCCACCGTTCCGCAAAAGCAGGAGAAGCCAGCAGGCGGTCGACCACTTTTTCAAAAGCGTCGGGGGATGTATCGGCGAGGAATTCTTGGAGTTGTTCTTCCGTAGGGGGCAATCCCGTCAAATCGAACGTCACACGGCGCAACCATACAACCCGCTCCGCCTCGCGAGCCGGCCGAAGGCCTTTCGATTCTAAACCGGACAAGATGAAACAATCGATCGGCTCACGCGGCCAAAGAGAGTCCGCTACCGGTGGCACCACGACATTTTGCACCGGCTGCCATGCCCAGTGCTGCTCGCGCCGAAGATCCGCTTCCGATGCGGGAGCCGACGTACCGGCTCGAGAATCTTCGGGCCATGGTAAGCCCAAGGCCACCCACCGCGTTAGTGCCTGGATCTTGGACTCGGGAAGCTTCGACTTCGGCGGCATTTGGTAAAGATCGCCATAGTTGATTGCGTCGATCAAAAGACTTTCGTTCGGTTTTCCGGGCACGGCAGCCGCTCCTGTATCTCCACCGCGCAGGATGGCCTCTCGGCTATCCAGCCTCAACCCGCCCTTTGGCTCGGAAGCTCGACCGCTGTGACACTCGAAACAGTGTTCGACCAAGATGGGTCGCACCTGTTTTTCGAAGAATTCGATCTGATCGGCAGTAAATTGCCCTTGTTGCGCTACTAAGTGTCCAGAAACCCATAGCGAGCAGTAAAGAAATCCCATCCCGACGACGGCTAGCGCTCTGAGTAAACCGAATCGGATGTCTAAATCCGGGAAAGAAGCAGGCAACCACCGAGCACCGGGATTAATCGGAGCAGTTAAGACCATTCCTGCAAGACTCCCATGCCATGCACATTGAGGCCAAGTCGGGCCGTCGCTCGACCGCAAGACAACTTGAGGTGGGCTTCTTCAGTATAAAAGTCTTCGCCCTCACGGTCAAAAGCAGCCGATGTTAGATTGATTTCTTTGCAAGAAACCAGAGCCACTCGTTCTGCTCCACCAACCCTACTCTCCCAGCCCTACTCTCCCAGCCAGGTCGGGATTGTGTATCCTTCAGGTAGTCGTCAAGATGAGATAGGGACCGGTGTGGGGGGAGTCAACGCTTCGACACCAGTGCCGCGCGGAAGCACGATTTCTTGAGGATCGTCACTGATGCTTCAAGCTGATACTGACAGCGCTCAAGACCCATGGCAGGCCGTAGCCAGCGGGAAGCTTGCGGAAATCTACCGCTCAGCAGCCGAAATCTTTGTCGAAAAAGGATTCGACGCCACATCGATGAACGAGATCGCGATGGCTGTCGATCTAACGAAGCCTGGTCTGTATCACTATGTACGGAGCAAACACGAATTGTTGTTTGCCATTATGCAATTCGCAATGGACATTGTGGATGGAAAAATTGTGCGTCCAGCCAGCCAAATTACCGACCCAGAACAGCGCCTGCGGTTCATTTTGGATCGCCATGCCGGATTGACCCGATTTGTGAAGGAAATCTCGATTTTGACCGATGAAGTTATGGCTTTAAAACCAGAACATCGTACAACAATAATCCAACGCAAGCGCAGGTATTTTGAAATCGTGCGACAAACTCTGCGCGAGCTATGCGAGCAAAATAAACTGCGCGATCTAGACGAAACGGTCGCTGCGCTGAACCTGCTGGCTACCGTGATCGGAATTGCGCGTTGGTATCGACCCAACGGAAGACTCTCGGCACAGGAAATCGCGCACCAAACCCGTGAGCTGTTGCTCCACGGGCTCTTGCGAAGCGGCTCGTAGATCGGGGCTTTCCGCAAGGGAGTTAGCCTTTAGGCCAATCTAAACCGCAGGACAGAAGTTGATTGCCGGGCAATCTTTGCAGCACCTTTGCACCTCTACGTTAAACTTCTTAGCGCCTTTGCGCCCTAGCGCCTTTGCGTTAACTGATTCCAGACGCGACCGTGAGGGAGCGGCCCGTCGCCACGCGAGCCACGTTCTTTGGTCGGGGCGGCTTGCAAAGCCGCCCCCTCAACTCATGTGTCGCCTAAGTCCGGTGAGTTCGTGTCGCCTTTGCCAACGTACGGAGCTCGACTTTTGCCGCGCGCTTTTAAAAAGATAACGATCTACGACGCGTTACGGATACGATGACCTAAGGCAGCTCCAGACAAGAGGCACGCTCTATTGCCTACCGACCGGTCGGTTGACACCTTCGGACCCGCTCGCTATAGTGGAGCCTGTCGCGGAAAGTTTGCAGCTAGGGCGGGCGTCTTTGGCACGAAGTTTGTCCATGGATCGCTGCTCAACGTAGGCATCGTCTGTTGAAGGGAAATCGTTGGGACTACGCGCGGCGTTGTGCTGCGCTAAGCTGCGGACTTAATTTCGTCAAAGGGCGTTTTTGATCGTTTGTTCTTTTCATCGGGAGTCGATACCATGATGCGGCGGTTGAGGCGACGAGCATTTACATTGGTTGAGTTGCTAGTGGTAATCGCAATCATCGGCATTTTGGTGGCCCTGTTGTTGCCGGCTGTCCAGGCAGCCCGCGAAGCAGCACGTCGAATGCAATGTTCAAACAATCTCAAGCAATTGGGCCTTGCCTTCCATAATTACCATGACGTGCACAAGGCATTCCCCATGGGCTATTTCGTATGGATCAATCCGGCCGGACGCAATTACAACGTACAAGCGTGGGGGCAATTGATATTGCCCTTCATTGAACAACAGACATTGTACGACCGTTATGATTTTCGGGTAGCTCCGGTTAATGAAGCAGGTCCGATCGGGCAGGCCAATATCGTGATTATCTCGACAGTGATCCGCACCTTCACCTGTCCGTCGGCGTTGAATCCCACCCTGCGCGTTTATGACGGGTTTGTTCCGGCCAATGCGGTGCCGGGGCTACCGCAGCTCACTTGGAAGGCCGCTCCTTCCGATTATTGCATTGCGACCGGTGTTCGGGGAATTTTTGCCAATATGGCCTATCAAGGGTTTCCCGGGGGTGCGGGTGGCAATCGACACGGAATGATCCAACCTCACATCCAGATCGTGAATGTTACCAGCAGCTTTCGCGACAATAACTTTGCTGTCGTTCTCGATGGTACTTCGAACTCGATTCTCTTGGCCGAACGAACGGGTGGCTCAGATATTTGGACTCGCCGCAAGCAATTGTCGGTACCTCAACCATTCCCTCGAATGAACGGGGGCGGATGGGGTGATGCTTTGAATGGCGAGCACTGGATGAGCGGGACGCTTTTCAGTGGCCAGACGTGGCCTCCGCAAGAGGGCCCGTGCGGTATCAACTGTACGAACCTGCGTGGCTACGGCTTCCACTCGTTCCACCCCAACGGTTGTCTGTTTGCCTTGGGCGATGGATCGGTGCGATTTGTCCCGGAGTCTGTCACCCAATTTGTGCTGGCTTCGCTGATTACCCGGGAAAAAGGGGAAGCGGCTACACTCAACGACTGAGCTCCAGGATAGGACGGATCCCTCGTTCGACCGACTGAATCTAGGCGTGTGTTATAATCCGTTCCCGGTGAGCGTGGCATTCGGAGGGAGCAAAAACGTGCGCGGTACAGGTTGGCTGGTGGTGGGGTGTATTGTCGTGAGTCTCGTCAATGCGTGCTCGCGGTCTTCCGGCCCACCGCGGCAGCCAACCTATCCCCTGACAGGTACCGTGACGGTTGATGGCCAACCGGCGAAAGAGGTCCGGGTAGCCGTTTATCCCGCAGGTACCACCGACCCGGAAGCGGCCATTGCAACGGCGTTTACAGACGAGTTGGGAAAGTTTTCTCTTTCAACTTATGAATCGGGTGACGGTGTTCCGGAAGGCGAATACGTGGTGACTTTTATGTGGGGTGCTATCAACCCGCTGAGTTTTCAGTATGGCCCCCCTGATAAACTCAACGGCAGGTACTCCGATCCTGCCAAATCGGAGTTTCGTATCCGAGTCGAACGAGGCCAACCAGCCGACATGGGTACTATTGCGCTATCGACTAAATGAATGTGGTGACACGAACCTAATCTGGGCCCGCAGTAATAACGAATCGTTGGTTGGTCCCACTTACAGCGAAGTCGGACCGGAGTGAGGATATGTTCGCTGCCGTTTTCTTGGTACTCGGATCGATCGTCGGCGCGGCAAACGAACCGGTTGGTGAGCTTGTGTTTCCGTTGGACTACCGTCACAACCATGCACCCGGAATTGTGGAATGCCCCAACGGAGATCTTTTGGTTTCATGGTACCGTGGGTCTGGTGAGCGGTCTGCTGACGACGTAGCTGTGTATGGTGCGTGGAAGCCAATTGGCAGCGCGTCATGGTCAGAGCCATTCCTGTTGGCAGATCGACCCGGATTTCCCGACTGCAACACGTGTCTTTTCATCGATCGACACAATCAACTGTGGCTTTTCTGGCCGACGGTGTTGGCTAATCGCTGGGAGACGTGCCTTACGAATTACCGTGTCGCCAGACAATATAAACCTCCCGATTCACCGATTTGGGATCGCGAAGGGTTAATCTTGCTCAAGCCCGACGACTTTTCCACAGAGGCTAATCAATTGTTGGGCGCATACCTGAGTTCGTTTTCGGGCAATTTTTCCGAAGAGATGCAACAGCGTTTGAAAACCATCCGCGAACGCCTTTCCGATAAGCTCTACCAGCGTCTGGGGTGGCAGCCTCGCAATAAGCCATTGCAACTGCCAAGTGGTCGCATTTTGCTGCCGCTATACACGGACACTTTTTCGATTTCGATCATGGCCATAAGCGACGACGGCGGACAGACCTGGTTTGCCAGCAAACCGCTGATCGGTTGGGGTAACATCCAACCCACGCTTCTTCGTCGAAATGACGGTACCATCGTTGCATATATGCGCGAAAACGGCCCCCGCCGTCGCATTCGTGTCGCCTACTCACGTGACGATGGGATCAGTTGGAGCCCGGTAACCGAAACACAGCTTGCGAATCCCGGATCTGCAGTCGACGGCGTTCGACTGCGAAATGGACACTGGGTTCTGGTCTACAACGACACGACCTCCGGTCGGACGCGTCTGGCTGTATCCCTGTCGGAAGACGAAGGTGAGCATTGGCGCTGGACGAAATATTTGGAGGATCACACCCAAGGTGCCTATCACTACCCACAAGTAATTCAGTCGCGCGATGAAAAGATCCACGTTGTATACAGTTATTTTGTGGAGAACGGAAAAAGCATCAAACATGTCCTGTTCGAGGAAGCATGGATCAAGCAATAGGTCCAAGTCGAAACACCAGTGAGTTCCCCGAAGGCAAGCAGTTCCCATCACACGGAGTTTTGTGAAAGTTAAAGAAACGGTTCTTGCAAGTTACAAGGGCAAACGGCACGTCGTTCGGCCTTTGCATCGGACAACTTGTAACAGCAACGATTGGGAGAACTGCCGAATATGACTTTTTCCTCGCAGCGATATGAAGGGCCGTCCGTGTATCATGTGCGATGTGTCCCGTTACCAAGGTCTGGCTATGTACCAATATTTGAGGGGCAACTTTCCCTTCAATTTAAGGTTTATTCTTGCCAGTGGACGAACAGCGAAACTCGTTTAGCCAAGCGGGCTATAGACCCGACGTGGTAGGTTGCATCAATAGAGACTCGCCATATTTGAGTAAAGGAAGGAGGCGAAACGGTGCAAGTAATGAAGTTCACAGCTAAAACGGTGTGGCTCTTCTGGCTGTGGGGCGCTCTTCATCTACTACAGGCACAGCAGACACCCTTTGATGAATATTTGCAGCGTCCCGACAACCACTATCGTTGGAAGCTGGTGCGTAACGCCGATGATCCGATTGGGAAGGTCCACGTGCTGGAAATGGTGTCTCAATCCTGGCGCACGGAAAAGGAGGTGGACTGCACCGAGTGGACTCATTGGTTACCCATCGTGGTTCCTCAAGTGGTCAAGTGGGACACCGCTTTGCTTCTGGTCGGCGGCGGAGCCAATGGGGATTCGCTACCCGGTGTGTCGGCTAACGCTCGCGCCGTAGCTGCCCAGTCCGGGGCTGTGGTGGCAGAACTGCGCATGGTTCCCAATCAACCACTCGTTTTCCATCAAGACGGAGTACCGCGGAAAGAAGACGATCTTATAGCCTATTGTTGGGATCAATTCCTCAAAACCGGTGACGCCACGTGGCTGCCGCGCTTGCCGATGGTCAAGTCGGTGTTGCGTGCCATGGATGCGGTCCAACAGTACTTGGGATCCGAAGCTGGGGGAAAGCTTAACATCCGTCGATTCGTGATTGCAGGAGGGTCGAAACGAGGCTGGACGACGTGGATGGCTGGGGCGTCCGGCGATAGCCGGATTGCCGCCATCGTGCCAATCGTTATCGACGTGGTCAACGTCCAGCGCACGATGAGGAATCACGTGGCCGCTTACGGTTTTTGGGCCGAAGCCATTGGCGATTACGTCCAGCACCGCATTATGGAGCGATGGCAAGATCCGCGGTTGCACGAGCTGTATCGCATCGTTGACCCTTATTTTTATCGACATCGGTTGCTGTTGCCCAAGTTCGTGCTCAATGCAACTGGCGATCAGTTCTTCACGCCGGATTCGTCGCAATTCTATTATGACGACTTTCGGGGACCGAAATTGTTGCGTTATGTACCAAATGCCGATCATTCGTTGCGAGACACCAATGCCGTGCAATCCCTGGTGGCTTTCTTCGAATTAATTGCCCAGGGTAAACCGCTGCCGGAATATAGTTGGACGTTCGAGCCGGGAGGGGCCATTCGAGTAGTCACGAACGATCCGGTCGAGCAAGTAACGATGTGGTATGCAACGAATCCCAATGCGCGGGATTTTCGAGTGATGACGATCGGTAAGGCATTTCGCTCGGAACCGTTACAGCCGGAGTCGGATGGCGTTTATCGTGCACGCATGCCGGTACCTTCTAAGGGTTGGACAGCCGTACTGGTCGAGCTCACGTTTCAGACGCCTACATCCGTACCTCTTATCGCTTCAACCGCCGTACGCATCCTTCCCGACGTCTTACCGAATGCCGACATAGTGCCACACGAGGCGCCGTATGAGCGGCAGCTCCAGAGGGCTACGAGCCGCTAGACGGACGCGGTTCGACACGACGGGGGCCATCCTCGACAAGCTTCATGCACACTGGCGGCTTACCAGGCCCGGGACAAGAGCACCACTGGGACGTAACCGAGCCGGGTACCCGTACGCGCTTGTGGCAGCGCGGACATTGGAAAACACGTCGCAAGTCGTATTTTAACCGCTCGTACGGACCTTTCATCCCGCTTGCCGTTATACGACTCCTCGACTCGCCAATACTTCGCTCAATCGCCATCCATCCGGCAACATTGCCGCCTTGACCACCACGGCAATACCATCCCGGATAACACAATCGTCGGCGTCTGGAGTTTCCTGCCACCCCCGTTCATTTACGATCCGTACGTTGCGGCCGATACGGCAATTCTTATCAACAATTGCCTGCTCGATTACCGTGCCACTTCCAATTCCTAGAGGAATAGACGAGCCTCGGGGCGGAGCCTCCTCGTAGAAATCAGCACCCATCACGATTGCATTGCGGATCGTTACATTCTCACCGATGACGCACCGCACACCGATTACGCTGTTTTCGATACAGGAACCTTGCCCGATCCGACAGCCGTCGGCTACCAAACTGTTGCGTATGACCGCATTCGACACAGAACTGGGCGGCAAAAAACGCGTGCGGGTGTAAATAGGAGCCTCCGGTGATACCAGGGAAAACGGGGGCGATGGTCCGGCCAGAGCCAGATTGGCATCGAAAAAGGCACGAATCGTTCCAATGTCTTCCCAATAGTCGTCAAAAAGGTGCATCTGCACATGACGTGACCGAATCGAGGCCGGAAAAACTTCGCGCCCAAAATCCCGGTAGTTCGTTTTTTGGAGGGCATCGACCAGCGTTTGCCGATTGAATAGATAGATCCCCATACTGGCCAAAAAGGATCGCCCACGACTATGAATTCCTCGCGCATCAATCCAGTAAGGTTCCGTGCGGACAAGCTCGAGCTCGTCGCGGGTCTGGGGTTTCTCTAGGAAACCCACGACGCGTCCCGTTTCATCGCACCTCATGATACCTAAAGCTGTCGCTTGCGACGCATCTACCGGGATGGCGGCAATAGTCACATCGGCCTGGGCTTCATGGTGCGCGGCAATCATCCGGCGGTAGTCCATGCGGTAAAGCTGATCCCCTGAAAGAATCAACACATAGTCAACGCCTGGTTGCTGGATATAACGTAGCTGTTTGCGCACCGCATCAGCAGTGCCCTGATACCAACCTGTGTTCTCATCAATGGTCTCCTGCGCGGCGAGAATCTCGACAAATCCACCATGGTAGGGATCGAACTGGTAGGCATTGCGCAAGTGCCGATGCAAGCTAACGGACATGAATTGGGTAAGTACGTAAATATGGTTGATACCGCTGTTCAAGCAATTCGACAGTGGAATGTCGATCAGTCGATACTTGCCCGCCAGCGGAACAGCCGGTTTGGAGCGAAATTTCGTGAGCGGATAAAGTCGGGTGCCGCGTCCTCCACCCAGCACCATGGCAATGACATTGCGCATCGCGCTAACCTCATCACATCAGTCGGCATACCCATTTTCTTGTCGAACGTACCGCGGTACTACTATTGGACCACGAAATTCACGAGACGTCCTGGCACAACAATTACTTTTCGTATTTGCTTGCCTTGGAGCCATTCGGCCACGCGCGGATGTTGCCGGGCCGCCTGTTCCAACTCCTGTTCCGAGCAGTCGGCTGGCAACTCAACGCGCCCTCGCAACTTGCCGTTTACCTGAATAGGGATTTCCCGAACCGGATCTTGGGCAAGCGCTGGGTCATAATCGGGCCATGGCTGATAGGCCAGTGTATCATGGTGGCCTAGGAGCTGCCAGAGTTCTTCGGCCAGGTGAGGAGCATAGGGAGCCAGCAACAGTACAAATTTTTCCATTGCTTCGCGTGGACGAGTTTCTTGACGCGTGAAGTAGTTGACGAACTCCATCATCCGAGCGATCGCTGTATTGTAGTGCATCTGTTGGGTATCTTCGGTGACGGCTTGGATCGTCTTGTGAAGGGCGCGTGCCTGTTGTTCCGTCAAAGGGCACTCCTGGACGCTTGCATGAATCTGCATCCGTTCGCTTCGTTCGTCGACGATCATACGCCAGATGCGATCCAAGAAATTGCGAACCCCATTTACCCCTTCCATGCTCCAGGGTTTCGTGGCTTCGAGTGGCCCCATGAACATTTCATAGAGTCGCAAAGTATCGGCGCCATAGTCGCGGACAATGTCATCGGGATTCACGACATTTCCCCGACTTTTGGACATCTTGTCAGCTCGGGCAACGACGCGGATTTCCGGCTGGTTTACCAGAACCATCGTCTCGCCCTGTTTCGACACTTGATTTGCTGCAAGTTTGACTTCTCGCAAAAGCCGACCGGTCTTGCGTTCCACCGGCCGATGTTCTTCGTCCCATTCCACTTCCGTGCGGCTGATCCATTGACCGTCGTCGGTTTGGTAACCGTAGTATTCGACTTGCCCGAGAATCATGCCCTGGTTGACTAGCCGTTGAAACGGTTCGGGAGTGGATACATAGCCGCGATCATAAAGTACCTTGTGCCAGAAGCGCGCATAGAGCAAATGGAGGACAGCGTGTTCCGCGCCGCCCACATACAGATCCACCGGCATCCAAGCGCGCTCTTTCTGCGGATCGACGAAGGCCTGTTGATTGTGCGGGTCTATAAAACGCAGATAGTACCAACAGGAGCCGGCCCATTGGGGCATGGTATTCGTCTCGCGACGGTACCGTTTGCCGTCCTTTTCCACGTAAAGCCATTCGGGAGGAGCTTTTGTTAAAGGTGGTTCGGGCCGCCCATGCGGTCGATAGTCTTCCAACTCCGGTAGATCCACCGGCAATTCTTCCGGGTCGACCGCACGCACCAACCCCGTCGGTTCGCCATGCTCGTCCAATTCGTGCAGAATGGGAAACGGTTCCCCCCAAAATCGTTGGCGGCTGAATAACCAATCCCGCAACTTGTAATTGACGGCCTGACGCCCCAATCCGGCTTGTGCCAAATCCTGCGTGATTCGCCGTTTCATCTCCTCAGTGGACATCCCATCATAGGGGCCACTGTGGATCGCCGTCCCATTGCCGGTATAACATGCCTTACCGGCTAGAACGTCGCTCGGCGCAATGGCCGCGTCTTGTGGAGGAGCAACCACTGGCACGATTGGTAAGCCAAACTGCCGAGCAAACTCGAAGTCACGCTCATCATGCGCCGGAACGGCCATGATGGCTCCTGTTCCATAGCTAATTAACACATAATCGGCGATCCACACGGGTATCGGCATACCGTTGACGGGGTTGATCGCATAGCCGCCGGTAAAAACACCGGATTTCTTGCGGGACAGGTCGATTCGATCTCGCTCGCTTTTGTTCGCCACCTGACGACAATATGCCTGAACCGCTTTGCGCTGCTCGGCAGTTGTCAATCGTTCCACCAGCGGATGTTCCGGAGCTAACACCATATACGTGGCACCAAACAGAGTATCGGGGCGCGTCGTAAAGATGCGGATAACGCGTGCATCGGCTTCGGGAGGAAAACCGTGTACAGCTCGCGACTCTTTCCACAACCGGAATTCTTCCGGAGTTCCCAAAAAGAAATCGACCTCGGCGCCCACACTGCGTCCAATCCAATCGCGCTGCAACTTCTTAATGCTTTCTGGCCAGTCGAGTAGGTCCAAGTCACGCTCCAAGCGATCCGCGTAGGCTGTGATCCTCAACATCCACTGCCGCAAGGGAATGCGATACACCGGATGCCCACCGCGTTCGCTCTTGCCGTCGACTACTTCTTCATTGGCCAAAACGGTGCCAAGCGCCGGACACCAGTTCACGAGAGCCTCCGCCTGATAGGCTAAGCGATGCGCATCCTGGTACCGCCGAACGGCTGCTTCCCCTTGAGCCTGTATGTGCTCAGGTATGGGCAACTCACTGATGGGGCGCCCCCGCTGCAAGATTGGATCGTACCAGGTGTCGAAAATCACCAAAAAGATCCACTGTGTCCAACGAAAATACTCTGGATCAGTCGTCGCTAGCTCTCGATCCCAGTCATAACTAAAACCGAGCATCTTCAATTGCCTGCGGAAATTGGCGATGTTTCGCTCGGTGGAAATGCGAGGCGGCATGTTGGTACGAATGGCATGTTCCTCAGCCGGCAACCCAAATGCGTCGAATCCCATCGGGTGCATTACGCACTTACCCCGCATCCGCTCGAAACGAGCCATAATGTCGGTTGCCGTATAGCCTTCCGGATGCCCCACATGTAAACCATCTCCGCTTGGATAGGGGAACATGTCCAAAATGTAAACTTTCGGCCCGGTAGGAAAGTCGGGCGTGGCAAAGGTCCGATGTTCTTCCCAATACTCTTGCCATTTCGGCTCGATAACGGCAGGGTTATACCGAGGCATAAAACTACCCGAATCCTAATTCGCTCAAGACAATCCCACACGCACCGGAAGCTTATAGGACACCATTTCAACCCACGAATTTTTTAGAGGCAGATTGAGGCTTCCCATATCGCCAGAATTATCAAATATATCGAACGTTGTAAGCACGAGAAATCCCAGCCCGGCAGCCCGGAAGCTCCCGGTGTGCGACGTGACTGCAGGTGGGATTTTGGTGTAATAGGCGGACCCCGTTGATGTCTGCCTATTTTCCGCGGCAGGAATGGAAACGGGGTATCTGTGTTAATAGTAGATGAAATGGTTCGCTCATTTGCCCGGCCTGGAGCAGCTCGCTTTTTCGGCCTAACCCAATGTGAGCCGATGCGGGTGCTTCTTGGCAAAGGCGCTGCGTCGAGCAAGAGCTCAATAGAGCCACGACCGTAAGGGAGCAGCCAATTCAACGCAAAGGCGCTAAGGTGCAAGGAAGACTGCCTGTGCATTGCGATCGCCCACGTGAGCCCCGGAGTCTTTACGCTATTCGAGTTCGTCCAAAGCCTCCTTGTAATTGTTTGTTTGTAATTGTCTGTGCACCAATCGGCGCAGCACTGGCGGTGCTGCTGGACGCTCGGCCTCGAGCAACGATGGCCGTCACGAGACGTATCGGAGCAACTGGTATAGCGGGCCGATCGTGCAGTGCCGCGTGTGTGCGTCGTGATATTAGGTAAGGTGCTCGCACTGAGTCCTGCGCTGTGATGCGTGTTCAGCTCATGGGCGTGAGAATTTCACGCAGAGGAGCAAAGGCACAGTAAAACAGACACTTTGGCAAGATCGGATAGCGGCTTGCTCACGAATTCCTCGCACAACCGCAGTGATTTTGGTGAAAATAGCTAATCCGAGTCGCGGCATTACCACCACCGAAGGCCCATGCAGAGACCTCGGGCAAAAATGGTTCTTTCCCGACCGGCAGCGGGTGTTGCCCGCTTACTTATTCTTGCCTCTGCGTCTCTGCGTCTCTGCGTTAAAAAAACTTTACCTACAAACGTGATGCACACCCGCCGATGCGGGTACTTCTTGGCAAAGGCGCTGCGTCGAGCAAGAGCTCAATAGAGCCGCGACCGTAAGGGAGCGGCCAATTCAACGCAAAGGCGCTAAGGTGCAAGGAAGGCTGCCTGTGCATTGCGATCGCCCACGTGAGCCCCGGAGTCTTTACGCTATTCGAG
>CAYRMD010000078.1:0-22587 GCA_964425225.1 uncultured Pirellulaceae bacterium | reverse complement strand
CGACTTGTTAAAAGGTTCCGTACAATACGGGCGAATTATGCAGAGGTTCCTTAGGCTCCTTCCCGACCAGTCCAAGACGTATTGTAAGCCAAGCAATTTCCCACGGTCAGGTACCCGACAAACAAATCTTTGATGACACGCGAACCCAGTCGCCATCATGATGCGCGACGTTTCCTAATACGAATAGGATTACGCATGGGTTCATCCTGGCCTGGGACGCCTAGATCTCGGTAGGTTACTCAGTGTAAGCAATTTTGCAGGACGCACCTTTGCGGGTTCAAACAAGCGTTGTTCATAGTGACCCGATTTTTAGGGTCCTCATGCACACAACGAACAAGTTACCGCATGAATGCGGTCGCTACGAACGTGGTCGTGGTAACCGAGAAGTCCGCAAAAGCCCTTTAAAAAGTGCTCATTTTGGATAGGTTCCATCATCGCAACAGCGATACGACCGTGACGGCGCATTTTTTAGCGAAAATCGCGGCGTACGCCATTGTCCGTCCGTTTTCAAAATCAACGAACATCTCCCGAATCGCACGGTGCCGCTCCCTTAGGGTCGCCGCTCGTTGAGCTTTCGCTCGACAAACCGTCTTTACCTAGAGGCGGCCGCATCGGCTCACAGCGGTTCGAGCCGAAAAAGGCCTACCTAGGTCAGGCCCGGTAGATGCCCGAACCGTTTCATTTACTATGAGATAGAGACCTCGTTTTCTTTCTTCCACAGAAAATAGGCAAACCGGCGCGATGGCCAGCCTTATACACCACAATTCCACCTACACCCAAAGCGTACACACTACCCGTGACCCGCGTCGCGGTTGCAGTGTTAAGGGCAGTAAGGGTGGCGTATGATATAGGTTGTAGGGGCGGTTTGGCTCAGAAGCGTAAGGCAAGTTCCGTATGGGACAAACGCGGGCCGCGTCTTATTGACGGATGCATACGGCAGGGCTCGCTGGAGACACTTTTCGTGTACTACGGTGAGCAGTCATAGAGCAGTCAGGGGACACGAGGGCTGGGCCGGCGGGGGCTACACGGATTATGATGCGCAAAGGAATTGCCGTCTCACCCGGAATCGCCGTGGGGACGGCCTACTGTATCGAAGAAATTTTCGTTGCTGCTGATCGGCGCACGGTCAGTAAGGAAGAAGTGGCTGTTGAGTTGGCTCGTTATCAAGCCGCTTGCGACGCTACGGCGCATGATCTAGCGTCGCTCGAAGAGAAAGTTGCAGCACAAGTGGGGCGTCAAGCCGCCTCGATCTTCGCCGTACACCGAGCCATTTTGCGCGACATGGCACTGACACAACGAGTGCCTCACTGGATTCGAACCGAACAGCTATCGGCCGCCGCAGCATTGGAGCGGCTCTTGGCGGAATACGAGCGGCTGTTCGAGCAGGCGACGGACGAACCGTTGCGCGAGCGGATCAATGATCTGCGCGATGTTGTTATTCGCCTCAGTGCCCATTTAAGCGACGCGTTGCGTCCCGAATCGGGAGCCTTACCCGGGCCGCTTATTGTCGTAGCCGACGAGCTATTGCCATCCCAAGCAGTCATGTTAGGGCGGATCGACGTCCAGGGGATCGTCACCCAACGGGGAAGCCAAACCAGCCACGCGGCGATCATTGCGCGAAGTCGTGGAATCCCGGCGGTCAGTGGCGTGGCCCACATTCTGCGTCAGGTTACGACCGGCGATCAACTGGTAGTCGACGGGCGCCACGGCCACATTTTCATCAATCCCGACGACGGCACGCTCGCAGCTTACCGGAAATTGGAGCGCGAGTACCAACTGCTGCGGCGCCAGTGGGGTGCCAGCCGCCAGTTGCCAGCCGCAACGGCCGATGGCACCCATCTGGAACTGCTGGCCAACGTCAATAATGCGGACGAAGCGCGTTTAGCCGGGCGCCAAGGAGCCAGCGCAGTGGGACTTTATCGCACCGAATACCTGTATCTGGTCCATCCGTCCGTCCCAGATGAAGACGAACAGTTCGCTGAATACTGCCACGTGATCGATGCGGCACCAAACCACCAAGTGACGTTGCGCACGTTGGATATCGGAGGTGATAAGACGGTACCGTACCTGGGACACCACCATCAGGAAGCCAATCCGTTTTTGGGCTGGCGCAGCATCCGGCTGTCGTTCGAACATCCGGAGCTTTTCACTACTCAGATACGGGCAGTGCTGCGAGCAGCGCACTACGCGAAGCAACAACACGGACAGTTGCGCGTCATGTTTCCGATGATCACCACCATCGAGGAACTGCGAAAGCTCAGACGGATGATGTATCGTGCCGAACGCGATCTGGACACTCGCAACGTTCCCTATTGTTCTGTGCCACTCGGTATGATGCTCGAAGTACCCGCTGCTGCCGTGTCACTCGATCTATTGTTGCCGCTGGTAGATTTTGTTTCGATCGGTTCCAACGACCTGGTACAGTACTTGATGGCCGCCGACCGAGATAATCCTAAAGTGAGTCATTTGTATCAGCCACTGGCGCCGGCAGTGCTACGGGTGCTCAAGCAAGTAATTCAGGCGTGCCAGCGAGCGGAAAAACCGGTAACGCTCTGTGGCGAGATGGCCGGCCAGCCGCGCGCCTTCCTGGTCCTGCTGGGATTGGGCTTGCGCAGTTTCAGCATGAGTCCGGCCTTTGTGCCGACGATGAAAGAACTGGCGCAGCATGTAACGGTCGATCAGTGTCAAGAGCTGGCAGAACATGCTTTGTCCTTGCGCACCGTAGGGCAAGTGCGGCGCTATCTGGCACGGTGCCTGGAACAAATGGCTCCCAATCTCGACCTGTTGGAAACCGATTGACGAACGTCCCTCGGTGGCTGAGAGTGGACTAACTTTCCCGATCCTGTGCGGATAAATGCCAGGCTAGTTTGAACCCACTAGCCTTTCACCACACCGATCGGTCGGAGCCGGGCTACTTTCCGTGCCAGATCCAGGCGGTGCACAACATCGACAACAATATCGACATCCTTGTAGGCATCGGGCTGTTCTTCCGCCAAACCGCGCCAACTTCGCGCGCGGGCGATCACACCGCGCTCGGCAAGTTCCTTGTCGATTTTGCGTTGCGCTGCCTGTTTGACGGCTGCCGTACGGCTCAATTGTCGTCCCGCACCGTGGCACGCCGTACCGAATGACTCCCGCATGCTACCGGCACTGCCCACCAACACCCAACTGGCACGTCCCATATCTCCCGGAATGAGCACCGGTTGGCCAATGTGGCGATACATGCTGGGAACCTCAGGATGTCCTGGCGGGAAGGCTCGGGTAGCTCCTTTACGATGTACCCACACACGACGCGGGCCCTGGCCGAAGTCGTGCTCTTCGTACTTCGCAATGTTATGCGCCACGTCGTAGATTAAACTCATTTGCAGCTCTTCCCAGGAGCGTCCGAATACTTCGGCAAATGTCTCGCGTGCCAGTTGCATCAATAACTGGCGGTTGCACCATGCGAAATTCGCTGCTGCACACATCGCCCCCAGGTACTTTTGTCCCTCCTCACTTTGAATGGGCGCACAAACCAGTTGCTGATCCAGAAGCTGGATACCATACTTTTGGGGAACGCGGCGCAAAGCCCTCAAATAATCTTCGCAGACCTGATACCCAAGCCCACGCGACCCGGAATGGATCATGACACACACCATGCCCGGTGCCAGGCCCATAACACGAGCCGCCTCACCGTCGAATACCTGATCCACCACCTGTACTTCCAGAAAATGATTTCCTGAGCCCAACGTTCCACATTGATCGGCTCCCCGCTCCAGAGCCCGCTCGCTGACCAGCTCTGGGTCCGCGCCGGCCAGACATCCGCGTGCTTCGGTATGGTCAAGATCCGCCTCGGTCGCCAGGTCGCGACGTACTAGCGCAGCCGGACCTTCAGCCATGAGCTGTTTAAGTTCGCGTGCAGTAAAGTGAAATTTCCCCTCGCGTCCCACACCGGCTGGCACGTTTTCAAATAGGCGATTCATTAACTTCTCTAAGTGCGGCTTGACCTCGTCAAACGACAAATTCGTTCGTACCAATCGAACCCCGCAATTGATGTCATATCCAACGCCGCCAGGCGAGATCACTCCTCCCTGTTCTGGATCAGTCGCGCATACTCCCCCAATACAAAACCCATAGCCCCAATGGATGTCGGGCATGGCCAAGCTGGCATACTGGATTCCGGGCAAGAAGGCAACATTCGCGACTTGTTCCGGAGCCTGATCGCTCCGAATCTGATCGATCAGCGTTTCGTCGGCAAAGATCAATCCATCCACCCGCATTCCGGGCTTGTAGCTTTTCGGAATGCGCCATACACATTCCCGTACTTGCTCCAAAGGTCCGTGATACCCTTCCTTTGCCATAACCAGGTTCCTTCGTTGTCTTGGGCGAGAATCCGGATAAGCGCCCTTGCTATCGAAGCGCACACGGCTTACGCACGGTGCCGCGCAGCATTAGATCGCTAATCGGCCTTGGTCAAATTAACGCAGCGGTTACCGTCTCGCCTTAACCCATCGAAATATACAGCTTCACAATCCATCGCATTATTCAATAGTTCTATTCCGACCTTGGGCGCTCAAGACTATTATATGTCCACAATCAGCTCTGCTACCCAGCGGCCATCGGGTTGCTGGCTGCAGCTCAAGTTGTGGTACGTAATAGCTTTCACCTCATGGTCCAGATGGTGACGCGACCGATCCAGTGCTTCTCCCCAACAACGTATCTGCCAATGCTCGCGTACATCTTCCACGTCGAAGCGGCGAAAAATCCAATGCCGTGTATCGAATAAGTACAACAATTCGCTCAGCCAATCGGCTAATAACCATGCCGGCTCGTCCTTCGGCAAGCGAACGATGTGCTCTAAAACGGGTTGTACCTCATCCAGATTGACGACCAGTAGCGAAAAAAGCGCCCGTGCCGCCTCACTTAACAACTCCTCGAACGAGTCTGCTTCAATGTGCAATCCTAGGTCCGCCGTATGCTCGAAAACTCGATACATGTTTGGAACTCGCCACGATCTGCACCGATAGCATGCCACCAACTGGTGACAAACCGACTTCCAACGAACAGAATATGGGCTCGGGAAGTAAACGCGTTGAAGTTTTAAGGAAGTTCAGCCAATTGCTCATGATAGGAGACCAGATTTGCGCTTTCCAGGAGCGTGCCGCGGTTGGGTTCGACGAAACGCATCTTGTCACAACATCGATCCTGGAACCCAATTCGATGGCAGCGTTCCCTTCGCATCCTGAGTGTAGGCCTCTTTATGTGAAGTGCTGTCTCTATAGTCGGTTGACCTTCTTCCGAGAAGACAACCAGCTCGCTGCACACACGCCGGGAAGTTGACATCCGTGGTTGGCAGAATAGAATGGCTTGGCAATCGTGTCGTCCTTGTGGGTGGTAGTAAGCGGCCAATTGCCGCGTGTAAAGTATGCCGTTTGGCTCGCCGAGGAGATTAACATACGATGGGTAAAGCTGTCGAGTTTACGGATGCGAATTTTTCAACCGAGGTGCTTCAGTCGGCCGTTCCGGTGCTGGTGGACTTTTGGGCACCGTGGTGTGGACCGTGCCGTCAACTCGCCCCGGTTATCGAGGCTTTAGCCGAAGAAAATTCGGGTAGCGTCAAGGTGGGAAAGCTCAACGTCGACGATAACCCGCAGGTATCCCAGCAGTACGGCATTAGCAGTATCCCGACGATTTTGCTTTTCAAACAGGGACAGGTGGTGCAGCGCTTCGTGGGTTTGCAGCCGAAAAATCGCCTCCAGGAAGCAATCGACGCGGTGAAATAGTTTGCGTCCACGATCCACGCGTCCTCGACGTCGAGCCGATCCGAAAATCTTGAACGCGTAAGCTGTACTGCCGTTTCCGAGGACGAGAAACAATCGACGCACGGGTGCTCGGGCGTAAGAGCCCCGGAATGAGACCGAAGTTGTGTACGTGGCTCATTGCGCCATTGCGTTGGATGGATCTCGCTTCTGGATGCTTTTTAATTGGCAAAGTTCAAGCCTAAACCTCCTGCGGCATCGTTCCGCATGCACGATGAACATAGGTGGACCAGGCATGGCACCCAATTGGGCACGCCGTAGAGCGCGCGGTCCAATGTGCGCTCAGGAAGAAACGGCGTAACGCGATTCGCCATGGCAGATAGTTAGTCGATCGGTGCACGCTCCCCGCTGCGATTCTCTTTGCCACAACGAAAAACGCACTGTCGATTGTGGTTTTCTGTACCGTCGAAGAACGTTTGGGCATTGGGACGACCAAAACGTATTACAGGCTGTCTTTTAAGTGGCCTACAGTTCAAGCCTCCGGGCACCCGCTAATGCCCTCACTTGACGAAGTTCGTGCTTACGGTGTTCGTTTGGGGTACCGAATCGACCACAGACACGGACGCTTAGGCGGACGAAGCATTACGCCCCATCGACCGATGCTATAACGTAAGGACCTTTGGGGATGACGGCCAACGTTGCGCGCGGTCCGTGCCGTGCGAAGGCCTTGTCCAACGCTTCCTCCATCGAACGGGCACCATCGACATACAAGCCTCGAAGCACGTCACGGGATAACCCCTCCGTCACGACGCACACGTGAGCCTTGCGCACCACACGCACCAGTTCTTCGACCTGCCACTGATCCATTTGAAAATAATCTTCATCGAACAGCCGTTTCCAGAATTCTTCCGGCGTGGGGAAATCTCGGAAAATCTGCTGGAACGGTTGGCTACCGATGCCTTCCTCTAAACGGGCTGCCAGAATGATCGTGCCGTTTGGCTTTACCAAAGGCAGAGCGGCCACCATTCCTTTGACAGCCTGATAATAGGTAGCATCCAAAGGATAGCCTGCTGCCGACGTGATGACGATGTCGACAGGTTCGGGAATCCGGTCACTGACGACCGAGTGCACGAAAGCCGCGCCTTTGAGAAAAGCAGCATCCAGGTCACCCGCAAAGAAGGCCAAGGGTCGCCTTTCGGTGTCGATCACCGCGTTGATGATAAAATCACAACCCACATGGCGAGCAATCCACGAGTTTTCCTCGTGCACGGGATTGCCTTCCAAAATGCCGGTAGCTGCTTGAGGATGCTCCAAGAATCGCGGCGAATGCCATGCGCGGACCGTAGGAAGGCCGGCGATGCCGGGGCAAATCAACTTGCGCCCACCCGAAAAACCTGCCATGAAATGCGGCTCGATAAGTCCCACAGCGATCTTCAGTTCGGCCTTGACATACCGCCGGTCAATCCAGATCGGTACGCCTCGCGGACTGTCACCCAAATAGACGTGTTGGTCGAGTGCCAAACCGTCATGGTTTTCGACGCGATAGCGCTCCAGAACCCACGGGCCGAGCATCTCGAAAAGCTCGTCTGCCCGCGATGCGCGGTGAAGCCCCGTGGCTACTAGGATCCGGCAGCGGTCTGGGCCGATTCCTGCTTCGGCCAACCGCGACAACAGAGGACGAAGCATTAGTTCGTTCGGTACCGGACGTGTGACATCACACACCAGAACGCAGGCTGAACAGCGTCCCTTTGCCAATTGATCAAGAGGCAGCGTACCGATGGGCTTTTCCAGAAGCCGCTCGACTTCAACGGTTGGATTCTCTAAAGGCGCAACATCACGATAGCGCAGTACGCCCACCACTTGTTCATCAGGAAGCGTGACCTCGAGCGCGGTTCGCCCGTACGGCAGGCGCACTTGCATGGCGCAGCTCCTGATCGGCAATACCAAGGTGAGACATAATCGAGTCTGAGATTGGCCACACCATTACTTCTTGGCAGGTTCTTCCTCGGGCTTCTTGGACTTCTTCTTCTTTTTCAAGGAAACTTTAGGCACGCGTACCTTGGGCAATCCAAAAACCGGATCCCCTTCTTTCCATCGATCCGCTTCCTGGAGCTTGGCGAGGCGTTCGGCGCGTGTCAACACATTGCGATTGCGGATCGAACCCGCGCGAATGCGTAACGATTTATCAATGGTCATAGTCATACCTCGATTCGATGGAATCGGTTCCTTTAGCGGGATGTTCCCAGAATACGGTCTAGAACGGGTAAGTTTAGCCGGTCCTCTGGCGTTGCTCAACCTGTGCTTGCACAGGCTCTTCGCTGGGAATCATCGCGATCGCCAGCATGAACTGATCGATGGACTGAAAACGGTCTTTTGGAGCCGGTTCCATGCACTTCATGATGGCCTTAGCCAGAGTTTCGTTCAGGTTGGGGCAGTATTGACGGATGTCGCGAGGCGGCTGAGTATCATGGGCCAATGCAGCTAGACCGGATAGCTCAGTCGTCGGCCAGGGTAATTCGTATGTGATAACGTGATAGGCAGTCACACCGAATGCGAAAATGTCGACGCGTTGATCGGTGTGGCGGCGACGGATGATTTCCGGTGCCATATAAAGGGGAGTACCCGTGCGATTGCGCGGCTGCATGAACTCTTTACGCGCCGGGAGGGTTAATCCGAAGTCGATGAGCTTAATATCGGTACATTCGCGTGTGGTAAACAAAAAATTCCGCGGGCAAATATCGCGATGGATAAAACCGGCATCATGGACGGCTTTCAACGCCTCGGCCATTTGCCGCACGATCCGCACACGCAACTGCTGCAAAATGGGATCGCGGTTGTAAACCAGTTGCTGCAACCCTGGGCCCTCCAGGTATTCCATTAACAGGTACGGCTGATCCTCGGTCGTCAATCCACACTCATAGGTTTCGACCACACGCGGATGGCGGATCTGCAACGCGATTTCGCCTTCGGTGGGTTTTTGCAGCCCTTTGAAGCGAGCCTCGAAGAAGGCCACTTTTTCACGATCTCCAATTTTCAGACCAAAGATGCGTCCGGTTTGCTTCTCGCGAACAACATAAAACTGCGACATGGTGCCCGAGACGGCGGCGCGCAAAATCTCGAACCGGGCATAAACATTGAGCCGCTCAGTTTTCGTACCGAAAACGTTTCGCAATCGATCCCAAAATCCCATGGCGACAACCTTCGGGGTAACGTGCTGCTCACCTGGTTCTTGCCCTGAGCACGCCCCTTATTTTCCACAATAGTCGATAATTCTTGCGATTTCTGTTTTGAGCTTGTCCCGTGGCACAATACGGTCAATATAACCATGCTCCAGCAAAAACTCGCTAGTTTGGAAACCTTTCGGTAGCTCCATACGAATCGTGGCCTTGATCGTGCGCGGGCCGGCAAAACCGATCAAAGCCTTGGGCTCGGCCAATATAATGTCCCCCAAGGAAGCGAAACTGGCAGCCACGCCTCCCATAGTGGGATTGGTAAGCACGGAAATAAACAGGCCACCCGCACGGTCGAATTGAGCAAGTGCTGCTGACACTTTGGCCATTTGCATCAGGGACAAGATCCCCTCGTGCATGCGCGCTCCGCCCCCGGAGCCGCTGACAATAATTAAGGGTAACTGCTCGCGGGTCGCCCGTTCGATCAATCGCGTGATTCGTTCCCCCACTACCGATCCCATGCTACCCATGAGGAACGCCGAATCGGTTACCCCGAACGCGACACGGCGCGCGCGGATCATGCCGCCACCGGTGATGCATGCGTCGTTGAGGCCGGTACGTTGTCGCTCTTCTTTAAGGCGATCCACATATGCCTTTTTGTCACGAAAGCCTAGCGGATCGGTGGGCAGGATATGGGCGTCCCATTCCTCGAATGTGCCCTCATCCAACAATTGCTCGATGCGCTCTCGAGCAGAAATGTAGTAGTGGTAATCGCAATACGGGCAAACATTCAGGCGCCGTTCAGCCTCTTTTCGATAAACGGGCTGTTCACAGCCCGGGCAGCGGAACCAGAGTCCCTCCGGCACACCGCGTTTGGGACGCTTGCCTGCACGGTCGTTGCTGCCGTCGGGTTCTTTGTTGCTGGCTTCTAACATCGCCGCCCTTCGGTCCACATGCCTTTGGATCTACTTGCTGAGTAGCCCGCTATGCCTAAACGTTAAGCGTGGCAGAGGGTAGCAGTTTTGACAAGAGCCAATCTGTTGCGTCAACTGACCGTCGCGACCCGATCGGGCGTTACCTCAATTTGCGTCCAACCACCGCAGTCACATTCGGCTTTCCAAACGTCCACCGGTTCCACCGCGCCGAGCTGTTGTTGGATCAAAGTGGCTAACGGCTGGGCAACCACCACACAGATCACGCCCGATCGATGCGCTCGGCAAAAACGCCGTATGGCCCCACCAGCCCTCTGCCTGGCTTCTTCCCACGTTTCGCCGCGGGGTGGGCTAAACTCTTGCGGCATCTCTTGCCATAAGCGGTACAGCCGTGGCTGCTGGCGCCGCACCTCATCGATGAGCCTACCGTGCCATAGGCCATGGTCCATGTTGCGCAGCTCCGGAAGTTCAACGATCGGTATCCCACGCTCTGCCGCAAGGGCCCTGCCCGTCTGTTGTGCTGCCATGCACGGCGCCACATAGATCCGCTGAATCGGCTCGTTACGCAATTGTTGGGCTAATTTCTGTACCTGTTCTTCACCCAAGGGGCTAAGCGGTAAGTTGAGCGACCCTTTAAAACGACGCTGCTCATCGAAGGCCGTTGCCCCAGGTCGAACCAAAATGACTTTCAACATGGCAGTGGTTTAATTTCTTACAGGTAGTTCGGACTGACGCGCTAAAGCGGTCAATTCCGTAATGGTACGACGATAATCGCTGCTACGAAAAATCGCTGATCCCACGACAAATAATCCAGCGCCTGCCTTGGCACACGCTCCGATAGTATGTTGATTGATGCCACCGTCGACTTCCACAAGCACATGAGCTGGCAAATGATCCCGAACCCATCGCAGCCGGTCCAGAGCAATTGGCTGAAAAGCCTGTCCCCCGAAACCAGCAGTAACGCTCATGATCAATACCAAATCTACGCAGTCTGCGCATGTTTCCAGAACGCGTAGAGAAGTACCGGGGTTAAAAGCCAATCCGGCTGCGGCTCCCCGCTGGCGAATAAGCGTCAAGACATCTGCCGGGCGTTCGACAGCCTCCGCGTGAACAGTAAGGATGTCTGCCCCTGCCTCGATAAACTCGTTCACATAACGCTCCGGACGGCTAATCATAAGATGCACATCCAACGGCAGACGCGTCACCCGGCGCAGTGCTGCTACGACGGGCATCCCGTAGGTAAGGTTGGGCACAAAATGGCCATCCATGACATCCAAGTGCAATCCGGGTACGCCAGCTTCCTCCAGGCGATGCACCTCGTCGGCCAGGTGAGCAAAATCGCAAAGTAAAAGCGACGGTAAGACGGCTGGTTGCGCTAAGCGCAAAGCCTCACATACCGAAAAAGGGGACGATTCACCCCGTTGCTCGGTTGCGTCAGCTGAAGAGCCTGTATCGTCGTCCCTGCCGCTCATCGTTCAATGGATAAGCTGTTAAAAGCGCCGCCCAAGTCTGTTTTCACGGAAACCATCGATGACCCGAAATCCACCGGGGACGACCCTGCCCTGGAACGCGACTTACCCATTCTCCGCACCATCCGAGGCGGTGCGGCCGACGGCCGTCGACCCGCTCGACGGCTGCACCTTGCGTCTCCTTCCCCTCCATCTAATAAAAATCCAGTATAGCTCGAGCGATACCGGTACGTAAGCGGGGCGACAGGCTGTTCAGTGAGAAATTGCCGAAGGCACGATACCGTGGTGACTCGCGTACGTGCTCCGTGATTGCAGGTGAGTCGATCCCACACAGCACAAGGTCTTCACGTAAGTTCGACATTTGCATCTGTCCTTCCTGATTGTAGGCATAATTGTGACGAACTGCGGAACCCCGAAGGCCGCAGAGGCGTTAAGGCCCAATAGGGCGACGGACGCTAGATGGTATCTTCCTTGCGCCATTGCGCCGTAGCTCGACTTTTGCCAAACTATCCACCTTAGAGGGCTTGGCAGTGACAGTCGAACAGGAGGTTCTTTATTTTCCGGGGGAGTTTTTGCACAGTTCGGCGCAAGCGGAGCTGGGCAAAAAGTGTTTGCTCCCAGAAGAGCCGTCGCACCTCGGCAATCGCATCGCTGAAGGTAGGTTCAGATTTCTCGTAACCCGGTCCACCGGCGGGCCGCGGCTGATGATGCTTCAAACGCTCGTGATAGATTAGACTGACGATATTGAACAATCCCAACAGGCAGGGGCCCACTCGCGGCACGGTCTTGCGGCACCAGCCGCGGGCGGTCTCGAAGCCGAGGTACGCACGCGCTTGCTGGAAGGTGGTTTCGATCTACCAGCGGCTGGTAAAGTAATGGATGATGCTGGCGGGGTCCAAATCGGGGTGGGTCGTCTAGCAGTACTCGTCGCGCCGCGTGCTGGTCTGGTCGCGGTCGAACACCCAGCGGATGGGTACAAGCCCGTGCCCGCTCTTGTACCAGAATCCGGTGCCGTCGCAGATCTCCACCTGCCGTTGGGTGCCGCCGTACCAATCGACGGGGATGTTTCGCAAGCGGCTGTCCGCCACCACCTGGCGAGGGGTGAGCAGCTCGGCTCCTTTGACGCGGGGCCGCCCCTGCCGCGGTACTACGGCGGCAGATCGTAGAGGGCTGCATCGGGCGTGGAAGCGAGCCACCAAGGCGGCCCGCCGCCGATGGCGATGAAAGAACGAGGCAAATTCATGCGAGGCGTAGCACCCGTCTCCCAGGAAGAGGAACTTTTTGTCCGGAAACCACCGCAGCAGCATGGCGAAAAGCCCTCGGGCCAGGTCCAGGCGGGTCTTATGTCGGCGTCCTTCCTTGTCGTTGACCTCCTTGGGCAGATACAAAGCTGCCAAGACGGGCAACTCCCACGGGCGTCGGGCCCAGGGAAATCGGACTAGGATCGTCAGGACACCCCAGCGGTGTCCCCAATGCTAGACGGTGTGGCAGTGCGAGCTGCGCGCGGCCTCGTGATGACATCCCTTGCCGCAGACCCGTTTGCCTTTAGCTTCGGCCACGGTGTCACCGCCGGCCACAAGAATAAACTCGTCGTTGCCGTACTTCTCAGCCAGCGCGATGAGACGCCCGGCCGGGAACTTGGCCAAAGGCCAAAGCGCTCACCTGGCGCGACGCAAGACGCGGCGATACGTGCTGATGTGCCCATCGGCCCAATCCCGCATGATCCGCAGCAGCCCGAGCACCGTGCGGCGCCTCCGGGCTAGAATCGCCCCCACCAACAAGACCAGCATCCGCTTCAACGTGGGGTCAGTACATGAGCTACCAAGATCCATCAACAACGGCTCCGCGGCGATCGGCACCGGCAACATAACAGACCCGTTTCTGGTTCAACTGGTGTGTTTTACCGAAACCACAAGGAGCCTGGTTTTGCGCGCGACCGCTTCTTGGACCAATAGCAATTTGGGCCCTCAGTAACCCAAATATGGCAACAGTCGAGCTTAGCGCTTTTGCGTTAAGTTACTTCACACGCCTAAAAAACGCTTGTGCCAGGAACCATCTATCGACCGCATATGAGGTCACATCGGCTTGAGAGGAAACGGCCGAATCACTTCTTCTCGACGGGCTCACCGTGCGGTAGCATCCAAAGTCCCAGTACGGTGAGCAGAACCCCAGCCCATAACCATGCGGTGGCTAATTCACCAAAAAGAAGGCTACCTAGCACACTCGAAGCTGCCACCTGCACCGCACTCAAACAATTAACATACGTAACGCTGGTCTCCCGCAACGCAATCGTTAAACAGATAAAGGCGGCTGTGGTGAATATCCCTGCCAGTAGCATCCATTGATACTCCAAACGAGGTATAGCCCACAGCCGACCGGGGCCTTCATCCCAAAGCCCAACCCCACCCATGGCCATCACGCCTGTCAAGGATACGACAAACATGACGACAGCAATCGGGACATGACGCGTTACGCTTCGGCGAATGGAAACGCCCAAGAACGCATACGCGACTCCTGATGCCAAAGCGCCGGCAGCGCCTAACCAACCTGCATAGGGAGCCGATGCAACCTCAAGAGCGTCTGCATTGGGCAGAAGGATCGAGGAATTTTCTTGGGCCCCAATGGACAGAACGACAGCTGCAAGAATCAGAAGGCTCATTGCGGCAACCGTGCGCGGCCGTAGGCCTTCATGGAGAAAAACTCTTCCCAACAGGGCGCCGCCAAAGATCATCGAGGCGGTGCTCAACGGTACGGCATAAGCAAGTCCCGCGGCGCCGAGCGACCACTGGAACAGCCAGTTACCGCCGAACTGACCGACCAATGCTCCGGCTATTAGCCATCGCCATCCATGCTCGTCGGGCCAAAGGGACACTCTGCGCCGGCCAAGCCACATCAACCAAAGGCTCATGATCAGAAGCGTAGGAACGGCCTTCATGGCTGAGACCCAAGCTGGATCCCACGAGGCTACTCGTCTTAGAGCGATGTTGGCGAGCGTATATCCCAACACCGACAACAGGCCGCAAATCAGCCCCAATCGGCCCGAGGACCGTTCGGGCGTGACGCTCCGGGTTGCGGGCCCGACCATAGATTGCAGCCCGCTCGGATCTTCATGCGGCTCGTAAGGTTGCTCCATTGCCGCCTGGCTCATTTACTCCTCCATGATGTGCTGCTCGGCGCGAATCTGCGTGGAAGAAAGATCGCAGCGAAACTCATCCGCCGGAACCTCTTGGCAGCGCCGACGCAGTAGATCCGGCACCGGTAGATCCCGTAAGGTTAAAAACCGATCGCCAACCAGACGCCCGAACACCAAGAAAGAGCAATTGTGCTGCTCGAGTTCTTTCAGTGCGGCTTGACACGCATCCTCGCTGCCGTAATACCTCGGGTCGCCGATACGTATTAAAGTGTCGACGCCGACAAGAAACGTAGCACCGGGAAAAATGCGCGCTTTTTCGACGAAAGTCGGGGCATTGGTAAGCCACACGACTTGATTCGCGTCGAATTGACCGAATCGTTCGGCAATCTCCACATAGTCTAAAGGGGGCTTGTCCACGTTGCGGACCGAAAGCTCAAACTCAACCGGCCGATTTAAATAGCGGCTTGCCCATTGGGCTATGTGGCGGTGGCCCTCGTGCAAAGGATGAAATGCACCGGGCAACAAAACTCGGTTCACCGACGAGCTAGCACTGGTTGAGTCAGAGGCGGATCCGATACGAACAGCATTGGCTTGACCGAGAACCACACGGCGCCATTCGGGCCGGGCTTCGACTGACGTGCCTTCAAGCGATTCCGGCGCCTCAAGCGTCGGTGCCTCGACGCCCGTTAAACTGCACGCCTGGGCAATGGCGGCGATGAGAAAATCGGCCACCAGCCGCTCTTCCTCGGCGCGCGTCCGAATGCCCTTCTGGAGCACCGCAGACCAGGCCCATGTCCGGTCGGCAGTCTGGGCCGCTACGTGAAATCGATGATCACCTCGTTTGGGGCGATCCGAAGCCAAGCTGGCCGTACACGCCACGCCCCAGACCGACTCGGCAACCGGATCAGAAACCACCGTCGACCAGGTACTGATCGTACTCCCAGACGGAGCGGCACTCCTCCAGCGAATAGCTCGCCAAAAAGCTGCCATGGCCATCGCCCGCGCGGTATGCTGGCGGCAGGCGTGAGCCGGGGCGGCTCCCAAGAAAGCCACCAACGACGCAAACGAATAGGGCACCAGAGCTTCGAGCATACTTCGCGATGCACCAGCCACCGTCAATAAATCGCTTATGACCAGACTACCACCGCCGGTGACAGCCACGACCCCCGATCGACCCGAAGCGTGAATTCTCTCGATAGTTTCTCGATGCGGGCTTTCCAACATGCACGCTCTTTCGCGTTGGCACGAGGCTTGGTAAATTCCCCAGTTGACATCGATTAAGATTAGTTTTAATCGAGTACCACAATTTGCGCTAGATCCCCAGGACGGCAATTCCCGAAAAGGCCCGAGCTGCTTGCAACGAGCGACTAAGTTTGTCGCGGGTGTCACTTGATGAAAGCCAAGTGATTCCTTCGTTGCCGGGTGCGGCGTAGGTCTACCTTTTTCCACTCAACCAGACCCGACCGCATGAGTAGTCAATGTATGCTTCTTGCCAAGCACGTTTTTTCGAGCAACGGCTCAACAGAGCCGCGACCGGCGGCGAGCGGCGAATTTAACTCAACGCAAAGTCGCTACGGGGCAAAGGCACAACCAAGATACCATCCGGCGTTCATCGCCTCACTTGTTTTCGCGCCGCTACAGCTCTGCGCCTTTGCGTTTAATCAGTTATTACCTACAAATGTGACGGACCCACGGGCCGCCGATCCTCGACCGTTGGTCTTGGCCAATCCCGTTCGGGGGACCTATACTGATAAGTCCTGTTTGCTGACGGATAGAAAAGTTGACTGGCGACGGAGACGAACATCTTGCGGCGCTACCGTGAGGCACGAACCCATCGTTTTTCAAAGAGTGACAAGGCTTACCGAGACAAATGTGGTTACTGCCGAGACTACGTGTGGGCAAAAGAAGCGGGTGTCTGTTGAGCTGCCACGGCTTGCTGAAGGAGTGGGAACATGTCGCGCGTCCCCCTGATTGAGCCTTCAAGCGCAGAACATCCTCTGTTTGTCGGTGTCGACGTCGGCGGCACGGGAATCAAAATTGGCTTGGTTGACAATCAGGGACGCTCCTTAGAACGAAAACGGATCGACACGTTGGAAGAACGGGGGCCGGCGGATGCCGTGGCCCGAATCCGAGATGCAATCGGCGAACTGCTCCAAAAAGTTGTGGTGAGTTGGAACGATGTAGCAGCCGTCGGTTTAGGAACACCCGGAACCATGGACATCCCGCGCGGGTTGATTTTAGCACCGCCCAACTTACCGCATTGGCGTTATTTTCCTATCCGCGATGCACTATCGGAGGCTTGCGGTAAACCGGTATGGTTCGCTAACGACGCCAACGCCGCTGCCTACGGCGAATTTTGGGTCGGAGTAGGCCGGGATCATTCCAGCATGATCATGTTAACTTTGGGGACCGGAGTCGGAGGCGGTATTATTATCGAAGGCCAATCGGTTGACGGCCAACATAGCTTCGGCTCCGAGTGCGGGCATATTATCGTCGACTCCCGTGAGGATGCTCGATTGTGTGCCTGGGGAGGTGGCCGTGGAGAATTGGAAGCCTACGCAAGTGCGACGGCCGTTGTGGCGCGAACACGGCAATTGCTCGACGAAGGACGACCTAGCTCGCTTCGCCAGCGGGTCAATCGCGAGGAGCTGACCGCGTTGATGATTGCCGAGGAAGCCAATGCAGGGGACGCTTTAGCCCTAGAGGTGATCGACGAGGCCGCGCGTTACCTGGGAATCGGTATCGTAACGCTGGTACATGCGATTGATCCCGGACTAGTGGTCCTCGGAGGAGCGATGGACTTTGGTGGCGAACAAGCTCCTGCAGGACGTCGTTTTTTGGAGGGTGTGCGGCGCGAATTTCGCCGCCGCGCCTTTGATGTGGTAGCTAACTCCACTCAAATCGTATTCGCGCAACTGGGGGCCGATGCGGGTTACATTGGTGCTGCCGGGATCGCCCGAGCCGGATGGATGAAGTCTACCGGTCGCTCGCCAGATGACCGCTTGGCCAATGCCCCGGGTTCGTCGTGACCCCCGGTGTAGCAATGTCTAGGAGGTCGACCCATTTCCCGACCGGTGGGCACAAGCCCCACCCTTCCGTGTGCATCCGCTTTGGCTATGTCCTTTGATCCACAGCATATTCGAAACTTCTGCATCATTGCTCACGTCGACCACGGAAAGAGCACGCTCGCTGACCGGTTACTGGAAAAAACCGGTACGGTCGACCCTCGCCAAATGCGCGATCAGATCTTGGATGATCTGGAGCTCGAGCGCCAGCGTGGCATTACCATCAAAGCCCGCGCAGTCGCGATGCATTATTCCTATGCCGGAGAGCTCTACGAGCTGAACCTGATCGACACACCGGGCCATGTGGATTTTCAGTACGAGGTTTCTCGATCGCTTGCTTGCTGCGAGGGTGCCATCCTTGTAGTTGACGCCGTACAGGGTGTCGAAGCACAGACCGTTGCCAACGCGATGTTGGCGATGGAAAACAACCTAACGATTATTCCAGTAATTAATAAGATCGATTTGCGAGCAGCCCGTATCGCCGAAGTGCTTCTGGAAATGGAACACTCGCTGGGGATCGACCCGTCCAGTGTGCTGCGGGTCAGTGCGAAAACGGGTGAAGGCGTCGATGATTTGTTGGAAGCGATCGTTCGTCGTCTCCCGCCTCCGCAAGGCGATCCCCAAGCACCTTTACAGGCAATGGTCTTCGACTCGCATTACGACGAATACCGCGGTGCGGTAGTGTATGTGCGCCTGATGGCCGGACGAATCGAAGTGGGTCAGAAGGTGCGCTTCTTGAAGGCCGGAGTGACTTACGACATCATCGAACTCGGCAAGTTTCGCCCTTGGATGGTATCCGCTCCGACTTTGGAAACGGGTGAAGTAGGTTACTTGATCGCCAATATCAAATCGTTGGAACAGGTACACATTGGAGACACCGTAACTTCGCTCCACCAACCCGCTCCGGCATTGCCAGGCTACCGGCGGCCGAAACGAATGGTTTATTGCGGACTCTATCCAGCCGATGGACAAGACTTCGACGAGCTGCGCGACGCGTTGACTAAATTGTCGATTAACGATCCAAGCTTCGAATTTGTCCCCGAGACGAGCGACGCATTGGGGCCTGGATTTCGCTGTGGTTTTCTCGGGTTACTCCATATGGAGATCATTCAGCAGCGGTTAGAACGCGAGGCCAATTTGGATTTGGTACAGACCGCTCCGAACGTCATTTATGAGATCCTGACGCGTTCCGGAGAGGTTATCGAAGTGCATCGGCCGCAAGAGGTCCCCGACACAGGACAAATTGCGGAATTCCGGCAGCCGATGGTGCGCGTCAGCATGCTCATACCGAGTAACGCGATCGGATCGGTAATGAAATTGTGCCAGGATCGGCGCGGTGAACTGCAGTCGACCGAGTATCTTTCGCCGACACGTGCCATGCTCGTTTACCTTATGCCACTTGCTGAAGTGATTTACGACTTACACGACCGGTTGAAAAGCGTCACCCGCGGTTATGGAACGATGGACTATGAATTCATCGGCTATCAGCCAGCCGACCTGGTGCGCGTGGATATACTGGTCAACGGTAAGCGTGTGGATGCTTTGAGTTTTATCTGCCACCGCTCGGATGCCGAACGCCGAGGGCGAGCTGTAGTTAAGAGACTTAAACAAGAACTCGACCGACACCTGTTTGAAATCGCCGTTCAAGCCGCGATCGGATCTCGAGTCATCGCACGAGAAACGGTTCCGGCTTTGCGTAAGAATGTCACTGCCAAATGTTACGGTGGCGACATCACGCGGAAGCGCAAACTGTGGGCCAAACAACGCGAAGGCAAGAAACGGCTTAAAGCAATCGGGAATGTAGATATTTCCCAGCGAGCGTTCCTAGCGGTATTAGAGAGCAGCAGCGACTCGTAAACATCCGCGTTGGAGCGTTCCGGTATCCGGAACGTGCCCGGTCCAGAGACTGCGAGCTACCCGACCCAGCACACGGTTGGATCCGGAGAACAACCCTGAACCATCCATCGTCGCACCAGCAGCAGCTTTCGTCGCTGCTCAATGAGAAACTTCGAGCCCAAGTGGGGGCCGGTCTATGGCGTCGCCTTTGGTTTGGCAACCGCGATTGGCGCGTGCGGTGTGCGTGGTGATTTTCCTGCTGGCATGGTGGTACCTCATGCGCCGCGGGAGCCTCCTGGTCCAGCCACTACCGGTTGTGAGTCTTGTCGGGTTCTACCTCGCCCTATGGACAACGACAGCTACCCTGATTCTTTCGCTTGCACTGCTCCCCATCGCCACACGACTTGCTCGATATCGTCTTTTGGTTCGTACTGGGATTTTGGTCATTTTCGGGATGGCTTGCGTGGCATCAGCGGAGCTGTGGCAAATCCGCGGTTGGATACGTCCTCTCTACATTAGCGGACCATCCATGGTGCCAACGCTTGTCGGAACGGCTTGGAAGCTTACCTGTCCCGAGTGCCGCTATACGTACCGCGAACCGATTGTCGAGCAGCGGTTCACCACGCTTTGCCCCCTGTGCCAAGCTCTGATCCGCATTCCGCCGGATGGGTCGGCCAACCCCATTCCCGCCGAACGTTTGCTGATCGACGCACGCGCCAAAAAACCGGAACGCTGGCAAGTGTGGGCCTTGCGCGACCCAAACCAGGTTGCCATCGGCCACATCAAGCGTGTGGTGGGGTTGCCCAGCGAACGCGTGGCGATTCGCGGGGGCAATATTTGGATCGATGGAAGAATTGCTAGGAAAACACTCGACGAGTTTTTTAGCTGTGCAGTATTGGTGGATGATAGTCGATACCAAAACCCTTCACGACTCCGTTGGCAGCGACATGTATTATCGGATGGGTACGAGTGGTTCGTATTTTCAGGGGTGCACGGTAGTAGTTCATCAGCCGACAACCCTTCGGGGAAGCCAACGAGCGATGAAAACCAACGTGCGCTGGCGAAGGCCGCAACAGAAAAACGAGCCGAAACACTCATTCCCAATGTCGAACATGGCCTGACGTCCTTTAATTCAGTTCTCCACGATTGCCTCTGGGAAGTAGAGCTAATGCATAACTCGAAGTGGTCCCTTGCCTGGCGGGTGCAAACCGGAGATGGTGCATGGCTCGTACATGTGGCCTCTACCGGACATTGGTCAATCTTCTGGAACGCCTCTCGCGTTGCCGACGGCCGCGCGGAAAACATACCCGCGCACTGCCGATGGGAATTTGCGTTTATCGATCTTCAGCTCTGGGTGCAGGCCAATGGACGAATCCTTGTCCGATATCCAGTGGAGCAAAACGGTTTTCCATCGGCACCGAATGGCAACGCCGATGGCTCTTGGCAAGCGAGCGACGGGCTCGGGGACTCACGCAACCCGTCGAGCTTTCCGGGAGAATGGTTTGCCCTTAGTTTTCCCCGAGGTAGCTTGCGGGTCGCGTCCTGGCGAGTATGGCGGGATGTTTACTACACACCAGACCCGCAGACACGTCTTGGCAATCAACACCTCGAAATCCAACTCGGCCCACACCAGTACTATGTGCTAGGCGACAACCCGGATAACTCGCAAGACAGTCGCACGCTCGGGCCATTCGACGCTCGCCTGGCATTGGGTCACGTTTGGTTATGTCGCTAAGTTCGAGTTTTGTTAGTGACGAGCCAAGTGATTCGCCGCAACGACGCAACTACGCGATCCGGGCTTCGTTCACCGATCGCGCCTTTGCGCCTTCGCACCCTTGTATTGAATTCTTCTTGCTAACTGCCAACGCTACGCGGCAAAAGTCGATCCACGCGATAATGTACCTTCCCATGCCAGCCGCCGAACGGGAAAGCCCCGCGTGTACATCGGATTTGTAGGTAGGACGTGGCTGTAACCGAGCTGTCTATCACTAGCACTTTCCCTATCGGTTCGGAAGATGGATACGTTAACAGAGCCGCGACCGTAAGCCAGCGGCACTATGCGAATCGGGCCACGTTTCTGCATCGGGATTGGTTGCAAACACGCTCCTACACGCCGTGTTCCTCCGGGTACACCAAGTTCGCGGCGCCGGGGGATGCAGACGAACGCATGCGGTAGGCTTTCTTAAAAAATCGCGATTTAGTGTGGGTTGCTACTCCGACGAGGCACGAACCTAAAATCCCGGCGCACACAGCGTCAACGGTTCGTTACATCGCTTGCCACATCTCGTGCCAGCAATACCCGCAGGAGAACCTTTTCCGAAAAACAGCGTCGAACAACCTCACCTGCCTCGCGGGCTGACCTAACTCTCTGGGCATCCGTTCCCTAACCCATCTGTCGACAATGGCGGCTTTCGTCACGTTAGCGGGGAACGGCACGGATTTTTTCCAATATGTTTTCTTTGTCTAAAATATTCAATACTTCTTACTTCTTGATGCTTCCTAGTTGTAACAAATTACCACGCCATAGGGTCGCGGTGCCTGTCCCCAGGCCCAAGGTGCCTGTCCCCGGGGCCGAGGGTGCCTGTCCCCGGGCCGGCAGGGCCTGTCCCCGGCTCGGTACCACCCTCTTTGATTTACGACTATGATTATCGACATGCTTATGTATACTACGTTCGCTCGGCGCGTTTATGGTGGTCTAAAACACCTTGTTTCTTCGAGCGCACGATGCCGGCGTCGCCGGATACTGCCGCTTGGGAACCCCTTTGCTATCGAGTTGCTGACACACCCTGTTGCTTATCGGCACAGATGAATGCTAGCAGCCAAAGCCCAACAAGACGTTGTAAGACGCTGGCAAAAGAAACGCTACCAAATGGGTGCGCGGCGGCTTTTCGGTGCGTGCGTCGCATTTGTAGGTAATATAGTCTTAACGGAAAGGCGCTAAGGCGCAGGGGCACAACGAAGAGAAGCGCTACATGTCACTTGCCTACTTGCGCTATTGCGTGTCTGCGTCGAATCTCCCTACGCCTTTGCGTTCTATTGAATTAGCCGTTGCCTTACGGTCGCGGCTCTGTTGAGCCCCCGCTCCACGCAGCGCCTTTGCCAAGAAGCACCCGCATCGGTTCACATTGGGTCGGGACGAAAAAGGCATACCTACGCTAGGCCCGGCAAATCACCGAGTGATTTCATCTACCATTAAGGAACGTCTGATCAACTGGCGGTAAACGAGCGTATTGGCTCGATGGAT